>SUTA01000001.1 GCA_015063135.1 Thermoplasmata archaeon
GACCGTCGGAATTAAAAATCAACACCAGCGTTGATTTTTATGTATTGGAGTCACGATGATGTATCGGTACTTAATGCTTCGCATCCGCGCTCGGCCAGGAAAAGATCGGGAATTACCGAACACAGTTCACCCTGGGCGAGGTAATATATATGCGCAAGGCGACGCCCCCGGCATGATATTCACGTTCTCCGGCACGGGAAACTCCTTCCACGTGGCCCGCATGGTCTCGGATGCCCTGGGCATCCCCAAGGTCGATATCGCCGCCGCCGTCCGCTTCAAGCGCTTCGTGTACGATGCCGGCGGGGAGGACGTGGGGTTCGTGTTCCCGGTCTACTATCTCGGGCTCCCGGACATGGTCAGACGCTTCGCCGAGAACGTCGAGGTCAGGCACGCGGGCAGGGTTTTCTGCATAGTCACCTGCGCAGGCACATCCGGCGGAGCCTACGAGCAGCTCAGGGAGAAGCTCGGGAGGAGGCTCGACGTGTCCGCATGCTACGACGTGCTGATGCCCGAGAACGCCGTGTTCTACGAGGAGGTCCCCACCCGCGAGGAGGCGGCGCCCATGCTGGCCGCGGCCGACGAGGAGGTCAGGGGAATCATAGAGTCCCTCAAGGCGGGAGACGAGGGGGACCTCAGGAAGAGGCCCGACCCGGCATCCGCGGCGGAATGGTACTCCAGGTACGACGATGACCGCAGGACCGAGAACTTCAGGCTCAACGGGCGCTGCATCGAGTGCAGGATCTGCGAGGACGTCTGCCCCGAGCAGATCATCAAGATCTACCACAGGAAACCCGTCTGGGACGAGGAGCTCTGCAGCATGTGCATGTGCTGCCTCAACCTCTGCCCGAAGAAGGCCATCGAGTTCGGCCCGGACACGGAGAACAGGGGCAGGTACCACCACCCCGACTTCGACGAGAGGGTCATAGGGATACCCCTCAAGTGGCGAATCCACCCCTAATCCCTTTATAAGTGATGGCCAATCGCGTCATTTATGGCATTAATCAGGGACTCCTCCGACATCAAGGTGGCCGACGGCACCGCGACCGTTCGCGGCTGGGTGCAGGACGTCAGGAACATGGGGGGCATCTCATTCCTCACGCTGCGCGACAGGCACGGCACCCTCCAGGTGACCATGCCCAAGAAGAAGATCGACCCCGAGCTCTTCGAGCTCCTCACCAAGCTGTCCAGGGAGACCGTCGTCTCCATCACCGGCGAGGTCAAGGAGAGCAACCAGACCGCCCTCGGCCTGGAGCTCATCCCCACATCCGCCGAGGTCCTCTCCGAGGCCGCCGTCCCCCTCCCCATGGGGGTCATCGACAAGGTCAACGTCGAGATGGACACCCGCCTCAACAACAGGTTCATGGACCTCAGGAAGCCCGAGGTCAAGGCCATCTTCGAGCTGAAGGCCATGATGGTCGAGCTCATCGAGGAGGCCGTCAGGAAGAACGGGTTCACCCAGGTCTACACCCCCAAGATCTCCGCCGCCGGGGCGGAGGGGGGCGCGGAGCTGTTCAAGGTGGACTACTTCGGCAAGCCCGCGTACCTCGCCCAGTCCCCCCAGCTCTACAAGCAGATCCTCATGTCCACCGGGCTCGACAGGGTCTTCGAGATCAGCCCCGCCTTCCGCGCGGAGCACTCCAACACCAACCGCCACGTGACCGAGTTCATCTCCTTCGACTGCGAGATGTCCTGGATCGCCAACGAGGAGGAGGTCATGGGGATGATCGAGACCATCATCGACCACGTGCTCAACGGCCTCAAGGAGAGGGGCAAGAAGCAGCTGGAGATCCTCGGCAAGGAGATCACCGTCCCCGCCAGGCCCTATCCGATGCTCACCTACTCCGAGTGCCTCAAGATGGTCAACGAGAACGGCCTCCCCCTGAAGGAGGGCGACGACCTCGGCACCGAGGGCGAGAAGATCATCGGCGACATCATGATGGAGAAGGGATGCGACCTGTACTTCATCATCGAGTACCCCGAGGAGGCCAAGCCCTTCTACATCATGGAGAAGGACGGCACCCCCTACTCGTTCTCCTTCGACCTGGACTACCGCGGCCAGGAGATCTCCTCCGGCGGCCAGAGGGAGCACAGGTACGACGCCCTCGTCGCCAGGATGGAGAAGAAGGGCCTCGACCCCGAGGACTTCTCGTTCTACCTCGACGCCTTCAAGTACGGCATGCCCCCGCACGGCGGATGGGGCATCGGCATCGAGAGGCTGCTGGTCAAGATGCTGGACCTGCCCAACATCAGGGAGGCCATCCTCTTCCCCAGGGACCCCTCGAGGCTGTCCCCGTGAAACTCCAGAGGGGACTCTACCCCTCCTTTTTCTTCCCCATCCTGCTTTCGGAGCCACTTTCGGGCACCCCCCGCTTTGGTTTATATACTGTCTCCGCATGGTAACCAATCGGGATGCAACATGGCTGCGGCCGGAGATGTTTACGAGAGGGAGCTCAAGGCCCTCCTGTCGGGCGACGACAAAGCGCTGACGAAGATGGTAAAGACCTGCAACGCGATGGAGAAGGCGGGTTACGACTCGCTCAGGGTGAACCCCTACATGGTCATCAGGGCCGCGGGATCCCTCGGAGTGGACATAGTGGCCCTGAGGTGGGACTTCGCGTTCCCCATCGAGGTCAAGAGCTCCGCCGACGATGTGCTCCACTTCAGCAAGAGCCAGAGGCTCACGGACCAGGCCAACGGCATGCTGGACGACTGCTGCCGCTCCCATCTGGTGCCGATCTACGCCTACAGGTACAAGGGGTTCAAGGGCGACCCCTGGAGGATATTCACCATCCCCACCGACCATAAGTTCAAGGGCCGCAACGCGATGCTCTACCGCAGGATACCCAAGATAGACACCTCCGCCAGCGGGAACCTGATAATGAGGTGGAACGAGGGGATGAAGCTGTCCGACTTCATCATGTACACCGGGATGACCGACTACTCGGCGGGCGAGCGAGGGGAAGCCGTCAGAACTCATAGGGCTCATCACCGATCAGGCTAGATGCATCATCATCCGGTCCTTCCCCGGACCCAGCACGCTCTTTGTTTATATATTAAATTGGGAAACGTTATAACCGCCCAGTACGTTTCTGTACCATTATGCCGTTAGACAAGACGGAGTTAATCGGGGCCTTGCCGAGGCTGTTCCTGCTCTCATTCAGTACTTTCGTCGTTTGCGTGCCCGCGGCGTTCACCCAGGTCATATCCTTCGACCTGATGCTCGATATGGACTCGTTCGCGACCAAGGAGTACACATGGGCTTTCCCATTCTTCGTAGCTGGGGAATGCGCCGCCATGGCGTTCAGCATCTGCATGCTGGACCATTACGGGCGCAAGAGGCCGTACCTCATTGGGTCCTTGCTCTTCCTCGCAGGCACGGCGCTTTGTGCCCTCAGCGGCGATATGATCACGTTCATCGCCTTCCGCCTGATCCAGGGGTTCGGTGCGGGAATAGTCATAGTCGCATGCATCGCGCAGATCTACTTCGACGTCAAGGACAAGCAGAACCGCTACGCCGCGAACGGGATCATGTCGCTGGGATTCGGCGGAGGCATGCTCTGCGGCATCTTCGCGGGCAAGCTGGCGATAGAGACGATCGGGTGGAACGAGGCGTTCTGGATTGTCTTCTTCCTGCAGGCCATAGTAACGTACCCTGCGCTCCAGGTCTTCAACAACGGCAAATGCAGCGACAGGCCGGCCGACCTGCCCGGGGCCATAATCCTCACGATTTGGGCTGGGCTGTTCGTCCTCCTCCTGCAGAAGATCTACCTCGACTGGCCCCTGACGAGCCCCCAGGCCCTCATGGGCATCTCCGGCGTCACGCTGCTGTTCCTGCTGTTCGTGTTCATAGAGCTCCGCCACAAGCACTCCGTGTTCCACAGGAAAGTGGATGGCGGGAAGATGATCTCGGGGCTGCTGATCTTCGTCGTCCTGCTGGGCCTCATAGACATGGCTGCAGTGGGCTACATGGTGAAGATCGCCCTTTTCACTTACAGGATGTCCGTCCTCGAGGCGGCCCCTTACTTCGTAATCCTTGTCATCGGGGCGGCGGTCACCGCCATCGCCGTCACGGAGACCATAGACAAGACCGGCCACAGGTTCTGGCTTCTGCTGAGCGCCGTTCTTTCGCCCATCGCCCTGCTCTCCATGCTACTGGTGTCTCCCGAGGACCACTCGGCCATATTCGCGGCCCACCTGTTCATCCTCGGCCTCGCCATAGGATGCCTCGTGTCCATGCTCAACGCGGCCATCCAGAACAGGCTGGACGAGCACAACAACGGCGCAGTGATGAGCTTCGCCATCATGATGCGCACCGTGGCCCTCTGGTTGGGCTACAACTTCTACCAGCTGGTCTCGGACGGCTACATGTCGCAGAAGATCGGCGACATCATCGACCACTGGAACTCCGTGCTCCCGTTCGACCTTCCCAGCACCAGCGCTCTGGCCAACCTGCTCATAACGCCGCTGGGGGACGCCCTGAGGCTGCTGCCCGGGATCTCGGACGACATCGCCACCTACTTCGCCGAAGGAGTGGGGGAGGCCATGATATACGGCGCCGTAGCGTTCCCGCTAGTCGCGATACCCGTCGCGTTCGTCCTCATCAAGAAGGAGAGGGTACTATGAGGAAGCTCATCATCGCAATCGCCATCCTGGCGGCCATACTCGCCCCCGCGGCGCTCATGTCGTCCGAGACGGACGCCGACATTGTGGATGTTAACATCGGCGGCAATGTCGTCCTGGAGGAGGACGTGAAGTACGGCGACGGTTTGAACGTCCTCATCGACCCCGAGACCACCCTGGACCTCAACAGCCACACCCTGGAGTTCGGGAAGGACTGCAGGATCGCCATACTCGGCCTCGTGGACATCAAGTGCACCACCGGAGCCCTCATCCTGGGCGAGGGCACGCTGATGTTCGCCGACGCCCTCGTCATCCCTGCCCTGAACGACGACCTCAAGATCGAGTTCAACGGGACCATATCCATCGACAGGATCGACACGTCCCTGAAATACAGCTTCTCGCCGACCGTGGAAGGGGAGGGCATAACCGCCGATCACGGCGACATCACGAGCGTCATCAAAGGCCTGGAGGCGGACATCACGCTGTCCCTGTCAGACATGGCCCTGAAGTACAACATACAGTTCGACAGCCTGGAGAGGACCGAGCCCCAGTACGGCAAGGAAGGCGAGCACATCTCCGACAGGATAATCATAGTCGACGGCGGCCCGGAGGGCTGCTGCAAGCTGGATTTCACCATCGGGCTGACCGGTTTCGACGTGACGGACCTGCAGATATACGAGGTCACCGTCAAGCTCGTCACGCTGGAATCCGGGGAGACCAACATCTTCAAGGTGAGCGAGATAGGGCCCACCTCGATCGTCGCCAAGGGCGACATCAGGGGGGTCAAGACCCACATCGGGGAGTTCTCCATGATCCGCGCCGAGAAGGAAGACGTCAAGGAGAGCAGGGTCTTCAAGGACATCGTCCTGGAGGCCGACATCAACCTCGCCAACCTGATCGAGGCCCTGAACCCTCTGGGCACCCACGGCAACATCCTCGCCAAGCTGAGCCTCACCTGCGCCGAGGCGGAGATAAAGGCCGGCATAATCAGCAAGGACCTGACCGACATCTACGTGACCCTCGACGGATCGGATGACGAATTCGCCCTCAAGATGGGATTCACCGACCACAATAATGTGTACTCTGTCGTCGCGAACGGATTCGACATCAAGTCCGTCAGCATCAGCACAGATCTGAGGATCAGCATCGAGATCGACATCGCCGACTTGGACATCGTCCACAACAATTCCGGAACCTTGGTGGCCGAGGCGAAATTCATCAACCTCGCCCTTTCGGTCGACGAGCTGCGCGTGAAGGCGCTCTACGCCTTGATGGAGGACGAGGGGTCCCTCTCGCCTCAGATCATCCTCGACAACTGCGACAGGCTGTCCCTGACCGCCCTGAGCGCCATGCTCGACTACGACGGCGACGGGCACAACGACCTGAATATCGGGAATTTCGCCTTCGTCATGGAGGAGGACGCCAGGAAGATAGACACAATCACCATGAACGTCGGCATCATGCTGGGCTCCGCTCCACTGGGGGACGGGCTGATCGTCCTGGATGCCATGGACCTCACGCTCTACATGGAGACCAACGGGTCCATCGCCGAGACGGTGGATGCCTTCATCCTGCCCCATTTCACCGAGGATACCTATGCGTCGATAGAAATGGACGCTGCCAGGTTGATGATGACGTACGCCAAGGATAACGACGTGGTCTCATTCAATGTCTACAGGGTCAACGAATCATCCCCCAGGGTGGCATCCATGACTCTGGCGATATCCCATTCCATGTACAACGAGACCACCACGCTCACCACGAACCTGGCCTGCCTGGGCTACCACCTCGAGTTCTTCATCAACAAGCCATTCGAGGACACCGGCGACACCCTCAAGATGAAATTCAGGGCAACCGACGCGAACGCCGCCATAACCACATCGTTCGGCGAGGAGGTAACCTTCGGGGCCAACATCTACATGCCCTGGACCCTGGAATTCGACTACGCGGACATAGAGGCGCAGTTCGAGGGCAAGGACACTAGCATCGACATCTCCCACGGGGTCATCAGCGTGGATGGCTACGACGGCAGGACCATGGGGATCCTGATCCTCCCCCTCATGATGAGGCTGGGCGACTACTCCATCTCCATGAGGCCCAACATATCCATCGGCGAGCTGAACATCTACGTGGAGGGATGGAGCGTGCTCAGGGACCAGTTCCTGGACTGGGAGCTCGGCATCCGCAACTTCGACCTGGAGTTGCATCGGAACGACTACAGGCACATCGGCATCAAGGAGTTCGACCTGCGCCTCGCCTACCCGGACGGCTCCACGTTAAGGAGGTACATCCCATCCCTGGACCTAGACACGGACCTGTCCGGCGAGGACAAGCCGGAGTCATGGATCGATGAGAACGCCATGACCCTGACCTATGTCTTCACCGCCGGATGCATCGCGGTGCTGGTGGCGATACTCGTCGTCGGCATAAGGAAGCCCCACCTGTTCAAGTTCAACGAGGGAGACGGGGAGGAGCGATCCTTCCCCTCCCCTCCCATTACCGTGGGCCTATAGCGGCCCACGGGTAATTCTGACATGGGCCCGCACCCGCTGCGATAGCGGACCTGATGTTGTTCTCCGCCTGCCGGCCGGTTGTTTATTACGAGAGCTCCGGCTACCAAAGCATTTCCGTGAACGCTGCGAGATGGGAAGGGAGCGACAGCCATCTTGGGGGAGGATGGCGATGCTCATCGAGACCCGAATTCGCCTTAGGCTAGTGAAGATGGGCGGGCGGCAGCATCGCCTCCAAACCAATCGCTCGACGATTAAGGCCAATCGTGAAGCCGCTCCGGGATGGGCGACAATACTCAATCGAGCGTCTCCACTTCCTCGTCCATCTCCACGTAGGTCTCGCTGTACTCCTCTCTGGAGTTGTCGCGCTTGAGCTTGTCGACAACCCTGCGGGACATGTCCTTCACGAACATCTGGATGAAATAGCCGTCCTCGCCGTAGATGCGTATCATCTGGCCCACGGACGTGGTCCCTAGCATGTAGTAGGTCATCTTGAAGCCCTTTCCGTAGGACAGGGAGCCGGTATCGTTGAACAGGCTGATCCTGATGCAGTCCTCCCCCCTCCATTGGCGGGACAGGAACGTGTAGACGCGGTTGCCGTCGACCATGGTCGAGGAGAATTCGCGCTCGATGGGACCGTCCTCGTAGGTCGTCCACTTGGACTGGTCAAGGCCCACCATGGCATCGACCTCGCTCTGGAGGACGTATGCCTCGGATCCTATGGAGATCTCCGATTCGACGGCGACCATGCCGGCCTTGAGCCTCTTGCCGATGCCGGCCTCGTGGATGGTTGGGTGCAGCAGCAGGATGATGAAGAACAGGTACGTGGACTCCCAGGCCGCATAGCTGAGTATCTGCTGGACGCAGTCCTCCCATTCGATCTCCGGATCCGATAGCATCGTCTTCATGACCTCGATTATGCCGATGAACACGATGTTGCCCATGATCAGCACGGAGTACATGACCATCCTGACTGAGCCGTGCTGGTAGCCCAGGTAGTAGTTCAGACTGGTGACTACGATCAGTACGTTCAGCAGGATCTGGATGGCGTATACGATGTTGAAGCCGTAATCCAGTATGTTATCGGCGACGTTGAGTGCATCGAGTATGCAGAGGCAGACCGCCACGACCAGCAGTGAGGACTTCGGGGGCTTGTTGACGATCGATATTATGACGACGCAGGCGACCGCATAAGGGATGAGCATGAGCTCCTCCCACTCGAGGACCCCATCCTCCAGCAGCAACAGCAGGGGGTAATACATCCTGGCCACAAGGGTCAGGGCTATGAGGACCAAGACGATCTTCTCGGCCAGTATGAACTCCGAGTTCCGAAGGCGCTTTATAGCGTCATTCATCCCGCTCGCCTCCCTGTATCTTGAGGGTTATGTCGGTGCCGTCCTTGCTGATGATCCTGATGGTATCGCCCACGCGGGTGATCACATCGGCCGCGAACCTGTTGGCGGTGATGATGGAGCCCGGGTTGGCGTGGACTGTGAAATGTATCCTGGAATCGTCCGCCCAGATCTGCGCAATGACGTGGGCAGTGACGGTCTTGCCGCCTATGAGGAATGCGAACTCGGAATCCGCGGGACCCCCGCTCAGGGGCTTCCAGAGTCTGTTGGCCGGATCCAGGAGGGCCTCCGCGGCATCCTTGGGGATCCATGTGACGTAGTCCAGCCTGTTTGAGTTGCGGACCCTGTCCAGGTAGCGCACGTGGCGGCCGTCGAACGTACCGTAGCGGACCTCCTCGGAATCGAGCAGGTAGAACAGGACGATGTACATCGCGCCGCCGACCAGGTTGTTCACATAGAACGCCGGCCCGAAGTCTATCATACCTCCTGCGACGACGATCAATACGGTCACGTAGATGAGGTTGAGGCCCAGCATCAGGAGGGTCGTGAACATCATGGCCTTGCGCCTGACCGCCTTGCCCATCGCGAATGAAATTCCGGTGAGCACCAAGGTGATGGCGATCAGCATCAGGATGCAGCACGGTATGACCGTCACGATGTTGCCGTTCTGGATCTGGTCGCTGAATATCGCGATACGGGAGAGGCCCAGGCTTATGGCGAATATGCCGATGGCGCGGATGAGGCTCCTGCGCCAGTAGAGGGTCAGGAAGACGCCGCCCACGATCATTATGACGTTCGTGATGAACTTGTTGTCGATCTCGTCATAGCCGTCGACGAACAGGATGCGCACTAAACCGTACACAACCATCAGAATCCCCATCGCCATGCACATGACGGTAGGGACCTTGCGCATCACGCGCCTTAGGCGCTGGCGGCCGTCATTGACCTTCTCATCGACATCGATATCGAACTTCGGCAGATCCACGATTGGTAATCGTACTCGCCGATTATTAAAATTGGGGTTGGCTGGATGAGTGATGGGCAGCCAGAATCAACACCAGGTGGCGGATCGGGAGCCCTTCCTCCTCATAAGCACCACCGAGATGACAAAGAACAGGGCGGTGACCCCCAGCACGTACAGGAGCGATGCGGCCATATCGAACTGGAAATCCCCCATGTAGAGGTCCACCCCCATATCCTTCCTGAATGTGGCGGCATCCTCAGGGGAGAACACCTCGTCCATGGGCCCGGAGCACAGGAACTGGCGGAACACCGCGGCCATATGCGTGGCGGGGACCAGATTGCCGAGGAAGAGCACGACCCCGGGCAGATTGACCATTGGGAGGTATATCCCGAAGAGCAGGCCGATCATCGAGCTCATCAGTATGGAGAAGCCGGTGAATGCGCCCTGGCTCTTGAAGAATGATGTTATGGCGAAGAGGATGATGGCCGCCGACAGGGTAGAGGGGACCAGGAGCAGGAAGCACGCCAGGATGCCTGAGGCATCCAGGACGCAGCCGGTCGCGCAAAGGTAAAGCAGCGCGATGACGAGGGTGGATGCGCTGACGATCATCCCCACGTAGAAGGCGCTGAGTATGTAGCTCGCAGACAGCTCCGCCGGTCCGATGGGCGCGCTCCCCAGGTCCATGTCCTTGCCGGCCGCCCTGTCCTCCACCATGACCTGGAGGGCCTGCACGCACGAGGTCACGGACACGATGCCGATGATGCCGGCCATCACCCACGAATCTATCAGCGCCGGCACCTGCGCGTCCGTGATGAACTCCCAGTCCCCGGAATACATGCTGTTGATGAGCACGTTTCTCAGGAAGAGGAGGTACAATGCGACCACGATGAAAGCCGTCAGGAACGAGAACGCGACTGTCGCCCTGTCCCTGAAAAAGCACAGGGTGTTCCTCTCAGCGAGCATGAGCACCCTGTTCACTGGTCCGAACCCCCTATGATGTTTATGAACGCATCATCCAGGGTGCCGGTGTGCACTTCGAAGGACTCTATTCCATCCTTCGCCCTCTCGATTATCGGGATCGCATCCACCGTCCCCTTCAGCTCTATCCTCAGGACATCGGAGCGCTTGCTGTAGGGGATCCCGCACTCCCTGAGCACTGATTCCACGAATCCGGGATCCTTCGGTAGGATCTCCAGGTAGTCGGAGCTGTACCTCTCCTTCAGCACGGAAGGCGTGTCGTGGGCCACGATCTCGCCCCTGTTCAGGATGACGATGTCGTCGGCATCCGCGGCCTCCTCCATGTAGTGGGTCGTGAGGAACACGGTCATCCCGTCCTCGTTGAGACTGTGGATGGTGCTCCAGATGAGCCTCCTGGTCTTCGGATCGAGGCCAGATGTGGGCTCGTCCAAGAGGAGGATCCTGGGGCCGTGGATGATGGCCCTGGCTATCTCGGCCCTCCTCTTCTGTCCGCCCGAGAGCTGCGAATAGCGCTTGTCCGCGAACTCGGTGGAATCCGTCCTCTCCAGGACGTCCTCTATCCTCCTGGAGAGCTCGTCCTTGCCGAATCCGTACAGCGACCCGCGGTACTTCAGGTTCTCGCGGACCGTGAGCCTCTGGTCCAGCTTGTTGTCCTGGAAGACTATGCCGATGTCCGCCCTGGCCATCCGGGGGTCCTTCCCGAATATGGTGGCGACGCCCGAATCGCTCCTGAGCTGGGAGCACAGGACGGATATGGTGGTGGACTTCCCGGCGCCGTTAGGGCCGAGGAAGGCGAAGAACGAGCCCTCCTCCACGTCGAACGAGATGCCTCTCACGGCCTGGAAATCGCCGTATGACTTGCAAAGCCCGTCGACATGTATGGCTGCGTCCATATCCCGCTCCGTTCGCCGCGGTGGGGATCCCGCGTCCGACTCCGTTCTTGGTATCATTCCATGTCGCATATAATGCTGGCCATCGGCACCCTGATGATTTTTATCCGAAGCGGACATCCCATGTTGGAAATGGCCAAGCGCATCCTGATCTACACGATGTCGTCCGGCGACGGACACAACATGATCTCCAAGATGCTGAAGGAGAACTTCGAGAAGTACCGCCCCGGCTGCGAGGTCATCATCCTGGATTACTACAAGGACTACCCGTCCCCCATCAGGTCGTTCATCGGCGAGAAGTTCTACAGGTTCACCATGGGGCACGCCCACTGGCTCTACTACATCTACTACAACGTCTATCGTCATGACGCTCCTCCCAAGAGGTATCCCATAGGCATGTGGTACGCCCATCTCGGCAAGTACCGCAGGGTCCTGAGGACCGTGGACGAGTTCAGGCCCGACTTCATCATAGGCACCCACATGTTCCACCCGATAGGCCTGACGAACCTCAAGAACCGCGGCAAGCTGGACGTGCCCTTCTACAGCATAGTGACTGATTTCACAGTGTATCCGCTTTCGGAGTTCGGCCTCGGGGTGGAGAAGATAATCACCCCCTGCGAGGAGCTGAAGGACGGGCTGATGAAGCTGGGATACAGGGAGGACCAGATAGCCTGCCTCGGATTCCCCGTGCGGGTGGAGAGGCCCGCCGAGCGTCCGAACCGCGGGAAGGGGAGGCTCTCGCTGATGATAATGGCTGGCCCCGGGAGGATAAAGACCATCGACAGGGACCTCATGGACCTGCTGGAGGCCGATCTGGACATCCGCATCGACGTCCTGAACGGCAAGGACGAGAGGCACAGGAGGAAGATTGACAGGATGATCTCGAAGGCCGCACCGAGGAACACCATCATCGAGAACCACGGGTTCGTGGACGATGCGACCTATTTCGAGATCATGAACGGATGCGACATCATGGTCTCGAAGTGCGGGGCAAACACGCTCTCCGAGGCCATAAAGCTGGGAAAGGTGGTGATCACCAGCCCCGACCTCGTCGGCCAGGAGCTCGAGAACCTGGAGTACTTCACCGAACGCATCCCCATCTTCCGCATCGACAAGAAGACAGAGATCCTGGACGTCCTGAGGGAGAACACGTTCGACGATGCTTTCCTGGACGATTACTGGGCCAGGACCGATGGGATCATACCCAAGGAAGGCTACATGAGGTACGTGGATTTCCTGTACGGCCCCGAGGAGCCCCGATTATCGATATTTCCGTATGAGTGCCCAGTCACTTTCATATAATAAACAGCTATTCGACCGCCTGTGACATTCATACTGGCACACAAGGGGCTGTCCGGATCCGCCCCCGAGAACACCATGCCCGCCTACTGCTCCGCCATGGAGATCGGAGCCGATGGCTTCGAGGCGGACATCCAGATGACCTCGGACGGGGTGCCCGTATGCTCACACAGCTACACTATCAACTCCCACAGCAACGGCAAAGGGGCCATCCACGACCATACCCTTGACGAGCTCAGGGGCCTGGATTTCGGATCATGGAAGGGCGAGGAGTTCAAAGGGACGGGGATCGCCACATTGGACGAATGCCTGTCGGTCGTCGACGGCACCGGCATGGTCAACCTAGAGCTGAAGACCCCCTTTGTCAGGCGCAGGGAATACATCCAGGGCATCTCCACATGCCTGAATGCCCACGGCATCGGCGGCAGGGCGATAATCACATCCTTCGACCATTCCCTCGTGTCGGATTTCCAGAAGGTCGATCATGACTGCGGCATCGGCGTCCTGATGCTGCCTGTATTCAAAGAGGTCGAGGAGATAATCGAGATAATAGGGGAGTGCTACCCGTCGGACGTGCCCCTCGACAGCCTCAAGGCGGACGACGTCGAGCCGCTGGACGACATAGCCTTCGTGGATGAGTTCCTGGGCGTGGAGGGGGCGAACCCCAGGGATGTGTTCATGAGCCTGGGCAAGATCCTCGGGGAGATGTTCCCAGGGAAGACGTTCGGCCAGGTGGGTCAGCACGTAATGAGCCAATCCGACGTCCCCGCGTACCTGGAGAGCCTGGATTTCGAGCCCGATTACGTCTTCTGCCACTACCTGACGTGCTTCATGGAGCCCGATGCCATCAGATCGATACATGAGGCCGGGAAGAAGGTCGTTGCATGGACTGTCGACAGCCCCGAACATGCCAGGAGGCTGCTGGAGATTGGTGCCGACGGCATGATCACTGACAACCCGGCAGAGATCGTCGGGATCATCGGGACAAAACATTGAACCTGCGCTGGCCGATAACCTGGATATCGTGCCAATTCCAGCTATCTTTCCGGGAATCTTTTGGAATTGAACATTGGTTTGCACCGGAATCTATTCTCGGCATTGAATTACGAACGGCGCATTAAGGCTGACCTGTAGTTGGGGTCGTACTTCTCGCTGCAGATGTTGATGTACAGATATTCCGCAGCAGATATGGAGGCGACGGTGCAGACGGTGGCAACAGTGAAAGCATCCCCGAAGAGGAAGAGCAGGAAGGGGCTGAGGAAAAACAGCACCCCTGCTGCCTTGTTAAGATATGTATGGATGAACGCAGCCTTCCCGTATTTGGCGGAACCAAGGGCGAAGGAGATCAGACGAACGGCGGCGATTGTGGCAATCCAGATGATCATCCACTCTTTCCAATCTACAGCGGGGATGATGCAATAGAGAAGACATACAGCAAGCACCAAATCCGCGATGCTGTCCAAGGTGTGCCCTCTAGGCGAGCATGCATCGAATCTCCTGGCTAAATAACCGTCAAGAACGTCAGTTAGACAGCCGACCGCCAAGATTGCAAGGAAGGTGACGGATAGCGGTTCTGTTAGGGGAAGGACCAAGGCCAGGCCGAACCTGGATAACGAAAGCATGTCTGGTAAGGCCTTGTACACGATCATCGATCGAAATGCCTGATTAAATACTTGGCCAACGGAGGCCTTTCTAGGCAAAACTGGGGTCTACCGATGTTTTTCCTATAGAATTCGAATGAAACCGACGGTTTCAGCATAATATGTACTGAAGGATTCTTTCAGGTGCAGTTGCATTGGCGCGGAGGAGGGGATTCGAACCCCTGGGGAGATGCTCCACCGGTTTTCAAGACCGGCGCCGTGGGCCAGGCTTAGCTACCTCCGCTTGACGCATCCGATGGTGGGAGCGTATTTGATTATTGTGCAGGAGCAGGCTCCTCACGAGGCCACATGCGGTCTATCGTGCCGTTGATGAAGGCGAACCAAGCGGACTCCACCACCAGGCTGATGATCGCCGGAAGCACGGCCTCGGGATACTGCTCGGATAGGAGGACCATGCACATGGACACGGCCATGCTGGAGTTCCTCCAGATGGTCAGCACCAGGTATACCACCCCGTCCTCCCTGCGGCAGCCCGTCCTGCGGATGATCGGGACCATCACCATGCTGAATATGAACACCCTGAGGATGCATGCCAGGACGAGCCAGAAGATGATGTCCGGCGCTGAGAAGATATAATCCCTGCGGGAACCCAGGCCGATCATCACGAGGATCAGCATCATGGCGTTGATGCCGATGAGCTTGGGCACGCGCGGTATCTGGACCCTCTTCAGCGGCAGGGCTATGGCGAAGGGGATGATGACGAACAGCACCACGTACTTCAGGATGTCCAGGGGATTGATGGCGTCCCCTATGAGGAGATGCGTTATGAGCGGGGATGCCCCCATCGCCACCAGGTAGATGGCGATGAGTGAGAGCACGGCCATCTTGGTATCCCCGTGCATGTAGAGCGACGCGGATATGAGCGACACGGCGCAGGGGACGGCGGCCAGCATGACCCATCCGTACCAGAGGGCGGTGTCGTCGATGAAGAGCAGTCCGGTGAGTAGCGTTATGGAGGTGTTCACGATGAAGCAGCACCCGATGCTGACGGCTATGCTCTTCTTGTACCTGGAGAAATCGTCCCTGTGGAAATCCAGGCCGTGCAGGGACAGTATCATTTGGAACATCAGCGCGACCATGAGGATCGAGCCTGAGTTCGGATGATCGAAACCGACGGCGAGACCCAGGATGATCCCAAGGACCACCCAGATCTTGATGTCCGTCAGTAGGTCTAGCCCCGCCATAGCCACCCGACTGCTACGGCGTATTTACCCTTAATCCTTGAAGAAGCGGGCCGCATCCGCCGCAGGGTCCTTGGAGAGCTCGCACGGCAGGTACGACTGGTAGCGGGCCATCCTGCTGTCCAGGATCACGGCCATCCCCCTGTCAGTCTCCGTCCTTATGAGACGGCCGATGGCCTGCTTCATCTTCCTCATGGCCGGGATCAGGCTGACGTAGACGAACCCCTTGCCGGCATATCTCTCGTCGAAGACGGCCTGCATGGCGCGGTTGTTGGCGTCCGGAGGCGGGAACGGGATGCCCACGATGATGGCGAAGCACAGCTCGTCGCCAGGGAAATCGATGCCCTCGGCGATGTTCCCGCCCATTACGGTGAAGAACACCCCGTTGCGGCCGTTCCTGAACGCGTCCAGCTTCTGCATGGTGCGCTTGCTATTGCCCCTCTCCTCCCAGTACTGCACCTTGTCCACATGCCTCTCCAGGTAGGGCCTCATCAGGGACATGTTGCCGTAGGACGTGAAGAAGACCAGGGTGTTCTTGTCCACGGAGTTGCAGAGGGATGCGATGTACCTCTCCAGGCGGTCCTTGTGGGTGGGGTCCTTCTTCATCTCCGCCGTGGCGGTGGTGGCGTCGCCGATGTAGATGACCTTGCGGTTCTCCGGCGGGAAGGGCGATGGATAGGTCCTGAACCTGGGATTCCCGGAGAGGCCGAGCACGCGGGCGTACTGGTCCATGGGGGCCAGGGTTCCCGACATGTGGACCGCCCCCTTCAGGGAATTCAGGAACATGGAGGTGTCGCGCGGGTCCATGCAGAACGCCGAAAGCACCTCGCCGTCCTTGTCGACCTTCAGGGACCTGATGTACCTGGCGGAGTTGGAGGTGCACCAGTTGCTCATGGCCTCCCCCAGGATGTGGATGTCTGACATCCTGTTCTCCTGCTTCTCCATCAGCACTTCTGTGCGGGCCTCGCCCAGGGAGACTAGCCTGTCTATGGCCCCGTCGAACTCCACGCGGGTCATGGAGAACTTCTCCATCATGCGGTCCTCGATGAAGTCGCCCTGGATGACGACCTCGCTCTTCCCGAGCTCCAGCTTCTGGGTGGCCACCGCGCGTATGCTGTTCTTGAAGTACTCGATGAAGGTCTTCATCTGCACCCCGGGATGCACCTCCGGGGATCTGAACGTGGAGCACTCGTCGATGGCGGCGTTGACCATCCTGGTGTCGATGCTGAAGCTCTCGGCGTCCCTGGCCTGGTCTATGAAGTTGTGGGCCTCGTCGATGATCAGCAGGATGCGGCTGTAGTCCTCCTCCAGCCCCATGTTGGCCAGCAGGCTGGAGCGGATCTCAGGGGTGAGGATCTGGGTGTAGGCCACCACGATGACGTCCATGGACTTCATCAGGGCCTTCCTGGCCTCGTACGGGCATATGCCGTTGTTCTCGCAGAACGTGTCCAGGTCCGACGAGTCTGGGATGTTGGCCCTGACGTAATTCTCCAGGGACTCCGTGTCTACGCGGGCGCGGTCGAAGTACCTGCAGCCGCCGCCGATGCCCTTGATGCTGTTCTGCTTCTTGGCGTCGCACATCATCGACAGGACGTTGGACGGGATGCCCTCGTAGCCCTCCAGGTTCCTGAACAGGGGGCAGGACTTCTGGCGGCCGGTGATTACCATGCCGCATACCGGCTGTATCCTGTTGATGGCCCTGAGCTCCCTCATGACCTGGGAGCCCTGCGAGATGGTGCGGACCAGGTAGACGATCTTCTTGTTGGTGGCCCTGGCATGCTCCAGCGCCGCCGCCAGGGATGTGACGGTCTTCCCGGTGCCGGTGCCGGACTCCATGATTATGTGCTTCCCCTCGTTGAGGGCGCCCAGGATGTCCTCTATCATGGCCAGCTGGGAGCCGCGGACGGGATAGGGCATGAAGGGGGCCTTGGGGTCGGCCTTGTCGAGGACCCTCGCCTCCTCCGCCCTCTTCTTCTTGGAGGGGATGTGGGTCAGGACGGTCTGCGGGCTGATGTTGCTGCCATCAAGCTCCCAGCCGCAGTTGCGGCAGCGGGCGGTGCCCGGGGGCATGAGGCTTTTGCAGTGCTCGCAGAAGAGTCCTTGCATGGCTGGGGTGAGGATGGGGCCGTATAAAAGGCTCACAGGGGGGTGTCCGAAAGTGGATCGGAACTCCCCGCCATCGCGATCCGCGGCGGCGCCGGAGATGCCTATCTCCATGGCCTTCAAGAGGTGCTTCTCGGCCTCCTCGGTGCGCCCCATCTTGATGAGCTCGCCGGCGATGCCCTGGTGGAGGCTGACGAGTATGTCCGCGTCGTCCAGGGCGCGGTACTCGGAGATGCCGTCGAGGATGGCGATGGCCGCCTCCGCGTCCTCGATGTACCTCTCCGGCTGGCCTATGCCGAGGTAGGTCTCCCCCCTTGAGACCAGCGCGAGCACCAGGGATTCCGGCTCCTCCATGGCCTCGGAGTCGAGGAGGCCCGCGGAGATGTCTATGGCCTTGGTGTAGCACTCTATGGCCGCGTCCGTCTCGTTCAGGGAGTCGTGGGCCTCGCCAAGGAGGTTGAGGATCTCTACCCTGCGGTTCTGCGTCCACGGGTCCGAGGGGCCCTCGAGGAACTCCAGGGCGCGCTCCAGGAATGGGACGGCCAGCTCGCCCTGCTCCGAATCGAGCAGGTCGTGCGATGACTCCACCGCCATCCTGACCAGCGACCTGCGGTCGAAGTAGCCGGAGGACTCCTTCAGGCGGGGCAGGTAGCGGATCGCCTCCAGGTAGTACTCGGACGGATCGGAGCCGGACTCGAAGGCGATGCAGCCCATCTTGGTGAGCATCTTCACCATCAGCCCAGGGTCGGCGCCCCCGGCGGCGGAGGCCATCTCGTACGCGGACTCCAGGTCCTCCATGGCGGAGGTCCCGTAGCCCAGCATGTGCAGCACGCAGCCCCTGCTGACGTAGGCGTCCATGAGCTCCGGGCCGCCGCTGGACTCCAGCGCGTTGACGCGGTCGTTGCATTCCTCCAGCGCTCTCTCCAGATGGGCGTCCGAGGCGTTCATGCCTGAGCATGGGGTTCGCCGTATAAACCTACATCCCCGTTTCCGAGCCTCTTTTATAAAAGGGGACGTATGCACGCGCATGAACGCAAAAAGGGTCCTAGCGGTCCACGACATCTCCTGCGTGGGGAGATGCTCGCTCACCGTCGCCCTGCCTATAATCTCCTCCGTCGGCCTGGAATGCTCGGTGCTGCCCACAGCGGTGCTGTCCACCCACACCGGCGGGTTCACCGGGTTCACCTACCGCGACCTCACAGACGACATCGTCCCCATCAAGGAGCACTGGAGGGCCCTCGGGATGCGCTTCGGCGCGATATACACCGGGTTCCTCGGGTCCTTCGAGCAGATCGACCTGGTGAAGGGGCTCATCGCCGACTTCCCGGAGGCGACGGTCTACGTCGACCCCGTCATGGCGGACAAGGGGAAGCTGTACTCGGTATTCGGGCCGAACTTCCCGGCCGGGATGAGGACGCTCTGCGAGAAGGCCGACGTCATCAAACCCAACATCACCGAGCTCAGCATGATGCTCGGCGTGGAGTACAGGGAGGGGCCCTACACCAGGGAATACGTCTCCGATATGCTGGAGAGGGCCCGCGCGTTCGGCGCCAGGAAGATCGTCCTCACCGGCATCAGCTTCAGGCAGGGGCAGATCGGCTCGGTGTACATGGATTATGGGACCGGCGAGACCGGGGAGGTCATGAGGCCCGAGATCCCGGGATACTACCACGGGACCGGCGACGTGTTCGGCTCCGCGCTGGTCGGAGCCTGCGAGTCCGGACTGTCCCTCGGAGACGCGGTGGAGTGCGCGGTCGACCTCACCGTCGGGAGCATCGCCAGGACCCACGGATCCGGGGAGGATGTCAGGTACGGGGTGGACTTCGAGCCCGGCCTGGCCGACTACGCCCTGGACGTCAGGGCTCACGGGGCCCCGCACCTCGTTAAAGTGGTGGAGGACGACCAGATCAGGATCGTCGCGTCGCTGGCCAGATCAATCTGGCCCAAGGCTTTCCACGGAATGGAGCCCGACGAGCACCTTGAATACATGATCAACAACCTCCAGAGCTTCGAGGGGATTTCCGACTACATCAGGAACAAGGGATTCATCTACTGGCTGCTCCAGTGCGACGGGAGATCCGTCGGGTACATGGCGTACGTCCCCGAGGAAGGGTGCCTGCTCCTCTCCAAGTTCTACCTCCTGGAGGAGTACCGGGGCAGGGGCCTGTCCGATGTGATGATGAGTAAGGCGGAGGAAGCCGCCAGGGGGATGGGCCTCCCGAAGATCAGGCTCGAGACGAACCGCCGCAACACCGGGATCGTGGAGATCTACAAGCACTTCGGCTTCGAGATCGTCCGCGAGACCGACAGGGACATCGGCGACGGGCACATCAACCACGATTACGACCTGGAGAAGGTACTATGAGCGCAGACGACCCGCTGGCGATGATCGACGAGATAATGCAGAACGACCACACCGTGGACGACCTCCAGAGGGTGAGGGCCCTCATACAGATGGCCGTGGAATCCAGGATCCAGGGATCCCTCGATGCCCTGGACGACCTCGCTGAGCTGCACCCGGACGTCTTCGACCCTGCGTTCTGCGCCGGACTGGAGCAGAGGGGATTCGAGCTCGGCATTGACGATGCCCTGGCCAGAAGGGTCTACGACCCCACCGTCATGGGCGAGGAGGGCCAGAGGGAGCTCTTCGAGAAGGTCCTGGAGACCGCCGAGAGATACGGCGGGATGGCCCTGAGCCTGGCCGCGGCCATGTACATGGACGGCCTGGGCACCGAGAGGGACCCCGCCAAGGCCATGGAGTACGCCAGGAGGGCCAAGGCGGCCGGGAACGCCGGCGCCGACTCCATCATCGCGGAGCTGCTGCTCTCCGGCGAGGCGGGGGAGAAGGACCCCGCGGAGGCCGTCTCCATCCTGACGGACCTTGCCCTCGACGGCGACGCCACCGCCATGTACGACCTAGGCAGGGCGCTCATCGCCGGCACGGAGGTGGAGAGGGACGAGTCCAAGGGGCTCGACTACCTGCTGAGCGCCAGCGAGGCGGGGTACGTGCCCGCGGTGGTCATGTGCCTGGACCTGAAGAGGTCCGGGACCCCCATGGACCTGGACCCGGTGAAGAGGCTGGACGAGCTGGCCCGCGAGGGGCAGTCCGAAGCCGCCATCCACCTTGCCCAGCTATACGTGGAGGACGATGAGTACAACTCCGACACCGCGAAGGCCGAGGAGTACCTCCGCATGGGCGCCGAGGCCGGATCGTTCGGGTGCATCGAGGAGCTGGTGTACAGGATCGCCGACGACACCGTCAAGGAGGAGTACGAGGGCGAGCTGTACGACCTCATAAGGTTCGGCGTCGCGATAGGCGACGAGGACCTCAACGACCTGCTCGCGCAGATCGAGGAAGATAGGAAGAAGGCCGCAGATGTTCCTTCCGACGACTGACAGGGAGATGCGCGCCCTGGGATGGGACGCGCCCGACGTCATCCTGGTCTCGGGTGACACCTACACCGACAACTCGTACAACGGCACCGCCCTCATCGGCCACTGGCTGATGGACCGCGGGATCAAGGCGGCGATCATCGCGCAGCCATCGATGTATGGCCCCGAGGACATAGCGAGGCTGGGCCAGCCGAAGCTTTTCTGGTCCGTGTCCGCGGGCTGCTTGGACTCGATGGTGGCGAACTACACCCCCGCGAAGAAGTTCCGCAAGGAGGACGACTTCACCCCCGGAGGGGTCAACGACAGGCGCCCCGACCGCGCCTGCATAGCCTACACCAACCTGATCAAGAAGCACGCAAAGGGCAAGCCCATATTCCTCGCGGGGATCGAGGCGAGCCTCAGGAGGACCGCCCACTACGACTTCTGGTCCGACTCGGTCAGGAGGTCGATCCTGCTTGACTCGAAGGCGGACGGCATCATCTACGGCATGGCCGAGCTGGCCACGCTGGAGGTGGCCGCGTGCATCCGCGACGGGAGGGACTGGAGGGGGACCAGGGGCGTCTGCTACATGTCCTCCGAGATGCCCGAGGGGTGCGTCGAGTTCCCCTCATACGAGGATTGCGCCTCCGACAGGAGGGCGATGGTCAGGCTGTTCAACATGTTCAGGGACTCCTGCGACCCGGTGACCGGCACGGACGCCGTGCAGATGCACGGCAACAGGTACCTGGTCCAGAGGCGCCCCCAGAGGCCGCTGAGGACCGAGGAGCTGGACTCGCTATACGGGTCGGACTTCGAGAACGCCGTCCACCCCTACTATGCCGCGCAGGGCCACGTCCGGTGCATGGACACCGTCAGGAACTCCGTCACCATCCACAGGGGCTGCTACGGGGAGTGCGCCTTCTGCGCCATAGCCGCCCACCAGGGCAGGACCGTGGTCAGCAGGTCCGAGGACTCCATAGTGGCCGAGGTGGAGCGCATGGCCTCCAGGAAGGGCTTCAACGGGATCGTCCAGGACGTCGGCGGGCCCACCGCCAACATGTACGGCATCGACTGCGACGTGAAGTCCGCCAAGGGCGCATGCAGGGACAGGAGGTGCCTCGGGAGCAGGCCGTGCCCCAAGCTTATGATCGACCACTCCCGCCAGATCGCGCTGCTCGACAGGATATCGGAGGTCGAGGGGGTCAGGAGGGTGTTCGTGAACTCCGGGATACGCTACGACATGATCCTGGCGGACAGGAAGCACGGGGAGGAGTACCTCAGGAGCATCGTGGAGGACCACGTGTCGGGTCAGATGAAGGTGGCCCCGGAGCACACCTCCGACTCCGTGCTGAGGTACATGGGGAAGCCCGGGACCAGGGAGCTGAAGGACTTCAAGCGCATGTTCGACAGGCTCTCCGCGGAATGCGGCAAGGACCAGTACCTCACGTACTACTTCATGGCCGCCCATCCCGGATGCACCGACGGCGACATGAGGCAGCTGTCGGATTTCTGCAGCAGGGAGCTGAGGATGAGGCCGGAGCAGGTGCAGGTGTTCACGCCCACGCCCTCCACCGAGTCCACCATGATGTACTGCACCGGGCTGGACCGCGAGGGCGGCAAGGTGTTCGTCGAGAGGTCCGTGCAGGGCCGCCAGAGGCAGAAGGGGATGGTGATCGGGGATGCGCAGGGACATAAGCGACATCGTGGCCGGCGCATGCGCACCCTACTACCCCTCGGTCAGCGCGGCGATGGCCTCCAGGAAGGAGTACTTCTACTCCTGGAGGGCGAGGGGCGGCAGCATAGAGATCACGCTGTCGGACTATCTGGACGGCGCGCCGGAAGAGGTGCTCTGCGACGTGGCGGAGATGGTCTGCCGCAGGTCAAAGAAGCTTCAGTGGGGGGAGCCGGAGTCGTTCCTCGAGTACGTCACCGACCCGGACTTCATCGCCGAGTACCGCCCCGTCTACATCAAGAGGTCCAGGAACCTCACCAGGTCCGACATGGGGGAGCACTTCTGCCTCATGGACTCCGTGCAGAGGCTGCTGGACGATGACATGCTCCAGCCCGGGGACATAGAGAACGCCTACATGTCGTGGACGGTCAGGGACACCACCCGCAGGCTGGGGTTCTGCAGCACCATGTTCAGGGTCGTCGGGATATCCTCCGTGCTGGATTCGCCGGACGTCGACGACGACATGAGGGACTACGTCGTGTACCACGAGTGCCTCCACCTGCGCCAGCGCTACAGCGGCGATTCGAGGCACCACGACTCCAGGTTCCGCTCCTGGGAGCGCGCCTACCCGGATTGGAAGGGGATAGAGGCGAGGCTCGGGAGGCTGCACCAGCAGAGGACGGCCGGGAAAGGACGCCGCCGAGCGCACGAAGGCTCTTCTACGATTCTGCATGGGCCGGGGCATCGTCCGCAGGCTGCGATGAAGGCAGTTATTTTATCGATGGTGCCGGATTCCGATTCGGATTATCATGGCTGACGAGAAGGGCTTCGTTTTCCACACCCACAACGGGGACGTAGACATGGACATCCGCCAGGTGAAGGACCTGGCGGCCAAGGGCGACCCGGACGGGCTGTACGCCCTCGCCATGGCGTACCTGTACGGATGGGACGTCGACGAGGACCGCGGGCTCGGCTTCGAGTACCTGGAGAAGGCCGTGGAGGCCGGGCAGGTGGACGCCAAGGCGCTCATGGTCAGCCTCTACATGCAGGGCGACTACGACGGGATCGACAGCGACAAGGCCGCGGAGTACTCCATCGAGGCCGCAGCGGAGGGGATCCCGGAGGCCCAGCTCTACGCCGGCCTGGCCTACATGGACGGAGTGTCCGTCGAGCAGGACTACGCGGAGGCCGCGAGGCTGTTCCGCCTGTCCATGAACCAGGGCAACCAGGAGGCCCGCACGAACCTCGGGTACCTGTACCAGAACGGGCTGGGCGTGGACAAGGACGAGGCCAAGGCGTTCAAGCTGTACCGCACATCCGCCAAATCGGGCAACGTCAGCGGGATGTTCCACATGGGGGTCTGCTGCGAGTTCGGCATAGGCACCGAGGTGGACTACGTACAGGCCAAGGAATGCTACGAGGAGGGCGCCAAGATGGGCGACCCCTTCGCCGCGGAGAGGCTGGGGTTCCTGTACTCGCAGGGTCTCGGAGAACTCCCCGCGGACGCGGAGAAGTCGTTCGAGTGCTTCCTCCAGGGCGCCATGGGCGGATCCGTCTCCGCCATGTACATGACCGGCTACATGTACCTCCACGGGATAGGCACCGAGAAGTCCGAGGAGGAGGCCGTGAAATGGCTGAAGATGGCCTCAGACAACGGCTACGAGGAGGCGGTGGAGCTCCTCACCATCCTCGCCCGATGTTTTTATACCAGCCAGCCCATGGTCGCGACGATACCAATGAGCGACAGCATCCAGGACAGGGCGGAGGCCGGCGAGGCCGAGGCGCAGTACCAGATGGGACTGAACTACATCTACGGCACCGACGTGCCCAAGGACGCCTCCAAGGCAGCGTTCTGGTTCTCCAAGGCCGCTGAGCAGGGGTACCTCCCCGCCAAGCGCGAGATGGGCATCCTCCTGGCATCCGGCGAGGGCGTGGAGCCCGACATGGAGAGGGCCGTGAAGTACCTCTCCGAGGCCGCAGACCAGCTCGACCCCAGCGCGCTCTACCACCTGGGGATCATGTACGAGTCCGGCCTGGGCGTGGACAAGGACCTCCAGAAGGCCGTCAGGATGCTCGCGTACGCGGCCGAGATGGGCTACCCCGGGGCCGACGTCGACGCCGAAAGGGTGGACAACGTGCTCACCGAGGAGCGCAACAGGAAGCTCAGGGCGAGGCCGATCCTCAAGCTGCAGATCTCCGACGTGGACGTGGAGGCCGCATGCTGCAAGCGCATGCTCGACGCCCTCCTGGCGCAGGACATCGTGTTCATAGACTCGTACAAGGGGCCGGCGCTCCTGGGCGAGGACAAGGACGGCATGGACGCCGTGCTGGAGAGCTGCCCGTTCTGCGGCGCCAGGATCCAGCTGATCCCCCACGACACCAAGTTCCGAAACCCCCTGGGGGTCTCCCCCCTTATTTATACCTCGAAGGATATCATCCGACCATGGATCCAGATTATACGCTCGAGGACGCAGTCAAAGTCCTCAACAAGACCGTCGACAGGAAGGCCGCCGAGATAGCGGACATCGAGAAGAAGATAAGGCGCTACAAGAATGAGGAGCGCAGGGAGGCCGCGCAGGAGCTCGTCGACTACCTCAAGGCCGACAGGATCGCGTACATCTCCGTCATCGCCGACATGACCGACGACGACACCCTCCTCGAGGGCATCGACACCGACACCGTCGTCGTCGACTGCCCCAGGCTCTACGACGAGTACCTCTCCGGCCTGGATGCGGATGATCTGGAGAACGAGCTCGATGCCGAGGAGATCCGCGCGGACTACTGCGACGAGGTCCTCGAGATCATGTGCGAGGGCATCGGCCAGGAGGCCCTGGAGAACAAGAAGATGATCAAGGCCCTCATGGACGACCCCGAGGCCTGCAGGATCATCGGAGAGTACATCTTCTACGACGACGCCCTCTACGGACTCCTCAACGAGATCGTCCAGAAGAAGAAGGCAAAGAAGGACAAGAAGAAGTCCAAGAAGAAGGACTGAACGTGCCCGGAAGCAAGTACGAGCGCGAGCTCAGGTTCATAGACACGGAGGTCCGCAGGCTCAGGGGCCAGCTCCAGAACATGGCGGAGTTCGTCCCCGCCGACCCTGCAGAGGCTGCGAAGAAGGCGGAGCAGGTCGATCAGATCGAGGTGCGCATCTCGGAGCTCCTGGCCAGGAAGAAGGAGATCGAGGACTCGTTCATCGAGTGCGGCCTCGACGTCCCGGACATCTCTAGGAACCTGAACGCCAACACCTGCCGCGACAACGCGCAGTACGATTCAACGGTCGAGGCCAAGGAGGGCGATGGATCCAAGCCCAAGTCCGGCCTCGACGACCTCGGCGAGGAGATCTCCTCCATAACCGCCGAGATCAACGAGCTGGAGGTCCTGCTCATGAAGGCCGAGCTAGACGACACCGGCGAGGCCCCCAAGCTCAGGATGAGCATCAACGCCCTCCGCGACAGGCGCGAGGACCTGATCCACGAGATGAAGGAGGCCAGGACCGCCCCCAAGGAGGAGCCCAAGGCCGACGACGCCACCTCCAGGAGGCTCGACGCCCTGGAGGCCGATAACCGCGCCATAAGGTCGCAGCTGTCCGGCGTCCGCTCCGACATGATGGACATCAAGGAGCAGCTCAGGGAGCTGCTGCAGGCCCTCGGACGCGAGGACGACCGATTCGGCGGTAGAAGCTGGACCAGTTGTCCTCGCCCTTCTCGTCCTCGAACTTGGGGACGCCCTCGGAGAACCCGTCCCAGTCGATCGGCTCCCTGGAGAGTATCACATAGGAATCGTTCTTCCCGTTGAACTTGATGGCATCGTTGGACACCATCAGGTCGACGTCGAAGAGCGCGATGAAATCGGCGTCCTGATACTCCCCGTCCGGGTCCAGGATGCTCCTGTCCCTGTGGATGCTGGTGTACTTCAGGACCTTGGTGCCCAGGAGGCCCTTCACGGTCTTCTTGACGCGGTCCAGGAAGTACCCGTTGCCGATGTCCAGGGTCCAGAACTCGATGTTCTTCTCGGCCCCGACGTCCACCTTCTCCCAACCGGTGAAATCATCCTTCCTGGTCCCCGCGTAGATCCTGTACTGAGCCTCCCTGGATATCATGCCGGGAACAGGAGCGACGGACTATTTAGCGGTATCATGAGGATGCTCGGAATCAGCATATATACGCAATAGCGGATATGGGTCGCATGTTCTCCAAAGCCGTAGGGAAAGCGATAGGCTACACCCGCCCCGTTGTCATATCCATCAGGATGCAGAACGGCGACGTCAAGACCGACACGGCCACGTACACCGTGATCAACGACGACGGATGGGCGATTACCGCGGCTCACATCATGGACAGCATGGTCAAATTTCAATCCGACCAGAACAAGGTCAAGGAGATCGCCGAGATCAACTCCAAGAGGCCGAAATCCGGGGCGATAAAGTTAGAACCGGACACCATCGTCAACCACTCGTTCTGGTGGGGCTGGGACGGGGTGGCCATAACCAAGGCCTTCGTCAACAGGCAGATGGACCTAGCCGTGGTCCACCTCCAGGGCATCGGAGACAGGGTGAAGGACTTCCCCGTGCTGGCAGACCCGGAGAGGCCCCGCCCCGGCACCAGCCTTTGCAGGCTCGGCTACGGGTTCTGCAACATAACGACCACCTTCGACACGGCATCGGGCAACTTCCGCATCCCCCTCATGAAACCCGAGGAGCTGATTTTCCCGAACGAGTGCATGCACACCCGCACCATCGACCGCGGGATGACCAAGGACAACGAGTTCAGGATGGTGTACGTCGAGACGTCCACCCCGGGCATCGGCGGCCAGTCCGGCGGCCCCATCATCGATACCGAGGGCAGGCTCCATGCCATGCAGGTCAACACCGCCCACCACCCCCTGGGATTCCATCCCACTGCCGAGTACGATGGGAAGACCGTGGTCGAGAACCAGTTCCTGAACCTCGGCGTGGGGCTCAGCGTCGGATCGATAAGGCAGATGCTCGATTCCAAGAACGTCCGCTACTCCGCCGAGGGCGACGAGTCCGGCTACAGGATCACAGGCCGAATTCCATCCTGACCGCTTCGGGGATGGCCGATGCGCTGTCCACATGAGGGATGCCCCGCTCCTCGCACAGCTCCGCAGGAAGGGAGTAGCCGTAGGAAGCGGCGATGAACGGCATTCCGCATTGCATGGCGGCATGGTAATCGTCGGGGCTGTCGCCTATCATCAGGGCCTCCGATGCATAGCACCCGGTCGCCGCCAGGCACCTGCGGATCATGTCGGCCTTCGGCTTGAGGTCATCCACATCGGCTCCGCATACGGGCCCGAACAGGTCGCGGATCCCCCATCTCGACAGCATGTCATCCGCCAGGTACTCGAGGCGCATGGTTGCGACAGCGAGGAGGTACCCCTCGGAACTGAGCTGCTTCACGGTTTCGATTACTCCGTCGAAAGGTGCGACGGCGGTCTCACCGCGGGAGATGTAGTGGCGCCTGTAGACCAGGAGCGCCTCCTCGAGGTCCGCTCCCCTGAGGTCGAAGACCCTGGCGAGGTTGTTCCTGAGCGATCCGCCGAGAGCATGCCTCAGGGAATCGGTATCCGGGACCGGCAGCCCGAGGGAAACTGCGGTGGCCTTGTAGCAGGCGATGATCGGCGAGGACGTGTCGGCCAGCGTTCCGTCCATATCGAGAATCACCAATCTCCTGCTCATGCACCGGCCATGACCAGCGCGTATTAAATTGAAACGCCGATTTGCTCGGAGTCTTCGACCTGTAGTGCATTCTTCGCAATACTACATTTTAAAAATATACTTAATTAAGTTATCAACTTAATTAATTAAATACCATCAATCATAGCGGATATTAACCACCTGCCATATGCACCAGCATGGCTCGGATGACCAGGGAACAGACTGCGGAGCTCTTCCATCGCGGGGCGCAACGCAAGAGGCAGGAGGCGAACATGTTCGCTGTGATGTCGGTCTCGTCCACAGACAAGGCTGAACTGTACAATTCCCTGGCTGAGTACGCCGCAGTCGATGCCCGCTATTATGACATGGCATCATGGTACTATTCCGGTGATTTCGACAGCCTCGATGACGGCACCAACGAGGACCTCCTCATGCTCACCTCCGTGAGCGAGCTCTCCCCCAGGCTATATGCGGAGTATCTGAGGAACATAGATGCCTCATGCAGGTCCGAGGAGAAGATCACCCACAAGCTGCTCCGGGATCTGAAGTCATCCATCAGGGCTGAGATTAAGGATAATCTTGATTAATTAAGTTGATTAAGGTTTAAACTTAATTTTTTTCTATTGAGATTAAATTGCTCTTTATCTCAACTATATTATTTTAGTTGATTGCTTTATTTCATTAAAAAATATTGATTGCACTAAGTCTAATTATGTATATTAATTAATTTTTAATGTTGATAACGTTACTTAATAATTTAATTTAAATAAATTGCTTACGATTCTCGCTCGAATCGATTTTATGTAACTAATTAAGTTGATATCTTAACTAAAATAATTTTTAACGATAATTTGCACTGCGGATCTATTATTATGATTTAATGTATATTAATTAAGTTGATGACTTAACTTAATTAAATTTTATCAATTAGTAGTGCAGTGCAACTTGCTTATTTAATTTAACATTACTAATTAAGCAAATAACTAAACTAAATATATTAATTAAAGGTAATGAAAATATGATGCAAATCCGATGCAAAATGAACACAAATATACAATAAGCACGAAAAATCTCAAATTTTCAACCCGGATCAGCAAAAACAACAGTTTGCATCGCATACTGCTGTCAACGACGGTCTCCCGAATATCAACTTGATTATCCCGAAATGAGGCGTTTACCCATACAGAAACAAGCAAAAAATGCCAATGGATGTGAATTACTCAAAAATATAGTGCAAATTGCAGATAATACTTAAAAAATGACCATTTTCCACATGAATCTGAGCTCAAAGCAACCCGGCACCTCGTGGATCTTGCTACTCTGCATTGCTCCCCAGCTTCATCGTCATATGTATGCAATTAATTAAGTTGAATACGTTACTTAGTATATTTTTATCAATCAATCAACTTGAAAGCTCCCCGAGATCGTACACCTCGAGCATATTCATTATTAATTTAGCTAAATACGTTATTTAGTATATTTTTATCAAATTATGAATCCGGAAGTTACTTGGAATCTGAAACAGAAAGATAAGCTTAATTAATTTAGCTAATACATTAACAAGATTAATTATTATTAATTAGTCAAAAATGAGATCGTTTTGCCTGGTGGAAGTTTCTTGTTTTGAAAACAAATAATTTTTTAATTGTTTTAAAAACAATTAATTTAGAAATTGTTTTATAAACAAAAACAATACAATGAATGATGGCAGAGGACAAGTTGATCGGAAGAGAATCGGAATTGACCTTCCTCGAAGGTCTTTGGAAACAGAAGGGCCTGACCACGTGCTGCATCTGGGGCCGCAGAAGAATCGGCAAGACGGCACTCCTCCGCGAGTTCGGCAAGAAGAAGAGGACTCTGCACCTCCAAGGAATCAAGGGCTCCTATTACGAGAACCTGTCATCGTTATCCATGGACATCTCGAATTTCCTGGGGATGGAGTATCCTCAGGCTTCCGATCTTTCCCACCTCATGAAGACCATAGAGGATATCTGCCGGGAGGAGCGCACACTGGTGGTTATCGACGAGCTACCGTATCTCCTTGAATCCGCACCGCAGGCCTCATCGGTCATCCAGAAGTCCCTGGATACAGGCCTCAGGAACCTCGACTGCATGTTCGTGGTATGCGGCTCATCAATCTCTGTGATGCGCAGGGAAACCGAGAATGCGGGGCGCCCCCTCTTCGGGAGGTTCGAGAACACGCTGCAGGTCAGGCAGCTGTCCATTGAAGCGTGCCGGGAATTCCATCCCGACCTTGACGACGAGACGTCCCTGAGATGGTACTGCACCGTCGGCGGGATCCCCTTCTATCATCTCAACCTCGGAACAGAGAACTACGATGGGCTGATTCAATCGAAGTTCTTCGGCACGGGTGGTACCTGGAGGGGCGATGCCGCCGGCATAATCCTTCAAGAGTTCAATGGCAACACGAAGTACACGGGGATTGTCAAGTGCATCTCCGACGGCTACGTCAGGCAATCTGAGATCGCAGACAAGATGAAGATGGATGCTGCCGGCTGCAAGAGGGCCCTCGATGACCTGGAGTTCGTGGGAATCATCGGGCGCAGAGTCCCCATGGGAGGGTCGCCGAAGAAACCCGTGTATTTCATCAGGGACCCGTTCATAGCATTCAGCTACGGGGCCGCGCTGAGGAACGAGAGGCTCATGGACCGGGATTCCAACAAGAATGCCGCGTACGGGATCATCCGGAACGACATCGACACTCAAGTCGGCAAATCGTTTGAGATAGTTTGCGGCGATTGGCTGGAATCCGCATACCTGGTGGTCGAAAGGGGCCAGTGGTGGGGCCGTATAAGTGATTCCGAGGCTGACATAGATATCGTGGCCAAGGTCTCCGACGGCCACGGCATGATCCATACAGTGCTAAGCGAATGCAAGTTCAGCAGGAGGCCCATGGGGTTCGGCGCCTACAACACACTGGCATCCAGGGCAGTCTGCGCCGGTTTCACAGAGAACGTCAAGTACGTGCTGTTCTCAGCCCTTGGATTCGACGATGACCTGATCGAATATGCAGAGGAGAACGGCATCTCGCTCGTCGATAGTGGAATCCTCATGGGCAAGAAGTCCCCGCCGCGCCTGTTCGATCGAGTGATAGAAGGAAAGGGTTTCCCCCGGGTCGCCCCGGGGTAAAGGGTTTCAGGATTGGCTATCGTCCTTGATTCCGAAGTCGTACTTCTTCTCGAAGTCCTTCTTCCTGCCCGTGCGCCTCTCCTCCGGATCGCTCGAGAACCCGAAGGTCAGCTCGTAGCATATGGGGCACAGCGTGACATAGGTGTTTCCGACCAGCAGGGTCGGGAGGGTCTCCATCTCCTCCATGATGTCCTCCTTCTCCGTCCAGTCCTGGTTCTTCATCTTGCCGATGAACTGATTGTAGTCGTCCACCGTCTTCTTGCAGATGTAGCAGCTCTCCATCTCCTTGCTATGCGCGTACTGCAGCGCGAACCACAGCGGCACGTACATCAACAGGATGACGGCTCCGATGATGACGGAGAAGGTACCGTTCTCGATACCCCCGTTGATGCACCAGTAGGCGAGGCAGGGGATGAGCACGAAGAACTGGTAGCACATCAGGAAGCAGGCGACATAGAACCATCCCTTGGGCGCCTTGTAGGGCCTCTCAAGGTCCTTGAACCTGGGGTCCCTGTGGGACACGATGTACGCGACCATGGCCATTCCAAGTGCGAACGAGAATCCGAAGGAGGATGCGGCCAGGATCATACCGACTGATCCGAAATGGATGATCACAATGAATATCAGTCCCATGGCGAACTGGAAGAACATGGCGAACAGAGGCGCGCCGTTCTTGTTGGTCCTGGTGAAGAACTTGGGCATGTTGCCCTCGTGGCCCATGAAGTACAGCGTCCTCGACGAACCGAGGAACGCCGTCTGGATGAGCATGATCATACCGGTGACCAACAGGATCAGGGCGATTATCAATCCGATATCGCCGAAGTCCAGCTGAGCGATCGGGTACAGGGTGGAAACGCCCCAGGAGTCGATCTGCTCGGGAGTCATGGTTCCGTAGACCACGAAGGGCACGATGAAGTACATCGCGAGGCACACGAGACCGGCGGAGATGAGCGCCTTGGGGACGTCGCGGCCGGGGTTCTTGTACTCGGCACCGTAGGTAGCGGCGGACTCCCATGCGCAAGCGCACCACTGGGCGTATGCGAACATACCGAAGACCATGAAGAAGTCGCCGGCGCTCCAGCCCCATCCCTCGGGGATGAAGTTCTCGACGAGCGTGTCGATGGAGAATCCGGTCAGCTCCCCTCCACCGGCAGTGAACCCGGTGAGCGGGATGACGATGACCACGAGCAGCGGCAGGATGGCGATGAGAGCGAGGATGAGGCCCATCTTCGCTCCTCCAGCGAGTCCCTTAGATCCGACGAAGACGATCGCGCTGAAGATCGCGGCTCCGAGAGCGAGCTGGAAGGCGAGGGTCGCCGTGTCGCTCAGGGGGTCCATGCCGAGGCCGTACTCCATGAACTTAGTGATGTAATCAACGGAAGTGCAAGTGAAAATCGGGATAACGGGGGTCCATGTGAACCAATAGGCCCACGCCGTGAACGCTCCTATGAACTTACCGAAACTATACTTCCCGCTATTTGGCTTAGTGAAAACCTTCTGGGCACACCCACCGATACCAGGCATCTCCAGAGCCGCGGCCATCTCTCCGATGGCGAGGTTCTGGGCGAATCCCTGAAGAACGGATACGGTCCAGATGACTATGCTCAGACCCCATGCAGTTCCCGCGATATCGTAGATACCGGGGAGAATGAGGATGGGCACACCCATCGCGATGATCATACCCTGCTTCCAATCGATGGATTTGACCAGTCCGGTGTCGGAGTTCAGCACGCCGCCGAAGGCGTTACTGTTTCCCTCCGCTAGAATCCTGACTGCATGTCTAGCCATCTGTCATTCCTCCAAGATTGTCAATCTCGTTCCATTATATGGATAGACAAAAATCGAAACTGACTGTATATAAAGATGACTGGACTTAACAATTAGTTTTATATACTATACATAAACAACTATAAAATACTGAGTAATCCATAAATTTATTGAAATAGTCATTTTTATTGTTGAAATGCATGAATTTATGCAATAATTTCAACAGATTCGTATCAATACGTGGAAAATATGCAAGAATTATCATCATAATATGATGATGTTAGCTGGATTGATAAAAATCGTAAAAGAGAAATGCTTATATACTTCTAGTTTTAGAAACAATGCGCGACAGTCAAAGATTATATACCATTCCAGACAGGAATGCGATCGATGCAATTGGATGTGTGAGCCAACCGTGAACTGATGCTATGCACGGGGGGCGTGCGGATCGGTTGCTCGCATCGAGTGCCAGATCAGGCGAACAGGCTTGCGGCAGCAACGAAGACGACGAACACCATGATGCCTACCATCCCGTAGGCGAGAACCTTCTTCCTGGTATCGGCTTTCATTGTTATCAGGTGCGGGATGGCCTCCCCCTTAATAAACTATGGTTCGCAGGCGGAGTACGGGTACCAGGAACACGGTACGCTTGGACGGGTCCCTGACCCTGGAGGCCATGAGCTCCTGCACGGCGTTATAGTCCTCCGGCGACACCGCATTGCCGGCGTCGTGATGGATCAGGACGTCCTCCCACCGCATGTATCCAGCGTAAACGGGGTTGTGAAGGACGTTGCGCAGGTTGAACTTGTTCCAGGGGTTGCCCTTCCTGGTGAGCTCGCCGGATGAATTGAGCTCGTAGCATATCATCTCCATGGTGGTGCCTCCGAGGTACATCGAGAAGATCCTGGAGACCACGGACAGCTCCTCCGGGACGGCAACCAGCTTGCCGCCCTCCAGGGCGTACCCGAACGGCGGTGTGAACCCCATGGTCCTCTTGCCGGAGTCCGCCTTCTCTAAAGTCTCCGCCTTCTCGCGCATGCCCATGTACGTGCGCTCGCCCGTCTGCTCGCTCTCCAGCTGCGCTATCCTCATTATGATGTCCGTGGCGAACCTGCCCACGGCGTTAGATGTGTCGAGGTTCTCGTTGACGGATGCGAACTTCTTCCCGTTCCTCTCGAGGGTCTCCATCATGGTCATGAAATTGCGGAAGTTCCTATGGATACGGTCCATCTTCATGACCAAGAGCACGTCCCAGTCGCCGATCTCCTCCATCATGCGGCGGTACGAGGGGCGGTTGTCGTTCCTGCCGGAGTAGCCGTCGTCGATGTACACCTGATGGACGGCCCACCCCTGGGAGACACAGAACTCCCTCAGCAGGGCCTCCTGGGCGCCGAGGGAGTACCCCTCCATGGCCTGCTCCTCGGTAGACACCCTGATGTAGACGGCGGCGCGCCTGCTCTCGGTGTCCTCGAGGTGGTCCTCCGGGCCGGACACAGAGACGAACGCCTTCCCCTCGCGCTCCAGCCTGCGCAGGAGCATCGCGTAGTTCATCTGGGTGGTGTGGACTATGCTGATCCTCGCGACCACGAGCACGTCCCAGTTGTCCATCTCCGCCATCATGCGGATGTAGCCCGGGCGCTTGTTGTCCCTGCCGGATACGCCTATGTCCTCGTAGACGGCCGCGACGTCCCATCCCTCTGCCAGGCACTGGTCCTCCAGGACCATCCTCTGGTCCTCGGCGGAGGGGCCCTCCTGGCCCGCGGGGGGCGTCCTGATGTAGAGTGCCGCGCGCATCTCAATCGATGTCCACGGGGCCGTTAATCGCCTCGTAGACGGCCCTGTCGACGATGGGGTCCTGCTCCCCCTTGCGGAGGTTGCCGTCCCATCTGTTGAGCCCTATGTACAGCGGGTTGTGCAGCACGTTGCTGACGCTCTGCCTGTTCCACTTCCCGCCCTTCTTCGCGGGGATGCCGGCGTCATTGAGGGAGTCGGTGATCTTCCCGAGGGTGTAGCCCTCGTTTGACATGTTGTATATCGCCCTGACGACGTGGGCCTCGTCCTCCTCGACGAGCAGCCTCCCGTCCTCGTAGCGGTAGCCGTACGGATGCCCCGAGCCGAGCGACCCGGTGGTGCTCTGGGCCTTGTAGGACATGCCCATCTTCACCCTCTCCCCGGTCTGCTCGCTCTCCAGCTGCGCTATGCCCTGCATGATGCTCATGACGAACCTGCCCATGGCCGTGGTGGTGTCGAACTTGTCCTGCATCGAGTTGAAGTCCTTCCCCTTGGCCTTCAGGTCGTTCATCATGACGGTGAAGTTCAGGCTGTTCCTGTGGATACGGTCCATCTTCAGGACCAGAATGGTATCCCAGGAGTCGATCTCATCCATCATGCGTGAGTACTCGGGCCTATGGGCGTTCCTTCCGGAATACCCCTCGTCCCTGTACACGCCCGCGACCTCCCAGCCGCGGACCCTGCAATATGCCTCCATCCTCATGACCTGGGCGTCGAGGGAGTACCCCTCCACCGCCTGGTCCTCGGTCGAGACCCTGGCGTAAAGCGCTGCGCGCATCGTGCATCCATCCCGAAGGCATATTGGGGTTCGAGGATATTTATATTTTCTACTCGTAAATCTATCAGCTTAATTTATCAATTATCTAGCTTAAATTTAATATACCCAGTGCCGACTTGCATCTATGTCGAGGGAACGTCCTAAGCCGCTGCGCCCATGAGATGCCACCCTGCATGACCGCAACCAACTTTTTATCCAGAGACGCGACAACCGCTCCCCGAAATGAAGAAGGTCATCACCACCCCCAACGACAGCGTCGAGTCCTCCGTGATCGTCAACTTCGACACGACCGCTGAACTGTGAAGGGATGGGGCCGTTCCAGCCGCATGCGGGCAGGCATCCCCGTTCCTGTCGGCGCCGATGCCTGTCCCGATGCCATACCGAGGCCGGAGACATGTCGGGCCGTCATCCCCTTCAGCAGTAGAGGAGGCCTCTGCAGGCCGCGGATCGGTGAAGCGGCGACAAACCGATCCCTTGTACGTTCATCGGTACGAAGAAGCAATTCGAAGACGGACCGACGCATCAACGCGCAGCGAAGAATCAAAGAATAGAAGTGGGGGCCGAAGCCCCCTTGGTTTCAATCGGTTCACATCATGCCCGGGGGCATTCCGCCCTGGGGTCCTGCGGGCGCCGGGGGAGCCCTGCGGGATGCGATGACATCGTCGATCCTGAGGATCATGTTGGCGACCTCCTCGGCGGAGTTGATGGCCTGGACCTTGACCCTGAGGGGCTCGACGACGTTCTGGGCGAGCATGTCGACTGCCTCGCCGGAGTCCAGGTCGAGTCCGTAGTACTTGCCCTTGGACTTGTTCTTCTCATGGGCGTTCTTCAGCTTGATGATGCTGTCGATGGGGTCGATACCGGCGTTCTCGGCGAGGGTCCAGGGGATGATCTCCATGGTCTTCGCGAACTTCTCGATCGCCAGCTGCTCCCTTCCGCCGACGGATGCGGCGTAGTCCATGAGCCTGAGCTCGAGCTCGATCTCGGGTGCCCCGGCTCCTGCGACGACCTTCCCGTCCTCGATGGCGACTCCGACGACGCGGATAGCATCGGTCAGGGCCCTCTCGACTTCCTCGAGCACGTGCTCGGTTCCGCCGCGGGCGAAGATGGTGATCGCCTTGGGGTTCTTGCAGCCGGTGATGAAGGCCATTCCGTCCTCTCCGACCTGCTTCTCGTCGACCGCTCCGGCGGTTCCGAGGTCGGCCTTGGTGATCTCCATGACGTTGCCGGCGATGGTGGCGCCGGTGGCCTTGGCGATGGCCTCAAGGTCGGACTGCTTGAGCCTCCTGTAGGCCATGATGCCGGCCTTGGCGAGGTAGTGCTGGACGAGCTCGTCGACTCCCTTCTGGCAGAACACGACGTTGGCTCCGACCTCCTTGATCTTCTCGACCATGGCCCTCATGGAGTTCTCCTCCTCTGCGAGGAAGGCTCCCATGGAGGAGGGGTCGGTGATCTGGATCTGGGCGTCGAACTCGGTCTTCTTGACCTCGAGGGGGCAGGAGAACAGCGCGATCTTCGCCTTCTCGACGTGGGTGGGCATCCTGCTGTGGACCTTCTCCTTGTCGATGACGACTCCCTGGACGAGGTAGGTGTCGCCGATGACTCCTCCGACCTTCTTCTGGATCCTGATGTTCTTGGTGTCGATGTCGTTGCCATCGGCGACGGACTTGCATGCCTTGACGACGATCTCGGCCAGGGCATCCTCCTCCTCTCCGACGGACTTGCCGGTGAGGGCGGTCGCTGCGACCTGCTTCAGGATCTTGTCGCTCTTGGCATCGACGGCGATGTTGTTGAGGATCTCGACGGCCTTCTCGGCGGCGAGCTTGTATCCGTTGGTGATGACGGTGGGGTGGACGTTGGCGTTGATGAGCTCCTCGGACTGCTTGAGCAGCTCTCCGGCCAGGACGACGGAGGAGGTGGTCCCGTCCCCGCACTCGGTGTCCTGGGTCTTGGCGACCTCGACGACCATCTTGGCGGCGGGGTGCTGAACGTCGATCTCCTTGAGGATGGTCACTCCGTCGTTGGTGATGACGACATCGCCGATGGTGTTGACCAGCATCTTGTCCATTCCCTTGGGCCCCAGGGTGGACCTGACAGCATCCGCGACCGCTTTGGCGGCGGCGATGTTGTTGAACTGGGCCTCTTTGTCCTTGCTTCTCTCGGTGCCCTCTTTGAGCACGATGACAGGCTGATTTCCAGAACCGTACATAGGATAGTCTCCTTGTTCTATGAACGAGGATAATTTTAATCTTCTATAAAAACATTACTAATCTTGGACTCCATCCACATCGTCGAGGCATCCCTTGAGGACAGATACAGTGGAATAAGAAAACCAATATAACTTTTCGAGACGTTCCAGAAGGCGATGCGCAGCCTGTACATCATGCTCCTCTCCATCGCGGCCGTTTCGGCCCTGGCGGTTACGGTCATGGTGCTCGCGTTCCCAGACCACAACGGGGAGCTGAGGATGTCGCCCGAAGTGGGGGACTACTTCATCATCGATGTAAACGGCAAGTCCGAGCAGAGGTTCACGGTGGCGGAGATCCTGGAGGACGCTTACAACGTGGAGATCAAGATCGGCGACGATACTTCCACGTTGAAGATGAAGCACGACGACTTCTATCGCTACATCTACCTCGAGAAGGACAAGTCCCAGGGGATGGAGATAAACGGGCGTGTGATCCTCGACACGAATTACGGCAAGCGCATGTGCACCCTGTACGCGCAGCAGATGGGGACCTACTGGGCGGATGACAACGGCGTGATCTACCAGTCGTTCGTCGGAGGGGTGGGCCACAAGCTGCTGAAGACGTCGCTGTTCTACCGAATTCTATTGAGGGGTTTTTGAAATGAGGCTCGAGCTGAACGATTCGCAATACGATATACTGGCTACGTGCCTTTCCGATACGGATTCCACCTCCTACAACATGCCGCTGTTCGAGGAGCTCCCTCCCGGGACGGACGCCGCGAGGCTGGAATCGGCCATCAGGGCCGCGGTCTCGGCGCATCCGATGCTGACCATGAAAGTGTCCTCGGATGGGGAGGGGAGCTTCCTGGAGCCTGCCGACGGCATCGACTTCGAGACGGTCGAGATGGCAGAGGGCTTCGACCCGTGCGGCCTGGTGAGGCCCTTCGACCTGGGGAAGGGGGCCTGCAGGTTCCGCATCGTCAGGTCCGGAGGAGGGCTGTCCCTGTTCATGGACATCCACCACATCGTCATGGACGGCATGTCCCTCAAGATCCTCGCCAGGGACATCGGGGCGGCGTACGCCGGCAGGGCGGTCAAACCGGAGGACCCCCCAGCGGCCCCGGAGGCCGGGGAGCCCGACTGGGGGTTCTACGACTCGTTCCTGTCGGCGGTGGAGTCCCCCTCGCTCCCGCTGCGCGACAACTACATCGGCGGTCCCGGCTCCGCCGCGGTGTCCAGGGCGTTCCGCGTCGACGCCGAGCGCCTGAGGCGCTTCTGCAAGGACCGCGGGATCAGCAGGACCGCGTACTTCGCCGTCTCCATGGGATACGCCCTGGAGCGCATGGATCCGAAGGGCTACGCCTCCATGGGCGTAGTCATGAACTGCAGGGACGGGTCCGACAAGGAGTCTGTGGGGATGATCGCCCGCACGCTGCCGCTCGCCGTCAGGTTCGACTGTTCCGTGAGCGATTCCATGGCGGCCGCCAAGGGCATCCTGGACGGATGCATGGCGAACCCCGTCGCATACTCCAAGGCCCTGGCCAGGTACGGCCTCGGCGACGAGGTCATATTCGCCTACCAGGGCGACGTGACCGATTACTCCATGGTCGCAGACCATGACACCGCCCCCAGGATGCTGAGGGAGGCCATGTCCCCCGCATCGGAGAAGATCAGGGCCGAGGTCGCGGACAGCGGGGATGGATACATCATAACGATAACTTACCGCACGGATTACTACACCGAGGGCATGATGGCCTCGCTGGCATCCATATTCGCCAGGACCGCGGAGCAGGCCCTGGGCTGCGAGCGGTTCCAGGACATAGACATCATCGGCGACCCGGAGGAGGCCCTGAAGGGATTCAACGACTCCGACAGGGAGCAGGACCTCTCAATCACGCCGATCAACATGATAGAGCGCTGGATGCGCGAGAGGCCGGACTCCGTCGCGGCGGTGTTCAAGGACGCTAGCATCACCTACGGGCAGCTGGACTCGCTCACGTCCAGGATTGCCGCGTACCTGGCCGGCAAGGGCATCGGCAGGGAGGACTTCGTGTCCGTGCTGATCCGCCGCGGCCTCGGCATGGTCACATGCCCGGTGGGCATCCTGAGATCCGGGGCGGCGTACCAGCCGCTGGACCCCTCCTACCCCAAGGAGAGGCTCAACTTCATGGTGAAGGACTCCGGGGCGAAGCTGGTCATAGCCGACCGCGACCTGGTGGGGCTCATCGACGAGTACGATGGGGACATCCTTTACACCGACGAGCTGGAATCGCTGCCCGATGGGAGCGTGGACGCCGTCCACGGCCCGGGCGATGTGTTCACCATCCTCTACACCTCCGGGACCACGGGCACCCCCAAGGGCTGCATCCTGGAGAACATGAACCTCGCGTCCGTGATCAACCACGACACCGCGATCACCGGGCGCGACGTGGATTCCAGGACGGCCGCATACGCCAGCTTCGGATTCGACGCCAGCATGATGGACACCTTCGCATCTCTCGCCACCGGCGGGACGCTTTACATCATACCCGAGGACATGAGGCTGGACCTCGGCGCCATGGACCGCTACTTCAACGAGAACTCCATCACCCACGCCTTCATGACCACCCAGGTCGGGAGGCAGTTCATCACCATGACCACCTGCCGCTCCCTGAAGCACTTCCTCGTGGGAGGGGAGAAGCTGGTCCCGGTGAACCCCCAGGACTGGGTGAAGTTCTGGAACATCTACGGGCCCACGGAGGCGGCGGTGTACGTGCTCACCGACCCGGTGACAGACGACAACCCCCTGTGCCCCATAGGATGGCCCAACGCCAACGTGAGGGCGTACATCGTGGACTCCGCCAACAGGAGGGTCCCCGTCGGCGTGCCCGGCGAGCTCATCGTCTCCGGGCCCCAGGTGTCCAGGGGATACCTCAACAGGCCGGAGAAGACCGCCGAGGCGTTCATCAAGAACCCGTTCTGCGACAGCGGCCCCCACGTCAGAGCCTACCGCACGGGGGACACCGTCAGATGGCTGCCCGACGGCAGGGTCGAGTACATCGGCAGGGGCGACGGCCAGGTGAAGGTCAGGGGATTCCGCGTGGAGCTGACCGAGGTCGAGGGCGTGATACGCAAGTTCCCCGGGATCGAGGACGCCACCGTCGCGGCCTTCGACTCGCCCGCGGGAGGGAAGTTCATCGCCGCGTACGTCGTCTCCAAGGAGAAGATAGACGTCAAGGCCCTCAACGAGTTCATAGCGGGGCAGAAGCCCCCGTACATGGTCCCCGCGGTGACCATGCAGATAGACAGGATCCCGCTCAACGTCAACAGCAAGGTGGACAGGAGGAAGCTCCCGGTGCCCACCTTCCAGGCCGAGGACGACGAGAAGCCCCAGAACGACGTCCAGGAGAGGATATTCAAGATAGCGGCCGAGCTGCTGGGCACGGACGCCTTCGGCATCGGCACGGACCTGCGCGCCGTGGGACTGACGTCGATCACCTCGATCCGCCTGAGCGTCCTCCTGTCGGAGGCGTTCGACATCGACATGGCCGTCTCCGACCTGAAGGGGGACTGCACAGTCAAGGCCATCGAATCGTTCATAGGTTCCAAGCACGGCCACGAGACCTTCGAGAGGAGGGACGACTACCCGCTGTCCAAGATCCAGGAAGGGCTGTTCGTCGACTGCGTCGCGAACCCCGGCACCACCATCTACAACGTGCCGTTCCTGCTGAGGCTGGACGGCCCGGTGGACATCGCGAGGCTAAAGGATTCGGTCGTGGCAGCCGTGGAGGCCCATCCTCACATCAAGGCCCGCCTGTTCACCACCAAGGACGGCGAGGCCCGCCAGAGGAGGATGGACGACGACCCGTTCACCGCAGACGAGATAGAGGACATCGAGGCCGGGAGCATCGACGACGTCATCGGCGGCCTGGTCAGGCCCTTCGAGCTCATCGGCGGCAGGCTGTTCCGCTTCGCCGTCGTCAAGGCTAAGGAGGGCACCTACCTGTTCACCGACGTCCACCACCTGTACATGGACGGCACGTCCATGAACGTGTTCCTCGACTCCATCACGGCCGCCTACCTGGGGGAGAGGCTCGAGAGGGAGAGGTTCTCCGGGTTCGACGTCGTTCTGGCCGAGGAGAGGCGCCGCACGCCCGAGGCCCTGGCGGAGGACCGCGCCTACTACGATTCCCTGCTGGGCGGCTGCGAGACCGACATCCTCCCCACCACCGACCTCTACGAGAAGGGCCACGGCCTCGGGAGTGTCGTCATGGACGGCGCGGAGATCGCCACGATGGAGAGGTACTGCGAGGCCAACGGCGTCACCATGAACGGGTACATGTGCTCCGCCCTCGGGTTCACACTGTCCAAGTTCTGCGGCACCCGGGAGCCCGTTTTCACCACCGTCTACAGCGGGAGGAACGACTCCCGCACCATGGACACCGTGGCCATGCTGGTAAGGACCACCCCGGTGGTCTGCAGGATCGCGGGGAGCACCCCCGAGTACATGAGGACGGTCTCCAAGACCCTGATGGACAACATGGCCCACGACTCCATGTCGTTCGCCGAGATATGCAAGGAGTACGGCTTCCGCCCGGACATCCTGTTCGTCTACCAGGGCGACATGTTCACATTCGACGGCCTCTGCGGCATGCATTCCGAATCGATCAACCTGCCCAACGACACCGCCAAGACCCCGATCACCTACTCACTGTGGGTCGTCGACGGCAGGCTGCACCACGTCTGCGAGTACGACCGGGCCAGGTTCAGCCACGCCTTCGTGGAGAGCTTCGTCAGGGCGTTCGACAACGCCATTGTGAGGATGATGGGGCACACCGACCCCAAGGACATCGACCTCTCGGACGAGACCACGCTGAAGCAGATCGAGAGGTTCAACGACACCGCCGTGGAGCAGGACCTGGGCATCACCCCGCTCGCCATGATCGAGCGGCACATGAGGGAATCCCCCGACCGCACAGCAGTGGTGTTCAACGGAAGGGAGATCTCGTACTCGGAGCTCGACTCGCTGTCCAGCAGGATAGGGGCGCACATCCAGTCCAAAGGCATAGGCACGGAGGACTACGTCTCCGTGCTGGTGCACCACAGCGAGAACATCGCCGTGGCCACCGTCGGCGTGCTGAGGTCCGGCGCGGCGTACCAGCCGCTGGACCCCTCCTACCCCAAGGAGAGGCTCAACTTCATGGTGAAGGACTCCGGGGCGAAGCTGGTCATAGCCGACCGCGACCTAGTGGGGCTCATCGACGAGTACCATGGGGACATCCTGTACACGGACGAGTTCGAGGGCCTGACTGGCACCCACAGGCACGTCGATACCAAGCCAGGCGACGCGTTCACCATCCTGTACACATCCGGCACCACCGGCACCCCCAAGGGCTGCATCCTGGAGAACAGGAACGTGGCCTCCACGGTCAACCACTACGCCCGCAACCTGGAATCAGGCCCCGGCATGAGGACCGCGTCCTACGCCAGCTACGGCTTCGACGCCAACATGATGGACATCTTCGTCACCCTGTGCGCCGGAGGGGCCCTCTACGTGATCCCGGAGGACATGAGACTCGACCTGCCCCAGGTCGACCGCTTCTTCACGGAGAACGGCATCACCCACGGCTTCATGACCACCCAGGTCGGGAGGCAGTTCATCACCATGACCAGGTGCCGCACCCTGAAGCACTTCCTGGTCGGGGGCGAGAAGCTCGTGCCCGTGGTCCCCACGGAATGGGTGGACTTCGTCAACATCTACGGCCCCACGGAGACGTCCATATACGTCCTGTCCTCGCATGTGAAGGACGACAACCCCCTCTGCCCCATCGGCAGGCCCAACGACAACACGAAGGTGTACGTCGTAGACGGCAGCGGCCACCAGCTCCCCATCGGGGCGGTGGGCGAGCTGTACATCGCCGGCCCGCAGGTCTCCAGGGGGTACCTCAACAGGCCCGACAAGACCGCCGAGGCCTTCATCAGGAACCCGTTCACCGACGACCCCGACTACAGGAACGCCTACCGCACCGGAGACGTCGTGAGGTGGCTGCCCGACGGGAACATCGAGTACATCGGCAGGAGGGACGGACAGGTCAAGATCAGGGGATTCCGCGTGGAGCTCACCGAGATCGAGAAGGTCATCCGCGAGTTCGACGGCATAAGGGATGCGACCGTGGCCGCATTCGACTCCCCGTCCGGAGGCAAGTTCGTGGCCGCCTACGTCGTCTCCGACGGAAAGGTGGACATCGACGCCCTGAACGCGTTCATCGGCGCCAGGAAGCCGCCGTACATGGTCCCCGCGGTGACCATGCAGATAGAGAGGATCCCGCTCAACGTCAACAGCAAGGTCGACAGGAGGAAGCTCCCCGTGCCGACCCCCTCCTCCCGGACCGCCGGGAAGATGCCCAGCAACGACATGGAGAAGAGGCTCTGCGACATCTACGCCGCGGTGCTCGGCGTGGATACCGTCTACGCCGACGACAGCTTCTTCGCCATCGGCGGAACGTCCATATCGGCATCCAGGCTGGTCGTCAGCTGCATGAACGAGGGCATCCCCCTGGTCTACAAGAACGTCTTCGACAACCCCGCCCCCATCGCCCTGGCCGCGTTCCTGAAGGGATACGGCGGGAGGAGGGAGGAGAAGGTCGAAGAGGCCGCCCCGGAGAGCGGCGTCCTCGCCTACAACGTGGCCGAGAACCTCGACGGCATCTCCAGGCACGGCATCGGCGATGTCCTGCTCACAGGCGCGACCGGGTTCCTCGGGATACACGTCCTGAAGGAGGTCCTGGACCGCGGGGAGGGATCCGTCACCTGCCTGATCCGCGGCAACAAGAGGCAGTCCGCCAGGGACAGGCTGAAGACCATGCTGATGTACTACTTCGGCGGGAGCATCTCCGAATCAGACATCGAGAGCATCGGCGTCGTCAAGGCGGACATCACCGACGAGGGCCTGAAGGACGCCGTCGCCGGGCTGCACATAGACACCATCATCAACTGCGCCGCCGTGGTGAAGCACTTCGCCTTCGACGACAGCATCGAGAAGGTCAACCACTACGGGGTCAGGAACCTGATCGACGTGGCCCTGGCCCACGACGCCGTGCTGGTGCAGACGTCCACGCTGAGCGTGGCCGGCGAGTCCGTGAACGGCAGCGTGCCCGAGAGCGTGCTCCTGAAGGAGAACATGCTGGAATTTGGGCAGAACCTGGACAACAAGTACGTCCACTCCAAGCACATGGCTGAGAGGGCGATCCTAGAGTCCATCGAGAAGGACGGCCTCAAGGGCAAGATCTTCCGCGCCGGCAACCTGATGAGCAGGGAGTCCGACGGGGAGTTCCAGATAAATTTCGCCACCAACAACTTCATGCGCTGCATCAGGTCCTACATCCTGCTGGGATGCTATCCCGTGGACGACCTGGACGCCAGCGCGGAGTTCTCGCCCATCGACATGACCGCGAAGGCGCTGATGACGCTGGCCGGGACCCCGGAGAGGTTCACCGTCTTCAACGGGAACAACCCGCACTGCGTCCACATGTACAATGTGATAGAGGTCCTCAGGAGCAACGGTTTCAAGATAGACATAGTGAGCAGGGAGGAGTTCGACCGGAGGTTCGCCGAGAAGCTCAAGGACGAGTCCGTCGCGGGGGACATCTCCGGACTCATATCGTACATGGGCAACGACGGCGAGTTCAGGAGGGAGATCGGCGCCGACAACAGGTACACCGTGAAGGCGCTGTACAGGCTCGGGTTCTCCTGGCCGATCATAGACCTGGGCTACATCGAGAGGGCGGTGAAGTCCCTCGAGGAGTTCAGGTTCTTCAGGAACGAGAGATGACGACCACAGCAAGCAGCTCGGAGGCCCTTCAGCAGGTCATGGCGAGGAACCGCGAGTCGGTGGACATGGCAGCGATAATGCTGTGCGCCGCCCTGGCGGCGATAATCCTGGTGCTCTATATACTCACCAGGCTGAACTACTTCACGGGCCTGGACAAGAGCATAGGCATCTACATGATGGCCGACGAGCTGCTGCTCCTGTCCGCCGTGGTCATAGGCGCCCTTGACAAGCGGCACAAGACCCCGATACGGCTGTTCATCATAGCCGCCCTGATGGTCACCGCGCTGATCATCAGCACAGTCCTGTCGTTCCCCTACCTGATGTTCGCCCTGCCGATAGTTCTGGTCACGGCGTACTACGACGGCAGGTTCACCCTGGCGATCGCCGTCATAGGGGCCGCCCTGATGTGCATCGAGCCGTTCTTCTCGTCCTACATCGGGATAACCCACATGCAGTACGTGGACTTCAAGACCTACACGGACGGCAGCATAATCATCACCAGCGACAGCATGACCGAGGCCGCCAGGGAGTTCGCCAGGTTCACGGTCCCGTCGCTGCCGATCTACGCCGCCATGGTCGGGCTGTCCGTATGGGTCACCGACAGGGGGCTCAAGCTCATGAAGGAGCGCTCCGCCCTGGCCGAGACGCAGATCGCCCTGGAGAACGAGCTCTCCATCGCCGCCGGGATCCAGCAGGGGATGCTCCCCGAGGACTTCCCCGACGAGGAATCCTATGCCATCACGGCCACAATGGTCCCCGCCAAGGATGTCGGTGGGGACTTCTACGATTTCATCAAGATAGGCAGCTCGCGCGTGGCGTTCCTGGTGGCGGACGTGTCCGGCAAGGGGATGCCAGCCGCCCTGTTCATGGCCAGCGCCAGGACCCTCGTGCGCAGCAACCTGGAGAACGGCCTCCAGGTGGATGTGGTGATGGACCGCACCAACGCGGAGCTCATCAAGTCCAACAAGGAGAAGCTGTTCGTCACCGCCTGGCTGGGCATGCTGGACCTGAAGACCGGAGCGCTGTCCTACGTGAACGCGGGCCACAACCCGCCGTTCCTGATCCGCGCCGACGGCTCCGTCGAATCCGTCAGATCCAGGCCGAACTTCGTGCTTGGCAGGAAGAAGGGCCTTAGGTACATGGAGCACAGGATGCAGCTGTCCCCCGGCGACAGGCTCCTCCTGTACACCGACGGCCTGACCGATGCCACGAACCCCGAGGGCGAGATGTTCACCGTCGAGCGGGTGGAGGAGAGGCTCAGGTCGGGCTGCGTGTCCGTGGACTCCATGATGGACGAGGTCAGGGCGTTCTCCGGGGGCGCCGACCAGTTCGACGACCTCACCATGCTCCTGGTGGAGTACAGGGAGCCCAAGACGATAGCGTACTCCGAGGGGGAGGTCTTCGATGCCGACCCGGCCGGCCACGATGCGGCTATCGCGTACATACGCTCGAGGCTAGAGGAGGCCGGCTGCTCGGAGAAGGTCATCAGGGACATGGAGGTCTCCTCGTCCGAGGTGATCTCGAACATCAACATGTACGCCTACCCGGACGGAGGTGGCACAGTCAGGGTGTCCGCCGATGTGGTGGAGCGCATAGCGACCGTCATCTTCAGGGACACCGGCCCGGAGTACAACCCGCTGGAGAGGTCCAACCCCGATGCCGAGAAGAGGATCAGGGAGCACAAGATCGGCGGTTTCGGCATATTCATAGTCAAGAAGCTGATGGACGACGTGCGGTACGAGAGGACCGACGGCATGAACGTCCTGACCATAATGAAGGAGATGCGATAGGATGCAGATAGACGTGAGGAAGGATGGAAGCAAGCTGATAATCGCCCCGAAGGGCAACATAGACTACGTCACGGCCCCGGAGCTGGACGCAGAGGTCTCCAAGGCCGGGGATGACGTCAGGTCGATCGAGATCGACATGTCCGGCGTCCCGTACATATCGTCCGCCGGGCTCAGGGTGATCCTGAACGCCGACGAGATGATGCAGGACAGGGACGGGATCAAGCTCACCGGCGTCAACAACGACGTGAGGGCCATCCTGGAGATGACCGGCTTCTACGACATGCTGGACATAGAGCGATGCGCTGCTTCCTGACCGACTGCTCCCCCCTTGAGGACCCCGACCTGTACGCCAGGGCGTACGCCCGCCTGCCGGCCTGGAGGAGGGAGAGGGCGGACTTCTACAGGTTCCCGAGGGACCGCTTCCTTAGCATCGCGGCCGGGCTGTACATGGGCCTGGTCGAGCGCGGCCATGGGGCCGTCTCCATAGGCAATGACGGCAAGCCCCGCGCCGACGGCCTGGAGTTCAACGCCTCCCATTCCGGGTGCTACGTCGCATTCGCCTGCTCCGAGCACGCGGTGGGCGTGGACATAGAGGAAGTGGGCAGCAACATGGACATCGCCGAGAGGGTAACCACGCCTGACGAGTACATAGACCTCATGGAATGCGGGGATCTCCGCGCGAGGGAGGACCTGTTCTGCAGGATGTGGACGGCCAAGGAGAGCTACATGAAGGCCCTGGGGAAGGGCATGGGCCTGCCCCCGGAGACGTTCAGGGTCCTCCATGGCAGGGAGATATCCTCCCCCTCGGAGGACTTCGCCATAACGGAGCTCTCGCCGCCCCGCGGTTACCACGTATCGGTATGCTGCGAGGAGGAGTGCTGCATCCTCGAAGACATCGGGATCGAGCGCCTCCTGGAGGCTGAGAGGATCGAGGACCTCTTCCGATCGCCCGTGTATCGGCCTGAAACCGCGTTCCGATAAATGCTTCCTGAGCTCAGCCTCGGCCTTCCCGGAGGGGGCGAGCCCCATCCTGCCGAGCCTGGCCTCGTCGCCCTGCCTGGCATTCAGGGACCCCATGAGGTAATGCCTGGCGCCGGTGGTTGCTATCGCCTCCACAAGCTCCCCCTCCCTCCCCTCCAGCGAGTTCATGACAGGGGCGATCATGGCGTAGGTGTCAATCCCGGCATCCACCAGGCGGCGCATGGCATCCAGCCTCGCCGATGGCAGGGGCGCACCGGGCTCGGCCATCTTGGATATCCTCTCGTCCAGGCCGGTTATCGTGATGCCCACGGAGCACTCCATGCTCGCCAGGAGCGGGATGTCCCTGATGACTAGGTCTGACTTGGTGACTATGGCGGCCTCCCTCCCTTGGGAGGCCAGGACCTCCAGGCACTGCCTGGTCAGCAGGAACCTGGACTCTGCATATTGGTAGGGGTCCGTTGAGGAGCCGATGCCGATCGTGCCCTCCGTGCCGGGGAGCTCCCTGGCCAGCCTGTCCACGATGTTGGTGCGGACCCTGACGACCCTCCATGTGGAGGGGTCGGAATGGGTGTAGCCGGGCGCGTAGCAGTAGACGCACCCGTGGGCGCATCCGCCGTAGGGGTTGAGGGTGTACTTCAGGCCGGGGATGTTGGTGGGCGACAGCGCCCTCCTGCACTCCACGAGCTCGAAGTCGCCGTCCCATTCCTCCGCCTCGTCCGAGTAGTCGGAGAGACGGGTGCCGATGGCCATCTCAGGCTTCCGGCGTGATGTGCTCAGCTACCCACGTGGCCTGCACATCGCGGATGTCGCTGGAGAGCTTGTCGGATATCTCCTCGAGCATCTTGTACCACCCGGCGGCATAGTCGACGAGCTTCTTGGCCTCCGCGGCGTTTGAAGCAGTCATCTTGCCGTAGATCCCGTCCAGATAGGGCGCGATCTTCGAGGGGGCGAGGATCGCGGAGATGTAACTCTCAAACAGCCCGTTGAAGCTGAGGTACTCCGAGAGGATGTGCCCGGATGCCTCGTCGGCGGCCAGGGCGGCGCGCAGGGCCTCCTGGTCGAGGCCGGTGAACACCGTGTGGCAGTTCATGATGGTCTCGCCGTTGATCTCGATGGAGTTCTGCTCCAGCAGCTGGCAGAGGTTGGGGAACTCCTCCTTGAAGTCGGTGATGACGAACGACTCGAAGGAATCCACGGCACCGCAGGAGTTCAGGCACTTGGCGAGGAACACCAGCAGGCAGTCGCCTTCGGCCCTCTGATACTGGTAGATCTCTATGATGCCGCCTCCATCCGTGAGGTCATCCTCGTCGATCTTGGCATCGTTGTACAGCTTGGCGAGCTTCTTGTAGGCGTTCGCGAGGTCCTTGTCCGCGTCGTTGTAATCGTCGATGTACTTGTTGATTAGCTTCATGACAATGTTCTGGTACTCCTCGGTCTCCATCCACTCCTCGAGCGAGCTGGGGTCCTCCACATCGACCTTGACATCGTTCGTCTTTATCCCCATCTTTTTGACGATGTCGTCATCGAGGATGGATATGCCGCCTTCGGCGCCGTAGCCGGCAACGCATATCCCCGCTATCGCGAGGAGGCCGACAACGCCGAGAGAAACTACCATCTGCTTGTCCATGCTATCTCGACTAACCATCCGTATATATGGATTTCGAAAAGATGCTCGGTAAAAGTCTTCGATGCGCTTCTGCACCTTCCAGTCCTTCAGGATGGCCGAATGCGAGAACCAGGTCTCCCTGCGGACGTCCATGTAGGACTCGATGTGGGGCCACAGCTGCTCCAGGGACTCCCCGGCGATGGGCGGGTGCCTAAGGGCCTCCCTGACGTTCTCCCTGATGTTCCACACGCCCAGCGGGATGTCGTAGCCTGGATGGATCTCCCTCAGGACTATCACCGCCGCGCTCCTGCCCTGGGCGTTCAGCATCTCCGTGACCGCGAGCCTCGCGGCGTAATAGGCCCCCTCGTTGGCGGCGTAATGGGTCATGCCGTCGAAGGGCTCGTGGTCCGCCGCGAAGTCGATCCTGGACGCGCTGGGGTTCCAGCTGGACTGCGGGAACCATGCCTCGATCATCTCGTAGCGCCAGGTCGTGGGCATCATCACGATGCACCACCTGTTGTCCAGCCCGGTCCAGGTGTACAGCCTGTACTCGTCTATCGTCGGGTTGAACCTGACCTCCTTGGACAGGCTCTTGCTGATCATGTCGTCCACGGCGGTGATGCTCCATCTGGTCGGGACGAACCTGCGGTTCCTCCCCACGCCCATGGTGCCCACCGAGAAGGCCTTCTGGATCTCCGACACGGCAGTCCCGTTGCCGTATGCGGCCATGACCGCGTCCGCGGACCTCATGTCCACGTCGTAGAAGCTCTTCTCCAGGTTCCTCTCGAACCTGCCGTTCCCGATGGTCATCTGCTCTATCTTCCCGGACGGGCCGAAGGGCTGCACGGCGTCGTCCAGCACCAGCCTCCCGGTGGGCTTCCTGTCGAACTGCGTTTCGACGTCTATGGACTTCTCCGTGAGGGCGATCTCCTGGACGCTGTCAACGACCCTGCCGGCCTTCCTGAAGTCCGTGGCGTCGATCCTGTACTTCCCGCGGATTAGGCCGAACCTCAGGTCCGCGATCTCGTCGACGGACCTGCCGACCCACCTCTCCGGGGAATCCATGAGGGAGGTGTCCCCGAACTCCGCCGGGAGCAGCGGGCCGATGTCCACCTTAGGGTACCCGTACCTGCCGACGAAGACGGCCGGCGGGGAGGAGCCCGCGATGTCCCTGGTGTTGATCTTCGGCATCAGCTTCTCGCGGGAGTAGAACTTGAGCATCAGGGGGCACCTGTCCCTGCCGCAGAGGTTGCGGGAGCCCTTGCAGACGTTGCACAGCCCGTTCTTCACGACGGCGTCCCCCTTGTCCATCGCATCCTGGAAAGAGAGGCTCGTCTGCATGGTCCACCCCATGTAATCGGGAGATAAAGGTTAAAGCGAGGAGCAGATGAGATTTCTCTCGGTGCAAGGGGACTGCTCCCTGCTTATGATTTCGGCATTAATCACATAGTTTTTAACGTTTTGGACGAATCTTGCTGTTGGATGGGCATTTTCGGGATTTTTTGTGATTTTTTGGCCCCCGAATCGGTCAGCCACTTCCGAAACGGGCGGTTAGTAGGTCGTCGGATGAACGGCGTTAATTGCCAAGGTGCCCTACCGTGCGCGGGAGGGGTGCCTGGACACTGCCGCCAGCCTACCCCTGCGAGATGGTGGATGGATGAATAAGCAATACTATCCAATAACACTGTTAAGCTGAGAAAGATTTAGCTGTCAGTTTTACTAATATTTTACTACGGATTTGTATCGGGAGTAGGGTTTATTACAGATGTTTTGGATTGTGTTCCCCGCGAAAAATCAGCGCAGGCGATGCACTCATTCCGCCCGAAGAATGGGCTCGTTCAGCCCGAATAAAGGAAGGGGAGAAGAAATGGAAATACAGGATTGGCTAGGGGCCGACAACCAGCTCGGCATGGACATTTGGACCAAGAAGTACTGCCACGACGGCGAGACGTTCGAGCATTGGCTCGACCGCATAAGCTCCGGCGATTCGGACCTGCGCAGGCTGCTCGTCGAGAAGAAGTTCCTCTTCGGCGGCAGGATCCTGGCCAACAGGGGCCTCCAGCACCACGGCCTCAAGGTCACCTTCTCCAACTGCTACGTCCTGACCCCTCCCGAGGACTCCATCGAGTCCATCTTCGAGTGCGCCGGCAAGCTCGCGCGCACATTCAGCTACGGCGGCGGAGCCGGCATCGACATCTCCAAGCTCGCCCCCAGGGGAGCCAAGATCAACAACACCGCCTCCGAGACCTCCGGCGCTGTCTCCTTCACCGACCTCTTCTCCATGGTCACCGGGCTCATCGGGCAGCACGGACGCCGCGGCGCCCTCATGCTCACCATGTCCTGCGACCACCCCGACCTCGAGGAGTTCATGTCCGTAAAGACCGACCTCGAGAGGGTCACCAAGGCCAACATGTCCATCAGGGTTACCGACGAGTTCATGGAGTGCGTGAGGGACAGGAAGACCTTCATCCAGCACTTCGACAGGCCCGAGAGCAACCAGAAGATCAGGAAGGAGCTCAACGCCGCCGAGTTCTTCGAGAAGCTCTGCTACGCCAACTGGGACTACGGCGAGCCCGGATGCCTGTACTGGGACAGGATCTCCTCCTGGAACCTGCTCAGCGAGTTCCCCAACTACTCCTACGCGGGCACCAACCCCTGCGCCGAGGAGCCCCTGCCCGCTGGCGGATCCTGCCTGCTGGGCAGCATGAACCTGGCCGCCTTCGTCTGGAACGGCAGGTTCGACACCGACGAGTTCACCAAGGCCGTCAGGATCTGCGTCCGCGCCCTGAACGACGTCCTCGAGGAGGGGCTCCCGCTGCATCCCCTGGAGGAGCAGAAGAAGTCCGTCAGCCAGTGGAGGCAGATCGGCCTGGGCATCATGGGCCTGGCCGACATGCTGATCATGCTCGGCTACAAGTACGGCACCCCCGAGGCAGTCGACTTCTGCGACAAGCTCGGGAAGCTGATGATGGACACCGCCCTCAACGAGAGCGCCATCCTGGCCAAGGAGAAGGGCATGTTCGAGATGTGCGTGCCCCAGCAGATCGTGGACTCCGAGTTCTTCAAGTACAACGCGTCCGAGGAGACCAGGGAGCTGGTCCTCCAGTACGGCCTGAGGAACTCCCAGCTGCTGACCATCGCCCCCACCGGGACCCTGTCCACCATGCTTGGGATCTCGGGAGGCATCGAGCCCATCTTCGCGATCTCCTACGAGAGGAGGACCACCTCCCTCTCCGACCACGACGACTACTACAAGGTGTACACCCCCATCGTCCAGTCCTACCTCGACAGGCACCCGGACATCAAGGACGACGCGGACCTTCCGGCGTTCTTCGTCACCGCACAGAACCTGGACTACAGGGACAGGATCAAGATGCAGGCCACCTGGCAGACCCACATCGACGCCTCCATCTCGTCCACCGTCAACCTCCCCGAGGACTTCCCCCAGGAGGACGTGTACAACATCTACATGGCCGCATGGGAGTCCGGCTGCAAGGGCGTGACCGTCTTCCGCGACGGCTGCAAGCGCCTCGGCATCCTCTCCACCAAGGAGAAGGACAAGAAGGCCGAGGAGGAGCAGCCCATGCACGAGGACACCAAGAGAGGCGTCGTCGAGGTCGTCGACGACAACGTCATCGGGAAGAAGAGGAAGCTCATGACCGGATGCGGGAGCCTGCACTGCACGGCGTTCTTCAACCCCGTCACCGGCGAGCTCGTCGAGGCGTACCTCAACAAGGGATCCACCGGCGGATGCAACAACTTCATGGTCGGTCTGTCCAGGATGATCTCCCTGGCGGCCAGGTCCGGATGCGGCATTGAGGCCATCGTCGACCAGCTGAAGTCCTGCGGCTCCTGCCCGTCCTACGTGGTCAGGACCCACACCAAGAGGGACACCAGCATCGGGTCCTGCTGCCCCATGGCGGTCGGCTGGGCGCTCACCGACATGTACAACGAGATGCAGGCGCAGATCAAGGGCATCGAGGAGGAGAAGCCCGAGGAGCAGCCCCGCGAGGTGAAGAACCCCTGCCCCAAGTGCGGAGCGGAGCTCGAGTTCCAGGGCGGCTGCAACGTCTGCAAGTCCTGCGGATGGACCAAGTGCGACTGATCGCTTTCAAACCGGCGGGGCCGATGCCCCGCCATCTCTTTTCCCGTGGGAACAGTTTTTATCGGCTGCATCCCCCCTTACAATCAAAGGTGATGCTGTGGATAGCAAAATCATTCTGATAGTGATCGTCGCAGCCCTAGTCGCCGTTGGAGCGGTGGCCGTCGTGACCCTGAGCTCCGGATCCAACGACACCCCGCCATCATCCGATATGGTGCGCTATGAGGGCAACGGCGGAGCCACGGACGACGGGATAACCCATTACGACACGAAGATGACGAACGTGCAGAAGAGCCTCTTCAAGAAGGAGGATTACCACTTCAAGGAGTGGAACACCAAGGCCAACGGCAGCGGTACTGCATACCAACCCGGCCAGACCGTGTCCCTGGGAACCGTCCTGTACGCCCAATGGTCCGATGCGAATTCCGTGGATGCTGTGAACTTGTACACCAGCGTATTCCACCTCTTCATCGGCCAGAAGGGCAGCTCGGATCTGGTGAACATAGATGACGGCAGCGCAGACCTCCCTGCGAGCAGCGCCATCCTGGTGGTCAGCCCCGTCGACAAGGAGGCACAGATCACCGTCGCCGATAACCTGCAGATAACCATCGTCTCCGGCACGAAGACCTACAAGGTCGACCTCGGCCTCCCCGCAAGCGGCCTGTCGTTCACGGGCGGCGACGTGCTGAGCAGCGGCATCGCGGCATACCTGGACATAGGCCAGAGCGGGAAGAACGCCATCGCCACCGTATCGATATCCGTGATCCAGCACCGATCGGCGGCACGGAAAAACCTGTAAACGGTTTCAGGCATCGGGGGAATCCCCCGATGCCCCTTGTTTTCACTCTGCGGGCTCCCACTTGCACCTGACGGGAGAGACGATCTTCCCCTCGGCCTTCAGCTCCTTGAACGCCTTGTCGATCTCCTTCCTGTCGATGCCGGTGGCCTTCTCGACCTCTCCGGCGCTCATGGGCTTGCCTGCGGCTTTCATAGCCTTGATGACGTCGTCCTTGACTGCCATGGGTGCGTAACCCCCTCTTGGGATAATAAACTCGGTGCCTCTTCCCGGGCTTGCCGGGCTTGTAGGCCTTGAGGTACTTCAGGACCTCCTGATCCGTGGGGGAGTCGGTCCATTCGGGCGTGTACCCGCCCTTGATGTACTCGTTGTACCACTCCTCGCACAGCCTCATGGGCTCCCGCATGTCCATCTTATCCATGACGATGATGGCTGTGTTCTCCGGGGTCGGAACCCAGAACTTGGGGCGGTCGTAGTCCTCGTCCTCCAGGAACCCGACCAGGAAGACTATCCTGTCGAGCTTGGAGAGCTCCGCGTAGAGGGAGGCCTGCAGAATGTAGGACTCGGGGACGACGGTGACGTTGCCGTCCGCATCGAGCCATTTGCTGCGGTCGTGTGAGGTCTTGATCTCAAGTATCGTGTCCCTCTTCCCGTCGACCTGGATGTAGCCATCCACCAGGCCGCCGAAGACCTTGTTGTCATGGAAGTGGTCGTAACCGCAGAGCTCCTTCTCCACGGGCTCCTCAACGCCCACCTTCACGCCCTCTCCGAGCCCCATGGGGCCCTGCAGGAGCTGGACCACGTTCTTCGCCAGGTAGTTCCTCAGGATGGGCTCGATGATGTTGCCCGCCTCGAGATACTTGTTCGACTTGTCGCCGGGATACAGTCCCGCGATCTCGCAGGCGATCTTGAACGGGGAGGAGAAGTCGCTCTTCCCCAGGATGGGGCCCATGCGGGTCCCGGTGATCTTCTTGAACCTGTAGACATCGAAGACGACAGTGCGTTCGTCCTCGTCTATGTCGACTATGCTAGCCCTTCCGTCGAACGCCATGCTGGGTGCATTGATTCGGAGTATATCGTTTGCTCGGTCCCCGCATAGCCAATCCATCACGTTGACTACTTCTATCCCCTCATATGAACCGAGCCCGAAACTGTCGGTCGTCAGGATCACCTTGCGATAGTTGTCGGAAATCCTACTGAGCGGCCTTAACTCCCTGGCCCTTGTCTCCTCTGCGAGCATGGTCTGGGTTACCTGATAGTATATGGTTTCGTCCGCCTTCTTTGCGGTGAAATCTATTTCCGAATCCTTGTAGCTTCCAACCGATACCTTGTAGCCTCTCCTCAACAGCTCAAAGAAAACGGCATTTTCCAAGGGCCTGCTCAAATCGGCGAGATCACCGGGATTTAACAAATCTGACTGTTAATAAATTCTGTAAAAATAGAATTAATATCCAATACTGATTAAAAATTCTGAAAAATTAGAATAAATCATACAGTCAGAATTGTGCTGGTTCTGCAGGTCATCCCGGGCAAATCATCTCATCCGTAGAATCTTTAGAGGTGTCGCCAACGGACACAGGATTTCCGAAAATACTCTGATGTTTAATGAGCGATGGATTCGGTTATGACGGTGCACCAACGAATGCCGGTCTTCTGGTCGGTGTCGGACCACAGGTCGAGGACCGCGAAGCCGTTGGACTCCGCCAAATCACGGAGCGATCCCTGCGTCATGTCAGTGTAATGGCGGCCGTCCCTCTCTCCCTCGAAGTCCCCCTCCTTGAAAGACATCAGCAGCAATCCTCCCGGGACAAGGGCCCTGCGTATCTTCGCCAGGACACCGGGCAGCTCCGCCGACGGCAGGTGCAGGAGCGTGCCGAAGGCCCATGCGGCGTCGAACTCCGATTCGTAATCCAGATCGCCGAACATCAGGTGCCTGACCTCCAGGCCGGTGTTCCTGCGGGCGATGCGGCACATCCCCTCGGACCCGTCTATCGGGGTCACGGCGTAGCCCATCCTGTGGAAGGCCAGGGAGTCCCTGCCGGAGCCGCAGCCCAGGTCGATGATCCTGCATCCCGGCTTCAAGAATGCCAGGAACCTGTCCCTGGTCGGGGACATGTCCGACCCGAAGGTCTTCTCGGAGTACCCCTCCGGATCCGCGTCGTAGAACCCGATCGTGTCCATGCCACTGCATCGCTTCGACGATGATAAAGGCACCAGCCCCCTGGATTCAAGCGAACGGGTATATCCGATGATTGCCATCGGGGCGGCAGTGATCCGATGTACGCGGAAGGGAAGATATGGATAGCCGGCAGCGACGAGAAAGTCTACTTGTATCCGGAGATGGCCAACAGGCACGGCCTGATAACAGGGGCCAGCGGAACCGGGAAGACCGTGACCCTCAGGGTGCTGGCCGAGTCGTTCAGCGCCGCCGGGGTGCCCGTGTTCTTCTCCGACATGAAAGGTGACGTGGGCGGCATCTGCAAGCCGGGAGACGACACCGAGAAGATGCGCAAGCGCATCGCCAAGTTCGGCATCGAGGACTTCGAGTTCACCGGGTTCCCCACCAGATTCTGGGATGTGTACGGAGAGACCGGACACCCGGTCAGAGCCACCATGTCATCCATGGGCGCGCCCCTGCTGGCCAGGCTCATGGGCCTCTCCGACGTCCAGGCCGACGTCCTGAACGTGGTGTACAGGATCTGCAAGGACAAGAAGTGGGAGATCATCGACACCAAGGACCTCCGCGCGGTCCTCCAGTACGTATCGGAGCACAGGAACGACTACGTCGCCGAGTACGGCCAGATGTCCACCCAGAGCCTCGGCGCCGTCCAGAGGTCCCTCAGGTCCCTCGAGGACAGCGGAGGGGACGTGTTCTTCGGGGAGCCCGCCATCGAGCTCACCGACTGGATGCAGTGCGACAAGGACGGCAGGGGGCTCATCAACGTCCTGAACTCCGAGAAGCTGTCCAGGAACCCCACCCTCTACGGCACGTTCATGATGTGGCTTATGCAGGAGCTCTTCGAGGAGCTTCCCGAGGCCGGAGACATCGACAAGCCCAAGCTGGTCTTCTTCTTCGACGAGGCCCACATGCTCTTCTCCGACGCTCCCAAGTCCCTCGTCCAGAAGATCGAGCAGATGGTCAAGCTGATCAGGTCCAAGGGAGTCGGCATCTACTTCGTGAGCCAGAGCCCCTCGGACATCCCCGACAGCGTCCTGGCCCAGCTGAGCAACAGGATCCAGCACGCCCTGCGCGCTTACACCCCCGCGGAGCAGAAGGCCGTTAGGGCCGCCGCCAGCGCGTTCAGGCCCAACAAGGCGTTCAAGACCGAGGAGGCGATCATGGAGCTGGGAGTGGGCGAGGCCCTCGTGTCCTGCCTGGACGAGAACGGAACCCCCACCGTCGTGCAGAGGGCGTTCATCCTGCCCCCTCAGAGCAACCTGAAGGCCCTGGATGCCGCCGGATACGAGAAGGCCGTCAAGGACTCCCCGTTCAACAAGAAGTACAAGGACAGGGTGGACAGGAGCTCCGCTTACGAGGCCATCCAGAAGCTCAACGCCGCCGAGGAGAAGGCAGAGGCGAAGAAGTCGGCACCTGCAAAGAAGGCCCCGGCGAAGAAGTCGGCCGCCGCCAAGACCGCGGAGAAGGCTGCGACGAGGGCCGCATCCTCCGCGGGCAGGACCATCGGAAACGCCCTGGTCAAGAGCCTCTTCAAGAAGTAAACGGTTTCACGCCCCGGGGCCTCCCCGGGGCTCGCAATCCCAATTTCTCCAGCAGCTCCTTCCTCTCGCCATCGGTGAGGTCGCGGTACCTCCCCGTCGACAGGTCGCCGAGCTCGATGTTCATCACCCTAACGCGGACCAGCCTCTTCACCTTCATGTCGAAGGACTCGCACATGCGGCGGATCTGGCGGTTGAGGCCCTGCCTCAGGACGATCCTGAACGTGCGGTCGTCCACCTTCGAGACCTCGCACTTCTTGGTGACCCTTACCTCCCCGTCGGCCATGACGATGGGCACGCCCTTGGACATGGCCTTCAGGAACTCGTCGGTGACGTCCCTGTCCACGGTCACCACGTACTCCTTCTCGTGCTCCCCCTTGGAGCGCATGACCCTGTTGGCCAGCTCGCCGTTGTTCGTCAGCAGGATCAGCCCCTCGGAGTCCTTGTCCAGCCTCCCCACGGTGTGCACCCTCGTCGGGTACCTGAGGTAATCCACGATGTTCGTGGGGTCGGAGCGGTCCTCGGTGCAGGTGATGCCGCGGGGCTTGTTGAACGCCAGCAGGATGTCCTTCTCCGGGGGCCTGACGGGCTTGCCGTCGACCTCCACGGTATCGCCGTCCGAGACCTTGTCCCCCAGGACGGCGACCCTGCCGTTGATCCTCACGCGGCCCTCCTCCACGAGCCTGTCGGCCCCGCGCCTGGAGGAGGCACCGCACTCGCTGAGGTACTTGTTGAGGCGGGCCTCCATCGGTTCTCCCCGATGGTCTCCTCGGCGCTCTGGATGCACCTGGTGAGGACGGTGTACGCGTTGATCATATCCGATTCGCCCACGATGAATATCGTGTCGGTGTGACAGCTGACGGTCTCCTCGATGTTGATGCCAGCATCGGAGAGGTTGGTGATCAGGTAGGCGATGACACCGCTGGTGTCCACGATCATCTCGGGGGACTTGACGGCGATCTCCACGAGGTTCTCCCTCACCTTGATCAGGTTGAACCTGCCGACGGTGTCGATGATCCTGTCCTTGAGCATGCGGTCGGCGATGATGGTGACCGCGGATGCGGATTGGACGCACTGCATGATGGAGTTCTCGTTCCAGAGGTCCTTGAAAAGGTTGTCCATCTTATGGAGCACCGACCAATCGTTCTTGGCGGTGACGATGCAGGTCTTGGTGCGCATCTCCAGCCTGCTGTCCTTGAGAATCCTGAGGATGTTCATCTCGTGCTCGGAAGTTGTCCCGAGCTTGGAGGCGTAGCGCCTGCACGCTATCATAACGGCCTCCTCGTTGGTGAGACCCATGTCCTTCATTATCAATCTGGACAGGGAAGAGTAGTTGATGAGCCCCTTGGACACGCAGTCCTTGATGCTCGGATGGGAATCTATGTAGAGCCTGGTCTTCTCGGCGAGGCTCTCCTTCGGCGCGCTGTTGGACATGCTGGATAGTATGTTCGCCAAGGTATATTAATGTTCGATTTGAGACAAAAGATGATGATGTTATCATCAAAAGGGACAGTGCAGACGGATACGAATCTGTTTAGGTATGCCCCCGGAGGGGCGGAAATGGTTTCGGAGGCACTCCTTGAGGAGCGCCGTGAAGCGGTCCTTCTGCCCGTCGTTCAGGATGAGCGGCGGGATGAGGCGGACGGTGTTGCCGTGGCACACGTTGACCAGCACTCCGTTGTCGCGGCAGTGCTTCTGCACTGCGATGGCGGCCTCGTTGGACTCCATCTCTATGCCGATGATCAGGCCCAAGCCGCGGACTTCCTTCACCTTGGGACTCTGGATGGCCTTCAGGTCCTTCATCCAACGGGCGCCCAGGTCGCGGGAGTTCTCCACGAGCTTGTCCTTCTTCATGATGTCCAGGACGGCGCATCCGGAGGCGGTCACCAGAGGGTTCCCGCCGAACGTGGTCCCGTGGGACCCGGGGGTCATGACCTTGGAGATCTCCTCGGTGGACGTCACGGCGCCGATGGGGGCGCCGCCTCCCAGGGCCTTCGCCATGGTGATTATGTCGGGGACGACACCGTAATTCTGGATCCCGTACCACTGCCCGGTGCGGCCGATCCCGGTCTGCACCTCGTCCACGATCATCAGCGCGCCCTTGTCATCGCACTCGTCGCGGATGGTCTTGAAGAACTCCTTCTGCGCGGTGCGGACGCCGCCCTCGGCCTGGATGGGCTCGACTATGACGGCCGCCACGTCCTTGGAGATCATGCCCTTGACGGACTCGGGGTCCCCGAACCCGTAGTACTCGAAGGCCTGGCTGATCAGAGCCTCGAAGGTGTCCTGGTACTTCTTCTGGCCGGTGGCGCCCAGGGCGGCCGCCGTGCGGCCGTGGAAGCCGTTCAGGGCGGACATGACCTTCTTCCTGCCGGTGTAGCGCACCGCCAGCTTCAGCGCTCCCTCGTTGGCCTCGGCGCCGCTGTTGACGAACAGGGTGCGGTCGAGGTCCCCGGGGGTGATGGATGCGATCTTCTCGGCCAGGCGCGCCTGCTCCTCCACGTAGTAGAGGTTCGATACGTGCACCATCTTCGCGACCTGGTCCTGGACGGCCTCCACCCATCCAGGGTGGGCGTATCCCAGGGCGTTCACGGCGATTCCGGACACCAGGTCTAGGTACTCATTGCCCTCGGCGTCGTAGAGGTAGCACCCTTTTCCGTGGGTGAAGGCCAGGTCTATGCGGCCGTAGTTCTGGAACAGATACTTGGAGCTGAGCTCCTTGACTTCTTCGAATTTCATTTGATCACTTCGTGATTACAGTCCCGTGAGGGGTGTTCTTCATCACATCGGACACTATGCTGCGGGGGTCCTTCCCGTTGACCATGCGCACCACTGACACTCCGGCCAGCAGCGCGCTGCGGCACGCCTCCACCTTGGGGATCATGCCGCCGGAGATGGTGCCGTCCGCTATCAGGGCGTCCACCTCCGCCAATGTTATCGTGTTTATCTTCGACGAGGGGTCGTTCACGTCCCTCAGGATCCCGGGGACGTCGGTGATGGTGATCATCTCCCTGCACCTCACGCCCGCGGCGATGCCCGCGACCATGGTATCGGCGTTGACGTTGAGCATCGTCCCCCGGGCGTCCTTCCCGATGGGGTAGATGACGGGGGTGATGCCCTGCTCCAGCAGGTCCAGGATGCTGTTGGGGTCGGTGTCCTCCACCTCCCCGACGAGCCCGAGGTCGACCTCCTTCTCGACGCCGTCCTCGACGGCCTTCACCGGGGTCTTCCTCCTGCACACGGTGCACATGTACCCGGGCATGCCGATGGCGGTGACCCCGCACTCCTGCAGGCAGGAGACAACATCGCCGTTCAGCCTGCGGAGCACCAGCTCTGCGACCTCCAGGCCCGCCTCGTCGGTCACCCTGACGCCGGAGACCTTCTTGGGGGTCATGCCGCGCCTCTCCATCTCCTCCGAGATCTCCGGGCCGCCGCCGTGCACCAGCACTATCCTGGCGCCGTCGGCTATCAGGCCGGCGATCTCCTTGGACAGCCTCATGAGGTCGTCCCTTCCGCGGATGGCGTTCCCGCCGAACTTCAGGACGTAGATGTTCTCCATCCCGATCCCTCAGGTCGCGTACTCCGCGTTGATGCGTACGTAGTCGTAGGTCAGGTCGCAGCCCCATCCGGTGGCCGTCTCGCTTCCGGCACCGAGGTCCACGGCGATGGTGACCTCCTTGTTGTCCATGGCCATGCGCACGACCTCGACGGACCTCTCGTCCTGGAAGACCGGGGCACCGGAGTCCAGGATGGGGACCTCCATGTCGCCGCCCTTGATTGTCAGGCGGACGTCCTCTAGGACGAACTTGCAGCCGCTGTTCCCGAGGGCCATCATGATGCGCCCGTAGTTCGGGTCCGACCCGAAGATCGCGGACTTGACCAGCGGGGAGTTGATGATGGTCTTGACCAGCTTCCTGGCGTCGTCCTTTGTCTCGGCTCCCGTCACCTGCACCTCGATCAGCTTGGTGGCGCCCTCGCCATCCATGGCGATGGTGCGGGCGATCTTGGTCATGACCGTGCGGAGGGCCTCGATGAACTCGGGGTCCTTGTCGGCGACGGCGCCCTTGGACATGCCGTTCGCCATGAGGATGCAGGTGTCGTTGGTGGACTGGTCGCCGTCGACGGACACCATGTTCATGGAATCGTCAAGGATGGACTGCCAGGTGGGCAGGAACTCCGGGGAGAGGTTGGCGTCGGTGGTCACCAGGGACAGGGTGGTCCCGTGGAGCACCTGCATGTGGGGCGCGATCATCCCGCTGCCCTTCGATATGGCGCCGATGTACACCAGCGTCCCGTCGCTGAGGCGGACGCGGGCGGAGCACTCCTTCTTGATCGTGTCGGTGGTCATGATGGCCTCGGCCAGCAGCCCGTCGGCCTCGCGGCCCTGGGAGAGCTCGCGGCAGGCGCGGGAGATGCCGTAGCGGACCTTGTGCATGTCCATGAAGCGGCCGATGAGGCCGGTGGACATGACCCCGACGGTGACGGGGTCGAGCGACAGCTCGGCTGCGACCGCCTGCTTCATGGCCAGCGCGTCCTCTATGCCGCGGCGCCCGGTGAGGGCGTTGGCGTTGCCGCTGTTGACCACGACGGCCTGCAGCTTCGGGGAGTTCTCCCTCATCATCACCTGCACGGGCGCGGCCTTCACGTTGTTGCTCGTGTACCCGACGAAGGCGCTCGCGGGCACCTCGGAGTACAGCACGGCCAGGTCCAGGGAGCGGTACTTCACACCGCTGTGGACGCCTGCCGCCTTGAATCCCTGCGGAGTGGTGACTCCGCCGTCTATTATCTCTACCATTCCTCACACCCCCAGGCCCGGGAAGTCCAGGCCGGTTGCCTCATCCAGGCCGAGCATGAGGTTCATGCACTGGACGGCCTGGCCGGACGCCCCCTTTACGAGGTTGTCCACCACCCCGAAGGTCACCAGCTTGGAGCCGATGACCTTGCTCGAGGTCTGCGCGTGGTTCGATGCGACCACGGCGCGGATCGAAGGTTCGGGGACGTGGTGCACGAAGCGCTCGTTCCCGTACTGTTTGCTGTATATCTCGTCGACCTGCTCCTGGGTCACCCCGTCCTTCAGGTCGAAGTAGCATGAAGATATGATGCCGCGGACTATGGGCACCAGGTTGGGCACGAAGGTGACCTTGCTGTGCGAGCCCGCGAAGCGGTCGACCGCCATCTCCACCTCGGGCGTGTGGCGGTGCTTCCCGACGCTGTACGGGATGATGGACTCCCCGCAGGTCGAGTGGTGGGTGCGCTCCGTGGGGACCATGCCCGCGCCGGAGGTCCCGGATTTGGCATCGACGATGATCTCGTCCCCAACGAGCCCTGATTTGAGTATCGGGGCGCAGGCGAGGATGATGGACGTCGCGTAGCAGCCGGGGTTGGCCACCAGGTCGGCGCCCTTGATCTCGTCGCGGAAGAACTCGGGGAGGCCGTAGACGGCGTCCTGCAGGTTCTCGACGTCCGTGTGGGTGTGCCCGTACCACTTCTCGTAGACGGCCACGTCGTGCAGGCGGTAGTCGCCGGACAGGTCGATGGCCTTGATCCCTTGCTCCAGGAGCTCGGGGACCTCCTTCATGGCGACGCCGTGCGGGGTCGCGACGAACACGAGGTCCAGGTCCTTGGTCTGGGAGATGCTCTCGGTGAACTCCAGGTCCACGTAGCCCTTCAGATAAGTGTGCACATCCTGGACCTTGCGTCCCGCGTTCTGGCGCGATGTCATCGCCGCGATCTCCACGCCGGGATGCGTGCTGAGTATGCGGGCCAGCTCGCCGCCGGCGTACCCGGTCCCGCCGATAATGCCTACTTTCGTCATAGGATGTTTACTCCTTAGGGTTCATCTCCAAGAATCCTCTGTTATTAAGGCTATTGTTTGATACCAGACATTCGATGTCTCCAAATGAGACTATCGGACGTTAATGCAGTATGGCGGGCCGTTTCCGACACTTCGCGGGACAGAATGTAGACCCCATCGGATGATGGGCCTCGGGCGTCCTCTCCGGCCCTCTTCGCCATGATGCCGTCGAAGGTCACGAAGCCGCCTGCTGGCTTGCACTTCATGCACAGGGAGCAGCCGGTGCAGTAGCGGATGTTGGTGCAATGGACGCACCTATCGGCGTTGTAGACCCTCCTGACCTTCTCGTCCTCGGTCAGGATGTGCTTGTCCAGGTAGTGGCGCAGCTTGTACTCCACGTCCCCGGCATGGTACGACAGCCCCAGGCCGTAGGCCATCTCCGCCTGCTTGTCGAAGGAACGCGTCACGCACGGGGCCCCGTCCCTGATGAACACGTTGCCCACGAGATTGACCGCCAGGTTGACGCCGTATTCCCTGCAGCACCCGCTGACCTGCTCGATCCACTCGTAGCGGCAGGGCCTGTCACCGCCGAACGCCTCGCCGCTCAGCATCACATGATGGATCTGGCCGCTGGCAAGTGCGGGGGAGACGTCCACCGGGCCTATCAGAGGTGCCAGGTTGAGCCCCTTGTGCTTCGCCGGGACCCCCTCGAACACCGGCCACCTGGCATCGAAGTTCCTCTGGTTCTCGACAGAGATGTTGAGTATCACGTTCTCCCACCCGTCGCCCCAATTGTCAGGGAGGCATTGCATGATCCTCTCCGGCCTCTTGGTCAGGATGTAGAACAGGACATCCGGGCGCTTGCGCATAATCGACCACATCTCCGGGCGCCACTCGTCGGCCTCTTCGATGAACGTGTCCGAGGTCATGTTGACGCTCAGCATGGTGCCGGCCGGCACTTTGTATATCCCCCTGCGGTCCTTCCTGAGGGGCATGTCGAACTGCTTGGTCCTGGCCACCGCCAACGCCTTCTCCGGGACGCCCCTGAGGCCGTCGGTGAAGAACACGTAGCAGTTCTCGCAGCCCTCGCTGCATTTCCTGCAACCGTGCCAGAGATTCCAGGACTTGGCATCGCTCATATGCCCATACCATGCTTATGTCGATAAATACCTCACGCGGATGGAAACAATATAATTACAAGCGACGATGCGGGGGGCGATAGCAATGCCAGCGAAAGCCAAGACATCCGCGCCTGCAAAGGCTAAGACCGCGGCCAAGGCCCCGGCCAAGAAGACCGCGAAGAAAAGGGACAAGGTCGTCCTCGCCTACTCCGGCGGACTGGACACCTCCGTCGCCATCCACTGGCTCCAGGAGCAGTACGACGTCGACGTCATCGCCATCGCAATCAACGTCGGCCAGCCGCCCTCCAAGGACGACATCGTCGCCCGCGCGCTGAGGAACGGGGCGATCAAGGCCGACTTCATCGACGCCACCGAGGAGTTCGTCGACGATTACATCTGGCCCTCCCTGAAGGCCAACGCCCTGTACCAGGACATCTACCCCCTGAGCACATCCATCGCCAGGCCCCTCATCGCCAAGAAGCTGGTCGAGGTCGCCAAGAAGGAGGGTGCCAAGTACATCGCCCACGGCTGCACCGCCAAGGGCAACGACCAGGTCAGGTTCGACGTCGGCATCGTCTCCCAGGACCCCAGCCTCCAGATCATCGCCCCGATGAGGGAGTGGGTCACCACCAGAGAGAAGGAGATCGAGTACGCCAAGGAGCACGGCATCGAGATCATCGTCAAGAAGGAGAGCCCCTACTCCAGGGACGAGAACCTCTGGGGAGCCAGCTGCGAGTGCGGCATCCTCGAGGACCCCTGGGAGGAGCCGCCCGAGGACGTCTGGGAGCACACCGCGGACCCCGCCAAGGCGCCCGCCAAGCCCACATACGTCGAGATCGAGTTCGTGAAGGGGGTGCCAGTCGCCTTGGACGGCAAGAAGATGAAGGGCGTCAAGCTCATCGAGAAGCTTAACGAGATCGCCGGCGAGAACGGGGTCGGCAGGATCGACCACGTGGAGGACCGCCTGGTCGGCATCAAGAGCCGCGAGACCTACGAGTGCCCCGCGGCCGTCACCCTGATCACCGCCCACCGCGCGCTCGAGGCCATGACCCTCCCCAGGGACACCATCGAGTTCAAGAGGGGCATCGAGCAGAAGTACTGCCAGATGGTCTACGACGGGCTCTGGTTCGGCGGCCTGAGAGAGCCCCTCTGCGCCTTCGTCGACGCTACCCAGGAGTACGTCACCGGCACCGTCAGGATGAAGCTCTTCAGGGGATCCGCCACCGTCGTCGGCAGGAAGTCCAAGTACTCCATGTACGACAGCGGCCTCAGCACCTACGCGGAGGGAGACGTCTTCGACCACAAGGCCGCCCTCGGGTTCATCTACATCTGGGGACTGCCCGGACGCACCGCCGCCAAGGCCCACGGCAAGAAGTGATCCAAGTGCAGCAGGCACTCTGGTCGGGAAGGTTCTCGGGCGGGATGGACGATTCCACCCTAGAGTTCACGTCCTCGCTGGACGTGGACTCCAAGCTGGCGTTCTACGATGTCATGGGGTCCCTCGCCCACGTGGCGATGCTGAAGGCCTGCGGGATCATCCCCGCCGCCGACGCCGACGCCATCTCCGATGGGCTCAGGGGCATCCTCGCCGAGATCAAGGAGGACAGGTTCGAGCTGGACTTCTCCCTCGAGGACATCCACACCAACGTGGAGTTCAGGCTGACCGAAAGGATCGGCCCCGCGGGAGGGAAGCTCCACACCGGCAGGAGCAGGAACGACCAGGTCGCCACCGACTTCAGGATGTACCTGAGGGATGACGCCCTCAGGGCAGCCGATTCCCTCGACACCCTCATGGGCGCCCTGGTGAAGGTCGCGGAGACCAATGGCGACACCGTCATGCCCGGCTTCACCCACATGCAGCACGCCCAGCCCGTGACGCTGGCGCAGCACATGCTGGCCCATGCGTTCAGGTTCTCCAGGGACGCCGACAGGTTCCTCGACGCGTTCAGGAGGATGGACAAGTGCCCCCTGGGCGCAGCGGCGCTCGCAGGCACCACCTACCCGATAGACAGGCGCATGACCGCCGAGGCGCTCGGGTTCAAGGAGCCCACCGAGAACTCCATGGACTCCGTCTCCGACAGGGACTTCGTCTGCGAGCTCGCGTTCTGCGCCGCGGAGACCGCCGTGCACCTCTCCTCCCTGTGCGAGGAGCTGGTCCTGTGGTCCTCCCAGGAGTTCGGATTCATCGAGATGGACGACAGGTACACCACCGGATCCTCCATCATGCCCCAGAAGAAGAACCCCGACATAGCCGAGCTGGTCAGGGGCAAGACCGGTTCCGTCATCGGCGCCCTCGTCACCATGCTCACCATGACCAAGGGCCTGCCTCTGACCTACAACCGCGACCTGCAGGAGGACAAGCGCCCCGTCATGGACTCCATGGCGACGGTCATCTCCTGCTGCTCCATCATGGCCAAGGTCATCTCCACCACCGAGTTCCACGCGGACAGGATGCTGGAGGTCACCAGCCGGGGGCAGATCAACGCCACCGACCTGGCCGATTACCTCGTGACCAAGGGCGTCCCCTTCAGGGAGGCCCACGGGATCGTCGGGGCGGCCGTCAGGCGCAGCATCGACACGGGAGTGAACCTGGAGGACATGACCCTGGACGAGCTCAGGGAGTTCTCGGACAGGATCGACAAGGACGTCTACGACGTGCTCCCCGTCGTCCGCTGCGTCGAGAGGAGGGACTCCTACGGGGGCACCTCGCCGGCGTCCACCGACGTCCAGATCTCCCAGGCGATCGAGCAGATGATGCTCAGGGACGAGGTCGTCCGCCAGGAGACCCAGCTCATCAGCAACTGCTGGAAGGCATTGTCAAGCTGAGAAAACCGGGGCCCCAGGCCCCTTTCCCCCATTCTTTAGAATCAATCGAAGTCGACGTCCAGGTTCTCCTTCATGTCGAACTTGACGTCAGCGGCCTTCAGCATGTCGGAGATGTTCTCCGCGATGGGCTTGAGGTCCGTGGTCTTGCTGTAGGTCTTGATGTAGAACTCCTTGCTCTCCATGGGGAACACGAGTCTGACCTTGCCCTTCCTGTTGTATCCCTCGGGCTTCCTGTCGCGCTCCAGATCCATCATGTTGAGCTCGATCAGCATCTGGAGGACCTCCTCGTCCTCCTGCATCTGGCCGATCTCCTCGAGGAACATCTTCAGCATGTCCGGGAACACCGGCGCGAGGTTCTTGTAGCTGGATTTGCCCTTGAGAACGAAATGGATGCTGTAGACCTTCATCGAGGACGTGCATAGTGCTGGATGATTTAATTCTATCGCGCATCTCCGCGCGATAGGGTTTATATCCCCATTTATAAATGGGGCTAGGGATGAGGAATGCACTTACGATCGCCGGGTCGGATTCGATCGGCGGGGCCGGCATCCAGGCGGATGTGAAGGCCATGGCCGCAGTCGGGGTCCACGCGACGACCGTCATCACAGCTATCACAGCTCAGAACACGCAGGGGGTGTTCGGGATACTCCCAGTTTCCCCTGAATTCGTGCAGGACCAGCTAGAGGCGGTCCTGAAGGACAGCGACATCAAGGCGGTCAAGACCGGCATGCTCTACAGCGCCGAGATCGTGGAGACCGTGGCGGACATCCTGGAGGACCGCGATGTGCCTGTGGTCGTGGATCCCGTGCTCGTTTCGGGGACCGGACACTCGCTCGCCGACGACGACCTCCCCAAGGCCATCAGGAAGCACCTGCTCCCGATCTGCGAGCTGGTGACCCCCAACAAGAACGAGGCCGAGGTGCTCGCCAAGATGAAGATCAGGAACGAGGACGACATCACGCTCGCGTGCGAGCTGATCGGGAAGGAGGGGGAGGCCGTGCTGCTCAAGGGCGGGCACTTCAACTCCAACACTGTGGTCGACTACCTCTACCTCTCATCGGAGTTCAACAAGCTGGAGTACCCGCGCCTGAAGAGGTCCGGGCACGGCAGCGGATGCGTCCTGTCCTCCTACATAACCGCGAACATGGCCAAGGGCATAGACATCGTCAACTCCGTGATGAAGTCCAGGGCCCTCATACAGGAAGCCATAGCCACGCAGTACGCCGTCGGCCAGGGGATCGAGGTCGTGAACCCCATCGTCAAGATGAAGGGCGACACGGACCGGTTCAAGGTCCTGGACGCCCTCGATGCCGCCGCTGCGAAGATCGTAGACACCGTCCCGGAGGAGTTCGTGCCCAAGGGCGGCATAAACATCGCGCTCGCGCTGAAGGACGCCGCCGGGCCGGAGGAGATCGCCGCCATGGACAAGAGGATCCGCGTCCACAACGGCAGCCTGAAATGCGGGCCCGCAAAGTTCGGCGTCGCGGAGCACCTCTCATACGTGCTCCTCGCGGCCATGAAGAAGGACCCGTCCGTCAGGAGCGTCATGAGCATCGCATTCTCCAAGGACACCCTGAGCATCATGGAGGAGGTCGGCCTGGAGGCCGTCGCAGCCAACATGCAGATGGACAAGGTGTCCGAGGGAACCGAGGAGGCCATAGCCAAGTTCAAGGGCGTACCGGACGCCATCTACGACAAGGCGGGCAAGACCAGGATGTTCCGCATCTTCGGCAAGGACGAGAAGGACGTCCTGAACAAGCTGGAATCCATTCTCCGAGAGGGCTACCCCCCTCAAACCCCTTACGCCTAATCGCAACGCCTTTATCCAGCATACCGCGATTCAACTGGCATGGCAGACATCAAAGAGGACTGCAAGTGCCCGAACACCGGATGTCCCCGCCATGGGGACTGCAGGGAATGCGTCGAATTCCATGTAGCCGGTGCCAAAAAGCCCCCGTTCTGTCTCCGCGTCCAATGGACGGAGTACCCCTGATCGGAGAAACCAATTCCGGGCGATCTCCCGGCCGAAAACACGAAAACAATTATTAGGGGACGGGCCCGAGGGCCCGCCTCCCAGGCTGACTTTGCGTTTTCAAGCGATGCTTCTGACGGTGATGTCGAAGTAGAGCCCGATGTTGTCCCTCTCGGCGGTGGTCTTGTAGGTGACCTTGTCGCCGAGGATGTTGGTGATGTAGTAGACCTCGCTGCCGCCGTAATCGAGCTTGATCATCTGGATCGTGCCAGTTGCGGGATCGACGAGGGTGTATCCCTCGACAAGCAGGTCGTAGGTGATGGTGTCATCAACGGACTTCACAACGTACTTGACGTTACCGAAATCGCTGTCCTCGTTCTTCTGATACTCGTAGGTCTGGACCGACGGGTTGTAGGTGATGAAAACGGTCTGGGTCGCAGTGTCGATGGTCGCCTGGGCGTCCCATCCGTACACGGATGTGAACACGGAGGACATGACGCCGGGGGTCAGGGTGACATCGCTGTAGAGCTTGGTGAAGTCGCTCTTGGACATTGTCACGGTCCTGTCCATCTCGATACCGGTGCTGGTGATGGTCTCGGGGCTGACGGGGCTGACGTAGCCCTCTCCGACCGGGATGAAGACCCTGGTGGAGTCCCCGACCTTGAGGCCGACGATGGCATCCTCGAACATCTTGAGCATGCTTCCCTTACCGACGGTGAGGGAGAGCTCGGAGTACGAGGACTTGCTGAAGGAATTGGACTTCTTGTAATCGTCGTCGGTACCGATGCTCTTCACGGACGTGTCGAACACAACGGCATCGGTTCCATCGTAGTAATCGTAGTAGGAACCAGTGTAGTCGACTTTCACTTCGCTTCCATAAGAGACCCTGGAATCGTCTGCGGACAGATAGTGGTCCACGACGAACGCGCCCGCGATCATGACGACGGCAACGCCGAATATGATCAGGCAGGACATGAAGATCGGGTCCCTGTCCTTCTTGGCTTTTTCGTTGTCAGCCATTTTAACCGATTGCCCGATACTAAATTAATATAAAAGGGGTTCGCCAGGAACATCAGACGGTTCGACGGACGCGGAACCTGCCGCCCAGGGAATCCACGATGCTGGCACACTTCTGGACGTCCTGGTCGCTGATGAATCCGCTGACCACTGACATCCTCAGGCCGATCCCCGCCGCCCTGCACTCCCTGGCAAAGGAGAGCATGGCATCGTACGAGCCTGGGCCGAAGCTGGGCTTCGTGACCCTCAGGTACTCCTCCTCGTTGGGGGCGTTGAGGCTCACGGACACCGTATCAATCCTTCCGACGAGCTCCGGGACTATGTCCCTGCCGTTTATCAGGCATCCCAGCCCGTTGGTGTCCAGACGGGTCCTCTTGCGCAGCTCCCCGTGTATGAACTCCGCCACATCCAGGACTACGTCCAGCCTCTCGGTGGGCTCCCCGTAGCCGCAGAAGACGACCTCGTCGGATTCCGAGAGGTCCACGCTGCGGAGCGCGTCCTTGATCTCGTCCGCCGTGGGCTCGCGGTCGAGCCACAGGCAGTCCGCGTCGCCCAGCGTGTCGAACTGGTTCCTGACGCAGAAGATGCACTTGCAGGGGCACCTGTTGGTCAGGTTGATGTAGTACGTCGAGCCGTAGCGGTAGAGTATCGAGGACATGTGTCACGGGTGCAGTGCCAGCACGCCATAAAAGCGATTCGGTACTCTATGCCCTTCCTGGCGCCGATGCCCTTGTCCATCGGGTGCTTCACCAGCTTCATCTCGGTGATGAGGTCGGCGTACTCCTCGAGCTGCGGGGTCATCCCCCTGCCCGTCAGGACTATCTCGACGTGCTTCGGCCTGCGCTTCAGGGACTCGATGAGCTCCTCGGACGTTATCAGCTTGAGCCTGACCGCGTTCATGGCCTCGTCCAGGATGACCAGGTCGTATTTGCCGGTCCCGATCAACTTCTCTGACTCCGCCAGGGCGTCCTTGGCGCACTTGATGTCCTCGGGCTTGGGCTCGCCGAAGACGAAATGGTCCATCCCCATGGAATGTATCTCTATCCCCAGCTTCTCGCAGGCGATCTGCTCGCCGTAACCGTCGCTGGGCTTCAGGAACTGGATTATGAGGACCTTTAACCCCCTGCCCGACGCTCTCAGCGCCAGGCCGAGAGATGCCGTGGTCTTCCCCTTGCCGTTGCCCGTGTAGATCTGAACGAGACCGAGCTCCTCGCGGATGTTCTCTTTTATCATACATGGTGAATCAGCATGCTTGGTTTAAACCATGGGCATGGCAACAGGTCGCTGCTCCTCGTATTTCCACCTTTTTCATCAAAATCATCTAGGTAGCGAATCGTTATTTATACCTAAATAAATCACTTATTTAGGTATTATTTTATAATTAATACCTATATTTATTGAATATGCACGAATTCGACTACTCCGAGATCCTGGGAGACATCCCTGCTGACATAGCGGATCTGATGATGGAGATCACCCGCATCAGATCCATGGAGGGGGTCCGCCGCAGGGCCTATCTCAAGGACTACTCCGCGATGGAGGGGATAGCTAGGCTAGCATCCGTGAAGTACTCCAACAAGATCGAGGGCATAGTCTCAACCGACGAGCGCATCAGGGAGATAGTCCAGCGCGGAGGAGTGCCGATGACCCATCCGGAGAGGGAGATCGCCGGCTACAGGGACGCCCTCGACCTGATCCACAGCGACTCTGCATCGATAATGTTCAACAGGGAGACGGTGCTCAACCTGCACTCGATGCTCAATGCCAAGGGCTCGGAGAGGCGTGCCTTCAAGGACGCGGACAACGCGATCGTCAGCATCGATTCCCAGGGCCGCAGGCATCTGGTGTTCGAGCCCGTCCCGGCTTCAGAGACGGAGGAGCACATGGAACAGCTGTTCCTGGCCTACCAAGAGCTGTCCTCACAGGGCTACGAGCCCCTGCTTTACATCCCATGCGTAATCCTTGATTACCTGTGCATCCACCCGTTCCTGGACGGCAACGGCAGGACCTCGAGGCTGATCACCATGCTACTCCTCTACAAGGAGGGCATCGACGTCTGCAGATACGTCTCCATGGACGAACACATATCCCGGACGGCTCCCGAGTACTACTCCTCGCTGAACGAATCATCAGAAGGTTGGAGGGAGAACCGCTGGAGCTACTTCCCGTTCATCCGCTACTTCCTGAGGATGCTGCTGGAATGCTACATCGACCTGGACACCTGTTTCGCCATCGTCGACGGGAAGAAGATAGACAGAACCCAGATGGTGGAGAACGTCCTTATGGGGAGCGTCGCCCCGATGTCGGTAAGGCAGATCCAGGCCGTCCTCCCGAACGTAAGCCTGTACACCATACAGAAGTCAGTGAAGGAGCTGCTGGCTGAGGGCAGGATAGAGAAGGTGGGCGTCACGAGAGGCGCCCGCTACCGGTACGTGCGCAGGCGAGGCTATCGCTGCTGCTTCCCGAGCCCGTGCTCGCGTGCGTCGGAGAAGCACTTCACAGCCTTGGCGCAATTCCTCGGGGTCCCCAGCCCGGACGAGTACATTATCCCGAGCTGATACATCGCGTACGGATCGCCCTGGTCCGCGGCCTTGGTGAACCACTTGAGCGCCTCGTAGTTGTCCTGCACAACGCCCTTCCCGTTGCGGTAGATCTCGGCAAGCTCGTACTGCGCCTTGGCGTCCCCCGCCTCCGCCCTCGCGGTGACCTCCTGGAGGTCCGCGGGCCCCTCGGCGCTCCAGGTGCACTTGCAGCCGCAATAGGCGCAGAAAGCCTGGGTGAGGGTGGAGTCGAACTGGTTGACCTTCCCGCAGGAAGGGCATTTGACGGGGACGTAGGCCATGCCACGGGCATCCTGTGGGGGATGATATAGATTGCGCGCTCGGTTGCGACCCGACAGCTCGACGCAGATGGCATCGACCGCCTCCTCGAGCCTCTGCGGGTCGTAGGGCTCCGGGAAGAGGATCATCTCCCCTCCGCCGTCGTACGGGAATGCCGATGGGCAATCCCTGAGCATCCTGGCGGAGGCCTTGGTGATCTTCAGGAGCAGCCTGTCGTCGTAAATCCCGCCGAAGAGGATGCCATCCCTGTATAGCAGGTACTCCCCCATCATCTTGCGGGACTTTATCCCCGGCAGGGCGGCCTCGACGGCCTCCAGGGTGCTGGCGCTGGACGGCATGCGGCATGATTCCCCTTCACACGATTAATGCTTCCGACCTATCGCATGCGGCCGTTGCTCGATGCCCGCAAGCCCGCGGGCACCCGCTCTGTTATTATTTTGCAAGCAATTACAGGAGAGCATGAAGGCCCGTGACATCGTGATCGCAGCCGCTCTGGTCGTGGCCATCGTGATCGCAGCGTCCTTCGCCACCATGCACGGCGGGCATGACCGGGACGGGTTCGTGATCATACACACGAACGACACCCACTGCTACTACGGGGATGACGGCAACCTCGGATTCTCCACCGTAGCCTCGCTCAAGGACCAGATGGAGTCCGACGGAAAGGCCGTTTTCCTGGTGGATGCGGGGGATTTCCTCCAGGGCAACGTCTACGGCGCCCTGAGCAAGGGAGAGTACTCGGTCGATGTCATGAACATGGTCGGATACGACCTCGGCATCCCGGGCAACCACGATTTCGACTTCACGGCCGACGTGATGCTCGAGAGGGCCAACGCCTTGGACTACCCCCTGATTTGCGCCAACCTGGCCTACAGGTCTACGGGCGAGAGCGTTTTCCATGAGTACATGATCCTCGAGAAGGGCGGGTACAGGCTCGGATGCTTCGGCCTCCTCACCCCTGACACCGAGGCCCAGGTCATGAGGGGGTACATGGGTGACATGACCGTCACGGACCCCGTCGCGGCGGCCGAGCGCATGGTCGACACGCTGCAGCACAGCGACGTCGACTACGTCGTGGCCATCGGGCACTTGGGTGTGGACAGGAGCGCCACCATAACCTCCGACGAGCTTTGCAGCAAGGTAGACGGGATAGACATCTTCATCGACGGCCACAGCCACACCGAGATGGAGGACGGGAAGGTTTGCGACGGCAGCGTCCAGCTGATCCCCAGCGACACGGTTATAGCGAGCACCGGATGCTTCAACAAGACCGTGGGGATCGTCAAGGTGTCCGATAAGGGCGGCATCTCCGCCAAGCTCCACCGCGACGAGGCATACCACGACCCCGGGATCGTCGGAGAGGTCGAGAGGATCCACGAGGAGGTGGACGGCGAGCTGTCCCATGTCATCGGGTCCACCAAGATCTACCTGGACGGGGAGCGCGGGAGCGTGCGCGTGCATGAGACCAACCTCGGGGACCTGACGACCGACGTCATGCGCCATCTGGGCGATGCCGATGTTGCCTTGATCAGCGGAGGGTCGATCCGCACCAGCATCCCGCCCGGCGAGATCATCAGGCACCAGGTTCTCGATGTCAATCCGTTCTTCAACAGCCTGTGGATGCTTGAGATCACCGGGAAGACCCTGAAGGAAGTCCTGGAGTTCTCGTACTCCCATCACGGCGAGGTCTTCGGCGGTTTCATGCAGGTGTCCGGCATCGAGCTGAAGTTCGATCCGACGAAAGACGTGGGATCGCGCATAGTGTCCCTCCAGAAGGACGGCAAGGATATCGGCGACGACGACAAGCTGACGCTCGTGCTGACGGACTACCTTGCGCAGGGCGGCGACGGCTACACGATGTTTAAGGACATCCCGTACGAGGTCATCGGGGACCTCTCCAACGCCGTGATGAAGTACTTCGAGGACATCGGACCGATAACCGAGTCGACGATAAAGATGGGTCGGCAGACGCAGGCGCGAGCGCGTCATTCAAGCCACCTCCCCCGGTCTCCCTGGATTATATCGGGGATTCGCATCTTCTTGAAGCCGCGGAACATCCACTCGAAGATGCTCTTGAAGCCGTACTTCAGCGTTCTCAGCACCCCGCGGTCTCCGCTCACGACCTCACGGGGGGCGTCGGACATGATGAATGCTACTGCTTCCTGCCACGTAGAGATGGTATCGGGCATGACGATGTAGCTGTCCCCTATCCTCGGCGGGGCGTGGGCATCGCTGCCGGCGGTGATCGGCTTCCCTATCTGCTTCGCCAGCTTCATCGACCTGCGGTTGTCCCTCTTGACGGACCTGCCGTTCTTGCCCTCGGTCCCGTCGAAATCGTAGGCGAGGGTGTTCTTCTCGCCGAGGCCGGACCACCAGCGATACGGGTGGGCGGCTATGGCGTAGCCGCCGGCCTCGTGGATCCTGTCTATGGTCTCCTGGATGGAGAGCCCGCGGGGGATCTGCCTGTCGATGCCCAGGGCCACGATGTGCCCCTCCTTCGACGAGACCTCCTCCGCCGGGATGATTATGACCTGCGGATTGTCCTTCAGCTGCTCGTAGGCCAGGAACTCGTTGTGGTCGGTGACGGCTATGCAGCCTATGCCCTTGGCCACGGCGGTCTCCACCAGCTGTTCCATGGTGGTCTTCCCGTCCTTCGAGAAGCATGTGTGGACGTGCAGATCGGCCTTCATGCCACGTCTGCTCCGTCTGTGATGTCGGACTCCACGGTCATGACGCAGCCCTTGCCGTCGCCGAAGACGACGACCTCGTCACCGTCGATGACCGCGGCCACCCTCTCAGGGGCGCCCTCGGGCAGCTCGATGTCCTTCCCGAGGAACTTGCCGTCCTTGACCCTGGCGACCTTGATGGTCACCTTCTCGAAGTGCTTGACCTCGATCCTGGAGGAGGACACCTCCATGCCGCAGTTGACCTGGGTCCCGTTGGGGACGTCGCAGGAGGGCTTCAGGAGCAGGACCTTGTCCCCTCCCAGCGCCTCGTCGTCGGCGGCCATGAGCATGCCCTCGGACCTGACGCCGCGGAACTTGGCGGGCTTCAGGTTGGAGATGACCAGCAGCTTCCTGCCCATCATCTGGTCGTACGGGTAGTGCGACTTCAGGTTGGTGACTATCTGCCTGGGCTCCCCCTCGCCGAGGTCGATCTTCAGCACGTACAGCTTCTCCGCCTCGGGGTGGTCCTCGACTGAGACGACCTCCCCGACGCGCACGTCGATCCTCCTGAAATCTGCGAACGGGCCCGCCGGCTGCTGCGCCTGGGGCTCCGCCTTCTTCGGCTCCTCCTTCTTCTCGGCTTCCACTTTTATCTCCACCTTCTTGTAGACGGGCACAGGCTCGCCGAGGGCCTGGCCCTCCGCGACCGGCTGGGTAGCGGCCTTCAGGCCGGCCTCCTCGATGGTGCCGGGGCACCCGAGGTAGCCCCAGATCCTCTCGGAGGAGCGGGGCATGTAGGCCCATGACATGATGCTCAGGGCCTTGACTACCGTGAGGTTGGCGCTCATCACGGCGCCGCAGCGGTCCTTGTCGCTCTTGACCAGGGCCCAGGGCTGCTGGGCGTCGAAGAACCTGTTCCCGTAGTGGGCCAGCTCCATGATCGCCTTGATGCCCTTCTTGAAATCGCACTTGGACACGCACTCGGAGTACTCCGCCACCGCCTTCTCGATCTCGGCCATGACCTCCGCGGTGAGGGCGGGGTCGGCCTTGGGGACGCAGCCGAAGTTCTTCTTCGTGAAGCTAAGGCACCTGTGGTAGTAGTTGCCCAGGGCGGCCACGAGCTCGGTGTTGACCTTCGTCGCGAAGTCCTCCCAGGAGAACTCGGAGTCGTGGGTGTCCGGCATGATGGCGGACAGGTAGTACCTGATTAGGTCCGCGTCGTACTCCTGCAGCACGGACGGCACGTCGATGGCGCCGCCGCGGCTCTTGGAGAGCTTCCCGCCGCCGATCATGAGGTACTCGTTGGCCGGGATGTCGTAGTAGAGGTCCATTCCGCCGACCCCCATAAGGATCGCGGGCCAGATGATCGAATGGAATGGGATGTTGTCCTTCCCGATGAAGTAGTAGTGCCTGACCTCGGGGTCCTGCCAGAACTCCTTCCAGTAGTCGGGCTTGCCGATCATCCTGGAGTACTCCACGGATGCGCTGAGGTACCCTATGACGGCGTCGAACCAGACGTATATGACCTTGCCGTCCCAGCCCTCGAGGGGGATGGGCACCCCCCAGGACATGTCCCTGGTGATGGCCCTGTCGTGGAGGCCCTCGTCCAGCCAGTTCTTGGTGAACGCCTTGACGTTGGGCCTGATATAGTCCTTGGATGAGATGTAGTCCTGCAGCTGGTCCCTGAAGGCGGACAGCTTGAGGAAGAAGTGCTCGGTGGGCCTGATCTCCGGGGTCGTGCCGCAGAGGGTGCAGTAGGGCTGCTTCAGGTCGCCGGTCTCGAACGTGGTCCCGCAGGAGTCGCACTGGTCGCTCCTGGTCTTCTCCGCCCCGCAGTTGGGGCAGATCCCCTCCACGTACCTGTCGGGCAGGAACTTCGCGCACTTGGGGCAGTAGTACTGGTCGGTCTGCTTGGTGTAGATGTACCCGTTGTCCCTCAGCCTGAGGAAGATGTCCTGCGTGACCTCGAAGTGGGTGGGGCAGTGGGTCTTGTTGTACAGCGTGTACTCTATGCCCAGGTCCTCGATGGCCTTCTTGTTTATCTCGTGAAACTTGTCCGCATAGGCCTCGGGCGTCATCCCGTTCTTCTCAGCCGAGACGGTGATGGGCGTGCCGTGCTGGTCGGAGCCTCCGACCATGAGCACCTCGTTCCCGATCAGGCGGTTGTACCTGCTGAAGATGTCCGGGGGGAGGAGCGAGCCGGCGACGTGGCCGAGGTGGATTGGCCCGTTGGAGTAGGGCCAGGCGATGTTGATGCAGACTTTCGACATTTGGACCGCGGGGGGCATCACCTAGGTCGATATAAAATAATGCTGGGCGCACGGGTGCGCGCGCAACCTATCCGGGATGCGCGGGGCCTGGCATCCCGCGGGGCCGGGACGCCGACCCGGGGTCGGACTGGCATACGGACCGCCCCCTCCTGTAATAGTTCGCGTGTGCGGAACCCTTAAAACAGATACGGCAATCCAGCAGGCATGACTAAGGAAGACGCCGCATTCATTCGCGACAAGGTCATGGCCCACAACAAATGGTTCGAGGAGTGCATCCCGATGATCGCATCCGAGAACCTCATGAGCCCGCTGGCCAAGGAGATGCTCATCTCCGACTTCGCCGACAGGTACGCCGAGGGCCTCCCCGGCAAGCGCTACTACCAGGGGAACATCTACGTCGACCAGGTGGAGCTCAAGGCCATCGAGCTGGCAAAGAAGGTCTTCAAGGCCGACTTCGCCGACGTCAGGCCCATCTCCGGGACCGTCGCCAACATGGCCGTCCTCTTCGCGTTCGCCAACCCCGGCGACACGATCACCACCTGCGCCCTCGCCCAGGGTGCCCACATCTCCACCTGCGAGTTCGGCGCATTCGGCCAGAGGGCCGTCAACTCCGTCAACTACCCCTTCAACGTCGAGGACATGAACCTGGACGTCGACGGCACCATCAAGCTGCTAAAGGAGGTCAAGCCCAAGATCGCCCAGTTCGGCCTCTCAGTCTTCCTCTTCCCCCCGCCGCTCAAGGAGCTGCAGGACACATTCAACGAGGTCGGGTGCCTGGTATGGGAGGACTGCGCCCACGTCCTCGGACTCATCGCCGGAGGGCAGTTCCACGACCCCCTCAGGGAGGGCGTGAACATCGTCTCCTCCTCCACCCACAAGACCTTCCCCGGCCCCAACCACGGGATGATCCTGGGGCAGAACCTCACCGAGGAGCAGGAGAAGGCCATCCAGAAGGCGGTCTTCCCCGGAGTCACCTCCAGCCACCACCTCCATGCCATGGCCGCCCTTGCCATCACTCTGGCGGAGATGGACGTCTTCGGCAAGGAGTACGCCGCCCAGGCGTGCAAGAACTCCCGCGCCCTCGGGCAGGCCCTCTGCGAGCGCGGAGTGCCCGTCCTGTGCGAGAAGCAGGGCTTCACCAGGTCCCACGCAATCGCCGTGGACGTCTCCAAGTACGGCGGCGGCAAGGACTGCGCCAAGGCCCTCGAGGACGCCAACATCATCTGCAACAAGAACATGCTCCCCCAGGACACCAGCGCCGTCAGGCCCTCCGGCCTCAGGCTCGGAGCCCAGGAGATGACCCGCATCGGCATGAAGGAGAGCGAAATGGACGAGGTCGCCGACTTCATCTACAGGGTCGTCGTCAAGAAGGAGGACCCTGCGAAGGTTAAAGAGGATGTTAAGGCATTCAAGAGGCAGTTCGCCACCATCCAGTACTGCTTCAACGCAGGCGAGCCCGCGTACGGCTACCACAAGCTGGTGGAATGAACAAGGTGATAACATGGGATTTCTTGACAAAGTCAAAGAGACCGCGAAAGACGCCGACGAGAAGCTCGGTGACAGGATCGACATCGACAAGCTCGAGTCCAAGATCCGCGACGAGAAGCGCAACATCGAGAAGATCGTCAAGGAGATCGGAGACCTGTGCGTCGAGAACGCCAGGGCCGGCAAGGACACCACCATAGCCGACGTCAAGGACCAGATCTCCAAGATCGAGGAGTGCGAGAAGCGCATCCAGGAATTCCAGGCCCAGATCGATGAGATCAAGGCCAAGAAGTCCTCTTGATTCTCAACGGCGGGCCTTCCGGCCCGCCTCCCAAACCGCTTTCCGATTTGTTGATTACTCCTAAAAATGTTTTTCCTATCCTTAATTTCATATAGTCCATAGATGCTCCCAGCATCCATGACCACGATGAACCGCGAGGACTATCTCATCAACATCCTCAGACTCACCGAGAACGGCAGCGTCGCCAAAACGACCGAGCTCGCATCGTACATGGGCGTCTCCCCCGCCAGCGTGAGCGAGATGATCAAGGTCCTCTCCGCGGACGGTCTGGTCAACTACGAGAAGTACCGCGGGGTCACCCTCACCGACGACGGCATGACCTACGCGAGGCAGATCCGCAAGAGGCACCACGTCCTCGAGACGTTCCTCATGGAGTACCTGGAGCTCGACCATCAGGCCGCTCACGAGGAGGCCTGCAGGATGGAGCACGCGATATCCGACGAATCCGCGAGGAAGATGTGTCAGATGATGGGCAGCAACGTGGATTCCGACTGCAGCAGCTGCCAGGAGCCCTGCAAGGCAGCGACCGAGGGCTCCAGCAGGTTCGTGGCCCTCAACACGCTGTCGAAGGATCAATCCGGCAAGATATCCTACATCAAGTCCGATGACAACGAGCTGGTCAAGAGGATCGTCTCCATCGGAATCGTGCCCGGGAAGATCGCCACCCTCGACGGGATCATCTCGGACGGCGGCCCCCGCATGGTGAGGATCGGGAGCTCCACCATGGTCGTCGATTACGACATGGCCGAGTGCATCTTCGTGGACCTGTCCCCGATATCACTTGTGCGCATAGACCAGTGAGACCCTGTTGCCGCTCTTGGACTCGATCCTCGCGAAGCCGGTCCTCTCGAGCTGCACCATCTCGTTGCCCTCGGAGAGCAACGCCTTCTCGACGAGCCCCTTCTCGACGGTGCCGTCCGGCATCAGGAGCTCCGCATCCACCGCGTCGGCGCCGACCCACTGGACGGCCCTGACGCCGGTCTTCAGCAGCGCGACGTCGTTCCCGATGTAGTTGGCGGGCTTCTCGATGTTGCAGAGGTCCTTGAGCCTGATCTTGCCGGCCTCCTCGAAGAGCGCGGAATCGGTGTCGCTCAGGTAGACGGTCCTGGGCGCCTCCAGCCTGTACTCCCTCATGCCCCTCTCGGGGTGGTCGGGGTGCTTGGGAGCGGCGCCCTCGATGACGTCGATGCCGCCGATGTCGTACCTCACCGGGTTCCTTACGAAGAAGAACCTGTTGCTCTCGGGGTCGATGATGTCCCTGTTCATGCCGAACAGGTTGTCCCACGAGAACTGGATGTCGACGGACTTGATGCCGGACTCCACCCAGTACTTCCTGATGGCCTCCGGCCTGATGCCGCGCCTCTCCATCGCCCTGACGGTCCCTGTGCGGACGTCATCCCAGCCGCTGTACTCGCCGGCCTTGATGCTCTGCTTTATGAGGGAGGTCTTGAGGACGGTATCGGGGATGTTGACCAGCCCGTAGTGGTAATAGACGGGCTTCTTCCATCCGAAGTAGTCGAAGATGTACTCCTGCCTGAAGGTGTTGTTCAGGTGGTCCTTGCCGCGCATCACGTGGGTCATCCCCATCTCGTGGTCGTCGATGGCCACGGAGAGGTTCATCATCGGGTAGGCGACGTACTTGCTACCGGTCAGCGGGTGCGGGTGGTCGACCAGCCTCAGGGCGACGAAGTCCCTGACGGCGGGGTTGGGATGGGCGATATCGGTCTTGACGACGACGATGGCCTCTCCCTCCGCATATCCTCCTGACATGAACCTGTCGTAGCGCTCCAGCTGCTCCTCTATGGGGAGGTCCCTGCAGGGGCAGGCCTGCTTCTTCTCCTTCAGCTCCCTCCAGTGGTCTGCATCGCAGGTGCAGACATAGGCATGGCCCATCTCCAGGAGCTTCCTGGTGTAGCCGTAGTAGAGCTCGAACCTCTCGGACTGGATGAACCTCTTGGTGCACTTCACGCCTAGCCAGTCCAGGTCCTCGGGGATCATGTCGTACGCGTCCGGGTCGATCTTCTCGGGGTTGGTGTCCTCGAACCTGAGGACCAGGTCCCCGCCGTACCTCTTGACGTACTCGTCGTTGAGGATGGAGACGCGGGTGTGGCCGATGTGGAGGGGGCCTGAGGGGCCTGGGGCGATGCGCATGGTGACGCCGCCGTCGACGCTGTCGAGGTCTGGCAGGTCGTTCCTGCGCTCCTTCTTCTCCTTCACCAGCATGCCGGAGTCGATCTCCGCCAGCGCCTTCGTCTGGGCCTCCAGGCCCATGGCGTTGACCTCTTGGACTATCTGCTCGATCAGAGGGGTGATCTCCGCCGCCCTGGGCCTCAGCTCCGGGCAGCCGCCCAGGATCTTCCCGACGACCGCCTTAGGGTTGGCGGTGCCTTTGTAGAATACAGCGTTCTGAAGGGCGAATTTCCTGATCGTCTCCTCGACCGAATCGGACATGGCGCGGTGATTCTGGTGCTTATATTAATAGTCGCGGAGGCGCGTTGGGCAGTACCATGATTTCCGATGGAAACCCCCATATATCGGTCATTCCGCATTATGATGCTCGGTTTTCGGCGGTTTTCCTGCTGCACTATAAAAAGCAAACGCAGCGCAGAGGGCTGATGGACCGGTCCGATAGGCGGCTACGTGACCGCACGGTGCCCCGCTCTTATAGGAGCGCAGGGCGTCTTCCCTCATGAACGGCGAGAACCGCGGTTTGAGGGCCGATGCGGCTGCCAAGAGATTCCTTCACAGGAGGAGCATCCTGGCTTCCATCATCGGCGGCCTGGTGGACGAATGCAGGGGCATGCCCCGCGCGGAGGTCGAGGCATGCCTCGGGGACGGGGAGTACGTGGAGGGGCTGGAGAACGACTGCCCCTGCATCCCCGGAAGGGAGGACACGGTGTTCGAGGCGGTGCTGCCTCTGCCGAACGGGGAGCGCATCGCGCTGATGATCAACATCGAGCCCCAGGACGACTGCTCGTCCCTGGACGACATCTACGAGCGGGCCAAGGACTACATCTCCGACCTGAGGACCAGGCAGTCCAGGCACTACGAGGGGAGGAGGAGTTCCCCCGACAAGCTTAAAGTACGTCTGAGGGCGATGAACGTCTGGATACTCATGTCCCCGCGCGCGGACCTGAGAAACAGCATACACGTGCTGGGCGACGAGGACCACGTGTCCTACGCCCGCGGCGCCCCGAAGCTCGAGATGCGGGACGTGGACACCAAGGTGCTGGTCTGCCTGGGCGACCCCGAGGAGGACGGCGACTACGAGCCTCTCCCGGAGCTCCTGGAGGCCCTGGACTGGTCCATGGCCAGGGGGATCGACGACAGGAGGCGCGTGGAGAAGCTGTCGGAGCTGGGGTACGAGGTCGACAAGGAGATGGAAAGCGAGGTCATAGGGATGAACAGCATAGAGGCGGACAGGGAGCGCAGGGCCAGGAGAGAGGGGAAGATCGAAGGCAAGATCGAGGATGCCAGCAGGATGCTGGCCGACGGCATGCCGGAAGACAAGGTCCGCCATTATACCGGCTTGACCGAGGAGCAGATGGAAGAGGCCAGGAACCTTCATTGACACAATGAACCCTTCCATTCCAGCTCATTTTTCGTCTTTTGGATTGAATTCTGCATGTCCGTCGGGAACCGGGCGGGAACAGGCACCTGCGGAAACAATAGTGCATTCCAGGCGACCGCCCCCGATTTCATGCCAGGTCCGCCGACCCGGATGCCGCGGTTCCGCAAGTGCGCGGTTATAACTACATAGATGGTCATGCCCCCCGCATGACAGTAATCGACTCCGTCCCGAAGGACGCTAGGAGCATCAAGGGCGACGTGGACCCCGACTGCGGGCAGGTCACCCGCGACCTCATGGCCGATCAGGCCCAGACGATCCTATACGAGTCCCTCAACGGCGGGAAGGCCGTGGGCAACAGGTTCTCCACCCGCGCCAAGATCGCGTCCGCCCTGGGCATCCCCGCGGACGGCATCGTCAACCACCTGCTCCAGGCCGTCGACAGGCCCCAGCCCTGCGAGGTCACCGGATCCCCCGCGTTCAAAGCCAGATGCATTCCGGTCGACCTCATGAAGCTGCCCATCCCCACCTACTTCCCTGAGGACGGCGGCAGGTACATCACTTCCGGGATCGTCGTCGCGGAATACGGCGGCAAAAGGAACGTTTCCTTCCACAGGATGATGATCATGGACTCCGGGTCCATCGCCATCAGGCTGGTCCCCAGGCACCTGTTCACGCTGTACAACAACGCCAAGAAGGACGGCAAGGAACTGAACATCTCCATCTGCATCGGAGCCTGCGCCGAAGCCCTGCTCGCAGCCGCCACATCCATGGACTTCGGGGCCGACGAGCTTGAGGTTGCCTCAGCCATGTGCGTCAAGGGCCACGGGAAGCCCCTGCAGGTCGGCAGGTGCGACAACGGGCTGCTCGTCCCGGCGGACACCGACTACGTCCTGGAGGGCAGGATAACCCTCGAGGAGGCCAAGGAGGGGCCCTTCGTGGACATCACCGGCACCTACGACTTCGAGAGGATGCAGCCGGTCATCAAGATCGACAAGGTCTGGACCTGCGAGGACCCCGTGTTCCACCTGCTCCTCCCGGGCGGGTGGGAGCACTTCCTGCTGATGGGCCTCCCCAGGGAGCCCATGATACTCAAGACCGTCAGGCAGGCCGTGCCCAGGGTAGCCAACGTCAGGCTCACCGAGGGCGGATGCTGCTGGCTGAACGGAGTGGTCTCGATCAAGAAGAACAAGGAGGGCGACGGCGTCAACGCCATCATGGCCGCCTTCACCGGGCACCCGTCCATGAAGCAGGTCATCATCGTCGACGACGACATCGACATCTTCGACGACAGGCAGGTCGAATGGGCCGTCGCCACCAGGATGCAGGCCGACAGGATCCTGAAGGTCCCGGGTGCCGCGGGCTCCTCCCTGGACCCCAGCAGCCACGGCAAGACCACATGGAAGGTCGGCTTCGATGCCACCATCCCCCTGGACGCCGACAGGTCGCTGTACGTCAAGGCGGTCCCGAAGCCGCGAATCGATGCTCGATTGACTCGCGACCGCAGACGACTGCGGCGTATCGGGCGGTCAAATACCTTGCCGTCTCGTATACCATCCGCGGCGATACGAACGCCGCAGGATGGTAAAACGGATAAGAAACTGCTAATAGCGCTGGCCTTGGCCCTGCTGACCCTACCCGCCCTCGTGGCGCTCGGGGACGCGCAGGAGTCCGAGGCCCTGCAACAGGGTAGCACCTACCGCAGCGGTGTCACCGACTACTACGTGCTCACCGACCCGGGGACCAAGAGCTACACCGATTCCACGCTCCCTTCTGCCTACATATACATAGACTGCTCCACGATCAAAGCGCGGGCTTTCGCGAACTGCACCAAGCTCGCCGATGTCATCTTCTCGCCCCAGGTGAAGACCGTCGGAGAGGAGGCCTTCAAGGGCTGCACCGGGCTGTACTCGGTGGAGGCCAAGGACGTGGAGACCATCGGGGCCTACGCCTTCGCGAACTCGACGCTCCATTACATCGGCTTCGGCGGGAAGCTCACATCGCTGGGGGACCACGCCTTCGACGGCTGCTCCAGGCTCGGATCGTTCAGCACATGGTCCACCATGCTGACCTCCTTCGGGGACTACGTCTTCAGGGGGACCGCCCTGACGGCCATCGACCTCCGCGGGATCACATCCGTGTCCCCGACCGCGTTCTCCGGCCTGACCATCAGGGCCCAGGTCGTCGCCACGGGTCAGACTCTGTTCCTCCCGGGCATCGCGACTGTCTACATCGAGGACCGCAAGTACATCAACAGCATATACGCGAACTCGACGGACATCTCCGTGGGCGTCAGGACGACCGGGTACCGCGCGATGGTGCAGGACCTGCAGGGCAACGACGTGAGCATCTCGGAGACCATAAACTACCCGTGGTACTCCTTCACCATACCCTACGAGGCGGAAGGCGTCTACGTCGTGTCCGCGCTCTCGTACACCATAACCTTCCCCTCGTCGATGGGCCTCGACCCAGTGGTGCTCGTCAGCGGAAACGGCAGCGTCCAGCTGCCGCATCCAGACATCGAGGGGATGTCCGGCTGGACCATAGACGGCTCCTCGACGTTCTGGAGCATCAGCGAGACCGCGATCTCCCCCAACAGGACAGTTGCCTTGAAGGCGATGGTCCCCGGCCTCGTCGAGACCTACGACCACTCCGCCCTCTCAGGGCGCACCGACACGTCGATGCTGCCCGTGCAGATGGCCTTCGTCCCCGGCGATAAGCTGGCAACGCTCCCAGACGTCGTCGGGTACAGGTTCGTCGGATGGGAGGTCGATGGCACGGAGTACAGCGCAGGCGACCAGATCCCGTCCTACCAGAACCATGTGGCGAAGAGCCTGTGGGCCGCCACGATAGTACGCACCGTCTCCTACCCCGCCCTGGGGCTCGAGGAGCCCGTTGAGTACGGGGCTCCTTACTACGTGACGTCCTCCGCGGCAGCGGAGGCCGACTCCCAGCGCTTCATCGGATGGTCCGCCGATGGCGGGAATACCGTGCTCAGGGCGAATGACCCGCTGAACGTCACCCGCAACGTGGTCCTCGCACCCGTGTTCGAGGAGAGGACCCCGTTCACAGTCGCCCTCGTCGACCGCGGGAGCACCGTCTCCGAGACCACCGTCTACGACGGCAGGTCCTACACCATATCAGCCGAGGACCCCCAGAAGGAATTCGGCGCATTCCGCCATTGGAATCTCGACGGCGAGGTCTACATCAGAGGGGACTCCTTCCATGTGACCGCCGACACCGTGCTCCAGGCCGTCTGGTCCGACATGCCCACATCCACGGTCACGTACCACATCGGCAGCGGAGACGTCTCGTACACCTACCTTTCCGGCTACCCCATGACCATCTACTGCGACGTGCAGCCCGATGAGGGCATGGTGCTCTCCGGATGGTCGCTCGAAGAGGGGTCCGGCATCGTCGCGCACGCCAACGGCAGCATGTGCTCTTTGGAATCCGACCTGGACCTGTATCCCGTCTGGGCGGTCGGAGAACGCGTCATCGTGACCTTCCACGGCACGACTGGCGGGGACGTCGCCATCCCCATGATCCCCGGGAAGGTCATGGACGTGACGCAGGCCGCACCGGCCATCGAGCACTTCCGGTTCCTCGGATGGTCGCTCTCCGATGGTGCCGCCGCGGCCGATTTCCCTATCGGCTCCGAGATCGCCGCATCCAGGGACATCGATCTGTACCCGCTGTACGTCGAGGACCCGAAGGCCACGCTGACCTACATCCTCCACGACGGCAGCGATTCCATCGTTGTCTATGCCGGAACGACCGTCACTGTGGGGGCTGGCGGACAGCCCTCCAGGGACGGATACACGTTCTCCGGATGGAGGGATGCGGCATCATCGGAGATCCACGCCAACGGCGAAAGCATGACCGTCCTGCACGACATGATCCTCGTAGCCGAATGGGAGCTGATCCCCGACACGATAACCCTGACCTTCCACGGCACCACCGAGGGGGACGTCACGATAGTCATGATAGCGGGAGACGTCGCCCAGATCACCCAGGCCGCACCGGCCATCGAGCACTTCCGGTTCCTCGGATGGTCTCACTCCGCCAGCGCTTCCTCCGCCGACTACACCGTCGGCTCCGAGATATCCGCATTCGGCGACATCGACCTGTATCCGCTGTACGTCGAGGACCCGAAGGCCACCCTCACCTACATCAACCAGACCGTAGGCACCTCTGCGGTCCTCTACTGCGGCACGACCGTGACCGTGGGGACCGGCAGCCAGCCCGTCAGGGACGGGTACGAGTTCGCCGGATGGAAGGATGCGAAGTCCTCGGCCGTCTACGCTAACGGAGACAGCCTGACCGTCACGCACGACATGATCCTCGTCGCCGATTGGACCCTCATCCCCATCACGGTCCGCCTGACCTTCCACGGCACCACCGAAGGCGACGTTTCTGTCGTGAAGGTCCTCGGCACCACTGCCGAGATCACCCAGGCGGCACCGGCCATCGAGCACTTCCGGTTCCTCGGATGGTCGCTCTCCGCCGACAGGTCATCAGCGGACTTCGCGCCCGGCTCCGAGATCACGGCATCAGGGAACGTCGACCTGTACCCGGTCTACATCGAGGACCCCAAGGCAACCCTGACCTACATCACGCACAGCGAGAGCTCTTCGACGACAGTCTACACGGGCAACGTCGTGACGATCGGGACCGGCGACGAGCCCGTAAGGGACGGGTACGCTTTCGCCGGATGGAGGGATGCAGCGTCGTCAGCCGTTCACGGCGACGGCGACAGCCTGGCCGTCACGCATGACACGATCCTTGTCGCGGAATGGACACCGATACCTACCACGGTCCTCCTGACGTTCCACGGCACGACCGAGGGCGACGTCTCAGTAGTGAAGGTCCTCGGCACCGCAACCGAGATCACTCAGACCGCGCCTGCCGTGGAGCACTTCGAGTTCCTCGGATGGTCGCTCTCCGCCGACAGGTCCTCAGCGGACTTCGCCCCCGGATCCGTGATCACGGCGTCCGGGAACGTCGACCTGTACCCGATTTACGCGGAGGACCCCAAGGCCACTGTGACCTACATCACCCACGAAGGGAGCGCTTCGACCGCCCTCTACTGCGGCACCACCGTGACCGTTGGTACCGATGACGAGCCCGTCAGGGACGGGTATGCCTTCGCAGGATGGAGGGATGCGGAGTCCTCGGCCGTCTATGGAAACGGCGACAGCCTGACCGTAGCCCATGACACCGCCCTGGTGGCCGAGTGGACCCTGATCCCCGACACGATAACCGTGACGTTCCACGGCACGACCGAGGGGGACGTCTCCATGGTCATGGCCGCCGGGGATGTCGCGGAGGTTACCCAGACTGCGCCCGCCATCGAGCACTTCGAGTTCCTCGGATGGTCGCTCAACGCCGACGCTGACGCGGCCGACTTCTGGCTGGGCTCCGAGATCTCCGCATTCGACGACATCGACCTCTATCCGCTCTACGAGGAGGACCCGAAGGTGACCGTCACCCACGTCACCCATCATGGGAGCACCTCGACCGCGGTCTATGCTGGAACGGCAGTGACCGTTGGGACCGGCGTAGAGCCCGCTAGGAGCGGGTACTCTTTCGCCGGATGGAGGGATGCAGCGTCGTCAGCCGTTCACGGCGACGGGACAGCCTGGCCGTCACGCATGACACGATCCTGGTCGCGGAATGGACGCCCATCCAGGCCTCGCCGCAGAGCCCTGGTGCATCCCAGCAGCAATCCGGAGCCGGCTCGGGCGGCTCCCGGCCCCAGGCATCGCCATCGGGCACGGAACCCCAGAGCACGCAGGACGAGCCCGCGACCGCCCCGGCGGAGCAGGAGGACCCCGTGGCGGATGCTCCGGAGGAGTCCCCGGTCGAGGACGAGCCCGGAACGGAAGTCCCGGAGGAGCCCGCGACGGAAGTCCCGGAGGAGCCCTCAGAGGTGCCCTTCGAGACAGATGAGCCGTCCGAGGACGCCCCCTCCGCCGATCCTTCGGAATCTGAGGGCAAGAAGAAGGGGACGTCGACCGCCCTGGCGGGGCTGGGAGCTGTGATCGCGGCCACCTGCCTCGGCCTGGGGCTGATCTACTTCCGCAAGTCCCGAGACGCGCGACAAACCCATTAGGGGGCCCTCGGGCCCCTGCCCCCCTCTGCCGGACCGTCATCCCCTTATACCGCCGTCACTTAATCACGCACGTTAACATGGCCATAACCAGACTGGGGAAGAACCACCTGAGGTGGTGCTACGAATGCAACCTGCCCATCATGGAGTCCAAGGAGTGCCCGGTTTGCGGGTCCCCCACCTCCGAGATCGTCCTCACGCCGCCGGCGGACGCCAGGCCCGGCTTCGAGCATGACATCTCTCTCATCAGGGGGATCCTGGACCGCGACTACGGCGAGGGCACCGGAGCCCGCGTCATCCCCGACGACAGGGTGGTCCTCCTGAGCAAGGCGCCCGGCCTCGACCGCATGGACGAGGTCATCATCGACGGCGAGGTCATCGCCACGATGCGCTACGACATAGGCTCGGGATGGAAGTTCGTGGCCAGGATGCAGGGGGCGTACCGCATCGGAGGGGACGTCTCCAAGGGATACGTCGTCTGCGACGAAGGCGCCGTGAAGTTCATCAGGGAGAGCAAGAACCTCATGGCCCCCGGCGTCAAGGAGGCCGACCCCGGGATAAAGGTCGGCGACGAGATCATCATAATCAACTCCGCGAAGGAGGTCATCGCCACCGGCCTGGCCAGGATGTCCGGGTCCGAGATGGTCGCCGCCGACAAGGGCGTGGCCGTCAAGACCAGGTGGTACAAGCCCGAGGAGTTCGTGGACCGCTCTGGGAAGCCCAACTCCTGGGAGAAGGTCGTGGAGGCGAACGCCGCGGTCATAGAGAAGCGCATCACGGAGGCCACCGGGTTCATCAGGAACACCATCGAGAAGAACAACCTGCCCGCGATAGTCTCCTTCTCCGGCGGGAAGGACTCGCTGGCCACGCTGCTCCTCACGGTGGACGCCGGACTGAAGCTGCCCGTCCTCTTCGTGGACACCGGCCTCGAGTTCGACGAGACCGTCCAGCACGTCAGGGACGTCTGCGCCAGGCACGGCCTGCAGCTCATGGAGGAGAAGGCCCCCACGGACGCCTTCTTCGGGAACCTCGTCTACTTCGGGCCCCCGGCGAAGGACTTCAGGTGGTGCTGCAAGACCAACAAGCTCGGGCCCACCGTCGGGGCGATCACCAAGAACTTCCCCGACGGGGTGCTGTCCTTCATCGGCCAGAGGAAGTACGAGTCCGAGGCCAGGAACCAGAAGCCGAGGGTGTGGAGGAACCCCTGGACCCCCGGCCAGATAGGCGCGTCCCCCATCCAGAACTGGGCCGCCATGCACGTCTGGCTGTACATCTTCATGAGGAAGGAGCCCTACAACGTGTGGTACACCCGCGGCCTCGACAGGATCGGATGCTTCCTCTGCCCCGCGTCAGACCTCGCCGAGTTCGACGCGGTCGCCGGCGCCAGCTCCAGGTGGGGCCAGTGGGACGAGTACCTCACCAAGTACATGGAGGAGCGCGGCCTGCCCAAGGAGTGGAAGGAGTACGGCCTCTGGAGGTGGAAGAACGCCCCCGACTCCATCAGGCGGGAGGTCCAGAGGGTCTCCGGCAGGGACGTCTCCGAGCTCACGAGGCAGACCAAGACGCCGGAGAAGGGCCCGCTGACCATCAGGAAGCAGGAGGGCTTCTCCCCGTGCACCATCGGTTACAGCGTCGAGGCCGCCCTCTCCAGGCCCATCAACCTGGAGGAGGTCAAGCCGTTCTGCCATGCCCTGGGATGGGTGGTGGACATGGACCCCGAGGGCGAGTTCGTCACCGCAGATTACATCACGATCTACCGCGAGGGCAGCATCATCTGCAAGTCCCATGTCCAGAACGACGCCGCGATGCTCATGGACCAGACCTTCCAGGTCATCGTCAGGGCGGAGCAGTGCGTCGGCTGCGGCCTCTGCGCCGCCAGATGCGAGGAGGGGGCGCTCTACATGGAGGGCGGCAAGGTCCGCATCCACGAGGACGAGTGCATATTCTGCAAGGACTGCTTCGGCCCCTGCCCATCGGTGAACTTCGTCAGGGACGAGGGTTTCGACCAACGATTTTATCATAATGAGAGGATGCGGGAACCATGATGATCGACCCCGACGACCTGGCAGCGGTCATGGAGAAGGATCCGGCCGTTGTGGATGAGGATGACGCCATTAGGTACCACGCTGGATTCCACGCGGTGTGCCTCTACAGGGAGGCCCACAAGCTCTGGGAGGCCGGGGAGTTCGACAAGGCAAGGGAGCTCAACTTCAGGTCCATCAACCTCACCGGGTGCGACATCCACCCCGCGGCGAAGATCGGCAAGAGGTTCTTCGTCGACCACGCCATCGGCGTGGTCATCGGAGAGACCGCAGAGATCGGGGAGGACGTCTGCATCTACCAGGGCGTCACCCTGGGAGGCGTTTCCTTCAACAAGGGCAAGAGGCACCCCACCGTGGGGAACCACGTGGTCATCGGGTGCAACGCGTCCGTGCTCGGCAACATCACCATCGGCGACAACGTGCGCATCGGCGCCGGCTCCGTCGTCCTCAGCGACGTGCCCGACCACTGCACAGTTGTCGGCGTCCCCGGGAGGATCGTCAGGCGCGCCGGGATCAAGACCAGCGGGTCAGACCTGATGCACAACGACCTGCCGGACCCCGAGGAGGACCAGATCCAGGCCATGGCCAGGGAGATCGAGGAGCTCAAGGCCCAGGTGAGGGCCCTCGCAGAGGCGCTGGAGAGGAAGCGATTCGCTCCAGGCCGTCTATCTTCACTATCTGCGCGTTCTGGCGCTTCATCATGTCCTCGACCAGCTCCAGCGCCGCATCGTTGCCGGCCCTGGCCGCCTTCCCGAAGTACTCGAAGCCCTTCTCCGCGTTCTGGGCCACCCCGAGTCCCTCCAGGTACATCCTGCCGACCATGAACAGCGCATCGCCGTCGCCGGTCTCGGCGACCTCGCTGTAGAGCTCGAACGCCTTTCCCAGGTCCTTCGCCTCGCCGACGCCCTCATAGTACATCGTCGCGAGGTTGAACTTGGCCGGCATGAACCCCTGGCTGGCCGCGGCCTCGTACCAGTGCACGGCGGTGGCCCTCCCGCCGGGGACGTCCCCCGCCAGCGCGAGGGATGCCATCTTGAACTGGGCCTCCGGGACCCCGCGGACGGCCGCCATCATGAAGAACCTTACCGCCTCGTCCTTGTCCTTCTCGCACCCGACGCCCTCCGAGCGCATGTATGCGACCTTGAACATGGACAGGGGATCGCCGGCCTCCGCGGCCATGGAATACCAGTGGAACGCCTTCTCCGGGTCCTGCGGCGTGCCGTAGCCGTACATGTAGATGCCCCCGATCTCGGGGTAGGCCTCGACCATCCCTGCCTCCGCGGCCTTCTCGAACCAGTGCTTGCACTGCTCGCGGTTCTCGATGAACCCGTCCACGCCGGAGTACAGCATGCCGAGCCTGTACATGGACGGGGGGTGCCCGGCCATGGCCGCGGCGGTGTACAGCTGGGCGGCGCCCTCGGGGTCCTTGTCCGTGGCGGTGCCGGTCAGCTTCATCTCCGCCAGGCCGAAGAACCCGTTCGGATAGCCGGCCTCCGCGGCCTGCCTGAAGAGGTCGTACGCCCTCTCCGGATCGGTTTGGTAGCACTCGACTGCCTGGTCGCAAAGCTCGGAAGGCTCCATGCCACGGCGATTGCGACGGTGGATGATAACCGTTCGCACGGGGATCGTCGTTTTTTCCATTGGAAGCACGGGGTTCCAGCACCGGGGCCCTGCCAGAGGGATGGTTTCGTCTCTGCAACTCGGCCGAAAGCCTGATGGCTTCTGGCTCCGGAGCCATCATCTCCAGTTCGGGGCCCGGCCCCTGCCTGCCTCCGCCGGCCCACCGCCCGCGAGGGGTCCCGCGACCGTTCCGTTTATCATCTACCCGCGAGATTACCGTCCATGGTCCAGAAACCCCTGATAACCGCCGTCGTCATCGTCGCGGCTATCCTCGTTGGGCTGTCGTTCGCGATGGTCGCCTTCCCCGACTCCATCAACGACTTCATGTACGTCTACGGAGCAGTCGGGCTGATCGCCATCTTGATCCTCGTCGTCATGCTCTTCAGGATGCGCCAAATCCGAGACTACGGAATTCGTAGCGGCCCTAGCGGCCTTAAATAAACGTCCCGGCTTGAATTGTGCCTCTGCGAAAAACGTAGCGCATAATACCCGTTATATACGGTAAACTAGATACCTCGCACGATGGGATATGAAGGTAGGAATCGACCTAGGAACCACCTACTCTGCAGTTGCGAGATATGACAAGAACACGAACAAGACCGCGATAATTCAGAACTCCTTCGGGAAGGACATAACGCCCTCCGTCATCTGCTTCCTGGACGACGGCGACATCCTCGTCGGCGAGGACGCCAAGGACATGCAGGCCAACGGCGCAGGCGTGAACGCGGCCGCGTTCAAGAGGAACATGGGCGACGGCACCGTGGCCGTCAGCTTCAACGGCAAGGACTACACCGCCGAGGACCTGTCCGCCATGCTGCTGAAGCACCTCATCGAGGATGCTGAGAAGACCTCCGGGGAGAAGATCACCGAAGCTGTCATCACCGTCCCCGCCTACTTCAACGACTTCCAGAGGACCGCCACCATCCGTGCCGGCGAGTCCTGCGGGGTCAAGGTCCCCAAGATCATCAACGAGCCCACAGCCGCGGCCATCTCCTACGGGTACAAGCACGCCAGCGACAAGACCGTCATGGTCTACGACCTGGGCGGCGGCACCTTCGATGTCACCATCGTCAGGATCTCCAAGGGCAACATAGAGGTCGTCGGAACCGACGGCAACCACCTCCTCGGAGGCAAGGACTGGGACGCCGAGATCGTCAAGTTCGTCTGCGACCAGTTCAAGGACGAGTACGACCTGGACCCCAGGGACGACCTGTCCACCAAGAACGAGCTCATCGTCCAGGCCGAGAGCTGGAAGAAGACCCTCTCCATCGCGGAGAACGTCCAGATCCAGGTCAACTACCAGGGCTACAGCGCGAAATACCAGCTCACCAGGGAGGAGTTCGAGTCCATGACCGAGTACCTCCTCATCACCACCAAGCAGGTCTGCTCCGACCTGATCGACTCCCTCGGCATGGCCTGGACGGACATCGACGAGATCCTCCTGTGCGGGGGATCCACCAGGATGCCCGCCGTCGCCAAGTTCCTGAAGGACATGACCGGCAGGGAGGTCATCGCCCACAGCGACACCGACCTGGCGGTCGCCAAGGGCGCGGCCATCACCGCAGAGCTCTACTGCAGCACCGCCACCGGCATGAGGGCGATGCAGATCGACGACGTCACCGCCCACAGCCTCGGGGTGCTCTCCGTATCCCAGGACGGCACCAAGTACGTCAACGAGATCATGATCAAGAGGAACTCCAAGATCCCCAGCACCGTCCGCAGGCAGTTCACCATCAAAGAGGGCAACAACACCGACAAGATCGAGGTGTACACCCTGCAGGGAGAGTCCAGGATGCCCCTGGACTGCAACGTGCTGGCCAAGGTGGTCATCACAGGGTTCTACAACAACGGACGCGGGGTCATCGTCGACATCGAGTACAACTACGACGAGAACGGCGTGGTCAACATCTCCGCTTTCCAGGACGGCAACGCCCTGGACGTGGCCTCCATGCCCGTTCCCGACGACATCAGGTGGATGGGCGGCAACCCCAAGGACAGGGTCAACAAGGACTCCGTCCTCAAGAACATCGCCATCTGCGTGGACCTGTCCAGGAGCATGGAGGGCGAGCCCATCGAGGCCGCCAAGTCCTCCATCCGCAGCTTCGTCAACGCCCTTAGCGACGACAAGACCAAGTTCTCGCTCATCGGGTTCGGCGACAAGATCAAGGTCGTCTCCGAGCTCACCTCCGACTCCCAGGCCATCCTGGGATCCATCGACGACCTCAAGGTCAAGATGGTCGGGAGGGGGACGGACGCCAGCCCTCTGGACACCGCCAGGGGCATGCTCGCCTCCAAACCCGGCATCGGCATCATCGTCGTCCTGACGGACGGCATCTGGGGCAAGAGGGAGCGCGCCGTGGAGCAGGCGCTCGGATGCAGGTCCGACGGCATCACCATCATCGCCGTGGGCCTGGGCGAGGCCGACACCTCGTTCCTGAGGCAGATCGCGACCGTGGACGACGGAGCGCTGTTCACCACCATCGACAGGATGGGCGAGACGTTCGGCACCATCGCCACCGCCATCTCCACCGGCAGCATGGGCCTCCGCGAGCAGTGAGGCTCACATGGCAGAGAGACCCAACTACTGCTACCTCCTCGGGCTGAACCCCCTGAAGGAGGATTCCTACAAGCCAGACGACATCAAGAAGAGGATCGACAAGGCCCGCGAGGCATGGGCCAACGAGAGCCGCAACAAGCAGAACGACTCCGAGAAGAGGTACAAGTCCGAGAGGCTGGTCGAGGCCACCGCGGACATGGAGAAGGTCTTCTCCGACCCGGTGCTCAAGCATAGGGAGTTCGTGGACGGCGCGAACCTGCTCAAGGGCAGGTCCATGAAGCTGCTCCTGGACTGCATCGTCCTCACCGACGGCAGGAAGATCCTGATCCCCGGGACCATCGACGGCTTCATGAAGAAGCTCCACTGGGAGGGCGTCAAGGAGGACGAGGTCATCAAGCTGGCCGGCGTCCTCAAGGAGAAGCCCCCCGAGCCGGCGCCCACCAAGGTGCAGAACGCCTTCAAGAGCCTCCGCACAGTGGACGCGTACACCACGGTGGAGCTGCTCAACAGGCTCATCGGCATGTCGAACCTGGAGATCGGCGTCAGCAGGCTCACGGAGGGCAGCTCGCCCTCCCAGGTCAGGTCCGCCTTCGAGGTCTGCGAGAAGAGGGTGAACAACGTCCGCCCCGACATCCTACCGGACCAGGACTCCTACATCAACTGCCTGAGGACGGTCAAGCTAATCCTGAACGATGACAAGCAGATGGAGCAGCTGGCCGAGCTGGGCAGGTGCCACAGGATGCTGGAGCCCGCAATCTCCAACATGGAGCTGGAGTTCTCCGGCAGGCAGTTCACCCGCGACTACTTCGACAAGCTGCTCAGGTCCGCCCTGGGGTCCGGAGCGGACACAAGGCTAGCGCTCCTGATCCTTCAGCAGACCTGCTACAAGAAGAAATGGCCGGCCAACTTCTCCGACACGGAGAGCGAGATGGACAGGTGCCCCCACTGCGGGTGCCTGGTTCCCAGCGGCCCCGATACCGCGTTCTGCTCCGCCTGCGGGAAGGAGCTCAGGACGGTGTGCCCGTCGTGCGGGACCACCCAGCCCGTGAGCTCCGCCGTGTGCGTGAAGTGCGGCTTCAATTTCAAGGAGGGGATGCAGAAGGCCAAGGTCCTCGCCCTGGGGATCAACAGCGACCTCTCCAAGGGCATGGTCAACAGGGCCGAGAAGAACCTGGCCGAGCTGAAGAGGATATTCCCCGGCCACCCCAACCTGGCCGCCATGACCAGCAACCTGGAGAAGGCCAAGATCGACATGTCCAGCATGAAGCGCCTCTTCAACGACGCGTACTCGAAGAAGAGGTACAGCGAGGCCGTGATCCTGTGCGATGGGCTGACGGCGAAGTACCCCGAGGCCCTGCTGGACGACATGCAGCTCAACCACAAGTACCGCGACGCCAAGTCCAAGTTCGACTCCGCGGAGGTGTACTGCAGGAAGGCGGCCGTGTCCGAGAGCCTCCCGGAATCCATCGGCCTGTACATCACGGCCGTGGGCATCTGCCCCGACCACCCCGCCGCCAGGGACCGCCTGAGGGAGTACCCTCCGGCGGAGCCCGAGGACGTCGTGGGGAGGCTCGAGGGCAACATGTTCAAGATGGAGTTCGTCCCGCCCTCGGATTCCAAGGACGTCATGTTCTGCGTCTACAGGGAGAGGAACTCCCGCCCGGTGGTCGACGAGGAGACCCGCCCCATGGCGGAGATCCCCGGCACCGTCTTCGAGGACAGGAGCCTGGACCCCGGCGTGCCGTTCTACTATTCAGTGTACTCAAGGAGATGGGGGGTCCTCTCGAGAGAGGGCTGCCACATCGGGCCGGTGGTCCTGCTGGCCGAGGTCGACGGCGTGGTAATAGAGCAGATCAACGGCGGACTGAGACTGATGTTCAACAAGCCCCGCGGATGCGCCAGGGTGCGCGCCTGGAGGGACATCGCGTTCAGGCCCGAGGGCTCTGACGCCAGCAACGTCGTGGAGCTGCCGCTCAACGGCGAGACCGTCTACGACGATATCGGCCTGGAGGGCGGCGTCCAGTACGCCTACCTGTTCGTCGCGGAGTACGACATGCACGGCGGCACGGAGAGGTCCCTGGGCACCAGGTGCACCGGGACCCCGCTGAAGCTGCCCAAGCCCATCACCAACATCGCCGCCCGCTGGAACAGCTCCGACGGCACTTTCACCGCCCACTGGACCACCGACGAGAAGGTCGTCCTCTTCTACTCCACGAAGAGGAACGTGCTCCAGGGATCCCTCCACAAGATGTCGGACATGACCTCCTGGTTCAAGGAGATCAAGCCGATCATGGAGTACCGCGACGGCATGAAGTTCTCCGTGCAGGACGGCCAGGTCATCTACCTGTACCCGTCCATCCCCGTGGGGAACATGTGCGTCGTCGGGCCCGCCTACATGCTGGCCAACCTCAGGCCCTTCAGGGACCTGGAGAAGACGGTCAGCAACCGCGACTGCATCATCACCATGGACTGGCCCCAGGAGTGCATCGGCGCGAAGGTCGTGGTCTCCGACGAGGGATTCAAGGAGGGCGACGACAAGACCGCCGAGATGCTCTACGTCACCAAGGAGCAGTACCAGCAGGACAGGCAGATCCGCATCCCCATGGGCAGGGCCCAGAAGAAGTACCTCACAGTCTACGCCGTGTACATGGTGGAGAACCAGAGGGCATACTCCAAGGGCATCGCCCTGGAGGTCTACTCCGGGGACTGCAAGAAGGTGGCCTACAGCGTCGAGAACTCCAGGAGCGCCGCGTCCATCACCTTCCAGACGGACCCCTCCGTGGAATCCCTGCCGCCCATGGTGGCGGTGAGGGCGTCCGAGGGGATACCCCTGAAGAGGAGGGACGGGGAGGTCGTCTGGAGCTCCGAAGGTCCGGTGCCCCTCGCCGAGGGGAGGGCCACGATCGGCCTGCCGCCCAAGAGCATGGCCGACAAGGAGCGCGTGAGGGTGTTCTTCGAGCAGGACGGCGACTACAACCTCTACAGGTTCGTCCACCCGCTCTACAACAGGAGGGGATCCTGATGGCAAGGGACAAGAAGAAGGACAAGAAGGGCATGGACTACGTCTGCCCGTACTGCTTCCACAATATCAACCTGGACAACGTCCACAGGGTGTGCACCAACAAGGCGTGCGCCAGGATGTTCGCCGAGAAGGCCGCCCAGAGCACCGACAAGAAGGTCAGCATGCTCGCCACCAGCGACGGCTCGGCGGAGATCGACCTGGAGAAGACCATCCAGAACGGCAGGGACCCCATGCTCAGCCCCGTCACCACGGAGTTCCACATCGTCAGGAGCAACAGCGACTGCTGCGACATCTGCGGCAGGAGGGTCTACGCCAGGGTGTGCCCGGTGTGCCACAACAGCATCCCTCAGGGCGCGGAGGAGGACGGGAACAGCATCTTCGTCATCCTGGGGCCCAAGGGGGTGGGCAAGAGCCACTACATCGCGGTGCTGATCAACCAGCTGAAGGAGATCGTGGCGCCGGAGTTCAACGCCGTGCTCAGCCCGGCCAATGACGGCACCACCCTGAAGTACCGCGACATGTACTTCCGCAGGCTGTTCGAAGAGAAGAGGAAGCTGCTGCCCACCAAGTCCTTCGAGGAATCGGACGAGGCGAGGGAGCCCCTGATCTACTACCTCCGCGTGTTCAGCGGGGACAGGCCCCAGGTGTTCACGTTCGCTTTCTTCGACACCGCCGGCGAGGACCTCGTGTCCGCCACGGCCATCGAGATGCTGAACGTGGACAGCTTCATCTCCAAGGCCGCCGGGATCGTGTACCTGGTGGACCCGCTGCAGATCCGCGGCATCAACCAGAGGATCAACATGCAGAACAAGCCCGCGATCGGACCCGATGTCACCGACACGCTGAACAACATCAGCATGGCCATCAGGAAGAACCGCAACATCAAATCCAAGGCGAAGATCGACACCCCGCTTGCCGTGTGCCTGACCAAGTGCGACGTCCTCATGAAGTCCCCGGAGAACGAGGAGGAGGACAAGGTGCTGTTCGGGCCCGCCACCTCGCTCCTGATCCCGAGGGAGAGGGGCAGGTGCGACATGGAGAACGTGGACCAGATCGACGCCGAGCTCAGGGAGTACGCCAGGCGCAACATCGGCGAGGGCTTCCTGCAGATGGTCGACAGCTTCGAGGAGAGCAGGATGTTCGCAGTATCGGCGCTGGGATGCAACCCCACGTCGAACTCGCTCCCCAGGGCGGTATCGCCGTTCAGGGTGGAGGACCCCTTCATCTGGCTTCTCCACAAGGAGGGACTCAGATGAACGAGAAGAAGATCAAATCATTCCTGATCAACGGCTTCGCCGCCCCCGCCGAGGAGGAGGTGGCCGAGGCCCCCGAAGAGGCCGAGGAGACCCCGGAAACCGGGGAGGAGGCCTTCGAGGAGACGGAGGAGGAGCCGATACAGGACGACCGGCTGGACCAGAGGCTAGAGTCCATAGAGGACGAGCTCCTAAAGATGAGGTACATACTTGAGGACCTGAGGGACCGCGAGCCGGCGCCCCAGCCCGACATGTCTCCGTACCTCACCACGAAGGAGCAGATGAAGGCCGTGCAGGCATCCGTGGAGAGGAAGGAGGTCGAGGTGTCCAACAAGGCCCTCGTCGCCGCCATGGAGCAGATAGCAGTCATGAGGGAGGACTTCTTCAGGCTCTGCCAGAGCATGAAGGACCGCATCGGGGAGATGACGCCCCAGGACGTCCTGTCCTCCTTCGAGGCATATGAGGTGGATATGGAGAACATCCTCAGGGACGGAGGGGTCTACATCGGGCCCTTCGAATACGAGAGGCTGAACACCATCCACCAGCGCATCGTCGGGGTCATCGAGACCGACGACCGCGAGAAGGACGGCACGATCGCCGAGAGGCACACGGAGGGCTACAAGCTCGGGAACCGCGTGATCCTCAAGGAGAAAGTATCCGTCTTCAAGTACGCGGCACCTGCCGCCGAAACCCCTTCGGAAACCGATTCCGAAACCGCTTCAGAAGATTCCGTGGAGGAACAAGAATGACAGAGTATTGCATCGGCATTGACCTGGGCACGACCTACTCGTGCCTGGCGTATATCGACGAGGATGGGAACCCGGTGGTCGAGAAGAACTTCGAGCAAGAAGACACGACCCCCTCGGTCATCCTGTTCAACGAGAGCGGCGAGATCATCGTCGGATCCCCGGCCAAGGACATGGCCATGATGTATCCCCCCGAGAGGGTCATCACCGCCATCAAGAGGCAGATGGGGACCGACTACGAGGTGGACATCGACGGGGACAGCTACAACCCCATCATGCTCTCAGCGGTCATCCTCAGGAAGATGATCAACGACTTCAACGACAACCACGGCTGCGACGTCAAGAAAGCGGTCATCACCTGCCCGGCCTACTTCGGCCAGAACGAGAGGGACGCCACCAAGACCGCCGGAACCATCGCCGGACTCGAGGACGTCACCGTCATCAACGAGCCCACCGCCGCCGCGATCTCCTTCGGATTCGGAGCCGCCCCCGGCGACAAGAAGAGGGTCCTGGTCTACGACCTCGGAGGCGGAACCTTCGATGTGACCGTCCTCGAGATCGACGGCACCGCGTTCACCGCCGTCGCCACCGACGGAGAGAGGCTCCTGGGAGGAAAGGACTGGGACGCCAAGATCTCCGAGCTCATCGTCGAGAAGGTCTCCGAGGAGTCCGGGGACGACCCCGAGACCATCATGGAGGACGAGGACGTCAGGCAGAGCCTGGTCAACGACTCCGAGACCATCAAGAAGAGGCTCTCCACCGCGGAGTCCACCAAGGGCACCCTCACGTACAACGGCAAGAAGTACGTATTCACCATCACCAGGGAGGAGTTCGAGGCCGCTTCCGCCAGCCTTATCCAGACCACCATCGAGATCATCGACCGCGTGCTGGCCTCCAAGGGATTCACCATGTCCGACATCGACGACGTCGTCCTCGTCGGAGGATCCTCCAGGATGCCCCAGGTCAAGAACGCCATCAGCGCCAAGTACCCCGACGCCCCGATCAAGGTCTTCGACCCCGACCAGTCCGTCGCCAAGGGCGCCGCGATCTTCTCCAGGAGCAACTCCATCGCGCCCGAGGACCTGCCCGTGGACGAGGCCACCGGCGAACCCGTTGCCGCCGCCGCTGCCGGCGTCCTGAGCGTGCACAACGTCCTGAGCAAGACCTTCGGCATCAAGGCCATCTACGACGACGGCACCGAGATGATCTCCAACATCATCTTCAGGAACGAGGTCCTGCCCATCGAGGCCGTGAAGACCTACTACCCCGTCGACGACGGCCAGACCACCATCAAGGTCGAGATCTACGAGGACACCGCGGCCAACGACGACAGCGGGAAGAAGACCGCCGTCATCGACGGCGCCCCCGTGGGCGAGTTCATGATGGAGCTCCCCATGGACGTGACCACCAGCACCCCCATCACCGTGAAGTTCACCGCCACGGACGAGGGCATCCTGATCGCCACCGTGGACTGCATGGACATGCACGCGGACTACCAGATCGAGAACGACCTGAAGATGTCCGAGGAAGCCATCGCCAAGTCCCAGGGCCTGATGGAGAAGGTCACCAACTCCAACTGATCCCAAACCGGGGGCCAAGGCCCCCTCCTTACCGCCGGGCACGGCCCGGCGGGACCTTTATCGAGAAACCTCGAATGCAAAACCCTCTTCTTCCGATGATCGCATCGACGATGCAGAGCATCGTGAATCCGTGTACCCTGCCCATCACTTCGTCTGTGATGCCATCATATCCGGAGATCCGTATCCGGTAACAGGTGAGATTTTTCCACTGCGATGATATACCCGTTGCCATCATCGAATGATCGAGCAGCATGTAGGATCAAGAGACCGTGAATGCAACGGTCGGGAGCCGAGAATGGAAGGACGGCTCGATTACTCGTCCCTTGCAGATACAAGGATCACATCGATGCTGGAATCAATGACCGCCTTGGAGACGCTGCCCAGGAGCAGCTTCCCCATGACGGACTTGTCGGACCTGCCGACGACGATGGTGTCGCACTTGAACCTCTCGGCGACATCGACGACGATGTTCTCAGGGCTCCCGGTCTCGATGATGGAATGCGCCTGGACGCCCTCCGCGCTCGCCTTGGCCGTGGCCGCCTCCATCATCTCCCTCACCGCGGGGTCGGGGTTCTCGGGATCCATCTGGTCCTCCCTGACGACCGTGAGGATGTAAAGGGGCTCGGAGTAATGGATAGCGTGCTGGATAGCCTTGTCGAGGGCAGCCTCGGAATTCCGCCTGCCGTCGTAGGCAATGAGCGTGGTCATATTGCATCACGGATGGAAGTCCAATAATAAAAAGGGGATGGGACCCGAAGGCCCCTAAGAAGTTTAACCAGGAACCGGCTCAGAGGCCGTAGTTCTTGGGGTTGTAGTTGGGGACGGTGTCCTTGTACTCCTTGGCGCAGAACTCGGTGATCTTGTCCGTGTCGTCGGTGAGGCCGTCGAGCGTCTTGATGATGCTCTTCAGGGTGTCCAGCTGCTTGTTGGTCAGCGGGAGCTCCTTGGACTCGTATCCCTTGAGGATGATCTCGGCACCCTTCTGTCCAGCCCTCTTGGCGCGGAGGTACAGGTCGTTTCCGACCTCGGCGATGGCCTGTCCGACCATGTAGGCGTGGTCGTAGGCGAGGACATATCCCTCGGGGCCCCTGGTCCTGTCGGTGTACATGTACATGTCACGCAGGGTCTTGGCCTGTCCGAGCTGGGTGGCGGTGTTCATCAGGGCGGCCTCGTAGGCGATGGATCCGAACCAGCACTGGACGGAGGTTCCACCGAACTCGGGGTGGTACTCGACGGACTCGTTGGACCAGAGGTCGCAAGCCTGTGCAATCAGGTTACCCTGGAGGTCGCAGTGGGCGCACTGGCAGTTCTTTCCCTCCTGGGCGCAGGGCTTTCCGGCGATGGACTTGCAGATGATTCCCTCGTATCCGCAGTCCTTGTCGGGTCCGATTGCACCGGACTCCCATGCAGCCAGGGTCCTGGCGGACGCAATGCACCTGGTGACGGCGCTGAAGGTCCTCTGGACATCGTTGTCGAGGTATCCGCCGGCCATGAACATGGAGACGTTCGCTCCGGAGCAGTTGGTGTCTCCTCCAGCGACGCACTTGTTCTTCTTGGCGATGTCGGCGAACTGCTGCCAGACGTAGGTCATGTCCAGGGATCCGAGGTAACCGACTCCGAACAGGAAGGCGGTGATGTCTCCGTTGGTGACGGCGTAGTCGGCGAACTCCTTTCCTCCGACGGTCTCGCAAGAGAGGTTGTCCGCTCCGTTCTCGCAGGCGATCTCGGCGCACTCGAACAGCTTCTCGGGGTAGCTCCTGCCGCCCATTCCGGGCCTGAGTCCCTCATCGGCCTCACGCTGGTCGGGGATGGTCTGCCTCACGGCGCAGTTGACACCGTACTCCTCGTGGTATTTCTCGCAGATGGCCTTCTGGCCGGCGACGACGGGAGCGGAGAGCTTCTCCTGGTTCATCTGGGAGACCCACTCGGTCTCCAGCTGGACATTGGGGAAACCGGCGGTGACCGCCCTGTTCAGGATGTCCTTGGAGATGTAGTCGACATACTCCCTCCTCAGCTTCTCGGGGTCCTTCTCGGCACCCGGGCGAGGAGCGTAGTTGATCTCGGGGATGACAACCCCTGCACCGATCTTGATTCCGAATCCGTAGGATACGGGGTGTTTCGCCTGTCCGAAGACGAGGTCGTCAGCGGAGTCATAGGCCATCTTTGTGTATCTTGTAACTGCCATTCTAATCACTCTCCGACAATGCTGTCCCACTCATCCCTGATCTTCTTCCAGTCGTATCCGTCCAGGATCTTCTGGGCGATGACCGGGGTCTGGGGCGCCTTCTCGGAGTAGATTCCGAGATCGTAGCTGTTCGCGTAGTCCCTGTTGACGGCACCTCCACAACCCATGAGTGGGATGTTGAGTCCGGCGTCCTGGAATCCCTTCGCAATAGCGGGGAATGCGGTCATGGTGGTGGTCATGAGCGCGGTTCCGGAAGTGAACAGAGGTTTCACTTTGACAGTCTCTGCGATGACGTCCTTGATGGGAACATCTCTTCCCATGTCGATGACTTCGTATCCGGAGGACCTCATCATGACGGCGGCGATGTTCTTGCCGATGTCGTGGGGGTCTCCCTCTGCGGCGTGCATGATGACGGTTCCCTTCAGCTCCCTTCCGCCGGGCACCTGCTTCTCTGCCAGGGCGATTCCGATCTCCATCGTCTTGGCGGCCATCATGATGTCGGGCAGGAAGTAGACGTGCTCTGCGTACAGCTTGGCGACGATCTCCATTCCGGCGACGAGTCCCTCGTTGATGACTGCGAGGGGGTCCCTCTCTTTCAGAGCCTCGGCCACGGTGGGACCGACGGTCTTGATCTGCTTGTTCATGACTTCGAGCGCGACCTTGTTGAAGACAGGGTCCTTCGGAAGCATTTTGGCTGCCATCTGCTCGGGGGTCGCGGCGACCTCCAGCTCGACGTCATAACGCTTCAGAATTTTTGAGTAGTCAACTCCAGATGCGTCTAGCATTTTAATTCCTCCAGGTTCCTGAGAACCCTAATCGAATATTAGTTGAAACCCTATTTAACCGACTCCGAGGATGGATGGATGGTCGATATCCAACCTATCGAAAAGATGCATAACATGTCATTATTTCGTTCAAATCTGTTTAGTTTTGACCTAAAATGGTGATAAATCAATGAAAGTTGCAAGAAAAGCATGCATCCAACAATTACCATAAAAATTGTTGATATGTCAATATAAAACTCCTGTGTGCATTAATGCACTCGCGGTTATTAATAGGGTTAAGAATGTAAATTCTGAATAGCTCGGAGCTACGATCCGGAGATGCTGGCTAGCTTGATGATTCCTCATTAAACGGTGTTAAGCCACCATTTATCTACTTTTACTAACTAAACCGCCTTATGTATGTCTACATTCTGGGCGGGTTCCTGGGAAGCGGGAAGACCACCCTCCTGATGAAATTGGCATCCATGTACACCAAGCGCGGACTGAAGACCGCCCTGCTCGTCAACGAGAGCGGGGAGATCGGAGTGGACGGCGCCACCCTCAAGGCCGAGGGGTACGATGCCATAGAGCTCCCTGACGGGTGCATCTGCTGCTCCCTGTCCGGAACCCTGCAGTCGGCTCTGAAGAACATCAAGAACGACATAGACCCGGACATCATCATCGTCGAGCCCACCGGCCTGGCCCTCCCCCACAAGGTGAAGGAGCTGGTGCGCGTCTCCATGATCGACGACGACGGGACCTACATCATCGGGATCTGCGACGTGCAGAGGTTCAACGACCTCATCAAGAAGAAGGAGCAGTTCTTCCACATGCAGATGTCTGGGGCGGACTTCGTCCTGATCAACAAGGCCGACCTGGCCAAGCCCGGCCAGATCGAGGAGATGGAGAAGTACATCCAAGAGCAGTTCCCCGACAAGAAGGTAATGGCGGTGTCCGCGAAAGACGGCACCAACATGGACGCAGTCTACGAGATGATGAAATGACCGACCACGAGCACCACCATCACGACGGGGAGGAGTGCCACTGCCACGACCATGAGCACGAGCACCACCACCATGAGCACGAGGCCACGTCCATAGAGCAGGCGGGCGGCTGCGCCGTCGGCCTGACCGGGACCATCACCTGCTGGAACGCCGATGCGGAGGCGAGGTTCGCCAAGGCCCTCGAGAGGGTCGGCCAGTGGGTGGAGCACGAGGCCGGCTGCATGCTCGGCCACATCAAGGCGGCCATCACCCTGGACGACGGCACCGGAATGACGCTCAACCTGATCAACATGGACAACGGCGTGGAGCACCACGGATCCCTGGAGCCCTCTGAGAAGGTCAACTTCACCTTCATGTGCGCCGTGCTGGACGTCGAGGAGCACGACCTGAGGCACATGATGTTCCACGCGGTGGACGACACCGGCCTGGACTACAAGCTGAACGAGCACGTCGAATGCCACTGCCACGACCATGATCACGATCACGAGCACCACCACCATGATCACGACCATGAGCATGGGGACGGGTGCTGCTGCCACCACCACGACGATTGAAACCGCCGGGCGCCGCGGGGGTCGGATCCCCGCCGCGCCCCTGTTGAAACCCCTTAGATACATTGGAGGAATGCTCGATGAGATACGGGATATCCCTGGACATAGGGACCAGCGGTACCAGGGCCCACGCCGTGGACCTTGACACCGGCAAGATTCTTTCGACCACGGTCACTGAATGCCACCCCCTGCCCGGGGCCAACATCATGGACCACCTGACCTTCTGCATCAACGTCGGGACCGACGTGGCGCACAAGATCCTGATAGACACGGCCAACAAGGTGATCGCCTCGCTGGGGATAGACCTGAACAGGGTGGAGAGGGTCAGCATATGCGGGAACCCCATCCAGCTGTCCCTGTTCCAGGGCATACCGGTGGACGACCTGGCATTCGCGGGCGAGAACGCCCACAGGGAGAGGGGCATCGTGGACCAGAAGAGGGACGCGGGTGTGTTCTCCGCCGTGGACGTCGGGCTCAACGTGAGGGACGGCTGCGAGCTGCTGGTGCCCCCGGCGATAAGGCACGAGATAGGCGCGGACGCCCTGGCCATGATGTACAAGAGCGGTTTCCTGGAGCAGAAGGAGAACTGCCTGGTCACGGACTACGGTACCAACGCCGAGATGGCCCTGAAGATAGGCGACGAAATCTACACCGGGTCCGCCGCCGCGGGACCGGCCATGGAGGGTCAGTCCATCAAGTGCGGGATGCTGGCGGGACCCGGGGCGATATCCGACCTGGAGTACGACTACCAATGGGTCTGCAAGGTCCTGAACGACGACATAATCCCGGAATCCGGGGACAGGGTGGACTTCGCGTTCGACACCGTGACCCCCGAGGGGCCCATGTCCGGGAAGGCCATCGGCATCACCGGCACCGGGGTCATCGCGGCCGTCGCCGCCGCCCAGGACGAGCACCTCTGGAGGAAGGGGAAGCTCACCACATCCGACGGCAAGCTGCACCTGCAGGACGGGGTCTACATCGACTCCCACGACATCCAGGAGGCCATGAAGGCCATCGGCGCCATGAGGGCCGGCCACTTCACCCTGCTGGAGCACGCGGGCGTGAAGTTCGAGGACATGAGGATCATGTACATGGCGGGAGCGTCCGGGACCTATGTCGACGCGGTCAAGGCCCGCCAGGTCGGGCTGCTGCCCCCGTCGTGCGACACCATCTACCAGTACGGCAACACCTCTCTGGCCATGTCCACGGACATCCTAAGGAACCCGGAGCTTCTGGACGAGCTGCAGGACATCGCCAACGGCATCCGCGCGAACCACATCATGTTCGCAGGTGACAAGATCTTCGAGCAGATCTACATGCAGGAGCTGGCCGTCTGCGACGAGGGCATGAGCATGGAGACCTACAACAATAACAACGCGGTCATGGGCATCCAGGCCCTTCCGAAGCCCAAGGGGCACCCGAATGTCATCCGCGTGGTCCAGAGGGACATCCCCGACCTGGGAGAGAGGGGCCTCACCATCCTGCACGACATCGGGACTGAGCTGAAGGGCTACATGGACGGTTGCATCGGATGTGGCGTCTGCGAGAAGGAGTGCCCCGAGCACGCCCTGAAGCTCATGGAGGACAAGCAGATCGTCGTCCAGACGAAGAAGTGCCTGGGAACCGCCTGCTACAGATGCCAGTTCAGCTGCCCCAAGAAGGTCTACAAGTACGACAACCTGAAGCTCAGCTTCTGAACTCAATCGCCCGGCGGGAAGCCGCCGGGCCCCATTACCCCTTTTGTACCGATATACCGCGGCCGTTGCCATCAAAGGATGCACGAAAACGCATGCTGGATGCTGGCATATCGCCCCCCAGTCAGTGAAAAAGGTATGCTATTCATCCAGTTTTATCCTAATTAGGAAAAAATTGTATGAATGTATATATACCATCCCCAGCTTTCTTCGTTCCAGGTGAAGCACCATGAACACCAAAATCGTTGCAGTGGCCCTCGTGGCCATCCTGGTCGTCGCCGGTGTCGCCGTTTTCTTCGCATTCGGAGGGAAAGGCGGCAACAGCGAGGACAAGGGACTCAGCATCGTCGGTCGCGTCAACTCCGAGGGATCGGGAATCCTCCTGGACCCCTCGCAGAACGTGGACGACTACATGACCATCACTGACGAGCCCATGCTCGGCTCCTACTCCATCTACAACAAGTCCGAGGACAAGTACTACAACCTCCACGCCAACGGATGGGGCGGCAAGATCTTCGCCACTCCCGGCACAGCGACAATCCAGCACGTCCAGCTGATGACGCTGGCATACGGGATGAACCTCAAATGCGTGGCCTACACCGAGGGCGCCACCCTCAAGGCGGACACCCTGTACTACGTCCCCAGCATCGCATCCTTCGCTGACTTCGTCAACGCCCAGAAGAACACCAACCTCGCCGGATTCATCATCTGGGAGGCCCAGTACTCCGTCGGAGTCGTCAAGGGCTACACCGGCCTCGTGACCACCAACAGCATCTTCGAGGACCACACCTGCTGCATCATCGGAGCCACCAACAAGTACCTCAACCACAACGAGGAGGCATTCGTCTCCTTCCTGAGCGTCTACATCAACGCCGTCGACAGGATCAACGCGGCCCTGGCCGACAAGTCCTCCGCCGACTACACCCAGCTCGTCTCCATCGCCATGAACAGGGTCACCATGCCCGACGGCATGACCGAGGACGAGAAGAGGCAGGCGATCATCAGCGCCCTTGACAACGTCACATACGTCTACGCCGACAACTCCTCCGGTTCCCTGAAGAACCTGCAGGCTGACATCGCGGTCCTCGCCGAGAGCCTGTACGAGGTCGGCGCCGTCGAGAAGTCCGCCAAGGACCTCGGGTTCGACAGCTACGAGGCCCTTGCCAGCAAGTTCGTCAAGGACTATTACATCAAGGAAGCGCTGCAGATCAACGACGGCAAGCAGGATGCGAAGACCGTCATCAACGTCGCCGCCATCAAGGGAGACATACACCAGATCGCCCTGTGGTTCGCCAAGGACACCGGGATGTTCGACGCCAAGAACCTGGACGTCAAGATCTCCCAGCAGGTCAACGGACCCGGCATCTACACCCAGCTGGCCAACGGAGAGTCCGACATCGGATTCCTCGGAGCGCCCCCGATGACCATCAGGAGCATGAACGCCGAGCAGATCAAGGCCTGAGCGATAGGTAATAAGTAAGGTAAAGGATACTGGTCGCAATGCATCTGTTCAAGTTCGATGAGAACAACCGCAGGGACCGCATACTGCGCATGGCGCTCATAGTGGCGGTCTCCCTGCTGACATTCCTGGTGGTGTGGTGGATCGTCACCATACTGCTGGACAACGTCAACTTCCCGACGCCGGACAGGGTCTTCGAGGCCCTTTACAACCTCATCGTCTACGGCGACAGAATGGGCGGGCACTCCCTCTGGGAGTACCTGGCGACCAGCCTCGCCACCTTCATCGAGGGGTTCCTCATGGCTATAGTGGTAGCAATCCCGCTCGGCCTGCTCCTCGGCTACATCAAACCCGTAAGGGAGTTCATCACGCCCTGGATCGAGGTGCTCCGCCCCATCGCGCCCATCGCGTGGGCTCCCATCTTCATCATCTCCTTCGGCTCGGCCATGGGATCCGCCCTGGTAGTGTTCGTTGGAATCGTCTTCCCTCTGCTGACGAGCATCATCTTCGGCGTGCAGAGGATAGACAAGAACTGGCTGGACGCCTCCAAGACCCTGGGGGCCAGCCAGGGGCAGATCTTCTGCAAGGTTGTCCTGCCCGCGACCGTCCCGTACATCCTGAACGGTATGAAGGTCGGACTCGGGATCGGCTGGATGTGCATCGTAGCAGCCGAGATGTACAAGAGGACCGGGGGCATCGGGCAGTTCCTCGTCGATGCTGTGAACAACGGACAGATGTCGACGGCCTTCGCGATCATCATAGTGATAGCCGTGCTCGGAATACTGACCACGGGAGTGGCCGAGTACGTGAGCAAGTACGTTTCACGCAGAATGGGGTTGGACGCATGAGCGAGGAGATAGTCATCAAAGGGAAGAGGTTCAGTTCGGCGGACAGGGTCCGTGCGGACCGCACCGACAAGCTCTACGAGCACATCCCCGAGGGGGAGCCCCTCGTCAAGATCGAGAACCTGAACGTGACGTACCGCACCGACGAGAAGACCACGGTGGCCGTGGACAACCTGTCCTTCAACATAATGAAGGGGGAGCTCGTCGCTATAGTAGGCCCCTCCGGATGCGGGAAGTCCACCATCCTCAGGTGCATCTCCGGGCTGCTGCAGCCCACGTCCGGCACCATCATGATCGGCGACAAGGAGTGCACCACCGCGGGATCGGACAGGGGTATGGTCTTCCAGGACTTCGCCCTGTTCCCCTGGAGGTCGGTCAGGCAGAACGTGGAGTTCGGCCTGGAGATCGCAGGGGTTCCGAAGGAGGAGCGTCACGAGAGGTCCGAGAGGTACCTCAAGGCCATGGGCCTGCAGGAGTTCGCCGATGCCAGGGTGCACGAGCTATCCGGTGGCATGAAGCAGAGGGTGGGCATCGCCAGGGCGATGATCATGCACCCCGCGGTGATCCTCATGGATGAGCCCTTCGGCGCTCTCGATGCGCAGACCAGGAACATCCTTCAGGAGAGCCTGGTGAAGGTACTGAAGAACTCGCCGAGGACCATCGTCTTCGTCACCCACTCGGTGGACGAGGCCCTGTACCTGGCAGACCGCGTGCTGATCCTCTCCAAGAGGCCGGCCACGATACACGCCATCCTGGAGGTTCCCGGGGAACGCCCGCGCGAGAGGACGTCGCCAGAGTTCATCCAGATGAGGCAGGAGATCCTCAGCTATCTCCAGTCGCAGAACACGCTGCGATTCGCTAACGTTTTTCATGGGGCCCTCAGGGCCCCGTTCTCCCTTCTATACGTCTCCTTTAACTACGCATACCCCGATTCCGTCCCGATAACCATGTCCGACGAATGCACGATCACCGTGATGGCTGGCGTATGCGCCATGACCACCAAAATCCACGCCAAGATGAACGACGACATGTCCGTCACCCTTGAGATCGAGACCGACTGCCCCCAGATCAAGAAGGGGCTGGAGGCCGAGCCCATACCCGTGGGGATGCCCTGGGACGAGGTCGGGACCCCTATGATCGAGTCCGGCATCTACAAATGGGCCTCCGAGCACCTCAGGCACACCGCCTGCCCCGTTCCCTGCTGCGTCATCAAGGCGATCGAGGCTGCCGGCGGGCTGGGGCTGAAGAAGGACCCCGTGATAAAGATAGAGCGAGCGTCTAGCACCATCATGCCAGCCCCCTCCAGGCCGCCAGATGCACCGATCGTTGCCTGGACGGCGCCCTTTCGAATATCCAGCAAAAACCCTTTTTTATATCCTATATTCTAACCGACCTCCGATTGCCATGCAGACGAAGATCAAAGCTTCGAGAAGGTCCCTGGGTATGAACTATGCCATCCGCGAGGTAACTGTCCCCGCCGCCCAGGCCGCCGCCAACGGCAAGAAGCTCCTCCGCCTGAACATCGGCGATCCCAACAAGTGGGACTTCCAGACCCCCGAGTACTTCAAGGCCACCCTCCGCGCCGCCGTGGACGAGGTGGACAACGGGTACGGCGACTCCCAGGGTGAGCCCGACCTCCGCGATGCCATCGTCGTCAGGGAGCACGAGAAGAACGGGATCAACATCACATCAGACGACGTCTACGTCACCGCCGGCGTCAGCGAGTGCATCAACATGCTCATGGGCACGTTCTTGGAGCCCGGCGACCAGATCCTGGTCCCCGGCCCCGGATACCCCTCCTACGCCCAGTACATCAACTTCTACGAGGGGCAGACCATCCCCTACAGGATGATCGAGGAGGAGGACTGGAGGCCCGATGTCGACATGATCCGCAAGAGGATAACCGACAGCACCAAGGCGCTGATCCTGATCAACCCCAACAACCCCACCGGCGCCGAGTACGAGGAGAAGGACCTCCGCGCCATAGGGGACATCGCCGCAGAGTACGGCATCCCGATCATATCCGACGAGATCTACGACAAGATCGTCTTCGACGGGGAGTTCTACTCCATGTCCAAGCTGCCCTCCGACGTCCCGAGGATCATCCTCAACGGGTTCTCCAAGGTGAACCTCATGCCTGGATGGAGGGTCGGCTACTGCTACTTCATGGACGAGGCCGGCCTCATGGACGACATCCGCACCGGCTTCATGAAGCAGATGCGCGCCAGGATCTGCCCCAACGTCCCCTGCCAGGCCGCCGCCAGAGCGTCCCTGCAGGGCCCCCAGGACTACATCGTGGAGATGAACAGGAAGCTCAAGGAGCGCGCCGACTTCACGTACAAGAGGCTCAACGAGATCGACGGCATCTCCACTAGGAAGGCCAAGGGGGCGCTCTACATGTTCCCCAGGATCGACCTCTCCGGTACCCCGTGGAAGAACGACTACGGATTCGTCCACGACCTGATCATGGAGGAGGGAGTGGTGCTGGTGCACGGTTCCGGGTTCTGCGAGGAGTTCGGGCAGGACCACTTCAGGACCATCCTGCTGGCGCCTCAGCCGGTGCTCGAGGAGGCCTACGACAAGCTGGAGTCGTTCCTCGGCAGGCACAGGCAGCGATCCTCCGTCCTTTCGCATCAATCGCAGCGGCCCCGCTGTCGTTCCTACCTATCGAGGCGGGGCCTGCACGATATGTCCGGAAGCACCGCTTATCCTAGCGTCAGCCTTGGACATAACTTACCACCATTGGCTGAATTATCCATCATCTACATGAATATGACATAGCATCTTTTTCAATATTGATTCCTCAACATTTTATGTCTGGATGCAGAAAATTTGCCATTTTCAATCAGGAATTCTCCGATTTTCACGAGGTTGGATGGTTCCATCATCCAAACCCTTATATACAGTCCTCCCCATTCTTCGGACAACATCCGAGGGTATGGACATGTCCAATGATAGGTCGATGGATAAGGTATGCGGGAGGTGCGGTCACACCTGGATCAGCTTCAAGGAGACCCCCGCGCGCTGCCCGTCCTGCGGCACTTACCATTGGAACGGGGAGTCCGTGACGAACACATGCGCCTCATGTGGTCACACGTGGTTCCCCAGGTCGTCCCGCGTGCCCCTTAGGTGCCCTAAATGCAAGACGAGATCTTGGGCCTCCGGCTCCGCGAGGGGAAGGAGGGGTTACGTCGACTGCAAGGACGAGGATTCCCGCCGCATAATCGATCTGTACATGAAAGGGAAGGGCTGCGTTGCCATTGCCATTGAGACAGGGCTGTCCCTCTCCGAGATCGTGGACACGGTCAAGGCGGGCATCTCCGACGGGCGCGCTCCGAGGATGCGAACGAAACGGCTTATGCAACTGCTCGTTGTAGACCTCTGAAAAACCAGGACGGCGGCCAACCGTCCCATCTTTCCTTTTTTATCCCATCATCATGCCGGCAGGCCGTCGGTTCGACCGCTTGCCGGAGGGCCTATACCTCGCATCCCTATAGCTCCCGGCTTTCTCTATCCTTCCGTCACTCGTCATATCACGGAGGACCTTCTCGACAGTGGACTCCGACAGTTCCGGGAAAAGACGGCACAGCTCCGACTTGGATACCGGGAGGGCGGTGCGGAGCAGGAACTGCTCCAGACCATCGGATTTCTTATGCCTGCTCATGGCGGACCCGATGGAGAGGTTCAGCTCCCTATAGCAGAGGAACAGCTGCGATAGGAAATACGAGATGAAGGGACCGTAGTCGCACCTGTTATCGAACCATCCGTCCTGGGATTCCTCAAGTGCGCGGTAGTAGTCGCTCTTGCTCACGTTGATCTTCGATTCCATGGAGACATACCTCACTGCCGCGTACCCCTCCTGGCGCAGGAGGAGCGTCGTCAGCAGGCGGGACATGCGCCCGTTGCCGTCGGAGAACGGGTGCACCATCAGGAAATCGCATATGAAGCAAGGTATCAGCAGCAGGTTCTCAATGTCCGCATCGTCCCTAGCCTCCAGGAAGGCCCATACCAGCTGCCGCATGCAATCCTCCGCCTCACCCGCCGGGACCACCTCGTGCACCTTGGCTATCCTCCCATCGCCGTCCCTCTCGATTATGATGTTGTCCCTCTGCTTGAAGCCGATATAAGCCCCAGCCTTGTGCCCCATCAGGATCGCGTAAAGGTCCAGTACGGTATCCATGGAGATGTCGATACCGTCGGGGTCCGACTGTATGAGCCTCAGTGCGTCGCAGTACCCGGCGATCTCCTCCTCGTCATGTCCGCGGGGAACGGTCCCCCCGGAGACGATCCCCATGAGGCGCCCCTCATCCGTGTATATGCCCTCGATGGCATTGGAGTCCGCGACCGAATTGATGAGGGCGCGGAGTTCCAATGCGGATGCTACACTGTCCCCGATCGCCCCCATGCCGCCAATCGAGGCATTCATCCGCTCGATGCCCCCTACCCTTCCAAGCGTGTCCGCATCGACTGATGCCCGCTTGAGAAAGGAGTAGTCGAAAATGTGCATATTCAAAAATTAATGAAATTGTTATAAAATATTTTCTATTTTACTGCATTAAATCGATTGGAAAATAAGGCAGTGAATGCCGGGGGGCCTCCCCCCGGCGTTGAGTTTCAGAAGTCGAGCCTCTGGAGCATCTTGACGACGGTGTCGACGACGTCCCTGCCCTTCTCGATCCTGTCCATGGCCTGGAGCTCGGTCATGCCCGGTCCATTGATGCCGAACCCGACGGGCTTGCCGTATTCCAGCCCCAGGTCCATGATCTTCCTAGAGGCCTGCGCCACGACGACCTCGTCGTGCTTGGTCTCGCCGGTGATCACGGCGCCGAGGGTGATGACGGCATCGATGTCGTCCTGCTCCAGCAGCTTCTTGGTCGCCATGGGCACCTCGAACACGCCGGGCACCTTGACGGTCTTGGTGATCTTCACACCGAGGAAGTCGGCCTCCGCCTTCGCCCTCTCCATCATCAGCGAAGTGATCTCGTAATTGAACTCCGCCACTACCATTCCGATCTTGTACGCTTTCATGGTACTCACCTCGGCCTTACCGGCCCCTTGTCGGCGAAACCCTGCCTGAGGCCGGTTCCAGCCCTCCTTGTGAGGCTGTCCGGGCGGAACAGGAGGTCGTAGACGTTTATCGCGTGCTCCCTCGCCCTGCTGTCAGCAAGGAACGCGAGCTCCGCATCGTCCTTGGCCTCGTCCTCGTGGACGAACACCTCGATAATGTGTTTGTTGGTCATCAGCTGCGCCCTAATCAGCCCGGTGGAGGCCTCGTGGGCGCACATCTTGTCCTTCTGCATCGGCCCGGGCATGCCCAGGGCCATAGCTATGTCGCATCCCTGCTCCTCGAGGAGCTTCTTGCATGCGACCGGCAGGTCCTTCACGCCCGGCACGGTGTACCTGACTATGCGGAACCCGGTGCCGGTGCGCTGCAGCTCGTCTATGGCCGATGCCGCCATGTCGTACCTTGCGAACGTGGTGTCCGCTATGCCTATTATCTTCATCACTGGCCTCCCCTGATCTTCGCTATCAGCCTGCGGGTGGCGTTGAGGTCGTCGGCGCACTCGTCGGCGCGGACCACCTTGATGTGCCCGAGCCCGCGCTCCTCCAGCTGCTTCCTGAGCTCTTCCTCGGAGAAGTTCTGGTCGAACCCCAGGACGATGATGTCCGGCTGGATCTCCCTGACGGTGTCGAACATGTCCCCGTCTCCGCCCACCATGGCCCTGTCCACGGGCTTGAGGCAGCCGACGATCCTGGCCCTGACGTGATCGGGGTTCACCGGGCGGTGCTTCCTCCTCTCCGCGGTGCTGTCCCTCGCCACCACCACGACGAGCTCGTCGCCGTAGGAGCGGGCCTGCTCCAGGTAGGAGATGTGCCCCAGGTGGATGAGGTCGAAGACCCCTGACGCCATGACTCTGGTCATCTCAGACTTCCATGCCGGTGCGGGCGATGAACTTCCCCCACTCCTCGATGACGGTCTCGCCGTCGATCATGGGGATGCCGTGCTCCTTCGCGAAGGCGGCGACGCTCTCCTTGCTCCTGGATCCGCCGTCGTCGCCCATCATCTCGCAGATGGTCGCCGAGGGCTTCACGCCGGCCATGTACATCAGCGCGGTGCACAGCTCGGTGTGGCCCTTCCTGCTCTTCAGTATCCTCTCGGAGGTGTTCAGCAGGTGCACGTGGCCGGGGGCCCTGAAGTGCTTCCCCAGGTCGGCCTGGATCTCGGCCGCGGGCTTGTCCTGGAAGATCGTCTCCGCGTAAGCCTTGATGGTCAGGGCGCGGTCCTTGTCCGTGATGCCGGTGTAGGTATCGCGGTGGTTGATCGTGATCCCGAAGGAGGACTTCGTGTTGTCGTAGGGGATGTCCGTGGGCGCCATGGCCTTGAGCAGGGGGTACTTCCCGCAGTCGTCCCAGAAGACGTCGGACATGAACGGCAGCCCGAGCTCCTTGGCGACCCTGTAGGGCGTGGTGGTACACACCAGGCCGCCGGCCTCCTTGCGCATCATCCCCAGGATCTGGGGGGTGATGAACTCCGATGCGATGGTGAGGTCTGACTCCCTCTCCCTGTCGTCGAAATCGTATACCAGGATCGGTTTGCCCGCCCTGATCGCATCCAAAACTTCCTCGATGCCCATTTTCTAATCTCCGGTAGGCTTTGTAAAGACGTCTATAAAATAATCTGCGTGTAATTACGCGAAATATGGTAGATTGGGGGAGGCGCCCCGGCATCCCGGGGCCTCCGGCTGGTGGGGGGGGGGGGTGACCCCCGTGAGCTCACTTCTTCAGGTGCTTCGCGGCCTCCTCCACGGAGGCGCCGTTTATCACGATGTCCGAGACGGCGGACATCATCCCCTTGACGTCCTTGTGCTGGAAGATGTTCCTTCCGATGGACACGCCATGGCCTCCGGCCTCGAGGGAGTCGTGCACCATGTTCAGGACGTCCATGTCGGAGTTCATCTTGGGGCCGCCGGCGATGAGCACGGGGACCATGGCGCCGCGGACGACCTCCCTGAAGGAGTCGATGTCGCCGGTGTAGCTGCATTTGACGATGTCCGCGCCGAGCTCTGCGGCGACCCTGGCCGCATGGGCGACGGCCTGGGGGTCGTAGGAGTTCTGGATCTTGGGGCCGCGGGGGTAGGCCATGACGATCAGCGGCATGCCCCACTCGGTGCACTGCCTGGAGACCATGCCGAGGTCGGAGAGCATCTGGGGCTCTGACTCGGCACCGACGTTGATGTGCATGGATACGGCATCGGCACCCATCTTGAGCGCCTCCTCGACCGTTGCGACCAGAACCTTGCTGTTGCTGCTCACGCCGATGTCCGTGGATGCGGACAGGTGCAGGATCAGCCCGACGTCGTGCCCGGTGGTCCTGTGCCCCTGGGGGACGATCCCCTTGTGCATCAGGACGGCCGTGGCGCCGCCCTCGACCACGTCGCTGACAGTCTTCTTCATGTCCACGAGCCCGGAGATGGGCCCAACGCTGATGCCATGGTCCATGGGGACGACGACAGCGTTGCCGCTTTCCCTGTCCATGATCCTCTCGATCCTGATGTTCTTGCCGAACATTTCTTTCACCGTGCTACATGCTAACACGGCACACTATATTAACCCTTGCCTCGACAGCAACGATAAAATGGCCGGCACGGATGACATGGCATGAAATCCGTAAACGCATCCCACATCCTCGTGAAGAACGAGAAGGACGCCAAGAGCATCATGACCCGCCTGGAGAAGGGCGAGAGCTTCGAGGCCCTGGCCAAGAGGTTCTCCAAATGCCCCTCCGGGAGCAAGGGAGGCAACCTCGGCTGGTTCGGCAGGGGCGACATGGTCCCCGAGTTCGAGGAGGCCTGCTTCAACGGCAAGAAGGGCGACGTCGTCGGGCCGGTCAAGACCGAGTTCGGCTACCATATCATCAAGATCAACGATCAGAGATGAACCCGCTTTCCGGCCGGCGACGGCCGGAGAAACCATTTCCATTCTTCTCCGCTATAAGGGCCATCGGAGCCGCCTCGCTAGATGAAACGGCCTGAGGTTCCACCTCTTTCATGCCCGAAATTCTCTTCGGATGGGGCATTCGGCCCTTATTCGAGCATAATTCCCAACAATCCTTTTTAAATATCTATTCTGACATTATGTCATTGACACGATGTCAGAATACATCGGGCAGTGATATGATGCCGAGGAAGACGCCGGAACTGATCGCCAGCAGGCGCAACGAGATCATCAACGCCTGCAGCACCCTGTATTCGAAGAAGGGCTTCGCGGACATCTCCATGGCGGACATAGCCAAGGGAACCACGTTCACACGCACGTCCATCTACAACTACTTCCACACCAAGGAGGAGATCTTCCTCGCCCTCCTGCAGAGGGAATACGATGGTTGGGCGGACGAGATGGACTCCGAGATGGACAGCACGGCGACGATGTCGGATGATGAGCTGGCGGAATTCCTTGCATGCTCCCTGGATTCCAGGAGGCAGATGCTGAGGCTCCTCTCCATGAATTTCTACGACATGGAGGGGAACAGCCGCATGGAGAATCTGACGGACTTCAAACGCTCGTACGGGAGGACGATGCAATCCGTGAAGGCCCTGGTGTCCGGATGCCACAGCGAGTTCGACGAGGACGACCTGAACGGCTTCCTGTATTCGTTCTTCCCGTTCCTGTACGGATTGTGCCCCTATACCGAGGTCACCGACAGGCAGGAGGAGGCGATGTCGGCGGCCGGGGTCGAGTTCGTCCACCATTCGGTGCACGATCTGACATTCGCGCTGGTCGTGAACCTGCTCAAAAGATAAGGAAGTGAGATGAGATGCCATCGATAACGATTGAAATAGCGCCCCTGACGAAGGAGCAGAAAGCACAGATAGCGAAGGAGTTCACCGAATCCATCTCGAAGGTCACCGGGATCGACGCCAAGGCGTTCTACCTGTTCTTCAACGAGTACCCCAGGGAAAGCATCGCGGTCGGCGGGACCATGCTCTCGGACAGGTGATGGGATGGCGCTGCCTAGGATAGCGATGGGCGCATGGGCCTGGGGCAACGACGGGACATTCGGCGGGAAGCAGGACGAGGGCACCCTCAGGGATGTCTTCGACACCGCCATGGAGAACGGGCTTTGTCTCTGGGATACCGCATACGCGTACGGCGCAGGCCAATCCGAGAAGGTCCTGGGCGGTTTCATCAGGGGACTGCCCCGCGGCTCCTTCATGATCTCGGACAAGCTCACTCCCCAGATGATGGACACCTCGTCCCCCCACCCTGTGAAGGACATGCTGGACATGCAGCTCTCCATCATGGGGCTGGACAGGTTCGACATATACTGGATACACAACACGGCTGGCGCTCCGGAATGGACGAGGAGGGTCGCGGAGTACTTCGAGGGGAGGGATGATGCCCCCATGATCGGAGTCTCCAATCACGATCTCTCCGAGATAAGGCAGGCGGACGAGATACTGCAGGGACACGGCCTGAGACTCTCAGCCGTCCAGAACCATTACAGCCTTATCAACCGCTCCTCGGAGCACTCGGGCATCCTGGAATATTGCAGGGAGAACGGGATCACGTTCTTCTCGTACATGGTATTGGAGCAGGGCGCGCTCACCGGGAAGTACGATTCCTCGCATCCCATGCCGGAAGGCTCGGCGCGCGCCCAGACCTACAATCCCCTGATGGATAAGCTGGAGGTCATCAATGCCAAGCTCTCCGAGATAGCCGCCAGGCACGGCGTGAGCACGGCGCAGATACCCGTAGCATGGGCGATCGCGAAGGGCACGCTGCCGATCATCGGCGTCACCGGAAAGAAACAGGTGGAGGATGCGGTGAAAGCCGCGAACGTGGAGCTCTGCGACGATGAGATCGCTGAGATGGAGGAGACAGCAGACCGCTTCGGCCTCAACGCCATCCGGTTCTGGGAGAAGGAGATGAGGCGATGTCAGGCAAAACGCTCGTAGCATACTTCTCCGCCAGCGGGGTGACCGCAGACGCCGCCCGCGTGATAGCGGATGTCACAAAGGGGGACCTGTTCGAGATCGTCCCCGAGACGAGATACAGCGATGCCGACCTCAACTGGAGGGACTCCAAGAGCAGGAGCTCGGTGGAGATGAAGGACCCGAAGGCCCGTCCTCCGATATCGTCCCGTGTCGACCGCATGGAGGAGTACGGCACCGTCTTCGTGGGCTTCCCCATCTGGTGGGGTGTCGCCCCCCGCATCATCGATACCTTCCTGGAGAGCTACGACTTCTCCGGGAAGACGCTGGTGCCCTTCTGCACGTCGGGAGGGAGCGGAGTCGGGAGCAGCGATGCGAAGCTCCACAAGGATGTCAGCCCGGATGTGGACTGGAAGCCCGGCAAGCTTATCGGCCGCGCCGACAGGGCGGCCATCGAGAGATGGATAGAATCATTGGAGTGACCGAAATGAACAGGAACCTCGTATTGCTGGCGATCGGCGCTGTGGCCGTGATCGCCGTTGCGGCCGTCGTATTCGCCAACACCGGCGACAGGACGGCACCCGCACCGGATGACCCGATCCATACCGACGCATCCGTGGCCGTGGTGTATTTCTCCGAGACGGGGAACACCGAGGACATTGCAAAGAAGATAGCCGAGGCCGCCGACTGCGACCTCATCCGCATCGTACCCGAAGTGGAGTACACTAGCGCGGACCTGAACTACAACGACAGCAGCAACCGCACCTATGTGGAGAGCCATGATCCCAGTGCCCGTCCGGGCATCGCGAACAGCATGGACCTCAGCAGGTACGACTGCATCTTCCTCGGATACCCTATCTGGTACGGTGATTCGCCGAAGATCATGTGGACGTTCGCGGAGACGCAGGACCTCGCAGGCAAGACCGTGATCCCCTTCTGCACATCTGGGAGCAGCGGGATTGGGAGCAGCGCGGCCCATCTGGAGGCCCTGACTGACGAGGGCGCATGGCTGGACGGAAAGAGGTTCTCGGGATCGGCCTCCTATGACGAGGTCTACTCCTGGGTTTCCGACCTCCTCGCGGGGGACGCCGCATGAGGATAACCGTTCTCCAGGGCAGCCCCAACAGGGATGGCTCGACCGCCATGCTCGTGGATGAGTTCGTGAGGGGCGCCGAGGAGAGCGGCCACTCATGCGATGTCATCCACGTATGCGGCATGGACGTGTCCCCCTGCACGGGGTGCGTGGCATGCGGCTACGAAGGGCCGTGCTCGATAGACGATGACAACGGCACCATACGTTCCAAGATACTGTCATCGGACATGCTGGTGTTCGCCACCCCCCTGTACTATTTCGGGATGACGTCCCAGCTCAAGGCCGTGATCGACAGGTTCTGCTCGTACAACTCCAGCATATCGAACAGGAATCTCAGGTCGGCCCTCATCTCGGTGGCGTGGAACTCGGATGACTGGACCTTCGAGGCGCTCACGGCGCACTACCGCACCCTGGTCAGATACCTGAACCTCCGCGACGAGGGGATGATGCTCGGAGGAGGATGCGGCACGCCTTCCATGACCGGTTCGAGCCGGTATCCGAAGATGGCGTACGAGTTCGGGAAACGGTTGTGATCCCATGAGATATGCGGAAATGGGCGGCACCGGGATCAAGGTCTCGCGCATCTGCGTGGGCGGGATGTCGTTCGGGGTGCCTTCGGAGGATTTCCACAGATGGACCCTCGACAGGGAAGCCACCAAGGACATCATCGGACTGTGCTTCGAGAACGGCGTGAACTTCATCGACACCGCCAACGGATACAGCCACGGGACCAGCGAGGAGTTCATAGGATGCGCGCTAAGGGAACTGGAGATACCCTGCGAGGATGTCGTCCTGGCTTCCAAGGTCTACTACAACGAGGGGAAGCTGAGCAGGAAGGCGATACTCAGGGAGATAGACATGACGCTGGAGCGCCTGGGGACCGATTACCTCGACCTCTACCAGGTGCACCGCTTCGATTACGGCACCCCCGTTGAGGAGACGATGGAGGCCCTCAACGAGCTCGTCGAATCCGGGAAGGTCAGGGCGATCGGCGCTTCCGCGATGTACGGATACCAGTTCCATAACATGCAGATAACGGCGGAGAGGAACGGATGGGCCAGGTTCTCGACGATGCAGAACCACTACAACCTGCTGTACCGCGAGGATGAGAGGGAGCTGATCCCCATATGCAGGCAATACGGGGTATCGCTCATCCCGTACAGCCCCCTGGCAGGAGGCCATCTGGCCCACACAGGATGGACCTCGGGGAGCATGAGGAGCTCCACCGACGGGGTGCTGGCCGACAAGTACGACCGTGCGAAGGACAACGACCTGCGGATAATCGATCGCGTGCATGAGCTGTCCCTCAGATACGGGGTGTCCATGTCGCAGATATCGCTCGCATGGCATTTCGCGAAGGGCGTCACCGCGCCTATCGTCGGGGGAACTAAGAAGTCCCATATGGAGGAGGCCATAGCCTCCGTGGACCTCAGGCTGAGCGATGACGACGTGCGGTATCTGGAGGAGCCTTATGTCCCCCATGAGATCGTCGGTGCTCTCCGAACGATGCTTAGACCGACCGGATCCCGAGGCCGCCGCCATCTTCCCTTGAATGGATGAAATGCGAGACGGCGGACGGGGATAGACGTCTAATACGGCGGCAGAAAACAAAGAGTTTAACCGGGAGGGGGCGAGCCCCTCCCTTTGATTTTCAAATCAGCAGATCTGAGCCTGCTTGGCACCGGCGAGGATGCGCAGGGCACCGGCGATCAGCACCAGGATTCCGATGATGATCATGACGATGTCGGCGGTGTCGTCCAGGTTGAGGGCGGCGTAGACTCCGACGATGACGAAGATGGCTCCGACGATGACGGGGAGGATGTAGGCCTTGCCGTCTCCCCTGTCTGCGACGCCGCTCATGACGGACAGGATTCCGATGAGGATCAGGCCGATGGCCAGGAGCAGCATCAGGATGTCGCTGACGAGATTGGGTGCGATGAGGAGCACGAATCCCACTATGAGGATGATGACTCCGATGCACATGAGAACTTTGTCGTTGATCACGTATCCGTCATAGATGCGGAGGACTCCGACGAGGATGGCGAAGACACCCGCGATCATCAGGATGATCTCGAGGCTGTCCTGTTTCAGGACAATCATCAGGATACCCATGATGACCATGAGGACACCGGTGAGCAGAGCAACGTACCCACCGATTTTGTCATTGCTAGGTCTGGTAACTTCCATATTATTACCTTAAAGGGAGAATTTTAACCACACAGATATAAAACTATCGCGGATTCCCGAGCCTCACGACCGCAGGCACCTGATGGCACAGGTCCTGGCCGTACATGATGTCGGAATCCGGATGACGAGCGGCGACCTCGTCCAGGCAATCCCAATGCATCGCGATGGCTATGTCCGCGTCTGAGGGGCCGTCGGCGCCGATCGCCACGGAATACCCCATCTCGCGGGCCTTGGACGCGACGAAGCGGACCAGCTCCTCCCTCCCCATCCGGCGGATCCCGGTGACGGCCGAGGAGGACCTGTCGGCGATGAACCTCTCGACCCTCGTGTCCAGGTTGGACCCGTCCCCGGCGGCGCATTCCATGTCACGCCATCGGATGCTGGCTATATAATTGGTGGCAAATTCTTTATCCGAGCCGGTGCATGCAGCGGCATGCTCAACCTTTGCCCCAACGAGGCGGACCCCGAGGAGGGCCTGGAGGCCTTCCTGAAAGACGACTCCATCCTTGTGCTCCCCGGCCTGAGGAACCAGGTCCTGCAGATGGCCGAGTGCGTAGAGGCGGGGCTGAGGAGATACGAGCCAGACTCCGAGGTCATCGTCATCAACAGGGACTCCCTGGTGGACCTCGGGATAACGTTCCCCTCGGAGCTCAAGGCGTTCTTCGAGAGGAAGCTGGGCGAGGGGAAGAGGCTCAACATCATAGTCATGGAGGACATCCCGATCCTCGGATGGCAGTCGGCCGCCGAGGTGCTCAGGGGCAGGGACGCCGAGCTCTACGGCGTCAGCATGTCCTGCAAGTTCGTCCCGATCTGCGTCAAGCTACTCAGGGTCAGATGACCGAGTCGCGCTTGTTGGCCAGGAACTCGGCTATGCCGAGGACCTCGTCCATGACGTAATCTATGGGCACCCATTCGTCGCAGCGCCTGCCGTCCGCGCCGTAGCAGTAGCTCACGGCCCTTATCCTTATGGCGTCGCCTTCCACGTCCGCGCGTACGCCCAGCGGGGCCCACGGGGGGACCCCCATCAGGTTCATCACGGCCCTCTCCGCCTCCGCGGCGGTGCGGGAGGGCATGTGGTTCAGCGACCTCACGGCGTTCACAGAATCGTCGTTCTTACGGGTGAAGACCGCGACGCTCCCGGTCCCCGGGGAGCCTATGAAGACGTCCTCGTCCAGGGGATGGCCGTCGAGGACGGCCCTTGGCCGGACCGAGCACGAGGGCTCGCCTGAAGGCTCCATGGTGGCGGTCACGCCCGGGAGCTCCTCTTTGAAAATCAGCTCGAGGATCTCGGACGGGACGGCTATCTCCGAACCGTCCGGCACGTCATGGATCGGAACCGTGGATGCCAGCCCCGGAAGGTCCCTCGGGAGCACGGCCGCGAGGGTCAGCCCGGGGTCCAGCCCCTGGGGGACCCTGTCGTACCATGCGACATAGGCGTCGATGTCCCCGGACAGCAGCATTCCCTGGAAATCCTCCTCCGGAACCTCGACAACATCCGCGCCGAGGGCCTCCGCGACGCGTGCCGCATCGACTCCGGCCCCTCCTGTGCCCACCTTCACCGTTATCACCGCCCGGTCTATGCCCCAACGCGGATTTATCCTAAGCGGTCGCGCGACAGATATATGTCCAGATGGGGGCATACCATCCGCGGTGGTCGGCTGATTCTCAAATACCTCGGGAGGGGGGACTGGTGCATGTTCGCCGTTCTGGCGGCCCTCGTGGTCGTCCAGGTGTTCCTGGACCTGAGGATCCCGGAGTACATGAGCGACATCACCGACAGCATCCAGATGGGGCTGCCCACCGATGTGATCGCCGACGCCGGGATAGGGATGGTGGCCTGCGCCTTCGCCAGCCTCCTGTGCGCCATGACCTGCGGGGTGCTGGGCGCACGCATCGCCTCCTCCCTGGCCATGACCCTCCGTGCCAAGCAGTTCGAGAGGGTCATGGGGCTGTCCTCAGCCGACATATCCGAATTCTCGATCCCCACCCTGGTCACCAGGTCCACCAACGACGTCTACCAGCTGCAGCAGTTCCTGGCCAGGACGATGTTCATCGTCGTGAAGGCCCCGGTGACCGCGGTATGGGCCACAACCAAGATCGCCGGCGGCTCCCTGGAGTGGACGGCCGTCACCGCGGTCACCGTGGTGACGCTAGCCATCATCATGACGATCGTCCTCCGCCTCAGCATCCCGTACTTCAAGAAGGTCCAGTGGCTGACCGACGGGGTCAACCACCACACCAGGGAGAACCTGGAGGGCGTGAGGGTCATCAGGGCCTACAACGCCGAGGAGCGCCAGACCGCGGCCCTGATAGCCGCGAGCGACGACGTCCTGGCCAACAACAAGAAGGTGGAGGCCATCATGGCCCCGCTGCACCCGCTGGCCGGGTCCATGCTGAACTTCCTGACCATCGCGATATACTGGATCGGGGCCGGGATCATAACATCGGCCGGCACCCAGGCCGAGCAGATGCTGATATTCTCGGACATGATCGTCTACTCCACGTACGCCGGCCACGTGATCGTCTCCGTCATGATGATCACCGGCCTGTTCCGCGGCCTGCCGAGCATGATCGTCTCCGCCAGGCGCATAGAGGCCGTCATAAACATGCAACCCTCCGTGACGGACGGCGATGCCAGGGACGTCCCTTCCACAGGCTCCGTTGAGTTCAGAAACGTCTCCTTCAGGTACCCGGGGTCGGAATCCGATGCGATATCCGGGATCTCATTCAAGGCGGAGCCCGGGCAGACCGTCGCAGTTGTCGGGCCCACGGGAAGCGGGAAGAGCTCTCTCGCGGCCCTCATACCGCGGTTGTACGATGCCACGTCCGGGGAGGTCCTGGTGGACGGCGTCGATGTCAGGGACTTCGCGCAGAAGGACCTCAGGTCCAGGATAGGGTTCGTGCCCCAGTCGGCGGTCATATTCACCGGCACGGTGAGGTCCAACGTCGCCTACGGCAATCCGGATGCCACGGACGAGGACGTCCGCAGGGCGCTGTCCGTGGCCCAGGCCGAGTTCGTGGATTCGATGGAGGACGGCATGGACTCCATGATATCGAAGCACGGGAGGAACATCTCCGGCGGCCAGAAGCAAAGGATCTGCATCGCCAGGGCGATCTGCAAGGACCCGCGGATCTTCGTGTTCGACGATTCGTTCTCCGCATTGGACTACAAGACCGACAGGGAGCTCAGGTCCGCCCTAAAGAAGGAGGCCGCCGGCAGGACGTCGATCATCGTCGCCCAGCGCATCGGCACGGTCATGGACGCGGATAGGATCATCGTCCTGGACCGCGGCAGGGTGATCGGCGACGGGACCCATGCGGAGCTCATGGAGGCCTGCCCCCTGTACAGGGACATGGCGGAATCGCAGCTGGGAGGCGACAGCCGATGGCGCATGCGGGGCCGATCTGGGCCAGGGGCGACAAGCCCCAGAACCTTTGGAGCTCGGTCGCCGAGCTGTTCAGCTACGCCGGGCCGCTCAGGAACCGCATGCTGCTGTCCATATCCGTGGCGCTGTTCGGCACCGTCCTCGCGCTGTTCTGCCCCCAGTACCTGTCGGACATCACGGACGAGATATCTGATGCCATATCGTACTCCCGGGCCATCGACACGGACCTGATCCTCCGCGACATCCTGGTCCTGCTGGCGCTATACGGGGGCAGCCTGGCCATCACCGTCGTCTCGAGCTATGTCCTGGCGGTGGCCTCCGAGACCCTCAGCAACAAGATGCGCCGCGATGCGGCGGCGAAGCTGGACAGGATGCCGCTCAGCAGCATCGACGCCGCCAGCACCGGCGACCTCATGAGCCGCATGACCACGGACTGCGACACCGTCGGCAGGTACGCCGGGGACTCCCTGAGGATGCTCTGCGTCGGGGTGCTGTCCATGGCCGGGTCCATCGTCATGATGCTCATCACCGAATGGAGGCTTGCCCTCGTCACCCTGGCGCCCGCCGTCATAGGGTTCGCGGCGCTCTACGGCGTCACCCGCTTCACCCAGCCCTTCTTCCGCGCCCAGCAGAGGGACCTGGGCGAGATGAACGGCCTGGTGGAGGAGACCTACTACGGCCAGGACATCGTGAAGCTCTACGGCGGGGAGGCCGAGGCCTCGAAGAGGTTCGAGGAGATCAACTCCAGGATCTACGCCAGCTCCTTCAAGTCCAGGGCGGCGACCTCGATGATGCCCAACGCCATGGGCTTCATCTCCAATATCGGGTTCGTTCTGGTGTGCATAGCGGGATCCATCATGGTCCTGGACGGGGAGATCGGCTACGGGACCGTCGTGGCGTTCATCGTCTACGTCAGGATGATGACCGAGCCGCTCAGATTCCTCGCTGAGACCATCTCCATGCTCCAATCGGCCGCATCCGCTTCCGAGAGGGTGTTCTCCCTCCTCAACCAGGGCGAGATGGGCGAGTCGGAGGACCCTGTGGAGCCGTTCTCGGTCAGGGGCAGGGTGGAGTTCAGGGACGTCTCCTTCGGGTACGCGGAGGGGGACGAGGTCATACAGCACCTGGACCTGGACGTCCGGCCCGGCTCCAAGGTGGCCATAGTGGGCCGCACCGGGTCCGGCAAGACCACGATAGCCAGCCTGCTCGTCAGGTTCTACGATGCAAGGCAGGGGGACATCCTGGTGGACGGGGTGTCGATATACAGCATGCGCAGGTCCGACGTCAGGAGGATGTACTCCATGGTCCTGCAGGACACCCGCCTGTTCGACGGGACCCTGGCCGAGAACATAGCGTTCCACAAGGAGGGGGTCACAGAGGAGCAGATCCGCTCGGCATGCGAGGCCGTGGGGATAATGGATTACATAGACTCCCTGCCCGACGGTCTGCAGACGAGGGTGTCCGGGGACAGCGACTCGCTGTCCGCCGGCCAGAGGCAGCAGGTCACGATAGCCAGGGCGATGGTCAGGGACGCGCCGATGATAATACTGGACGAGGCCACCAGCTCGGTGGACACGGCCACCGAGAGGAGGATCCAGGAGGCGATGTCGAGGCTCACCGAGGGCAGGACGTCCTTCGTCATAGCGCACAGGCTGTCCACCATCCAGGACTCGGACATGATCCTGGTGATACGCGACGGCAGCGTCGCGGAGAAGGGCACCCACTCCGAGCTGATGGCTATGGACGGGTACTACCGCGGGCTGTACGACAGCCAGTTCGAGGGCTGCGAGCGATTCGCTTCTTCTTGCCCTGGTTCGCGACGGCGTTGACCTTGGCGTCGATGGTAGCCTGGTCGCCCAGGTACCTCTTGGACAGGACCTTGAAATCCTTGTCGAACTCGTAGACCAGCGGCACGCCTGTGGGGATGTTCAGACCGACGATATCCTCGTCGGAGATGCCCTCAAGCTGCTTCGCCAGGGCCCTCAGGGAGTTACCGTGGGCCACGATGAGCACCCTCTCGCCCCTGATCATCCTGGGCCTGATCTCGGCGTCGAAGTAGGGGACGACGCGGGCGACGGTGTCCTTCAGGGACTCTGTCAGGGGCATCTGGCTCTTGTCCTCGTTCCTGTACTGGGCCTGCAGGGCGGGGTTCCTCTCGTCCTTCTCGTCCAGGGCCGGCGGCGGGGTAGCGTAGGACCTCCTCCATACCTTGACCTGGTCCTCGCCGTACTTCTCGGCGGTCTCGGACTTGTTGAGCCCCTGCAGGGCGCCGTAGTGGCGCTCGTTGAGCTTCCAGGTCTTGATGACGGGGAGCCACTCCCTGTCCATGCCCTCCAGGGCGAGGTTCAGGGTGTGGATCGCCCTCTTGAGGTAGGACGTGTAACAGACGTCGAAATCGAATCCCTCGTCCTTCATGGCCTTTCCAGCGGCCCGGGCCTCCGCCCTCCCGGTGTCGGAGAGGTCCACATCGGTCCATCCGGTGAAGAGGTTCTTCTTGTTCCAATCGCTCTCGCCGTGGCGGACGAGCACGAGGGTCATCTTATCTGCCATGCCTGCGGGTATGGCCTGCGGATAGATAAACAATATCGACCCCGGGAGAATCCGCGGTGCTTCATCTGTCTGGTCGGCGATGTGAAACATGTACATATGCCCTCCACGCAGGGGGGGTAAGCGGTTTCAACGAAGGGGTTCGGCCAAAAGCCGGACGGCTTCGAGGGCCAGAGCTGGGCCGGCAGGCAACGGCCCTCCCTTTCGCCGGTCCATTTGCACCTTCTCCGGGGCCTTAAAGCCCGTTTCGCACGGTTGGAAGCCCTTGCGCACCGGACTTCCGCCCCGACGGTTCCCTACTTATGCTTCGGGACTTGATCGCTGTTTTAGCCATATCGTAAAGTGGGAATGCCGATATCCGCGAATATCTGGCCTCCCGCCCGGCCATGGCTCACAACCCTTATTATAGGTATTAACGATAGGGGTCGCTAATCAAGGATATGGTGTGAAACATGTCTGCAGAGAAAGTCACTGTTTCTATAATCAAAGCCGACGTCGGATCCGTCGTCGGCCACGCCAGGCCCCACCCGTCCATGCTGGACGCGGCGAGATCCGTCCTCAAGGACGCCCAGAAGGCCGGCACGATCGAGGACTTCTACGTCACCCGCGTCGGCGACGACATCAACCTCTACATGACCCACTACAGGGGCGACAACGACTCCGAGGTCCACGGGACCGCCTGGGAGTGCTTCATGCAGGCGACCAAGATCGCCAAGAAGATGAAGCTGTACGCCGCCGGCCAGGACCTCCTGACCGACGCCTTCTCCGGCAACGTCAAGGGAGCCGGCCCCGGCTCCGCCGAGATGACCTTCGAGGAGAGGGGATCCGAGCCTCTGCTGTTCTTCATGGCGGACAAGACCGAGCCCTCCGCGTACTCCCTCCCCCTGACCAGGATCTTCATGGACCCCTTCACCACCACCGGCCTCGTCATCGACAAGAGGGCCAAGCAGGGATTCGACTTCGAGATCCAGGACGTCATGGCCAACAAGAAGGTCGTCATGTCCGCCCCCGAGGAGAGCTGGAGCATCCTGTCCCTCCTGGGCGACACCTCCAGGTACGCCATCAAGAGGGTCAACTCCAGGTCCGGCATCGGACCCGCGGCCGTCGTCTCCACCGACAAGCTCAACATGACCGCCGGCAGGTACGTCGGCAAGGACGACCCCGTCTGCATCTGCAGGTGCCAGAGCGGCCTGCCCTCCGTCGGCGAGTACACCCAGCCGTTCATCAACAACACCATGCTCGTGGCCGGATGGATGAGGGGCTCCCACATAGGGGCCTTCTACCCCTGCTCGCCCGAGGACTCTGATCCCACCTACTACGACGGACCGCCGAGAATCTGCTGCCTGGGATTCCAGCTCAACGACGGAAAGCTGCAGGGTCTCGAGCCCTACGGCGCCAAGAACGGCGAACACATCCCCGTGGACTTCTTCGGCACGTCCACCTTCGACGAGGCCAGGAGGAACGCCATCAGGGCCAGCAAGTTCATGAGATCCCAGGGTCCCTTCGTGCCCTCGATCCTCGGAGCCGAGGAGATGGAGTACACCTCCAGGCCCGACGTCCTCAAGGAGCTGACGAACAGGTTCGTCAACCTGGACGACGAGAAGCCCGCCAAGAAGTGCTCCTGCAAGAAGGACGCATCTGACGTAGAGTGATCCGATGGCGAATCCCGCTGTCATAGTGAACTTCAAGGTCTACACCGAGGTGGAGGGGGAATCCTCCCTCCGCCTCTCCCAGATCTGCGCGAGGGTCGCCGAGGAGTCCGGGGCGAACATCATAGTTTGCCCCCCGATGGTCGAGCTGGGACGCGTCTGCGCGTCCGCCGGCATCCCGGTCTTCTCCCAGAACGTCGACCCCCGCTCCCCCGGTTCCGGCACGGGATTCACCACCCCCTCGCTCGTCAAATCCGCGGGTGCCGCGGGCACCCTCATCAACCATTCCGAGCACAAGCAGCCCGCCGAGGACGTCGCCAAGTGCGTCGAGCTCTGCAAAGCCCTAGGACTGAGGACCTGCGTCTGCGCCGACACCGTCGCGGACGCAGCCATCCTCGCCAGGAACTCCCCCGAGTTCGTCGCCGTGGAGCCCCCGGAGCTCATCGGAGGGGACATATCCGTCACCACCGCCAACCCCAAGATTGTCGGCGACACCGTCGACGCCGTCAAGGCCGTCGACTCCGGGATCGCCGTGCTCTGCGGTGCCGGGGTGAAGAACGGCGCCGATGTGAAGGCGGCCGTGGACCTGGGCGCCAGCGGGGTCCTGCTGGCATCCGGGGTCGTGAAATCCAAGGACCCCGAGGCCGTCATGCGCGACCTCATCAAATTCATCTGAAGGTGCCGGCATGAACGAGATCTGGACCGAGAAGTACAGGCCGAGGACCCTCGACGACGTCGTGGGCCAGAAGCACGTGACCGAGAGGCTCAAGGCCTACGTCGAGTCCAGGAACATGCCGCACCTCCTCCTGACCGGCCCCGCCGGGACCGGGAAGACCACCTGCTCCCTCGCCCTCGCCAAGAGCATGTTCGGCGACGAGTGGAAGGGCAACTTCATCGAGCTGAACGCCTCCGACGAGAGGGGCATCGATGTTGTCAGGGGCAAGATCAAGGAGTTCGCCAGGACCGCCCCCATCGGCGGCGCCGAGTTCAAGATCATATTCATGGACGAGGCCGACGCGCTCACCTCCGACGCCCAGGCGGCGCTGAGGAGGACCATGGAGAAGTACTCCGGGATCTGCAGATTCATCCTCTCGTGCAACTACTCCTCCAAGATCATCGACCCCATCCAGAGCAGATGTGCCGTGTTCAGGTTCAAGCCCCTCACCGAGGACGACCTCAGGGAGTACATCATGAAGATCGTCAAGGCCGAGGGCATCGACATCGACGACGAGGCCGTCAGCGGGCTCGTCCGCATCGCCAGGGGCGACATGAGGAGGGCCGTGAACTCCCTCCAGGTCGCAGCCTCCCTCGGCACCAGGATCGACCTCGATGCCATCTACAAGACGTCAGGCATGGCCAAGCCCGAGCTCATCAAGCAGATGCTGGAGACCGCTCTGGGCGGGAACTTCATCCGCGCAAGGGAGATGCTGGAGGAGGCCATGATCGAGTACGGCCTCTCCGGCCAGGACATCATCAGGCAGATCCATTCCACTTTCTTCGACCTTAGCATCACCGATGCCGAGAAGGTCAGGCTCATGGACAAGACCGGCGAGATCGAGTTCAGGATCGTCGAGGGCAGCAATGAGAGGATACAGCTCGAGGCCCTCCTCGCCTACCTCGTGATGGTCGGCGGCAGCAAGAGACGATCCTGCCGCGGCGCATTTTTTCCGATAGGTCCTATCGCTTCGCCTGAGCAGATGCGGGAGGATCTCCTCCTTCGCCTCTTCGAGGACCTCCCCGGAAGAGCAGAGAATGAGGATGCGGTCCCTGTCCATCAGGTCCCTGTCGTAGACGGCTCCCGCCATCTCGGCTATGTACAACCCGGGCAGGAAGTCCCACAGCTTGTTGGTGAACCTTACGTGCACATCCGTGCGACCGCATGCGAGGTACGCGAAGTCCACGCAGGCGGCGCCGAACATCTTGAACCTCGCCACGAAGTCCCTGCACTCGGACATCAGCCTCGCCTGCGCGAGCCTGAAATCCTCCGACCTGCGGCTGAAGTCGCCCGTGGTCAGTATGCATTCCCTGAGGGGCCGCGGCTCGGCGGTGCGGATGGGCTTCCCGTTGCGGAACGCCCCGCCCTCCGATGCCCAGAACTCCTCGCCCAGGGCGGGGAAGAGGATTACGGCGGCCTTCGGGGCCCCGTCCTCCACGAAGACGCCCTGTATGCCGTAGAACGGTATCCCGCGGGTGAAGTTCACCGTGCCGTCGATGGGATCGATGATCCACGTCCTTCCGGACACGGATGCATCGGGATTGGTCTCCTCGGAGACGAAGGCATCGTCCGGGTAGTGCTCCCTGATGAAGCTGATGATGCCCTCCTCCACCATCACGTCGGAATCGGTGACGGTGTCATAGACGCCCATGTCGTTGCCCTTGAGCCTGATGCTGCGGCCCTTGAGGCGGGCGACCCCCGTCTCGATGGCCAGCCTGAGTACTTCCAGTTCGTCCATGTTCGATACCTGTTATCGAATATCCTGCAGGTCTTCTTCTCGCTGCGCGGGAGGTACCCCACGTCCACGGCCCTCGCCTCGACGGTCACCCCGATGATGGACTTGATGTCCGCCCTCATCTTGCTCTCCGCCCCGGCGCGGTCCTCGGCCTCGGTCTCGAAGTAGAACGTGATGCGGTCCTTGCCCTCCAGGTGGTCTATCATTATCTGGTACTCCCCGGAGGCGCAATCGTTCCTGGCGATTATCTCGTCGAACTGCGCCGGGAACATGTTCACGCCCTTGACCTTGACCATGTCGTCGGTCCTTCCCATGATGATGTCTATCCTGGGGAACCTGGACCCGCAGGGGCAGTCCCCCGGGACGATCCTGGTGAGGTCGTGGGTGCGGTACCTTATGAGAGGGGCGCCCTCCTTGAGGAGCGTGGTTATCACGAGCTCCCCGGTCTCCCCGTCCGGCAGCACCTCGCCGGTGGCGGGGTCTATGATCTCGAAGTAGAGGTAGTCGTCCCACATGTGGATGCCGTGGCTGTAGTCGCAGCTTATGCCGATCCCGGGGCCGTATATCTCTGTGAGGCCGTATATGTCGTAGAACTCCACGCCGAGGTCGTTGGCGATGCTGTCGCGCATCTTCTCGCCCCAGCGCTCGGAGCCGATGATTCCCTTCCTCAGGTGGATCCTGTCCTTCATGCCGCGCCTCTTGACCTCCTCGCTCAGGAGCAGCGCGTATGATGATGTGGAGCACAGCACGGTGGACTTCAGGTCCTACATCATCTGAAGTTGCTTCTCGGTGTTGCCGGGTCCGGTGGGCACCGCCATGGCGCCCAGCCTCTCGCATCCGGCCTGGAAGCCGATCCCGGCGGTCCACAGGCCGTAGCCGGGCGTTATCTGTATCCTGTCCTTCTCCGTGACTCCGGCCATACGGTAGCAGCGCTCGAACATGACCGCCCAGTCCTCCACGTCCTTCCTGGTGTACGGGATGACCACCGGGGTGCCCGTGGTGCCGGAAGAGGAGTGGATCCTGACGATGCTATCCTCCGGGACGGCGGCCAAGCCGAGGGGGTAGGCCTCCCTGAGGTCCCCCTTGTCGGTGAACGGGAGCTTCTCGAACGAATCCTGGTCTGTGACCTGTGATAGGTCGATGCCCTCGAACTTCCTCGCGTAGAACGGGCTGCGCTGCTTGATCGTGGAGAGGAGCCTGACAATGGACTCCCTCTGGTAGTCGTTCATCCTCATTCCATTCCCTCCAGTATACTCGCTGCTTCATCGCTGCCCCTGGCCGCTGCCCTGCGGAGCCACGCCCTGGCGTTCTTCTCGCTCTTTACCATGCCCTCGCCGGACAGGCTGAGCTTCCCGAGCTGACACATGGCATCGGGGGAGTCCATGTCGGCCGCCTTGACCAGGTACTTCACGCCCTTGGTTGGGGACTTGGGGAACCCCCTGCCCTCGATGTGCATCATGCCGAGGCGGTACCCTGCCTTGGGGTATCCCCCCGCTAGGCACCTCTCGTAGGCCTCGGCCGCCGCCTTGTAGTCGACATCCTTTCCGTAGCCCTCCTCGTTGATCACGCCGACCCTATAGAGAGCCATGATGTTGCCGGCCTCGGCGGCCTTGGAATACCAGTAGAGGGCCTTCTCCCAGTCCTGGGGGATGCCCTCGACGTCCGAGTACATGAATCCGAGATTGAACATTGCCTGGGGCCATCCGAGCTCCGCCGATCTCTGGTAGAGCTCCATCGCCTTGTCCAGGTCCAGCCTGAGCCCGGAGCCGTGGGCCCTCATATGGCCCAGATTGCACATGGCCTCGGCATTGCCCTGGTCGGCGGCCAGGCCGAACCACCTGGCGGCCTCCCTGCGGTCCTGGGTGACACCGTCGCCTGTGAAGAACATGTAGCCCATCGCGACCTGCGCATGCTGGTCGCCGTCCTGCGCGGCATGCAGGACGTCCTCGAAGGACATCGGCGCCTCTCCTTCTTTATCCTCTCGAGCAGCGCCGCGGCATCCGGGTCGCCCTGCTTCATCGCCATGCTCAGGAAGCGCTTGGCGCGGGGGATGTTCCTGTCGACGAACTCGCCCTCGTAGTAGAGCTTCCCGAGATAGTACTGGGCCTCGTAGTAGCCGCCCTCGGCGGCCCTGTTGAGCATGTCCAGGCCCTCCTCGACATCCTGCTCCGTGCCCTTTCCGTTGAGCAGCATCATCCCGAGCAGCGACATAGCGCCCGGGTGGCCCTGCTCCGCGGACTGGCGGAACCACATGGCCGCCTCTGAGAGGTCCTTCTCGCAGCCGCGGCCCTCGTAGTAGAAGCATCCAAGGCAGTACTGGGAGTTGACCTCCCCCATCTCCGCCGCCTCCCTGAACCATTTGAGGGCCATCTCGTCGCTCTTCTCGTAGTAGTATCCGTTTCCGTACAGGCAAGCGAGGGCGTACTGGGCGTACCCGTTGCAGCTGTTGGCGGCGACGGTGAACCAGTGGGCGCACTTCTCCAGGTCCTTGGGGACCATCTTGCCCTCGAAGCACATGTTGGCGTAGTCGACCATGGCCTGCTGGAAGCCGCCCTCGCAGGCCTGCTCCAGCCATTTCGCGGCCTGGACCGGGTCCCTGCGGACGCCGGCGCCGGTGGCGGTCATCATCCCAATCTGGTAAGCGGCCTCCGCATGGCCCTGCAAGGCGGCCTTGGAGAACATCAGGGCGGCGTCCTTGTCGCTGGACCAGCGGTTCTTCGGGGTGGCGTAAATGCACCCGAGGGCGAACTGGGCGTCCCTGTCCCCTCCTTCGGCCCCCTTCCTGTACCATTCCACGGCCCTCTTCAGGTCCGGCTCGGTGCCGCAGAGGCCCTCATCGTACATCTGGCCGAGGCGGTACATGGCCCTGGCATACCCGTTGGACGCGGACTCCTCGAGCCATCTGACGGCGGTCTCGCGGTCCTTGGGGATCCCCTTGCCCATGAGGTTCATGAACCCGACGGTGCACTGGGCCTCGGCGTCTCCCGACTCGGCGCAGACCGTCAGGAACCTGACGGCCTCGTAGTGGTCCTTCTTGGCGAGAGCGTTGCCCTTGTCGTATATCGCGAAGAGCTCCCTGCAGGCATCCGTGTCGCGCATCTCCCCCCTGAGCCTGAGGGAGAGCAGCTCCCCCTCCTCCTTCTCGGGGTTCCTCGCGAGCTCCGCAGAGACGATGATGGCCTCCCTGGATCCGGACGAACCGGCCAGCGTGACGTCGTCGGTCCCGGATGCGATGTCCTTCTGCCCGGCCTTGCCGGTCAGGCGGAAGAGGCCGCGGATGTAAAGTGCGTCGGCGTCCCCCGCCTCCGCCCCCCTGTCGGCCTCCCTGCGCGCCGCCTCCGCGCTGAACGAGGGCGACGAGATGTCCATGAGCGAGCGCATCGGCCCGTAACGTGCTGAGGAATCCTGCTGCATGCTAACCCCTCCCTAGACGCGCGCATTAGATAAACCCTCGTCTGCGGCGGGGCATTGGCTTATATCCACGAGGCCATTCCCCACCCGTGAACCCCGACCAATCCAGTATGGAGCCCATGGAGTGGGCGAAGTACGTAATCCGGAACAAGAACGAGGAGAGCTACACCGAGGCCTACTCGATCTTCGTGAAGGAGTCCCGCAACAACGACCCCGAGGCTGAGTACTGCCTCGGCCTCATGTATGCCAGGGGACAGGGGATGTCCAAGGACTACAAGTCCGCGAAATCGTGGTTCGAGAAGTCCTACCAGCACGAGAACATGGCCGCGGCCTACTTCCTCGGCAAGATCTACCTCCACGGCTTGGGGGTCCCCAAGGACGTCGTCAGGGCCGAGATGCTCTTCAGGAAGGCGGCGGACGCCCAGGACATCCGCGCCGAGTACGAGCTCGGCCTCATATACTTCCGCAACGACACCGTGGAGCGCGACCTCGGGAAATCGGCGGAGTGGATGGGGAAGGCCGCCGAATCCGGCCACGCGGACGCGCAGTTCGTCCTGGGACAGTTCTACAAGACCGGCGCGGGCGTACCGAAGGACATCGACATGGCCGTCAGATGGCTCACGGCGGCCGCGCTCAACAGGCACACCGGGGCGCAGATCCTCCTCGGGAACATGTACCGCCTCGGCGACGGGGTACCCACCGACATCGAGGAATCCGACCGCTGGTACGATATGGCGGACGGGCGCAAGATCGTCCAGAAACGATTCCCCGTATCCATCCAATATCATGTCTGGCTATGTTGCCGTTGTGGATATATTTAATATTGTCTAATTAATTTTTGGTTAGATTAAAGTTAAATACAATTTAGTTATTCCTAAATTTATGATTGACATCGAGGCTGCCCCCTCGGGGACCACCTGCAGCCCGGGGGCCATTCCCGGCCTGCCGGTAACCATGTGCAGGGTCGGCGAGAAGGCCACCATAGCGAGGATATCGGGCAAGGAGGAAGTGAAGAAGTTCCTGAACGGCCTGGGATTCATCGTGGGCGGCTCAGTAACCGTCGTCAGCCGCGCAGGGAACAACCTGATCCTGGAGGTCAAGGGCTCGAAGATAGCCATCGACGGGCATATCGCATCCAAGATAGTCGTCAATCCGGAGCGATGGTATTCTGGTAACACTGGGAGAGACATCAACAGGAAAAACGGTCAAGGTCGTGAAGATCCACGGCGAGGGCGCTGTGAAGCGCCATGTCATGGACATGGGCATCACCAAGGGATGCCAGGTGTTCGTCAGGAAGGTTGCCCCCCTGGGCGACCCGATCGAGATAACCGTCCGCGGATACGAGCTCACGCTCAGGAAGACCGAGGCCGCCACGATAGAAGTAGAAAACCTTTGAAACGGTCCCGAATCGCTCCCCCCTCCTCTTCTGGGCGATGCCGGGCAATAGGAGATGAAGCAATGGCCATAGCGATAGCCCTGGCCGGCAATCCCAACTGCGGCAAGACCACCCTGTTCAACAGGCTGACCGGGTCGAACCAGCGCGTCGGGAACTGGCCGGGCGTGACGATTGACAGGAAGAGCGGCAAGCTCAGGGGCGTGGACGGGGCGGAGGTCGTGGACCTCCCCGGCATCTACTCCATGTCCCCGTACTCCCCGGAGGAGCGCGTCGCAAGGGACTTCCTGATGAAAGACCGCCCCGATGCGGTGATAAACATAGTGGACGCGACCAACCTGGAGAGGAACCTGTTCCTCACGATGCAGGTGCTGGACACCGGCATCCCCACCGTGGTGGCTCTGAACATGATGGACGCCCTCGAGAAGAACGGCGACAAGATCGACGCCGCCGAGCTCTCGAAGAGGCTCGGATGCCCCGTGGTGCCCATCTCGGCCCTGAACGGGCACGGCGTGGACTCCCTGGTCGACAGGATCGTGGAGGTCGCCAGGGCGGGGACGGCGACGAAGCCCGTCCCCCTCGGCGGGAGCATAGAAGGAGCGGTATCTACGGCAGAGGATGCCCTCAGGGGGAAGGTCCCCGACGAGAGCCTCCGCTGGCACGCCGTGAAGCTGGTGGAGAACGACCCCGAGCTCTCGGAGAGGTTCCCCGAAGAAAAGAAATCGATCTCCGGGCCCCTCAAGGCCCTGGAGGACGAGCTCGACGACGAGTGCGACGCGATCATCGCCGATGCGAGGTACAGCCACATCGGGGAGATCGTCGGGGCGTGCCTGACCCGCGCGCCGAGGGACGAGCGCGGCACCAGGTCCGACAGGATCGACAGGATCCTCACCCACAGGATCTGGGGCCTCCCGATCTTCATCGGGACCCTGTCCCTCGTATTCCTTTTCATCATAGGTTTCGGCGACTACACGCTGACCAACGGGTATCCCCTCGGGATAGGTACCTACTTCACCGACATCATGAACGATTGGATGGAGAGGCTCGGCGGGATCGCAGAAGATTGGTGCAACGACAACAACGTGAGCCCGGCGCTCACCGGGCTGCTGTGCAACGGGATAATCGGCGGAGTGGGAGCGGTCATCGGATTCCTCCCGCAGATGCTCTTCCTCTTCCTCATCCTGTGCATACTCGAGGACATCGGGTACATGGCAAGGGCCGCCTTCGTCATGGACCGCATCTTCAGGTACTTCGGCCTCTCCGGGAAGTCCTTCATCCCCGCCCTCACCGGCATCGGGTGCAGCATCCCCGGCATCATGGCCACCAGGACCATCGAGAGCGAGAGGGACAGGCGCATCACCGCCATGACCGTGCCGTTCATGCCCTGCGGCGCGAAGCTGCCCATTATCGCGATGATCGCCGGCGCCCTGTTCTCGCAGAACGGTTTCGTCGCGATATTCGCGTACGTCATGGGCATCGCATGCATGCTCATGTCCGGCATAATCCTCAAGAAGTTCAGGAAGCTCGCAGGGAAGCCCGCCCCCTTCATCATGGAGCTTCCCCCGTACCATGTGCCCGCATTGTTCACCGTCATAAAGACGACGCTCGACAGGGGCTGGGCGTTCGTGAAGAAGGCCGGGAGCATCATCCTGATCGCAACCGTCCTCGTCTGGTTCCTCGGCTCGTTCAGCTGCAGCTTCGAGTATCTGGGCGCGGACAGCATCAAGGATTCCATCCTCTATGCCATAGGCAACGCCATCTGCGGCATATTCGTGCCGCTAGGATGGGGAGACCACTGGGAGCTCACCGTCGGGTCCATCACCGGGCTCATCGCCAAGGAGAACATCATCGCCACCTTCGGCACCATCTTCGAGATAGAGGAGATAGGGGATTCCGGAGAGGAGATATGGGACGCCCTCAGGGAGTACCTCACGCCCGCCGCGGGCCTCGGATTCCTGACGTTCAACCTGTTCTGCGCCCCGTGCTTCGCGGCCATCGGCGCGATGCACAGGGAGCTCGGCGGTTGGAAGGACACGGCCCTGGCGGTCGGCTACCTGTGCCTGTTCGCCTACGGTCTCGCCTCCATCGTCTACGTCGTCGGGAGCCTCGTTGCGGGGACCCATGTGGAAATCAGCGGATGCGTTGTCGCAGTCATCGCATTCGTGGTGCTCGCGTACCTGCTGATCGCCAAGGACCCGTTCAGACAGCTCCGCGGGCTGAAGCCCGAGGGTGCCGGAGGCGAGCGATTTGGACGGCAACCTCATCGTGGCCCTGGTCATCATCGCATTGGTGGCGATCGCCGTCGCCAAGGTGGCGTACGACCTGAGGATCGGGAAGAGCTGCGACTACTGCGGGGGCTCCTGCGAGTGCTGCGGCGCCTGCAAGAAGGGCCCCGTGACCGTCGATGACGACGGGAGCGAGGATGGGGAGAAGAAAGAATGACATGAACCGAGGGGGCCGCACGCCCCCTCGGAAACCCCTTAACGGCATCCTCCCCGCATAGGTCCAGGATGCCGGGCGTTTCCGCCACGTTCGGGTACTTTAGCGGATGCTCATTCGATTTAGGGCAGATTAAACTTATATATGGTTTAGCATTTCCTAAAATCATGAGCGAGACTGCGTCCAGCGCCGGAGCCCCCCCGTGCCCCATCACCATGTGCAGGGTGGGCGAGAGGGCGACAATTTCCAGGATCTCCGGTAGGGAGGAGACCAAGAGGTTCCTCGCCGGGCTCGGGTTCCTGGCTGGCGGAAGGGTCTCGGTCGTGAGCCGCTCCGGCGACAGCTTCATCCTCGATGTCAAGGGATCCAAGATAGCCATCGACGGGAGCATGGCGTCCAGGATCGTCGTCAACCCGGAGCGATTTTTCCAATGAAGACTCTCGGGAAGGTTTCAATCGGCACGACCGTCAAGGTGGTCAAGATCCGCGGCGAGGGCGCCATCAAGCGCCACATCATGGACATGGGCATCACCAAGGGCTGCCAGATCTACGTCAGGAAGGTCGCCCCGCTGGGCGACCCCATAGAGATAACCGTCCGCGGATACGAGCTCACGCTCAGGAAGTCCGAGGCGGACAACATCGAGGTCGAGAGCCTCCGAGGCGGCGACCGAGATGGCAGTGATAATAGGATTGGCCGGGAACCCCAACTGCGGGAAGACCACCCTCTTCAACAAGCTCACCGGCTCCAACCAGCGCGTGGGCAACTGGCCCGGCGTCACCATCGACAGGAAGAGCGGGAAGCTCAGGGGCATCGACGGCGCCGAGGTCGTGGACCTCCCCGGTATCTATTCCATGTCCCCGTACTCCCCGGAGGAGCGCATCGCCAGGGACTTCATGATGCACGACCGCCCGGACGCGGTCATCAACATCGTCGACGTGACGAACCTGGAGAGGAACCTCTACCTCACAATGCAGATCCTCGACACGGGGATCCCCACGGTCATCGCATTGAACATGATGGACGCCCTGGAGAAGAGGGGCGACTCCATCGACCCCGCCCTCCTGTCGAAGAGGATGGGCTGCCCCGTCGTGCCGATCACCGCGATCACGGGCGAGGGCGTGGACGAGCTAGCCGAGAAGGCCGTGGAGGTCGCCGAGGCCGGAGTCAGATTCGAGCCCATACGCCTGGCAGACGACATAGAGGAAGCAGTGTCCGCCGCGGAGGAGGCCATCAGGGGCAGGGTGCCGGAGGAGAGCCTCCGCTGGCATGCCGTCAAGCTGCTCGAGAAGGACCCCGAGGTCTCCGATGTGTACTCCGCGGAGAGGGAGTCCATATCCGATGTCATCGGCAGGATGGAGGCGGACTACGACGACGGCTTCGACGCGATCATCGCCGATGCGAGGTACAACGACATCGGCGACATAGTCGGCGAGTGCATGACGCGCGCCCCGAGGGACGAGCGCGGCACCGTCTCCGACAGGATAGACCGCATCGTCACCCACAGGATCTGGGGCCTCCCGATATTCGTCGGGACGCTGTCGTTCGTGTTCATCCTGATCATAGGTTTCGGCGACTACAACATCGCCAACGGCTATCCTTTCGGGATAGGGACATACTTCACCGACATCTTCAACGACTTCGTGGACCAGTTCGGCAGCAACGTCGAGTCGTGGTGCAAGGACAACGGCGTCAGCCCGATGCTCACGGGGCTGCTGTGCGACGGCATAATAGGCGGCGTTGGGGCCATCCTCGGGTTCCTGCCGCAGATGCTGCTGCTCTTCTTCATACTCTGCATACTCGAGGACATCGGATACATGGCCAGGGCGGCCTTCGTCATGGACCGCCTCTTCAGGTTCTTCGGCCTCTCCGGGAAGTCCTTCATCCCAGCCCTCACCGGCATCGGATGCAGCGTGCCCGGCATCATGGCCACCAGGACCATCGAGAGCGAGAGGGACAGGCGCATCACCGCCATGACCGTGCCGTTCATGCCCTGCGGGGCCAAGGTCCCCGTGATAGCGATGATCGCCGGGGCGCTGTTCTCCCAGAACGGTTTCGTCGCGATATTCGCGTATGGCATGGGCATTATGTGCATGCTGCTCTCCGGGATCATCCTGAAGAAGTTCAAGAGGCTGGCCGGGAAGCCCTCCCCGTTCATCATGGAGCTCCCCCCGTACCACATCCCGTCCTGGTTCGGCGTCATCAAGACCACGCTGGACAGGGGCTGGTCCTTCGTCAAGAAGGCCGGAACGGTCATCCTCATCGCCACCGTGCTCATATGGTTCCTGGCTTCCTTCGACACCGGGCTGCGCTACCTTGGGCCGGAGGGGATCAGCAATTCCATCCTGTGCACCCTGGGCACCGCCGTGTGCGGGATATTCGCCCCCATAGGATGGGGCGACCACTGGGAGCTGACCGTAGGTTCCGCGACGGGACTGGTGGCGAAGGAGAACATCATCGCCACCTTCGGCGCCATATTCGAGATACAGGACATCGGCGACGAGGGGCAGGAGGTCTGGGAGGCGCTGAGGAGGTACCTCACGCCGGCCGCGGGCCTCGGGTTCCTGGCGTTCAACCTGTTCTGCGCCCCGTGCTTCGCGGCCATCGGCGCGATGCACAGGGAGCTCGGCAGGTGGAGGGACACGGCCATGGCCGTGGCCTACCAGTGCCTGGTGGCCTACGCGCTCGCATCCATAGTCTACGTGCTGGGCAGCTTCGCATGGAGCACCGAGGTGGAGACCAGCGGAATCATAATAGCCACGGTATCCGCTGCCATATTGGCATACCTGCTGCTGGTGAAGGACCCGTTCCTGCAGAACCGCAGGGGCAGGTCATCGGATCCCGGGAACGGGGGTGAATGACATGAGCGCCAACCTGATCGTCGCCTTGATACTGATAGCAATCATCGGGATCGCAGCGGCAAAGGTCATCTACGACTTCAAGAAGAAGAACTACTGCGAGTTCTGCGGCGGCAACTGCGGGGGCACCTGCGAAGGCTGCAACGCGTGCAAGGGAGTCATCGTCCCTATCGAGGACGATGGCGGGTCCGATGGGAAGGAAGAGCGAGGATCCCTCACCGGTCGCGCTGGGCGTACATCCCTCAAGGTTATATCGGCCCAAGCCCTCGCGCTCCGCATGAGCACGGCCCACAAAGCGGTGGCGGTTATCGCGGTCGCGATCCTGGTCGCATCGTCCGCGGCGGTCATCATGTGCACCTGGCCGGACGGCGGAGGCGGCGAGGAGGAGGACGCGTACCTCTTCGTGACGTACGAGCGCACCATCGAAGAGAACGTCATGCTCAAGACCTACTACACCGACGATTACTTCTCCGAGCCTTCCACCGTCAGGAACAACAGCCTCATGACCTTCGCCCTGTGCCTGGAGCTCTCCTGCGGCTACGACGACGGAGGCGACGGCTCCCGCAGGTCGGATGCCGTGGTGAAGCTGCTGGGGGACATCGGCTGCGACAGAGTCGCCGTCAACGATTGCTACACCAAGGAGAGCACGCCAACGTCCACGGACATCGCCATCGGCGCGAAAGCGGTCGGCGATTACACGGTGCTGTTCGTCGCCATCAACGGCGCGCTCTACGGCGGCGAGTTCGCATCCAACATGATGCTCGGGGCATCCGGGGACCATGCCGGTTTCTCGAAGTCCGCCCGCGATACCATCGATTTCCTGAGGGAGTTCATCCAGGACAACGGGATCGCCGGCAAGGCGAAGATCCTCATCACCGGCTACAGCAGGGCCGCAGCGGCATCCAACCTCATGGGCGCATACCTGGCCGATGCCATGGCCGGGGGCACCGAGAAGGACCTCGTCGGTGACGTGGACATCGCCCAGGAGGACGTCTACTGCTTCGGGTTCGAGACCCCCTACTGCGGATCCTGGTCCAAGGCGTCCGGGAGGCCCGCCCCGACCGACGCCCGCTACGGCAACATCTGGTACACCACGAACCCCGACGACCTGTTCACTTACGCCCCCGCGGCGGAATGGGGCTTCTGCAGGTACGGCAACAGGATCGTCCTGGATTCCCACGACAGGGAGTCCGCGGAGGCGATGCTCGGATACGCCAGGGAGTTCTTCGGGGACGTCACGGCCGATGCCCTGGACATGTCGAAGTTCATCAGGGCGTCCATATTCGTCCCCAGCATGAAGTCCTTCAACGAGGGGTTCTTCGAGAAGCTGTTCGCCTCCGTCGACGGCGGGAGGGAGTACTACCACGCCCATATGGAGGAGGATTTCGCTACGGTCGCCTATGTCGTGAAGACGCACTGGAGCGTGCCGGGGGACTTCCTGGAAGAATACGGCGGGGATGCCACCGCCCTCCTCAGGGACGTAGCCGGCCATTTCAATGACCCGGAGGAGGACTTCAGGTCCCACTTCGGCCCCAAGGTGCTGTCCGCCCTGGAGAAGAGCGGCTGCTCCCAGTATGCCGACGGCATCACCGGCGCCCTCTACCAGGCGGCCAAGCTGATGAACTCGTACTGCAAGGGCAGCCTCACCAGGCTGGTAACCGACGGCTACGTGCTGACAGTGGCATACAACGGCCTCCTGATGATCATGCCCCACATGCCCTCGATGACCCTGTGCTACATGGTCCAGGACGACCCGAACTACGGCTGACGCGGGGCTCGAAAGCGGTAGTGCGGGACGATGATGGCAGAACGGCCATCATTCCCGCCCGTCCGAGCGTTGGAACCTCACAGTTATATCCGTCCAACCTATACCAGAATCCGTGAGCACCGACCACAGGGTCCTTGCTGCCGTCTTGGTAGCGCTGATAGTCGCATCGTCAGCGGTCGTCATCCTCTACAAGCAGCCCGAGGGAAGGGGCGGGGGCGAGGAGGCCGAGATGTTCTCGTTCGAGACGTACGAGTTCACCGTCGACGACAACGTCTCCCTCAAGACCTACTACACCGACGACTACTTCTCGGAGCCGGCGACCGTGAGGAACAACAGCCTCATGACCTTCGCCCTGTGCCTGGAGCTCTCCTGCGGCTACTACGACGGGGGAGACGGGTCCAAGAGGTCCCAGTCCGTCGTCGAGCTCCTGAGGAACATCGGATGCGACAGGGTGTCCGTCAACGAGTACTACACCAAGGAGAGCACGCCCACGTCCACCGACGTCGCCATCGGCGCGAAGAATATCGGGGACAGCACGGTGCTGTTCGTCTGCATCAACGGCGTGTTCTACACCAACGAGTTCGCGTCCAACATGATGCTCGGGGCATCCGGCGACCATGCCGGCTTCTCGAAGGCCGCCAACGACAGCATCGCGTTCCTGAAGAAGTTCATCCAGGACAACGGGATCACCGGCAAGGCGAAGATCCTCACCACCGGCTACAGCAGGGGCAGCGCCGCATCCAACCTCATGGGGGCGTACCTCTCCGACGCCGTGGCCGAGGGCACCGTGAAGGACCTGGTCGGCGACATCGAGATCACCCAGGGGGACGTCTACTCCTTCGGGTTCGAGGTCCCCTACTGCGGGTACTGGACCGCCGGGTCCGGCAAGCCCGCCCCCACGGACGCCCGCTACAGCAACATATGGTACGTCACGAACCCGGATGACGTGGTCACATACGTGCCGACCTCCGACTGGGGGTTCTGCAGGTTCGGGAACCAGGTGGTCCTGAGGTCCCACGACGCGAAGGCCACATCCTCCATGCTCAGCTACGCCAACGATTTCTACGGGGAGGCCACGGCCAAGTCCATGGACATGACTAGGTTCCACCAGATCGTCCGCAGCATCCCGACCATGAAGGAGTTCAACGAGGGATTCATCAAGAAGCTGTTCGAAACCATCGACGGCGGGAGGGCGAGCTACAGCGCCACCATCGAGGAGGACCTCTCGATGTCGATCTACGCCTTCTTCAAGTACCAGAGCGTGCCGAAGAACCTCACCGCGGAGTACGGCGGGAACATCATCGCCATGCTCACGGACCTGCTGATCCACTACAAGGATGCGGAGCAGGACTTCAAGGCGTACTTCGGCCCCAAGGTGCAGTCCGCGCTTGACAAGAGCGGATGCGGCCAGTACGCCGCGAACATGACTGGCGCGTTCTACCAGATCGCCAATCTGCTGAACAACTACTGCAAGGGGGAGCTGACCAGGCTGATCACCGACGGCTACGTGCTCACCGCGGTGTCCAACACCGACATGCTCCTGAAGCCGCACCTGCCCCCGATGACCCTTTGCTACCTGGTCGTGGAAGACCCCAATTACGATGTCTACCCTGCGCGAACGCGCCGGATAGAAAGAAGATAAACGGTTTGATGCCCGGCCCCGAAGGGCCGGGCTTCCGATCGTCACTTGAGCCCGACGATCCTGCCGCTGTCGTCCATGTCTATGCGCATAGCGGCGGGGACCAGGGGCAGCCCGGGCATGAGCGTCAGCGTGCCGCAGACGGCCACGACGAACCCCGCCCCGGAGGAGAGGTTGATCTCCCTGACGTTCAGGGTCCACCCCTTGGGCGCTCCCTTCTTCTTGGAATCATCAGTCAGCGAAGCCTGCGTCTTGGCGATGCACACCGGGAGGTTGCCGAAACCCTCGGCCTCGATCGTGGCGATCGTCCTCTTGGCGCTGACCGAGAAGTCCACGTCGGCCGCGCCGTAGATCTTCTTGGCGACGGTCTCGATCTTCTCCTTGAGAGAGCAGTCCAGGTCGTACAGGAATTTGAAGTCGGTCTTCTCCTCGGTGGCCTCCAGGACGGCCTTGGCCAGCTCCTCCGCGCCCTCGCCGCCCTTGATGAACCCGTCGGAGAAGGCGACCCTCACTCCGAGGTCCTTGCAGTGCTGGCGGAGCAGCTCGATCTCCTCGGGCTTGTCATGGGCGAAGTGGTTGATGGACACGACCACGGGGGCGCCGTAGTAGGACATGTTCTCGATGTGCTTGTCGAGGTTGCACAGACCGGCCTTCAGGGTGTCGAGGGTCAGCGTGGACTCGTCCTCCAGGGCGCCTCCGCCGTGGGTCATGAGCGCCCTGATGGAGGCCACGATGACGACGCAGCTCGGCCTGATTCCGGACTGCCTGCAGACGATGTCCATGAACTTCTCCCCGCCCAGGTCGCTGGCGAATCCAGCCTCGGTGATGACGTAGTCGCCGAGCTTCAGCGCGGCCTTGGTCGCCAGGATGCTGTTGGTACCGTGGGCGATGTTGGCGAAGGGGAACCCGTGGACGAACACGGGCTGCCCCTCGAGGGTCTGGACCAGGTTGGGGCTGATGGCGTCCTTCAGCAGGACCATCAGGGACCCGACGCACTTCAGGTCCTTCACCGTGACTGGCTTCTTGTCGAAGGTCTCGGCGACGACCATCCTCTCCAGCCTCCTGCGGAGGTCGGCCCTGTCCTCGGACAGCGCGAGGATGGCGGAGATCTCGGACGCGGAGGTGATGAGGAACCCGTGCTCGTGGGGCACCCCTCCCAGGATCCTGTCCCTGCCGAGGCCGGTGACTATGTTCCTGAGCTCCCTGGCGTTGATGTCCATGGCCTTCTTCAGGAAGACCCTGGTGGGGTCGATGCCCAGGGGGTTCTCCCTGACCAGCTCGTTGTCGATGATCGCCGACAGCAGGTTATGCGCGGCCGTGACGGCGTGGATGTCGCCGGTGAAGTGGAGGTCGATGTCCCACATGGGGTACACCTGGGCATAACCGCCGCCGGTGGCGCCTCCCTTGATGCCGAAGGTGGGCCCGATGGACGGCTCCCTCAGGGCCCCGACCACGTTCTTGCCCAGGCGGCCCAGCCCCTGGATGAGGCTGATAGTGGTGACGGTCTTCCCCTCTCCGGCGGGCGTGGGGGTGATGGCGGTGACCATCACGAGCTTCCCGTCCTTGTTGCCCTTGAACTTGTCCAGGGATTCGAGGGGGACCTTGGCGATGTATTTGCCGTAGAGGTCGATGTCTTCCTCGGAAAGGCCGATGGAAGCCGCGATCTCCTTGATCGGCTTGACCTTGGCGTCGTATGCGATCTCGATGTCAGTCTTCATGCTGGACGGATGCGGCTCTGGATAGATAAACGCCACCGTCCGGGCGCGTGCGTTCTATGAGGAAAAGGGACGTACACCATCTGTACGCCCCGTCATTCGATATTTTCCCGGATCCAGATGATGCACCGGTCCGGCGGGCATCCCGGCCGGACTTCGGATGCATACGTTTGGAAGCAAGCCTGCACCCCTGATTGCAGCGAACATGACTAACATCACTAACAAACCAAGGTTGAAATGACCTGATCCGATCATGTGCCAAAGACCTCGGATCTAGCAAGGCGTACAACTCCATCGGTTGCTTGCATCCTGTTCGACAGGATAACTGATACATGCGAGATCTGCGAGCTATGGGGGTGGGATGAGATGATTACAGATGGTACTGTACAGAAGGTGATAGCATCCAAGAAGTATCTGAGGCGCGCAATAGATCTGGATAATCTGTCATTATCGCCCGATGGCAATTACCGTTTGGGGAGGGCCGATCTCGTCTGCGAGGAATTCGAGTGCAGGATTTTGGTCAGGCAGAATGTTGACAGGCCCACTAATTTCTCGATCATACTCATGTACAGGGATCCGGTATGCGGCGATGTCGCCGTGATGCGCTTCAACGGCGACCATGGGGGGCACACCAATAGGTTGGAGAAGGAACGGATTCACGGCCCCCACATCCATATCATGACGGAGAGGTACCAGGAGCTGACGACCCACCCTGATGGATTTGCCATGCCTGCCCGCGGATACAAGGATATAAAAGGGGCGATGATACAGTTCATGGAGATGGCGAACATCTCCTATCGGACAAAGAAGGGCCAAAAGCGCTTGGAGGAGTACTGATGGATGGAGTCATGGCTGCTGTGAGGAGATCGATCTGCAGTTCGTATGACGTCGAGTCCCTGGATGATGGCAGCTTGCTCATCCACACCGGCAAGTACTTCGACGATGGTGATGAGCTGCACATCGTACTGGTGCGCAAGGATGACGGGTACGATCTCACGGACGAGGGTCACACGCTGATGTGGCTATCTTATGAGGAATACAACTTCACACCGCTGAGGACCGAGATTCTGGAGGGCATAATAAAGCAGAACGATGTCCGTCTGGAAAACGGGCGTATCCATGTGCCCGTTGGTGATCCGGATCAGACCGGTGCTGCGTTGCAGTCGCTGGAGCAGGCGATCATCCAGGTAGCGGATTTGAGGAGGCTCAGCCGTCCGAACGTTGCCAGTACATTCATGGAGGACCTTCGCGCAGCGTTCTTGGATTCCCCATTCGGAGATAGATGCGAATTCGGGAAGAAGGTAAAGTCGGGGGAGAACATCCTGGAGCCGGATATCTATGTGGATGATGAACGCCCCGTTCTGATATTCGGTGTCAATAATTCGGAGAGGGCGAAGGAGACCATGATTAACCTCCTCTATGCGCGCAACGGCGACCAGAGATATAGGACCATAGTGGTCATAGACGATGATGCTGAGATCTCCTCCAAAGACCGGAAACGTCTGATCAACACCGCGGACCGTCCGATCGAAGGTCTGGATGATGTCCAGCAGGTCACCAGCGACTTCGTCAGCGCCCGACTATTGGCCCCGTCATTATGCGATCTGCATCTTCGGGCGAAAGGACAGCCATCCGCCGAATGCGAACCTGGCGATGTGTGCTGTTTATAATCCAGGTCGCGATACGTGCCGCATGCAGTACAGATGCCCCACGTGCGGACACATCTACGACGAAGAGGAGGAGGGCGTGCCCTTCGCGGACCTCCCCGACGACTGGCACTGCCCCATCTGTGGCGAGCCCAAGTCCGAGTTCTACCCGGTCGAGCGAATCCGCCCGGCCAAACCCCTTCCCATAGCCACATTTATCTATAACGCGCGACTACGACCACCCAATGTCCCTGATGATCCACAACACGCTGACGAACTCCGAGGAGGAGTTCGTGACGGTCGAGCCCGGCAAGGTCAAGATGTACGTCTGCGGAGTGACCGTATACGACGACATCCACATGGGCCACGCCAGGAGCATGATAGTGTTCGACGTGGTCGCACGCTACCTGCGCTACCTCGGCTACGACGTCACCCACGTCACCAACTTCACCGACGTGGACGACAAGATCATCATCAGGGCCGCCAAGGAGGGCGTCGAGCCCCTGGAGCTCTCCAGGAGGTACATCGACAGGTACTTCGAGGACGCCCAGAAGCTGGGCATCAACAGGGCCGACATCTATCCGAAGGCGAGCGAGTGCATCCCCGACATCATCGCCATGGTCCGGGACATCATCGACAGGGGCTTCGCCTACCCCGCCGCCGACGGCAGCGTGTACTTCAGCGTCGCCAAGGTGCAGGAGTACGGCAAGCTCAGCGGCAGGAAGCTGGAGGACATGAGGTCCACCGGCAGGATCGAGAGCGACCCCAACAAGAGGGATCCCATGGACTTCGCCCTCTGGAAGGGCGCCAAGGAGGGGGAGATCTCCTGGCCCTCGCCCTGGGGCGAGGGGAGGCCCGGATGGCACATAGAGTGCTCCGCCATGATCAGGAAATACCTCGGGGATGAAATCGACATCCACGGCGGAGGGAACGACCTGGTGTTCCCGCACCACGAGAACGAGATCCTGCAGTCCGAGGCCGCCACCAGCAGGCCCCTGAGCAGGTACTGGATGCACAACGGGATGCTGCAGGTCAAGGGCGTCGGGAACTCCAAGGAGGAGAAGATGTCCAAGTCCCTGGGCAACTTCTTCACCGTCAAGGACGTGCTCCAGAAGTTCGACACCTGGACGGTCAGGTTCTACTTCCTCAACACCCACTACATGAGCCCCCTCGTCTACGGCGAGGACATGCTGAAAGAGGCCCAGTCCGCCCTGTCCAGGCTCGTCAACAACCAGAGGGACCTGCAGGCCTACCTGCGCAGCGCCCCCGAGGGGGATGCGGAATCGGACGACGTCTGCGATTCCATCGAGTCCTACAGGGCAGCGTTCAGGGCCGCCATGGACGACGACTTCAACACCCGCCGCGCCATCGAGGCGATGTTCGAGATGGCCAGGACGACCAACCGCGCCATGGGGGACAAGACCCTGACCAAGAAGGGCGCGGAGAGGTACCTAGCACTGCTGGACGAGTTCAACGGGATCCTGAACATCCTGCCCCCTGTCGCAGCCGCGGACGATTCCATGGAGGACGTGATGTCCATCCTGATCGACCTTCGCTCCGAGCTCAGGAAGAGGAAGATGTACGACATGGCCGACCTCATCCGCGATAGGCTGAAGGATGCGGGCATAGTCCTCGAGGATTCCGCCGACGGCGTCAAGTGGAAGAGAATCTGATTAGCCACCCCGTGATGGCCGATTGTTCGGTTCTGCCGACAATCGAGCGACAGCATCAGAATTCAAGGTTTCATAGTCGCAGTTTACTGACCGTCAAATATCGATTGCTTAGGCAGTTTTTAACAGCATCCCAGTTCGAACAATCACCAGGGTGGAAGTCCGGTGCGCAAGGACTTCCAGCCATGCGTGCCGAGCTTCGGACCCTGTAGGAGATGGTGAAAATCGCCGATGATAGGGAGGACCGGGGCTGTTGGCTTACAGGCTTAGCCCTGGTCCTCGAAGCAATTCGGCTTTTTGTCGAGTTGCTGAGATAAACACTTTACTCCTCCTTCGGGAGGAGGTCATGTTCGTTTCCTTTTATGAAATGGCAAGTATAAAACAGTTTCACGGAGCGCTATTTTGCCCTTCAATCCTGCGCCGGGCCTCGTCGAGGAGCTCGCAACCCTTGCACCTGTCACCCACCGTGGGCTCGCCGCACTGACACAGGTGCAAATCGGATTGGGCGTACTCCTCCCTAAGAATCGGCCTGAGCGTGTCGTAGGACGATAGGATGCTGTACCTAGCGCCGGGCGTCCTGTCCTCCAGATCGTCCACGATATCGCGGTACTGGTTCCTAAGCGCCTCTTTCCAATATGGGCACTCACCGTCCCAGAACTCCAGGCCTGTGACTATCGCGTAGAGCAGCGACTCCTTCTCAGGGATCAGCCTCAGGGGCAGGAACCTTGGTATGAGCCCAGGCTGCACCTTGGTGTGCGGGCCGAGGCGGGCGAGCCTCTCCACGTCACCCCTGACGAAGTTCATCATGATGGATTGGCACATGTCGTCGAGGTTGTGGCCGGTGGCAAGGAATTTCGCCCCTATCCTGCGCGCCTCGTCGTTCATCAGCCTGCGCCTGAACACCCCGCAATAGGTGCATGGGGAGCTCTCGCCGCTGACGGGGGCCACGGCGTCCATGGTGACGCCGAGTTCCGAGAACGACCTCAGATGGAACTCTATGCCGTTGGATTCGCAGAACCTGCGGACGATGTCCACGCTCGGGGGGCGGTAGCCCTCGATCCCCTCGTCTATGGTTATCGCATGGACCCTCGTGCCGTTTACCTCGCCGAACACCGATGACACGATCTTCAGTGCGACCATGCTGTCCTTGCCTCCGGACACGGCGACCGCGATGTCGTCGCCCGGATGCACATCGATCTGCTTGCGGATCTCCCTCTTGACCCTCTTCTCCACGTAGCGCGCGAAGTGCTCGCCGCAGAGGTGCGTTCCATTGTACCTGATGTACGTGACCGCCTCGCGGCCGCAGTGCTCGCACCTCATCGGATCCTCCCGATGAGTTCCCGTCGAGGATCTCGGCCATCTTGTCCGCCAGGACCCTGGCGGGGATGTCGGGTATCGATATGAGGGTGGTCCTACCGTTACCGTCGCTGCGGACCTCGGTGCGCAGGAGGCCGGACCTCTCGAGGTCCTGCACATAACCCCAGAACTGCGTGTGCTTCCTGGCGGGGTACTCGTACTCCTCGCACACCACGGCATAGGTCTTCTCCGCCGCCGAGATCGGTATCTCCATGTTGTCCTTCATGGCCCTGGACACCGCCAGGAGCGTGAGCCTGCGGTTCGTGTCCAGGGAGACGAGCTTGGACTCCGACACGGAGCTGTATATCATGGCCTTGGCGGCGCGGACGTGCTCCGGGTCTATCTCCCCGGCGGTATCCCCCTCGGCGATGTTAGCGGACTTGTCCAGGAGCTCTATGGCCATCCTGGCGTCGCCGTAGTCTGAGGAGACCTTGGCGATCATTCCGATGGCCTCCTCCCTGATCTTGCCGGGCATTATGGCCTCGTCGGCCCTCGCCTTGACAATGTCGTACAGCTCGTGCTCGGTATACTTGTCGAAGACGACCTTGTTGGCGCGCTTGAAGGTGGACAGCGACGCCTGGTCGAGCATCCCGTCGATGCTGTACTGCGAGATCATGATCAGCGATACTTTCCCAGGGGACTCCGCCCCCTCGGAGAAGCGCGTGAGCTGGTACACCAGGTCCACGCCGCCCTTCTTCAGGAGCAGGTCAACCTCGTCCAGGATTATCACCATCTGACGGGTGTTGCCCGCGAGATGAGTCCTTAGCACCCTGGACATCTCCTCCGAGGAGAAACCCCTGTCCGGGAATCCCCTGTCGAAATGGCGGATCAGCTGCAGGATGACGGCCGCCTCGGAGTTCCTGCTCCTGCAGTTCACGTAGATGGTGTCGAGCGGGGAGTTCTTGGAGTTGCAGTACTCGGTCAGGTCGGCGCAGAACCTCTTCGCCGTAACGGTCTTCCCGGTGCCAACCCCTCCGGTGAGGAAGGCGCTGCTCGCCCTGCCGTCCCTGGCAAGGGGCGTGAAGAGCGTCTCCAGGGAGCGCATTTGCTCCTCCCTGTTCATCAGCACCTTCGGTACGTAGTCGTAGTCCAGCTTGGACCCGTCCCTGATTATCGTGGACGCCCTCTCGAACATGTCGGTTCCTGCTATAGCGTGTGAATCCGGAGCAGGGGAGCACGTCGATGCCCTCCCTCTCCCAGACGTCGCATATCAAGTTCACACCCAGCGAGTCGGAGGCCATGTGCCCGGAGATCACCAGGTTCACGTGGGCCTCCCTCGCGGCATCGTAGTGGCTGTCGGGGAAGTGCATCCCGACCACGGTGCCGACGCCGGCGTCCGCGAGGGCCTTGTAGATATCCTTAGGCGCTGACGTGCCGCCGTTCATCTTGCAGACGATCCTGCCGCAGCGGTTGTTCTTGGTTCCCACCGCGATGACCGGGGGGCTGTTGCACCTGGCGGCCGCCCTGAACTCGGGCTCGCTGTACAGCGAATCGATGAGGTCCCCGAGGGTCCTGAGGTCCTTCTCCCCGAAGAAATCCGTGAGATAGGCCTGGACCATGTTGTCCGCGGGGCAGTGGATGTTCATTATCGGGACCCCCAGGAGCTTCGCGGCGTCGACGGCCTGGTTGTAGTTCAGACCGAGCATGGAGCGGTTTACCTCCTCCATCCTCGGCCCCACGAGGGCCTCTGCGACGTTGATCGGGACGCCCTGGTTGTGGAACAGGTCGGACTGGAGAGACACGACCTCGCCGAAGCGGGTGCGCGCGGTGCCGAGCGGATGGTGCCCGACGAGCGCGGATATCGTCTCTCCCTTCTCCCTGAGGCGGTCGGCCAGGAGCACCTCGGCCGGACCGATGTCGATGCCCCACATCATGCGGACGGCGTCGATGTCCTCGTCGGGGAGGTAGGACAGCCTGGTGTCCGCGTAGGGGTTCCACAGGCGCTCCGTGTCGTAAAGGTCCTTGCGGTCCGCGGGCAGGGCATCGTAGACCCTGGCGGCGTCCGCCAGGATCCTGTCGACGACGTCTTTGGGGCGGACGTCCTTCCCCATGCCGGTCTCGACGGCCAGCCTGTAGGCTTCCTGAATCTTCATGCCAAGCGGATGCCCATCGCCCGTTTTATCTTTGCGCCCGCGCGCTCGCTCGAGGAACGAGATGATGGAGTTGATGTCGTCGTTCCTGTTCCTGTTGTCCGTGCGCCTGTCCCTTCTCTGCCCCTGCTGGGGGATGCGCTGCTTCGGGAAGGGGATCAGGATAGTCTGAGTGGTTGCCATTTCTTTGTCTCCTGCGCCGGCCTCGCCGGCTACAGTACTAACATTGCGGATGGAGTATAATTACTGTGTTTTGTTATAACTGTTATAATAGTTATGAATGTTATGAGATTATGCGGCAAGATGTCGGAACCGATCCATAGCTACTATTCATCCAACATTATATTGTGTTGCTACAAATGAAGTGATAAATTGTTATGAATAGAAGCGGCACCTTTGATCTTTGTCTGAGAGAAAGGCTAGAATCATGTTTCATTTATATGCTATAAACTTTATGATATTTTGTTATGAAATTATTCATTCATTCTGGCTCAGTTAAAAACAATGGAATGATGCTCATCTATTATCTTAGAATTTGATTAATGTGCTACAAATAAACAGATAATTTGTTTCAAAATAAAGCCAGTGCTGATCAGCCGTAAGACGATCCGAATTGCATCGTAAGCCGATTTTTTATCAGGCATTACTATTGCGTTGCTACAAATTAATTGTAATTTAGTTATTGTGTTGTGTCTGGGATCTCTGTGCTTAGAACATTGAGTTGCTACAAATGAACAGATAAAATGTTATATTATAACGCCCAGCAAAAGAGCTGAAACATCGCCAATCTGCTGCGAACAGCATGTAATTTCCATATATCGGATCGGCGACCGGCAGAAACGCAATCGAGGATGGAACGAATCACCGGGATGAGCAAAGGCCTCGGTCGACGTAGAACGTCTCGATCGCGTTCTGGCCGAGGGCGGAGATTATGTACTTCCTCCCGTAGGGGTCCCTCTTGATCCACCCGAGGGTCAGCCACTTGTAGGTGAAGTCCCTCTGATAGTACACGGCCTCGGTCTGCCTTACCTTGGACGCGGGGACGTCAGAACGCTCGGTGTCCCTGGGCCAAAGGCCCGCCTCCTTGAGGGCGGCGACCATGAAACGGCTGGATGTGGGCAACTTGGCGGCGCTCCTCTCGGCGAGGATCCTCAGGCCGCGGACGAGATACTCCGGGGGCATCTCGATGACGTACGTCGGGAGGGCCCTGGGCTCGTACGTGGCCTTGGCGAGGCCCACGGGCTTGCCCTCCATGTAGTAGAGCTTCTCGATCATGTCATCGGACACCGTGTACTCCTTGACGCCGACCGAGAAGGGGACGGTGTCCTCCTCCATCATGGACGCTATTGCGGACGCGGCGGCGTACTCCGGGGTTCCGGAGGAGACGTTGACGTATATCTCGCAGTCGGGATCCTCGGCCTTCTCGCCCTGTATGATCGCGAGGACGGTCCTGAGCATCACGCCGAAGTCGCTGACGCGCTCGTTGTGCTCCACGACCTCTATGCCCCTCCTGTAACCGTCGATGATGTCCACCACGCGGTCGTAGAATGCGGCGTAGGTCCCGCTCTTGGCGGCGCCCTCCTTGAGGTAGTGGATAATGTGCACTTTGTTGATCTCATAATACTCGACGGGATCGGTCACCTTGACGGTCTCGAAGGTGACGCAGGCGATCATGATGCGCTTCTTGCGTCCGGAGGGCATGTGGCCGGTATCGGGGAGAACGGATTAAACGTTTTTCACGATAATAACCGAACATGGTTATCGGCCTCGAACGGAGCCTCTGGCGCGGAATCGACCAAAATGCTTTTATTGATGACCTATATAGCATGAATCAACGGACGAGTGGCCTAGCCTGGATATGGCGGCAGCCTCCTAAGCTGCAAGCCAAGGGTTCGAATCCCTTCTCGTTCGCCATCTTCTCCATCTACATCATCCCGGGGCCTCCCTCGCGTTCGTTATAAACCCGTACCTGATGCGCACCACCATGGAGCACACCCACGATGCCATAGTCGTAGGCGCGGGTCCCGCCGGGGCCTCCGCCGCGCACCACCTGAGGAGGTGCGGCATCGTGAATGTGCTCGTCATCGAGAGGATGTCCGAACCCGTCTACCGCAGGTACCACTCGATCTGCGGCGAGGGCGTCAGCGCCCGTTCGCTGAAGAGAGCCGGCGTGGAGCCCCGGGAGGCCGTCCGCAAAGTGGACTCCATAGACCTCGGCGTCCCCGGAGGGGTCCGCGTCCGCATACCCGTGGACGGGTACATCATCGACAGGGCCGCGATGGCCGGGAGGCTGCTGTCCGAGAGCGGCGCGGAGCGGATCCGCGCAACCGTTGTTTCCGTGGAGGCCCTGGATGGCGGATACGCCGTGAACACGGCCGCGGGCCGCTTCGCCGCCCTCGTCCTGATCGGGGCCGATGGGGCGCACTCCGTGGTTAGGAGGGACGTCTTCGGCAGCTCGCCGGAGGAGTTCCTCGCGATAGAGAACTGCATCATGACCGGTTCCCGCGGACCGTCCCTGGGGTTCGACGTGGGCGGGACAGAGGGGGCGTACACGTGGGAGTTCCCGTCCGCCGACGGGAGCCTCTCGGTGGGCTCTGTTTAGGGGTGGAGCCGTCCCGAGGGCGCGGTGCCCGTGGGATGCAGGCACATCCCCATTGGGAGGGTGCAGAAAGTCACTGACGGGGTCGGATGCTACCTCGTGGGTGATGCCGCGGGGCTCCCGAACCCGCTCTGCTACGGGGGGATCGGTGCGGCCCTCGTATCGGCCAAGGCTGCGGCGGAGGCCGCATCCAACAAAAATCCTGTTAGTTACGCTCGTTTCATAGAACGCGATCCGATGTTCGACAGGCGGTTCATGGACGTCCACCGGATGACCGCCGCCTGCGGGAAGGCGGAAGCGGAGAACCTGCTGGCGCCCTTCAGGAACGGGTACTCCCTGCCCCGGGGCATGCTGGCCATGCTCCGCAGGCCGAAGTACGCGAGGGCATACTTCGGCATGTGGCGGGGATTCAAAGTTGGATGGCGAATCTGCCTAGGTATCACTATTTAAAGATTCTCTTCCTAGGACGTGATACTGGCTTCCTTTATCACAGAATATCCATATTATGGATGATTATGTTGTATCTGTCAATGAATGATATTTAACTATTACCCATCTACAACATAAGATATTTATAGTGTACAATGGAAATAGATACCCGGAGAGTGCGGGATTGACATACCAACCAAACGGAGTTCTGAAGTGCGCCAGGTGTTCTTACATCTGGGTCCCGAGGAGGGATCGCGAGCCGGACAGGTGCCCGCGTTGCAGATCCGTGAAATGGAACATGCCGCACCTCACGGTCACCTGCAAGAGATGCGGGTACACATGGAACTCCCACAACGGCACTCCCAAGAGGTGCCCCCAGTGCGGGTCCCACCAGTGGGACGTACCGCCCAGGGTCAACCACTGCCTCAGATGCGGGAACACCTGGACCTCCAGATCCATGGCGGAGCCCCGCAGGTGCCCGAAATGCTCCTCCACGGAGTGGTACCTCGACATACCCCTGACCGAGAGGCCCAGGAGGGCCGTCGAGGTCGACGAGCCTGTTAAGGCGGCTGTCCTGGAGAGGTACGACAGGGGGATGTCCAACCTGGACATCGCCATAGAGACGGGGATCCCGTTCAGCGTCGTGCAGAGCGTGGTGACCGCGGAGAGGAAGGGCCTCAGGCGATCGCTGGGGCGATTCCCTTATCGCCTGCGCCTTGCGCTTGGCCTTGATGTACAGCTCGTGCTCGGCATCCGCCGCCCTGCGGAGCTCCATGGCCTGCTCGTGATAGACCTGGGCCTGCTCCCTCAGGGCGCTGGCCTCCTCCTGGAGCTGCTTCATCTTCTCGTGTGCCAGCTGGCCGCTGTTGGAGAATTTCACGGCCTTCTGGTGGTAGTTGCTGGACTGGGACCTGGCCTCTCCGATGTCCCCCAGGCCCCCACGGGCCTTCATGGTGTTGGCGCGGTCGTTCCACTCGTCCCTCTTGCCCCTGGCCTCGCTCGCCGACAGGTTGTAGTCATCGCGCCTGTCGCGCATGTAGCGGGCCTCGTTGGACAGCTTCTTCGCCTTGTCCTGGAGCTGGTTGCGCTTGTCGATCAGGACCTGGGCCTGCCTGAAGTACTTGTCCCTGGCGGCCTTGTGCTTGACGGCGTCCCTCTCGGCATCGCCGGCGAGGTCCTCCATGGTCCTCTCGGCGTCGTACTCGGTGGTCATCCTTTCACCTTGAACATGTAGAACTCGGTCATGTTGTCGTCCCGGTCCTCGATGTCCTCGTATACCATGTTTAGCCCGAACATCTCCCCCGCGTTGCGCCTGCAGATTACCGCGGTGGTGTCCGGCAGCCTGCCCTCGGCCAGGTACTGCGCCGAGAGCGCCGTGTCCTCGGATTCCTGGAGCTCCGCATCCGGGAAGAGCCTCTTGAGGCTCTGCCTGCATTGGAGGAGGGCCTGTATGTGCGAGGAGACGGCGGTGATCCTCTCCGGCTCCCCCTTGACGAAGACGCAATGATGGATCGGCACCCACTGGCTGGCCACGAACTTCATGTCCTTGCCCGCCAGGGCCCTCCGGGTCTCGATGACAGGCCCGGCCTCGATGTTCCTGAAAGCGACCACGCCGTAGTCGCACTCCCCGTCCTCGAGTGCATTGATGGTCCTCCTGGAATCCACCAGGGGGATGAGGACCGTGTCGGACCAGCCCATCATCACTGCGAAGCCCTTCGCGGCAGCCTCGGAATTGGATCCGGGGATGCCCATGTACCCTATGCGCACTGCGCCCATGCTACCACGGAAAGGGTTGGCGTATAATTATCTGATGCCCGTCTGCGTTATATCCAGACAAGGGGTACCCCCTCCAGAGGTGCCGAGATGGACGAGAGCTACGGGAAATGCAGGACCTGCAGGCTGTGCATCCACAGGGATGAAGTCTGGGTATGCGCCGCCGAGGACCGCTCCACCCAGCCCGATTCCGGGTGCGGCAGGTGGAGGCCGGGATGCTGCGAGAACTGCCGGAGCTACTCGTCCGGGAGATGCGGCGATTCGGGTCTGGAGATGTACCCGATGGACGTCTGCGACAACTACGACCCGGCGGGCCCCCGCCGATCGAGCGTCGGAGAGGCGCTCCTTCCTGTTGGCGACGCAGTTCTTGATGCTCGCCTTAGCCTGGGACTCGCCGCGGAGGACCTTGGCCGCCGACTCCGGGATCCCGTAGTAGACTATGTTGTCGCAGAGGGACGCGTTTGCGCGCATGGAGCCGCGGACCCTCAGGTACGAGGACTGCAGGGCGTCCATAACGCCCCTGACGTCCTCCGACAGCGCGTAAATGTTCTTGGACACGAAGTCCTTGGAATTGATGAACCCGGATCCGGGGAGGTAGGCGTTGAAGGTGCCGTCCATGTAGTCCTGCTCCAGGTCGTCCAGGGCGTCCATGACGTAGACGGCCGACGTGAGCTCCTGGAACACCCTGTCCAGGTCGTCCGACCCGTGGTCGCCTGCCATGTCCCTGAGCGGCATGGCCAGATACCTCCCGAACTCCCTGCCGAGGGCCTTGGCGTCCCTGGTATCCGCCTCCTCCATCTCCACCAGCCTGCGGAAGCCCTCGCCGACCTTCTCGTCGTACTCGGGGTACTCCCTGACGGCCTTGCCGATCGCCTGTGCCAGAACCTCGGAAATCAGCTTGGACTTCCTCGACGGCTTGTCGTTCTCGTCGTCCGCCAGCTCCCATTTGGTGATGATCAGCGTGTACGCCGCCATTGCCCTTAGGATGTCGGAATCGGCCTTCGGCTTCTCGAAAACGCACAGCTTCCTGGTGGTGCCCTCGAAGTCCGTGACGTCCCCGGCTATCCCGTTGAGGAGGATCGCGTTGAACGTCATGTCGTAGTTGACCGTCAGCGTCCCCCTGAGCCCGTACCCGGCCTTCAGCTGGTGGCAGCCCTCGCAGTAATACCTGCGGTAGAGCAGGAAATCGGAGGGCGACAGCCTCCCGTACGAGGGCACGGTGTATCCGAGCATCGCATGGACGATGGACGGGGCCGTATAAAGGCATCTGCCCCGGCCGGTGATGATGCATCCAACTCCAGCCCACCAGTCTGGCTGGCGGGCGGACTAATATTATTAAATATGGCGAAAGAGTACGGCAACTATCGATTCGATAGGTGATAATCCCATGGCACACGAGACCGACAGCGTAGACAAACTTACTTCCCTGTATCAGAGCCAGTCCCCCGCCGCGTTCATCGCGTTCTCTATGGAGGGCCTCCCCAAGGACAACCAGCATGCGGAGCGCTTCGACAAGGGCGACCACGAGGGATCCAGCAAGTGCGACTACTGCTGCTGCAACGACAGGGGATACTGCAACTCCTGGGGATGGCACGCGCTCATCATCGGCGGAGTCGTCTGCTGCTGCGCATGCTGCTGCTACGTCACCAACGGATTCAACGGCGTCTGGACCTACTGGCCCTTCTGAGCCGACACCGGGCCTGCATGGGGCCCGTCACCATGAATCCCTACATCTCGGTGGTTGTCAAGCCCACCCTTTTCTGCAACACCAGCTGCGCGCACTGCTATCACACCCCTGAGGAGAGGGTCGAGGGCAGGATGTCCGCCGGGACCCTCGAGAACCTGACGCGCCTGGTCTCGGAGGAGTACGAGGCCGCATGGTTCATTTGGCACGGCGGCGAGCCGCTCACCCTGCCGATGCAGTTCTACAAGGACGCCATGGAGCTCCAGGAGAGGTACTTCGGGAAGAACACCTACCGCTGCGGCAACACCATCCAGACCAACGGCCTGCTGCTTAACAGGAGGCTGATGGCCTACTGCAGGGAGAAGCAGATCAACATAGGGGTGTCCTACGAGGGCCCCTACAACCCCATCCTGAGGGAGGGGGACGTGGAGGGCGCGCTGTCCAAGCTGTCCGCCAAGGACAACAAGTACTCCGTCTCCGCCACGATCTCCAGGGAGACGGCCTCCAAGCAGGCCGAGCTGTACAGGTACTTCAGGGACAGGGGGACCAACGTCTCCTTCTCGCCGGTCATCCCCGCTGGATGCGCCAAGTGCAACGGCACCGTCCCGGACCCTGATGAGTACATCCGCGGCAGCATCGAGGCGTTCGACGAGTGGCTCCGCGACAGGGACTCCAAGGTCCCGCTGGTGCCCCACTACCTCTACGTCCTCAACTATCTCGGGGACCCGACCCCGTCGGACTGCGCCCACACCTCCTGCCTCACCAAGTGGTTGTGCGTCAACCCCGACGGCACGATATACCCGTGCGCCAAGGCCTGCCCGCCGGAGTTCGCCATGGGCAACGTCAACGAGATCGGGCACCTTTCGGACGCCTTCAGGAGCGAGGGCTTCAGGAGGATCCTCCTGGGCTCGGTCCAGAGGAGGGAGAAGTGCGCCTCCTGCCCCGTCTACAGGTACTGCAACGGCGGGTGCAGCATGGACGCGTACCACGAGTGCGGGCTGGAGAACAACGGAGGCGACTCGTGCAGGATCTTCAAGGAGGTCTTCGGTCACGTGTCCGCGGAGATCCAGAGGATCCTCGACGAGAAGCAGGACCTGGATTCGCTGAACCCCTTCGTGAAGGATGCCATCCTCGGGAAGCTGGTGAACCCGCGGACCGTCACCCTACGATGCCGATGGCGTCGATCTCTATCATCACGCCCTTGGGGAGATGGGGGGACTCCACGCAGGTCCTCGCCGGGTAGGGCTCGGCGAAGAATCTCGCGTAGACCTCGTTCACCGCCGCGAACTGGGACATGTCCGATATGAACACCGTGACCTTCAGGGCCCTCCCGGTCCCGGATCCCGTGGCCTCCAGGACCGCGGAGAGGTTCTTCAGGGCCTGCTCGGCCTGTGCGGCCATGCCCTCCGGTACGCTCCCGGTGGCGGGATCCACCGGTATCTGGCCGGAGACGTATACCAATCCATCGTGGACGACGGCCTGCGAATAGGGCCCGGCCGCCTTGGGCGCTTTATCTGTCGCTACTGCCTTCATTGGATATCCTTCCCGATGTCTTCGATGTTATAAGGCGTCTTCTGGTAGACGTTGTAGTTGAGCCAGTTCGTGAAGAACATCGTCGCGTGGCACCTCCACCTGACGATGGGGTCCTTGCGAGGGTCGTCGTCCTCGAAGTAGTTGTCGGGGACGTGGGGGTTCCTGCCGGCGTTCAGGTCCCTCTCGTACTCGTAGGCGAGGGTGCCCGCATCGTACTCGAAGTGCCCGGTGATGAAAACCTGGTTCCTCTCGTCGACGATTATCCCCGGGCCGGTGACGTCGCTCTCGGCGACTATGTGGAGGTGCGGGTTGGCGCATATGTCCTCGGCAAAGATCTCGGTGTGCCTGGACTGGGGCATGAAGAACCTGTCGTCGAAGCCCTTGAGGATGCCCTCGTTCCTGTCAAGCACGCGGTGCTCGAATATCCCGGAGAACTTGGATTCCAGGGGGTGCTTGTCGATGCCGTAGTGGTGGTAGAGGCCGGCCTGGGAGCCCCAGCAGATGTAGAGGGTGGAGCACACGTTGGTGAGTGTCCAATCCATGATCTCGCAGAGCTCGTCCCAGTAGTCCACGTCCTCGAATCCTATGTTCTCCACGGGGGCGCCGGTGATGATCATGCCGTCGAACTTCCTGTCCCTGACCTCGTCGAAGGTGCGATAGAACCTGCTGAGGTACTCTATCGGGGTGTTCTTGGACTCGTGGGTGGCCGCCTGAAGGAACGTGACGTCTGTCTGCAGGGGGCTGTTGCTCAGGCACCTGAGGATCTGGATCTCCGTCTCGACCTTGGTCGGCATGAGGTTCATGATGAGTATCTCCAGCGGACGGATGTCCTGCGTCTCGGCGCGGGTCTGACTCATCACGAAGATGTTCTCCGAGCTCAGAACGGAGTAGGCCGGGAGGTCATCGGGGATCTTGACTGGCATGTAAACACCTGTTAAGTGTGGCTATATATTCCTTTAATAAAAATATTGTTGAATATTATATTCATAAATGAATAACGCTGAGGATACCCATATATACGCGCCAAACGGAAATATCGGCATGGCGGAGTACTCCACGAAGGAGATGAGGATAGTGCTCCTCGCTTGCTGCACGTCCTGCTTCGTCGCGCCCCTCCTCAGCACCATGATGAACCTCTCCCTGGTGAACATCGGGGAGGAGTTCGACGTCGGGTCCCATGACCTGGCGTACGTCAACACCGCCTTCCTGCTGTCATCGGTCATCTTCATGGTGCCGATGTCCAAGCTGGGCGACATCGTGGGGAAGAAGAGGCTGTTCATCGCCAGCCTGGTAGGCATGATCGCCACCTGCATACTGGCCTCCCTGTCCCCTACGTTCTGGTTCCTTATCGCCTGCAGGGCGGCCATGGCCGTCTGCTCCGCCGCGGTGATGTCCCTGGGCGTCTCCATGATAGCGGACGTCTACCCGCCTCAGATGCGCGGCGGGGCCATAGGGATACAGACCATGTGCGTGTACATCGGCCTGTCCCTGGGGCCCACCCTCGGGGGGATACTGAACGATGCCATCGGATGGCACCACGTGTTCCTCGTGATCGTCCCGATCGCAGCATTGGCCGCGCTGGCGATGCTCATGTTCCCCGGGGAGATCAGGCCGGCGGAGGGGAGGAGGCTGGACACCGTCGGGTCGCTGTACTACGGCCTGGCGATGCTGCTCATCATGGGCGGCGTCATCAACCTCCCGGCCCTGTGGGCCTGGCCATCCATGGCGGTCGGCGCAGTGATGCTGTACCTCTTCGTGCGCAGACAGCTGACGGTGGAGGACAAGCTCCTGGACGTTACGCTGTTCAAGAACAGGGTGTTCTCCGGCTCCTGCCTCGCCGCGTTCCTGGTCTACGCCTCGTCGTACTCCATATCGTTCTTCCTGGCCCTGTACCTCCAGAGCATAGGCGAGCTCTCGGCATCCGCCGCCGGCTCGCTGATGCTCATACAGCCGGCGGTGCAGGCCGTATTCACCCCCCTGTTCGGGAAGCTGTCGGACAGGATGGAGGACAAGAGGATCCTCCCCACCTCCGGGGTGCTCCTGGTGACGGTGGGGCTGGTATCCATGTCCACCTACGGCCTGGAGATGAACCTGACGCAGATAGTCGCGACGATGCTGGTCGTCGGGTTCGGCTTCGCCATGTTCTCGGCGCCCAACGTGTCCATCGTGATGGGGTCCGTGCCCAAGGAGTCCACCGGGGAGGCGTCCGCCGTGCTGGGGGTGACGAGGCAGGGCGGGATGATGGTCAGCATGGGGCTGGCCATGATGGTCATAGCCCTGACCATGGGGTCCGCGGACCATCTGGTCCCGGAGCGCTACCCGGAGTTCATCGAGGTCATCCGGATCACGTTCATCATGTGCGCCGGGTTCGGCGTCGTGTCGATGATGGCATCGATGCTCAGGAAGCCCGTCCGCAGGCATACTACCTGATTTTAAGTTGACCTTAACCGAAATTAGGCAACCCGATAGCCAGAATCTGCGTCTCACCTATGTTTGTTTAAGGAAAACTAAACATCCAACAACCAAAACATACCCTTTATATCGCAGCAATCGGATGCGAAACAGCATGCAGAAGGTCACCTGCGAGACGTTCTCGCTGCAGAAGAAGATCGCGATCCTCGCGGTCTTCCTGTTCTCCGTCAAGGTAGTGGCCTATCTCATCACCCATTCCACGGCGATCCTCGCGGACGTGATGGAGACCACCGTGAACGTCGCCGCCGCATTCATCGGGCTGGCGGCGATATACATATCCCTCCAGCCCGCGGATGCCAGCCACCCGTTCGGGCACGGCAAGGTGGAGCTGGTCTCCGCGATGGTCGAGGGAGCGATGATCACCATCGCCGGGGTCATCATGATAGTGGAGTCCCTGGACGCCATCCTTCACCCCCACGACATCACAGACCTCGGGATCGGAATAGTGCTGATAATCGCGGCCGGCGTCGCCAACTTCATCGTCGGCAGGATGGCCATAAGGAAGGGCGAGAGGAGCATGTCCCCCGCCCTGGTCGCCAGCGGGAAGCACCTGGTGTCCGACACCTACGTGGCCATCGGCGTGGTAGGCGGGCTGTGCGCCGTGCTCGCCATGTCGGAGCTAGGATACGACGCGTACTGGCTGGACGCGGGGATCGCCCTGGTGTTCAGCCTGGTCATAGTGGTCACCGGGATCAGGGTGGTCAAGGAGTCCATCGACGACATCATGGACAAGTCGGATTTCGACCTGCTGCAGCAGATCACCGACACCCTCAACGAGCACCGCGACGAGCATTGGATCGACATCTACGGCATGAGGCTCATGAAGCACGGCAGCAGGATCTACGCGGACTTCCGCGTGGTCCTCCCCAAGGACATGACGGTGGACGACGTCGCCAGGGAGGAGAGGGAGCTCCAGGAGGCCATCACCTGCAGGATGGGGGACGTGGAGATATCCATGACCCCGGTGCCCTGCGACGACGGTGTCTGCTGGGAGTGCGGCACTGAATGCACCGGGCGCCACGAGGGGTTCCTGGGCCTGCGCGAGTGGACCGTCGAGTCGGTCACGTCGGAGACGTCCACGTTCCTGCAGTGGGGCAGGGAGCCCAAGCCGATCGTCCCCGAGCGAAGCCCTCCACCGGAAACCGGGGTATGCGCCTGAGCCCCGGATTTTTATACTCGCCGTCGACTGGCGTACATTCGCCCGGACCATGATTTCCCATGGAACGCATCCATGGCACCGAAATATCTCCTCTGGACCTTCGGATCGCTCGTTTTCGTCGTTGCTCACTGCCGTTACCGCCCGATTTGGGCAGCCAAGAGCCGCATTCTGTGACCGCACGGTGCCCATTTCATATACTCGGCCATGACGTGGGCTCCCGATGACCAATCGCATCGCTAATGAGAACCGCAGGGACAACTCGGCGAAGAAGATATTCAGCTACAGGTCGGTGGTGGCCATGATGTTCCGCGGGACCGTCCCCGGCTTCGAGGACACGGACATGGAGGTGGCCGAATCCTACTTCGGCCCGGAGACGGTGCTCAAGGGCATAGGGGAAGTGGACCCCAAGACAGGACTGAGGTACGACCTGATCTTCGAGGCCAAGATTCCCGACAGGGAGAAGCCGATCCGGATATGGATAAACATCGAGCCTCAGAACGATTCCCGCATGATGGAGCGCCTGATGTGCAGGATGGAGTACTACTCCGCCAACCTGCTCGTGATGCAGAAGGGGCGGACCTTCGAGAGCGACAACTATTATGATATGGCGGACACCTATTCGATATGGGTCTTAATGGATCCGCCGAAACGGATGCGCAACAAGATCCGCCACATCGGATTGTCCGAGAGGGCAGTGCACGGGGATGCCGATCCGCCCCTGCCGTTCAGGGGCATCCAGAACATAGTGGTGATCGGCATCGGCGATCCCGAGGATGACGGCGTCCCTGTGATGCTGAAGATGCTGGACTGGATGATGTGCGAAGGATACAGCAGAGACGAACGCAGGAAAGGGCTCATGGGGCTGGGACTGACGGTGACCAAGGACATGGAAGACAATATCCTGAGGATGAACAGCATCGACGAGGACAGGGACCGCAGAATGAGGGATGCTGGCAGGGAAGAGGGTAGAGCGGAAGAAAGGAAAATCTTGATGCCCGTTCTAGCGAGTACAGTTCGCGCCTTTATGGAGGACAACGGTTTGAGCGTGGAAGAGGCCGTTGTTCGGGCGAGAATCCCCGAAGATATCCGTGATGATATCATCTCAGCACTCAGCCAATCAAGTAATCGAAACAAATGGACGGTCGCGGACATGGCAGGCTATAATCTGAGGATGAACAGCATCGACGAGGACAGGGACCGTAGGATGAGGGACGAGGGCAGAGAAGAAGGCAGAGCCCTGGGTAGAGAAGAAGGCAGAGCCCTGGGTAGAGCCGAGGCCAAGGCAGAAATGAGATCTGTTCTGGTGTCCGTCCTAACCAATGTAGCGCGCGCCCTCATGGAGGACCATGGCTGGACCGTTGAAGAAGCTCTCGCCAGATTGAATGTGCCCGACTATGTCCGCGATGACGTCATCTCGGCCCTCGGCTGATTCCACCCAATCGTTTTGATGATCGGATAGCCCCAGGCCCAGGCATGGACGGTGGCATCCAGTGCTTCCCGGCCCTGGGCCGAGCCATATGTTTTTACGCTGCCCGACCATGTCGCGGCATGGACGGGCAGACTCCCACTCAGATTACAGCGGCCGGCCTCGACGGCTGGTACGGAACCCTCTCCGACCCCGACAAGGTAAGGCTCAGGAGATACCTGGACTCGGACGCTTCGTCCGCGGAGTCCTTCCTGCTCGGCGTCATGGCCGGGGCCCAGGAGGATCACAACTTCCGCCTGGCGGTCACCGCCGGAGCGTACGCCCTCACGCTGGACCTCGACGACATGGAGACGTTCAGGGTCAGGGAGGCCTATATCGACGGCCTCGCCGCCGCCGGGATGTACGACGAGGCCAAGGCCCAATGCGAGCTCAACCTCGACCTGTTCCCCTCGGTCAGGGACGCCGTCCTCGCGGAGAACGGCGGGAAGCTGCCCGCCGGTATCATGTGCAGGAACCGCCTGATCGACATCCTCGTGGGCGTCGACCACGATTACGATGCCGCCGATGCGGCGCTGGACGCCTTCGTCGAGATCGGGGCGATGGACCCCGACGAGCTCGCGTACAGGAAGCAGAGCCTCAAGATCCACAAGATGCAGAGGGCCTTCGACAACATCTTCATCGGCAAGAAGGAGCGAAGTCCTTCCAGGCCTCCATGAGGATCACGTCGATCCCCGGCTCCTCGTAGGGATGCACCGACAGGACGGCGGCTATGGCCGCCTCCAGGTGCTCGGGCTTCACGGCGAACTCCACGCGGAGCTCGTCCGCGGTCTCCGCTTCGCCTATGGTCCCCAGGAATGGGTGGGACCCCTCGGTGGGGATCCATGTGCCCTTGGTGGGCCAGTAGCTGAAGACGCGGCGGTACCCCGGATAGATGGGCTCTATCGCGGCATCGACGGCGTCCATCATCCTCTCCGCGTACTCCGGCGGGATGCCGACGGACACCTTGTAGATCATCGCAGCTTCCCCTTGGACCTGAGGATCTCGTCGATGCCCTCCAGCCTCTGGGGGATCTCGGGGATGAGCTTCTTTGCCCCCCTGTGCAGATAGTAGACGCTGAGGGTGGTGGCCAGGAACGGTATCGGAGGTATGGCGTAGGCGGTAGCCGCGACCATGCCGGTGGCCTTCTTGAGCCTGTTGATGCTCTCGATCTTCTCCACCAGGTGGTCGTCCTCCTTGTACTCGATGGTGCCGCGGAGGGACTTGTAGAGCAACTTCTGGCCGCCGAAGGCGACGTTCATGCTCCATTGGACCTGGGAGAACACGGATGCGGGCTTCCCGCATGCCTTGGTGGTCCTGTTGAGGATGGCCTTCCTGAACTCCTCGGCGGTGGTGCCCTCGAACTCGGTCCAGCAGGTGCCGGAGGTGTAAAGGGAGTGGGCGTCGCTGCTGGCGGTCTCCGCCCATTTGCCGGGGTAGCGGTCCATGACCGCCCTGGCGAACCTGTTGGTGTACTTGTCGGGATGGCCGCCGTTTATGGTCTCGAAACCGTCGAAGTCGACGTCGAACATCTTCTCCCTCAGGGCGAAGACGTGGAAGCTGAACGGATGGGGGACGATCAGCAGACCCCCCTGCTCCTTGACGATGTCCGCGGTCTCCTCCACGGGGAGCCCGGCGGGGACCTTCTCGGTCAGGAACAGCCCGATGATCTCGCCGTCGGCGGTGGTGATCTCCTCCCCGGCGATGACATCGATGCCGTCGATGGTCTTGGCGTACTTCTGGGCCTCGAACGCGCCGCGGGTCTCATCGTGGTCGGTGATGGCGATGACGTCCATGCCGTTCTTGATGCCCTTGTCCACCTGCTGGGCGGGCGTGGTGACGGATTCTGGGAATTTCATTATCCCGAGATTGGAGTACCCCGAGTACTCCGTGTGAAGGTGAGTATCCGCCCGTCCCATGATTCAGGGAAACTCCCTTAGTATATAAGTGCTAATGCACCGCGGCCGCCTCGAACGATCGCGATAATCTCTGAGATACGAATATGATCATCAGTACTCATTGGAAAAATATTGCCATCTGTGTATTTCATAAGTATAATAAAATTGCTATTTGTGTATTATATATCTCTAAAAATATTGCCATTTGTGTTTTTTACAGCAATTGCTATATAGTCTGGATGTCCTCATCATTCACATGTTCCGCCGTAAGATCTACAATGACATCAAATCATGGAGGGATGAGAAGGCGGGAAGAAATGCTCTTTTGATCGAGGGTGCAAGACGCGTTGGCAAGAGCACGATATTGGAAGAATTTGTCAAGAACGAGTACAGGAGCTACATATTCATCAGATTCGAGAAGACTGGACCGGACATCAAGGGCCTGTTTGAGAATCTGGACAACCTAGACGATTTCTTCCTGAACCTGCAGCAGCTCACAGGTTCCAGGCTGTACGAGCATCAGAGCGCCATTGTGTTCGATGAGGTCCAGCTCTTCCCGCTAGCCCGGCAGGCCATCAAGACCCTGGTCGAAGACGGACGCTATGATTACTATGAGACGGGATCCCTCATCTCCATAAAAAAGAACGTCCAGAACATACTGATACCATCGGAAGAGGATGTCATCTACATGCACCCGATGGATTTCGAGGAATTCCTCTGGGCACATGGCGACGACATGACCATGCCTCTGATCAGGGATGCCTTCGAGAGGATGGAGCCTGTCAACGATGCCGTCCACAGGCGCATAATGGGTATGTTCCGCAGATATATGCTGGTGGGTGGGATGCCGCAGGCAGTGCAGAGCCTGCTGGACACGAACTCGTACGCGGCAGTGGAGAGCACTAAGAGGACCATCCTCAACCTATACTACAACGATTCCAGAAAACTGGACGGAAGCCAGAAAGCCGCCAAAGCCTCCACCATACTCCGCACCGTCGCATCCAATCTGGAGAGGCATGACAAGTCGTTCTCCCCCGGACTGCTGAAGGAGAATACCAGGATGCGCGATTACAGGAAGGCCATAGACGACCTCGGAGAATCCATGATGGTGAACCTCTGCTGCAGGGTCACCGAGCCTGCGGTCGACCAGACGGCCCACTGCGACACGGATGACCTGAAGATCTACCTGTGCGACACCGGCCTCCTCTTCACCCAGTCGTTCGGTACGCTGAGGTACGATGCTGACGAGGTATACAGGGGCATCCTCGGCGGCGACCTGAGCCTGAACGAGGGGATGTACTTCGAGAACATGGTTGCTCAGCAGCTGAAGGCATCAGGGCACGGGCTTTTCTTCGCCAAATTCCAGCACAGGGATTCGGAGAAGCTCCAGGAAGTCGATTTCGTGATCGTCCGCGGTCGGATGCCTACGGCCGTCGAGGTGAAGTCCGGACAGAAATCCAGATCCCATAGGTCCCTCGACCGCTTCATGGACAAGTACGGCCAATCGCTTGATATGCCGTTCGTGGTGCATCCGAGGAACCTGGATGCTTCCGGGGATGCAGTTTACATACCGATCTACATGGTCCCGCTGCTGCGAACCGCCTCGCGAGTAATAGTACTCGCCCTTGGACTTCTGCTCCCTGTCCAGCCTCGACTCGGGCTTGTTGATCCTGGGCCTGTGGGTGTCCGCATCGCGCCTGAAGGTGATGTCCACGGCGCCGAGGAAGCGGTTCATGCCCTCGCGCATGTCGAAGGGGCCGTCGCCTATTCCGTGGCTGCCGGGCTCCCCGCCGAACACCATCATGGAGTCGGAGACCATGTCCAGGAAGTAGATGTCGTGGTCGACGATCATCCCGGACCTGCCGGTCTTCTCCATCATCCTCCTGATGGTCTTGGCGGCGTTCATCCTCTGGTTGGAGTCCAGGTACGCGGAGGGCTCGTCGAACAGGTAGATGTCCGCCTCGGCGGCGAGGCACATCGTGATGGCGACTCTCTGGAGCTCTCCCCCGGACAGGGTGGAGACCTCCTTGTCGAACAGGTACTTGATGCCGAGGGGCTCGATGACCTCCCCGGTGAAGAAGCCGCTGCTGACGGTGTCGTAGTACTTGCCGAAGAGCAGGTCCCTGACGGTGCCCTCGTAGTCGCCGGTGATGTACTGAGGCTTGTAGGAGACCTTGACCTGGTTGTCCAGCTCGCCGGAGTCAGATTCTATCGCTCCGGCGAGGATCTTCACGAAGGTGGTCTTACCGGTGGCGTTGGGCCCGACGATCCCCACTGACTCCCCTATCTTGACGGAGCCGCCGGTGATGTCCAGCTGGAACTCGCCGAAGTCCTTGTGGAGGTTGGAGAACGAGATGAGGTCGGCGGTCTGCCAGTCGCCCCTGGGAGGGGAGGCCTCGAACTCGATGGGGCGCTCCCTGAAGCGGATGTTCTCCTCCGGGAGGTAACCGTCCAGGTAGACGTTGATGGCGGTCCTGACCTGCCTGGCGAGGGTGAACACTCCGAACGCGCCCTCGGAGCCGTAGACGACGCTGACGTTGTCCGCCAGGAAGTCCAGGATGGCCAGGTCGTGCTCGATGACCATGACCTGCTTGTCGGCGGAGAGGTCCTTGATGATGCGGGCCATCCTCACCCTCTGGTGGATGTCCAGGTACGAGGTGGGCTCGTCGAAGAAGTAGACGTCCGCCTCCTTCATCACGGTGGCGGCCATGGCCAGCCTCTGCAGCTCGCCTCCGGAGAGCTTGGACAGCTCCCTGTCCATGACGTCCTCGAGGTCGAAGAGCTTCGCGGCCTCCTCCATGGTCATCCTCTCCTGCACCTTGGACAGGAGGTCCCTTACCACTCCTTTCACAGCCAGGGGCAGCTTGTCCACGTACTGGGGCTTGATGGCGGTCTTGACGTTCCCGGCGTAGACGTTCTCCAGGAAGTCGTGGAGCTCGGTGCCGGCGAAGTGCTTGAGGACCTCCTCCTTGGAAGGGGGGTTCTCGTAGTTGCCCAGATTGGGGATCTCGGTGCCGGAGAGCATCCTGATGGCGGTGGTCTTTCCGATACCGTTTGGCCCCAGGATACCCGTGACGATGCCCTTCTTGGGCACGGGGAGCCTGTACAGGCGGAAGGCGTTCTCGCCGTAGCGGTGGATCATCTCCCCCTGCAGCTCGTCGGCGAGCCCTATGATCTTGATGGCGTCGAACTGGCACTTGTTCACGCATATGCCGCATCCCTGGCAGAGCGTCTCCGAAATGACGGGCTTGCCCTTCTCCCCGAACGTGACGCATTCGACCCCGGTGCGGTTGAGCGGGCAGAACCTCTCGCACTCGTGGTTGCACTTCCTGTTCTGGCATCTGTCGGCCAGGACCGCGGCTATCCTCATGGTTCGGACGATAGGGCGCGCGTATATAAGGGATGGGTTGGGCCCCTCGAGGCCCGCAGGAGGTTCAGGAAATGAGTCGTCGCCTTCCGATGGTTCGGAACCTATCCATCGTTGAAATCCCTTCAGACTGATGTTCTAACATAATTATGTACACTATAATGTTATATACGGATACGATCATATCATCCCTATGATCCAGATCGTGCCGATTACGGAGATGAGGAACACTTCAAAGATGTTCGAAATGTCCGAGAACCAACCGGTTTACATCACGAAGAACGGCTACGGGTCAAGGGTGCTACTCAACATCGATGCTTTCAACAGAATCAAGGACCTGCTTTTAGACCTCGAACTGGAGGAGAGATTCCAGAGATCGGAAGCAGATGGGGGCAACGAGGAGGCCCATCAGTTCCTGAAGAGGCTCCTCGATGAGTGATTACACAGTCGAGGTATCCGGGGATGCCAAATCGGATATCACTTCCATCTACAGATACATCAAAAACGAACTGATGAATGAGACGGCTGCCATCAAATTCATCGAAGATACGGATGAGGCGGTCACTTCTCTGGAATCGTTTCCATACAGCCACATGGTGCGTCCCGGCTCAAAACTGTTCGGCGGATTGGAGAAGAGGCAATATCCCTACCGCGAGAACTACATGATGTTCTATGTCATAATCGAGAAAAGAAAACTCGTTAGGGTTATCAAAGTGGCATACGCTCCCAGCAATCTCGGCGATGAATGATCGATATCAAAAATCGAAATTGATAATCGAATCTGAGCGTTGAGTTTAAACAATACCTGATGACAGATTTGAGATTAGATATGGGAATAAAGGCCGCCCCATAATAGGGGCGGCGGTTTGATCGGATTCGCATCTGGTGGAGGTAGTCCCTGCAGAGCTTGTGGCCGGCGGCGGCTCCCTTGTTGAACCACTTCCTGGCCTCGTCCAGGTTGACCTCGGTGCCGACGCCGTCCTTGTAGCACCTTCCGACGAGGAACATGGCGCTGGTGTCGCCGGCTTTGGCCTTGCGGAGGTAGCCCTCGAAGGGGGACTCGTCCTCCTTCAGCTCCACGCTCTCGCCGGTCCTCCTCTCGACGATCTCCCTGGAGACTATGTGCCCTTGCTCGGCGGCGCGGCGGTACATCTCCAGGTCCTTGGACTCGTCCTTCCTGGTGCCCACGCCGTTGGTGTAGCAGTATCCGGCGTAGTATTGGCATAGCGCGTTGCCGCTCTCGGCTCCCTTGAGGAACCACTCGAATGCCTTCTTGTCGTCCTTCTCGGTGCCGGCGCCCTCGAAGTATGCGTAGGCGACGTGGTACTGGGACTTGCCGAAGCCGTTCTGGGCCAGCTTGAGGTGCAGCTCGAATGCCTTGGCGGGGTCCTTCTTGACGCCCCTGCCCTTGGAGTAGGCCTCGGCGACGGCGAACTGCGCCTTCATGTAATTGTCCTCGGCGGCCTTGGAGAACCACTCGAAGGCCTTCCTGTCATCCCTGTCGGGGCCCTTGGTGAGGGCGGATCCGACCTCGAAGCAGGCGACGGTGTTGCCCTGGGCGGCGGACATCCTGGCGTACTGGAGAGCCTTCTTGGCGTCCTTCTTCACGCCGTTGCCGCTGGCGTAGTTCTCGGAGGTGACGTACTGGGCGTACTCGTCGCCCAGGTCCGCGGCCTTCTGAAACCACATGGCGGAGGCCTTCCTGTCCTCCTTGACCTGCTTGCCCTTGGCGTAGAGCTGGGCGAGCATGACCATGGCCTCGGTGGACCCGAGCTCGGCCGCCTTGTTCAGGTAGTAGAGGCCGCCCTCCTTGAGCCTGTCGACACCGACGCCTCCCATGTAGCACCTGGCCAGTCCGTACATACCCTGGCGGGAGCCCCTGGTCGCCGCGAGGAAATACCAGCAGTACGCTGCGACACCGTCCTTCTCGGTGCCTACGCCGTCCATGTGGCACCTTCCGACGGAGTACATCCCGGGGATGTATCCTCTGTCGGCGAGGCCCTGGTAGATCTCCAGCGCCTTGGGGGCGTCCTTGGGGACCCCGCGGCCGTACTCGTAGCAGTCGGCCAGCTTCATGGCCGCGACGGGGCATCCCCTGTCGGACAGCTCCTGGAGCTTGGCCACCGCGGCCTGGCGGTCCCTGGTTGTGCCGGAGCCGTTCAGCTGGCAGATGGCCATGGCCGGTTCGCCGTCCCTGCAGCCCATCTCGGCCGCTTTCGAGTAGCACTGGTAGGCCGCGTCGGGGTCGAATCCCCCGATGCCGAGGTCCCTGGCCCTCCCGAGGGCGAACATGGCGCTGCCGTCGTCGGCGGAAGCCTTCTCCAGATAGGAGAGGACCTCCTCCTCGGACGGGGCATACTCCATGCCCTTGAGGACGGCCTCCATCTCGAAGAAGGCCTCCTCGCTGCCGGATGCGAACGCCCTGAAGTACCACATGAGGGCCTCGAAGGCGTCCTGTTCGAATTCAATGCCGTTCCTGTAGCAGGTGGCTATGGCGATCTGGGAAAGTTGATGGCCCCCCTTCGCGGCGCGCATGTACCAATCGATGGCTCCTGGTTCGTTCCCAAGTGCAAGCGCCTGCGCGAGGCGGAAGCAGGACTCGACGTCCCCCTCCTCCGCTTTGGACCTCAAAAGCTCGGTATCCATGGCGCGTGGAATGGCGCTACTCTTAATAAAGTATCGCGCCCGTGGCTCGGACGTTCTGACTATGGCACGATTAAGCTCCATCCATCCCCCTATTTATCGCTTAGCCGTTCGAGGTGATGGGAACATGGTTTCCTCACCTGCGGGAATGGTCGGCGCCATGAATGTGCCAGACGTAGCATATTGGTCGCACGGCTTATGACCTAATGTTCTATTGCAACCGATGTTCGAAAACGAATTATCCGCTGGAACGGGGGGTATTAGCGGAGATTTATCCGTTGAAACGGGGGGTATTAGCGGATTCACTTCGGTCTGGAGGTATGAGCGTCAGTGGCCCTGAACTTGATTATAAATACCCGAAACATACATCATAGAATCGAAACTGAACCCTCCCCGAAGGGAGGTAAGATGTTTCACTTGAGTAATCCGACCATCAGCCGGATTACTTCAAGGACCAGGGCAATGAGTTGGTAGCTATGACCCTGGTCCTACTCCTTCTTCGGCAGGCGATCACCTCCGTTGGATTCTCAGGACAGCGTCCGGCTACAGGCTCGGAAGTCCTGCCAGCCGGACTTCCACCCTGGCAAAAACACGATGACTTGGCTGTATAGTAACCTTGGTATGTTAGCGATGTTAGCAGTCTCCGATAGAGCTTACTGCCCCTGCCTCTGGGCGTCCAGGGCCCTGTTGCGCATGACTATGGCGATGTTCACAAGGACCAGCGCGAAGTTGAAGACGTAGAAGAACAGGACGTAGCTGACGTCGTCGTTGGCCACCTTGTTGGCCATGCCGAAGAGGTAGCCGATCTCCAGGATGATCATGAAGAGGACGCTGGCGCCCCTGGCGGTGCGGGCCCTCCAGGACCTGAGGATGTTGACGGGCCAGGCGGCGGCGAAGCACAGAAGCATGGCTATCTCGAGGATCCCGTCTATCATGCGCTTACCGCCCTGTGGGTGAGTCGGGGGGATGGGCTTTAAGCTTTCGCCCCGTTATATGAGCGCCTTGGATCTAAAATTGGAGATGTCCGCCGGGTGATGCCCCGGCGGAAATGGTTTTCAGGGTTATGTATCCGCTTCCCACTGGGCGTAGAGGGTACAGTTGGATGCCTTGGTCCACTTTCCGTCTGTAATGTAACCTTCGACGTTCGTATCGGCGAAGGATCCGTTGTCGTTGAGCACCTTGGTTCCGTCAGTAGCCGCTGTGTAGTACCCAGTCAGATGGTAGCCGGTCTTGGTGGCGTCCGTCTTCGACATCAGGGCCGTGGCGTTGTACTCCACGGTCGCCGTACCGTCGGCGGTTCCCTCCGTTCCCTTGTCCAGGGTGATGGTGTAGATATCGGCCGCCCACTGGGCGTACAGGGTGATGCTCTTCGACTTGATCCACTTCCCTTCCTTGATGTAACCGTCGACCAACGCAGCGGCGAAGGATCCGTCGGCGTTGAGCACCTTGGTCCCGCTAGACGCGGCCGTGTAGTACCCGGTCAGGTGGTGGTTGGTCTTGGTGGCATCCGTCTTGGACGTCAGGGCCGTTGCCCCATAGGCCACGGTGGCGGTACCGTCCGTGGTTCCTCCAGTTCCCTTGTCCAGTGTGATTGTGTAGATATCGGCCGCCCACTGAGCGTATAGGGTACCGTCGGATGCCTTGTTCCACTTTCCGTCCGCTATGTAACCGGTGACGGTCGAGGCAGCGAAGGTTCCGTCGGCGTTGAGCACCTTGGTCCCGTCGGTCGCAGCTGTGTAGTACCCGGTCAGGTTGTAGTGGGTCCTGACGGCATCCGTCTTGGACGTCAGGGCCGTTGCCCCATAGGCCACGGTGGCGGTACCGTCCGTGGTTCCTCCGGTTCCCTTGTCCAAGGTCAGAGTGTACTGGATGCTCTCGATCAGCTCGAGGTCGTAGGCTTCATGGATGGTTACCTCCAACTCGTTGCCAGTGAAACCGACAGCGGAGTATCCTGCATCGCTGGGGGCGTATGTGAACACGATCACGGTGCCATAGGCGATGAGATCCCCCGTTGTTATCGAAGCGCCGTTCTTGATGGCTGCGGTAATGCTACCGTGGTTTCCGTCGGCGAATGTCACGGCGTAGGTGTTGCTCTCGGTGAACGTCAACGCATACGCACTTTCGATGGTGACCTCCTTGACATTGCCCTCCCAGCCTACGGCATGGTAGCCCTCGTCGGTCGGGGTGTACGTGAACACCACCGTGGCTCCGTTCACGACCTTGTCTCCAGTCGCGATGGCCGCACCGCCCTTGATCTTCGCCGAGACGGTTCCGTGGGTACCGTTGGCGAAGGTGATTGCGTAGGCGGTATCGTACTGCGCGGTGAGGTTGGCATCGGCCGCCCCGAGTGTCCCGGTGCTGGGATTCCATCCCTTGAAGACTTGGCCCGGCGTATCGATGGTGGGTTCTATAGGCTGTCCGGAATATGTGATGGTTGCGATGATGTCCTGGTATGGCGTCGCGTAGCCGAATACCCTGGAGTAGACACCGGCGTTCTCGGTCCACCCGGTGGGGGTATGGGCCAGCGTACCGCCGTTTAGAGCCAAGGTGACGGTATATTCCTCTGGCGTGTTGACCGCGGTTATGACCAGGGCCCCCTCGATCTTGTCGGCGGCAATGGTGACCTTGCCAGTCGACTTGCTGTATTCGAATGCGGTGAACACCTGCCCTCCCATAGTCACGCTGACGGTGTCGGGAAGGAGATAGTGCTCCAAGGGGGTTATCTGCGCCGACACGAATTCGGCATGGTAACTTACCTCGCTGGACGGGATGGGGTTACCATTGGTGATATTGTAGGTCACAGGATACGTCTGGCTGCCGGAGAGGAAGAACACGATGTTTGACTTCATGTTCGCTCCCTGGTAGTTGGCCGGGTTTATCTTGATCTGCGACTTGTAATTGATGTCGATGGAGAAGCCGTAGAACCCGGTGCATACGGTGATCGGGCTCGTCTGCCTGCCGGCCACGCCGTCGGTGATCGTGGAATCGTAGATGTTCACCTTCACGGCCTGGTCGGTGCAGCGGTAGATATCGGTGCTCTTGAGGGCGTATCCGGTCGTCAGGGTACCTGTCCATGACATCCATTCCCCGGACGTTGTGGCGACGTCACCGATGGACTTGGGTGTCTTGAGCGATACATCGAGGGCGTCGACGGTCCCGGAGACCAGTATCACATTGTAGTGATGGGTCATGATATAGGTGCTGTCCACCAGCACCAGGAAGCCCTTGTATGGGTCGTTGACGTTCGCCGGGTTGGACGGATCGTAGTCTACCTTCACGGGCCCCACGCCCCAGACCTTCCAGCTGCCGATGACCGCGGTATCGTTCCTGGCGGTGCCGACGTGCCCCTTGTCGTCGATGGTGATGACGGTTGTGCCGGGTAGCGACTTGATCTCGAAGTCGACAACCACGGTGAAGCATATCTCCCTCTGGAGGGTCAGGTCCATGGTCTCGACGAACATCCATGTGCCCTGCTCCTGGAAGGTTATCAGGGTTGTAAGGCCCTTGCTCTCGTTGTTCTTCGTCCCTATCTCCATGGTGCCTATCACGCTCTGGGCGGTGTTGGAGAGTACGAACGATTCCTTGTCCTGCGATTCGGCGTAGACCACCGGGGAGATGGAGACCATCTTGTCCTCGTAATCGCGGGCCTTGACGTAGTCCCCGACGGGGATGTCGTCCTCGCTGTCGGACTGGGACTGGAAGGCCAACCCCAGCTCGATGGCGATGACGGCGGCCGCCCCACCGGCGGCCAGGACGGCCACCAGGATCGCTACAATGAGGTGGTTCCTGCTCATGCGTAACCATCTCCCTCATACTTCGATGCGTCCTTCGGATAGATGGTCAGTGACCCGTCTATGTACTTCAGGTTGTAGTCGCGCTCGACGTAGGCCGGATCTATGGTGAACCTCACGAGCGGCTTGATGGTCAGGCTCTCGGCGGGAGCGTCCACTACCGTCCTGTCCATACCCATGGTCTTGTCGCCGGCGTTGGTGTAGAGCGACTTACCCGCCACATCGGAGACGACCAGCCCGATCAGTGTGACGTCCTCGCTGGTGAACACCATGTTGCCTCCGGACATGTCGCCGGGCCTCAGGTCCGCGGGGCTGGACGCAGCTATGATTGCTCCGTCTCCCTCCCTCATGTAGGCCGAGGGCGCTATGGCGTATGCATCGACCTTCAGGATCTTCAGTGTGGCCTTGCCGTTGAACTTGTACGAGGACACAGTGTTACCGTGGGACGCATCCGAGGGCGACATGCCGAGCGGGGTCCTGATGTCCGCCGCGTAGTTGATATAGTAATCGCCGGCATGGATGGCCTCCTTCGGCTCGCCGGGGTCGTACGGATCCACTTCCGTGATCGGCGAGTCGCTGTAGCTGACCGCCAGAACGTCCGTGGAGGGCTCGATCTGCTTCGCGCGGAGCACATCGTCCATGCCCAGCTTCAGCGTCGACAGCTGACCGTCGTAGTACTTCACCTCGGTTCCGTCGGACAGGTAGTACGGGTACAAGTTGATACGCTCGTCCAATGCGGAGATGTTGATGCTCTCCTCCGGGGCGTAGGTGTACGCGCGCTTGCCATTCTCCTTGTGAGCGGACCATCCTACGAATATGTAATCTCCGTAGCTGTAGTGGTCCTGCGGGATCGTGATCCTGTAGTTCTCATCGGCGGTCAGCTCGAACTTCATGGGGTCACGGCTGTCGTCGAAGTCGTGCAGGAACAGGACGTAGGTTCCGGTGTGGCCGTACAGGGTGATGTCCCTGGTGGCGTTGAACTGGTACTTCCTGATGGAATCCATCTTGTGGGCCTCACCGAACTCGGAGGCGTATACTACGTTGTTGGCGTAGGTGACGTCCTCGCCCCAGTCGGCCACCATCAGGATGTACTTCTTTCCGTTGACGGTGACGGCATCGCTGGGGTTGATGATGTACTGCGTGCCATCTTCGTTTCTGTTGGCATCCGTCAGGACGCTGCCGGTGTTCCAGACCTTCCACCCGTTGAACCCCTCGCTATCGGCGAATTCCTTGAGGGTGATCGAGGATGCGCTGGTGCGGACGAGGTTAGCGGTGTCGCCGTTAACGAAGTCGTAACCGTACTGCGATGCGTAGACGATGGTGTACTCTCCGGAGCCGTTGCCCGCGCCCCAGTCCGCCTCGATGATGTAGAAGTAGTTCTTCGTATCACTGCCGAGGTGCTGGCTGCCGCCAGTGAGCGTGACGTTCTGGGCCGCGGCGTATGTCTCGAGGCCACCGAACAACTTCCAGCTGCTGAACGTCTTGCCCGCGGCCTTCAGGGCCGTGGGAGTCTCCAGGTCCACCTGGAACCTGTTGGGGGACAGGACACGGTTGTCTCCGTACACGCTGTACTCGTGGTCGTAGTCGGGATCGGTATACCATGTCATTCCGCGGTTGGTCTGAGGCCCGTCGAACGCGACCACTGTGTACTGGCCGATGTTGGTCCCGTAGTAGTCCTGGGCATCGTCCACCTTCAGGACGGTGTACTTGCCTTTGGTGACATCGGTCTTGTAGAGGACGATGAAGCCCCTGGTGGCATCGTCCGAGTCGACAACGTAGTCGTTTCCGACCTTGGTCACGGTCTCGCCCTTGCACTTCCAGGTTTCGGTATCGAGGGCGACCTTGTCGCCAGCGGACAGGCCCCTGTACATCGTGGTCTCGCTGCCATCCACCTTCACGACTGTGTAGGTGCCGGCTGTGTTTGCCGTCTTGTACAGGAGGATGAAGCCGTTGATAGCGTTGGGATCCTCGGTGACGACCTTGTAGCTGTTGTCGCTCTGCTTGGTGACCGCCTCTCCGGTGTTGTAGGAATACCAGATGCCGCTGTCCAGCTGGGCTGTTCCTCCCTCGTCGAGGTTCCTGTCGTCATCGATGGCTCCGTTCATGACGGTGACCGTGGAGATGGCGTTCATGTCCGTGGCCTTAACCTTGTTACCGTTCACGACGAAGTTGATGTTGAAGGAGACCTCCTTCATGTAGATGGTGATGTCGATGCTGTCCTTCAGCAGGAAGGTCCAGGTGTAACCCCTGTTACCGGAGAGCTCCGTGGGGGCCCTGATCCAGTCGTAGTACAGGTTTCCGAATCCGTCCCTGTGGTAGGTGATGCCGTTGATCTTGACCTCGGTATCGGTGCTGTACTTCGCGACGGCGGTCACGATGGTGTAGTCCCCGTAGTACGCCTGGGTCCTGCCTGAGTCGTAGTACAGCGTGCCGTCCACGGGGTTCTTCCCGTTGGCGGTGACGATGTCGCCGTTCCTCTTGAGGAGGTAGGCGCTCATGGAGGACTTCTCCCACTTGGAGGTCGAACCGTTGTATGTGACGACTTCGCCCTCCACGACGTTCAGGTTCCCTGCGGTTATGGTTCCGCTGGCACCGAAGACCATGTAGGTATCTCCGTCCGTCGGGGACATGTCGTTGATCGCCTCCACGGTCTTGGTTCCGATGATCGCGCCTGTGGTCAGGACCCTGACGTACTCGTTGTCGTTGATGTACATCACGTAGAGGGTCTCGTTGACGGGTGCAAGCCCACCGTCGTCCTTGGTGAGGTACAGGGTCGGGATCTTCAGGCTGCCGGCGGCGAAGTGGTTGCCCTTGTAGTAGTTCCCGAACGAATCCTTGAGCCAGTACTGCGCAGGCAGCTTGGCGAGGTCCGTGATTGTGTGGGCTGATTCCAGGTTGGTGGTGGGATCGATGGTCCACACGATGGTCGACACGACGTTCAGGCTGCCGTTGGAGTCCTTGGCCCACACGGTCCCGAAACTGTCCCTGAACTGGCTGCCATAAGGCGCGATTTCGTACTGGAGGATGTTGGTCTCGAAGCACACGTACTCGCTGCCGTAGGGCTGGAGCAGGTAGTGCACGAGGCCGGCGTACATGTAGGTCTCCACGACGTCGTCAGGCTGGGCGTATACCCTCGCCTTTCCGCTGGGATCGCCAGTCTTATTCGGGTTGGCATAGTACGTCAGGCTGTCATCGAGCTTCACGACGGTGTACTTGCCATCCGGGTTGTCATACCTGTGCAGCACTATGAATCTGCCTGCATCCGCATCGTTGCTGGATACGGTATAGCTGTCTGTATCGATGAGCGTGTTGCCGACCTTCCATCCCTTGACACCGGTGACGCTGGTGCTGTCATCATTGGACAGGCCCCTTATGAGCGACACGCTGTTCCCGTCGACGAGGACCACTGTGTACTTCTCATCAGCATTGTTGTATCCGCGCTGGGCTACTATGAAACTACCGGCATCGCTGGAGACACTGGAGATCGTGGTGTCGGCATCGATGGGTGTGGTACCCACATACCATCCATCGCCCGTGACCCCTAGCTTATCGCCAGAAGACATCCATCCCTGGACGGATGTGCCCTCGAGTCTGGCCGCGTAGAATCCCTGGACCGGGTCGCACTCTACGAACTCGCCGCTGTAGATCTTGCTGCTAACCAAAGTCTGCTTGGCCGCGAGATTGACTATCCTGTTCGTCAGCTTGGCATCTGTGAACAGCCTCATGTTGACGGTCTTTCCGTCACTCGTTATCACACCGTTGGCGACGGTGTACTCGGTGTGCGGCGAGGCATCCAGCCTGAAGCCCGTGATGTATCCGTCTACGAGGGTAGCCGTGTATGTAGACGGCGTAGCCTTGTAGAACTGGCCCTCGCGGGTGGCCTTGTAGGTTATATCGTTGGTGGAGAACTGCACGATGAACGAACCGTCATGGCCGGCGAGGTTGGTGACGGTGTATGTCGTCCAGTCGCTGTTCTCGTACCTGTACACCTCGCCCACGTCAACGTTGTAGTACTTGTTGCCGTTGGTGTCCTTGTAGTAATGGTCGAGGGGGGTGGCCCTGGAGACGGTTCCGTACTCGGTGGCGAAGACGGCGTTGTAGTCGTTCAGGACCATCCTGTCCTTGACGAACAGGATGTAGCCGTCCACGGCGGCCTTGGCGTCGACGTCGTATGTGCTGGTGACTGTGCCGCCCTGGTTCCATATCTTCCAGTTGCCGGCGGGGATCGTCGTCGTGTCCCCGTCGTTGGCGTAGATCAAATTGGCGGTTATACCCTCATCGGTCACGAACACCAGCGTGATGCTTCCCGCATGGGGTGCGGAGCTGTTCCAGTTGGCGATGTACACCAGGAACCCGTTCTTGGCGCTGTCCGTGAGCTCGGTGACCTTGTAGCCGGCCCTGACGGGCGACCCGGCATCCCACAGCTTCCAGGAGGAGAACGAATGGCCGGAGCCGGTGGGCTGGTTAGCGGTGCTGACGTCCACGTAGATCTCGGTTCCAACGAGGGTGTATCCGAGCTCTCCCCTGGTCCTGTCCAGGTCGATGACGTATCCGGAGCTCGGCTGGATCGACATGCTGATCTCCGTATCCACGACGAACCTCTTCGCCTCTCCCTCCCCGATGGCCTCGGCGACCACGGCATCCCTCATGGCGGAGATGCTGGACTTGCCGTCGGATGTGTACGAGAACAGCTTCTTGTTGCTCTCGTTAGGGGTCCAGCTGGCGATGTACGCCCTGCTGCTGGTGATCGGGACTGCCTCGTTGAGGTTCAGCTTGGTCTCTCCCCAGTAGAACCCATCGAAGACGTACTCCCAGCTGCCGGTGCTGTAGGTCGTGATGAACCTGGATACCGATTTCAGCTCCGCCATGTTGCGGGTGTATTCGGCCATCGTACCGCCTGCGGGCACCGATACCGATACCCTCTGGCTGTTGTTGATGTCGAACTCGCCATAGTATGTGGAGAACGAGAGGGTGATGAATTCTGTGCTGAGCAGGGGGGTGAATATGATCCTGGTGGAGGTGTACACCTTGCCGTCGAATTCCGCTGGCTCGTGGTTGACGTCGTACGCGGTCTCATCGGTGCAAGTCCAGGATGTGAAGAACTTGATGGACACCGGATCCCTTGTATCGGCATCGAAGACGGCGTTGCTACTGTTGATGTAATACTTCACATCGTCACCCTGCAGGACCTCCTTCGCGTATCCGACCACATGGGTCACAGCGACCGTGTAGATGAAGTCGGAGGTCGAGATAGCGTCGGCCTTTGTGAAATCGTAGACGAATCTGCCGTTCTCCTTCACGATGGTCGCGTTCTCCCCGTTGGGGAGGCCGGCCACCCAGATGCTGATGTTCACCGGGGTGTCATTGGTCTTTGTCGTGAAAGATGTGGGAAGTTCCAGCGACGTGCCCCATACCCTGGAGCCCGTGGAATGAACGTTGTACACGATGTTACCGTAGTAGCCGAAAGTGGAATCGTTCAGCGCGTACCATCCGCTGCTCTTCTCATAGGTGACCATGACCCTGAGCCTGTTGTCGTAGGTGGCAGGCACCTTGAGGTGCAGCTTGCTGGTGTCATGGATCCTGCACTCGCCATCGCCACCCATGCCTCCAGTGTAGGCGTCGCCGGCGTCGACGATGTAACTAGTCGTATACACCTTGTTGTTGAATTCCGCGGGCTCGCTTCTGACATCGTAAACTTCCGTACATGCCGCATCCGTGTAGAACACGATCGACACGATGCTAGGCGTGGTTGCGACATCGTACACGACGTTGCTGGAATTGATCCTGTACTTGACTTCGGTACCGATCTTCACGTCCTTGACGTATCCCTGCGTTGTGCTGTCGGAAACGGTGTAGGACGGGGCGATCTGCTCTCCCTTCACGTACCATCCCCTGACGCCCGATACGGGGGTCCCGGCGGGCTTGTCCATGGCGAAGGAGGAAACGGCGTAATCGTCGTCCACCATGATGACGTTGTAATAGCCATCTGCGGTGGCAGCCTGATAGAGCACGATGAACCCGCCCTCGTCGGCATCGGCCGCATCCACTGTGTATGATGCGGTGATCTGCCTGCCCTTGACGTACCAGTTGCCTTCCAGATCGGTCACTGAGTATCCGGCCTCCTTGCGGCTCACGGAGGTGGGGTCGTCTGTGGATGGGACCTTCACCACGGTGTACACCGCAGGGGGGCCGGTGGGGTTGGGGGCCTGGTAGACTATGATGTTCCCTCCGTTGTAGACCTCTGGAACCGGGACGTATCCAGCTATGTTGTCCAACGGTGCATCGACATGGTAATAGGGTTCCGGGTCCACGATGTAATCGCCGTGCAGCGTCCTGTCAGCGACGTGCCATCCGTCGACGCCCGTCACATGGTCGCCTTTGGACTTGTTCGGTACAGCGGTGGTGGCGCTGTCCCCGACCTTTATGGCGCTGTACTTGTTGGAATCGTTGGCAGCCAGATAGAGGACGATGAATCCGTTCTCGTCTGCGTCGGCATCTCTGACGATGTACTTTCCTTCCGTGATCGTGGCAGCTTCGCCGGTCTTACCGATCTTCCAGCCAGAACCGTCGACGGTGACTTCTCCGCCGATGGTCAATCCCCTCTCAGAGGATGCGGCGTTGAGAGCGGTCTGCTTAATCACGGTATACGTCTCAAGTGCGTTGGGCGACTCGTAGATGACGATGAACCTGGACGCATCCGAATCGCTCTCTTCCGATCCGAGGTCGTACCTCACGCCATCGAATATCTTGTCGTGGCCGCCGTTCTCGTTGACGATGCGGACGTCCGCCACCGCATAGTTAGCCGGGAGCTTGGTGCTAGACAGCTGCATGATGACGTCCGCAGGGCTGTCCGTCCTGACCCAGTTGAGGTAGAACGTCTTCTGCGGATACTTGTTGGAGTCGGCGCCTACGGCCAGGTTGATATCCGACTCGAGCGCGAACACGTTCCTGCCGCTGACGTCCTTCCACGGGAATCCCTCGTACGTGGTGTACGTGAGGTTGGGGTCGAAGTTGATGACCACCGGGGGTGTTCCGCCGTCGGGGTTGTTGATGTTCAGGTTGTTGGCTGCGAGCCTCCCCAGGATGGAACGCTGTATACCGACGTACTTGGTGATCTTGGCCACCACGTTGTTCTGGCTGTCGATGATCCTGACGGGGTGCCCCGCGCCGGTGCCGCTTGCAAATCTGAAGGTGTTCTCCAGGGACTTCTCCGAGGCTCCGGGATAGGCATCATTTGGATTGACGTAGTACTTCGTGCCGACGATGGTGGTGTCCCTGATGTGCCATCCGCTGGCCGCCAAGGTGATCTCCGCTCCGGGGATCATGTTCGGCTCAATGGAGACTGTGTAACTTCCATCCTGCTTCTTTACAGCCTTTATCACGTTGTTCTTGTCGTCTGCGGCCGTGGTCTTGTAGATGACGATGAATCCGCCGTCGTCGGCATCCCTTGCCTTCACGGTGTAGTTTCCGTTGATGAGCCTGCCCTTCAGGTGCCATCCGCTATCGAGCGTCACCGTACCGTCTTCTGCCAGGGTGTACGAATTGACCGTGCTTCCGTTGACCGTCACCACAGTGTACTTGTTGTTGTCGTTTGCATTGTCGTAAAGCACGATGTTGCCACCGTTGGAACCCTTGATGATGGGAGTGTAAACAGTGGTTGCGATGCTGCCGACATCGTACACCGAGCTCTTCAGGCAGTCCGACCTGGTGTAGAACTTGATATCCACCAGCTTGCCGGACGACGCATCGTACACCTTGTTGTTGATGTCGATGTTGTACACCGTGATGCCATTCTTCTTGATGTCCTTCGCGTATGAAGAGGTGCCATCGTCGACGGAGTACTCGTCGCTCGTGAACAGGAAGTCGAACTTCGGGTCCGTCTCGTACTCCCTCTCGATGATTCCGTACTCTGTATCAACGAAATCCGCGATGGTGTTCGGCTCGTTGATCGTGTCGATGAATCCCGCGGAGATGACATCGTAGACCACCGCCTCGGCGTTAGTGATGCTGACATCCACGGTTCCGACCAGCACATACTCGTCCGGGGCATCCTCGAATGTATCCAGCGTGTCGAAGGAACCGTCCGGGCCCGGGTGGCCCCATCCGTACCAGAGCACGGTCTCGTAGCCGTCCCCGTACGGGACCTTGACAACGTAGTGGTCCATGTTGACCATTCCGGCGATGAACGACGCCTCGTAGTACTCGCCTGACGACGTGTCGCGCAGGAACACCCTGGTGAACTCGCGGTCCTTGGGATCGAGGGTGCCGTTGTCGAACGCTATCATGATATCCACCATGCGCCCTGTGGACTCGTCGACCGCTATGGAGCAGTCGCTCTGGATGACCAGGACGGTGCTGGGACTGGAAGAGTTCTCCAGATAGCTGGTGTTGGTGACGACCCACTTGATGAAGGACACCTTGCTGTTGTTGGGGGTGTACGATAGCCTGAGCTTGTCGCCGTGGTAGAACACCATGTTGTTGATCTCTTCGTCGGTCAGCAGCTTGCTGGTACTGCTTCCGTCCCTGCTCTCCATGTACACCTCGATGACACCGTTTACCGGCTGGGCCATGTGCACGCTGTAAGGGATCTGGTTCCAGACGGCGTTGTACTTCATGGTGAAGGTGTGGTCGGGGTCGTTGATCTTGTCTCCCTGCGATATGAGGTCCTCCCTGACCTTCCACAGGGAGGAATATTCCGACGATGGATAGGTGAGGGACACGTTGTCTCCTTCGGCCACTCCATAGACGGGATCGTTGTCGCCGACTGTGACGGTGTATGTCTTGACCCAATCGGCGACGATTATGATGTCGTGCTGCGCATCCGCATCATTGGGATCCAGAGTGTATCTTGGCGCGGTGATGAGCCTCGGGTTGTTCCCGGTGATGATCCTCCAGTCGGTGTGTGTGTATCCCTCGGCTGTAAGGAAATCGTTCAGGACCACTGTCGCTGACTCGACGTAGCCGGAGTTCCACACCGTATAGCCTCCCTTGTCGCTTGCCTTTATGACCCTGTAGCCGGAGTATTGGTCACCGCTCCACAAAGCGTAGAGCTTGATCACACCTACTCCGTTTTCTACGGCGACCTTGTCCTGGTGGGATACGACGTATGCATCATCGATGATGCCGGTCGCGGCCTTCCATCCCAGGAAGGTCTGGCCCTCCTTCTCCACATGCGGTGCGATTACCTCGTGCCCCACCATCTGGCCGGAATCAGTGTGCACCGGGGTGGAGCCGTTGATCCATATGACATTGTATTTTGTCAAGTCCTTCCACTTCGTGGCCAGGACGATGGATCCTATGACATCTGCGTCATCGGACCTGACGGTGTATACGCTGTTGTCGACAGTCCTGTTCTTGACATGCCATCCCCCTACGCCGCTGACGAGGGCGCCTGCGGACTGCCCGGATATGGCTGATGCATCGGAACCGTTCACCTTGACGACCGTGTACTCCCCGGTGTCGTTTGCTGTCTTGTAGAGGACGATGAATCTATTGCCGTCCGCATCGCCAGCTGTTACAGTGTATCTGTTGTTGCTGTCCTTTTGGACCGGTTCGGTGGACTCAGATGTGGAGCAGTACCATATGCCCTTGTCCAGGTCCACCTTGCTGACACCTGCCGTCAGGTTCCTGCCGACGGTGACGCCGGTGTCCCCGATCACGATGACCGTGTACTTCTCATTATCATTCTCCGTCTTGAAGAGGACGACGAACCGGTCCTTGTCGGCATCGGTCGTGACAAGGGTGTAATCGTCCCCGTCCAGGTCCCTGTCGTTCACTATCCATCCGTCGAAGCCCCTGTCAGTAGTGTCGCTGATGCTGTTGAGGATCAGGGTACTGCCGTTGACACATCCCTTGTCAACGATCTTAACCGTGAATGTCTGGGGCGAGTATGTCCTCAGGACGTCCTTTATGGTGATGTTGCCCAGGGAATCCGCATCCTTTGAGTTTACAGTATAGCTGGTTGTGATGTTCCTGGTGTACTTCGACATCCAGTATCTGCTGCTGCCGGGGTCATCCAAGCTGATGTTCGTATCAGCTGCGAACTTCCCCAGGACGGTTCTGATGCCATCCGAGCTGACGAGGATCACGGTGTACTGGGTGACAGAGATGACGGAATCGGTGATTATGATGCTGCCCTCGATATCGGCATCGGTGGCAACCACCTTGTACTGCGTACCGGGGGTGCTGCCATCGGCATCTGTGATCTCTTTTCCGTTCACGTACCAGGTGCCGGGGTCCAGCGTGATGAGGTCGTTCTCCCAACGCTGGTTGATGATCTTGGTGACAGTGCTGTTGACCGGCTTCGCATGCTGGCTGTCATCGGGCACCAGGGTGATGTTACCGGATGCGTCCGCATCCTTGGAATCGACGACGTAGTCACCGACCAGCAGAGGGATCTCGACATAGTTCCCCGCATTATCCACGGAGATCAGCTTGGCCGATGTGACGTACCCCTCGTCGTCGTGCCACAGGTAGACCTTCCTGACCTGGTCCGCGCTGGGGGTCATCTTGTTCTCCCATGAGATGTACTCGTTATGCCAACCGTGGAGCGAGTATCCGTTCCTGACGGCGTTGTTGAGCTTGAACACGAACTCGTGGTAGTTACCGAATCCCGACTCGGGCTTGAGGTACATGATGGCCCTGGATGCCATCGTGACGGTGTAGTGCAATCCAGCCTCATCCTTGAGGTAGAACTGCAGATTGGTATCGTTGTTGGTGACATTGGTGAAGTACAGGTATTCCTGCTTGTTGTAAACGGCGACCAGGTAGATCTTCGTGGCGCTGCTGGTGTTGGGATCGTACACGACCGTGCGGTCCTCGTTCTCGTAGAACTTGAAGTTGGTCTTAGTACCATCTGTTTCATACACGGTCTTGTCTGCCTTGATCTTGTACTTGGTGACGTGGTTCACCTGCGCATACTTGACATAATCTCCCTCTCCGTCGACGACCTCATAGAACTCCACGAACTCGTAGTACTTCCTGACGTAGCTGGTATCCGCGTAGATATTTCCGTTTCCACCATCGGCCAGGTCGTAAGGTATGGTACGTGCCGTATCGGTGTAGAATGTGATGGAAATCTCTTCGCCGTTATCGTTGACCACCTTGTTGGTGTCCTTGGTGATATGGAATATCACGGGATACGACGGGCTTTCGTTGAACTTGATGTCCTTACGGTACTTTGTGGAATTAGACGGGTCCGCGACAGTGTACGAAGTGTTTTCGATGTTCCATTCGACCAGGAACGTCTCCTCTACCCCGTTCTTCTTCGCGTAGGCCACCGACTTAAGGTTGCTGGGACTCTTGCTATCGAGGGTGTTGCCGTAATGGTCCCCTGCGGATATGGGCCTGTACTCCTGTTTACCGTTTTTGGGGAACGCGATGTACTTGATGGAACTGCCGCCAGGTTCCAGATGGCTGTCCACTGTTATGGCATCCTTCTCGTCCAGGCATGTCCAGCAGCTCTCCTTCTTATCGTCGTAGTAGTACCTGATGGTGCCTTCCTTGTTCCAGTAGAACTTGGGAGTCGCCGAGTGATCGTCCTTGCGGACCAGCTTCCCGTCGATGTATGTGTAGGGGGAATCGGTTTCCTTCCCGTCCTTCCAGTACCTGGCCGGATCGCCGTCCGTTCCTGCGTAGTAGAGCTCTCCGAACTCGTCATAGAACGAACCTACGTAGGTGCCGGGGTTGTTGAGGTTGGGGCCGTTGGGGTATACCAGGAATGACTCGGGATCGTCGATGGTGACGGTAGGGGAGTACTTCTGGTCCTCTTCGGACAGCCCCATCTGCACCCTTATGGCCACCTTGGTGGTCTCCGCCTTGAGGTGGATCTCCATGGTGTTCGGCTTTCCGGGGCCCTCCCAGTTCTTCCTCGGATAACCGCCGTCGTTGTAGATGTAGTACTCCCACATGTCGTTGTCGAATTCCTTCAACATGTCGTCGGTGACGTACTGGAGGACCTTGCTGCCGACCACTGTGTCGCCGTAGATGCCGATGTGCTTGGAGGAGTCCGTGGGGGACACGACCGTCCACTTGACGAATGATCCTTCGAAGTGGATGGTTTCCTGGACGTAATCGATGATGATGTCTCCGTTGTAGGGGTTCCTGATGTCAAAGGTGCCTCCCCATGTGACGGTGGGGTACAGCCTGCGCTCCGTGTCCAGCATGTATGAGTTCTCGAGATCGTACTTGCCCTTGGCATCGGGCTCCTGGCCTACCGGGTTGCCGTCGAACAGCCTGAGGACGCCGTCGGAGTCCTCGTACCAGAAGTAGATCCTCACTTCCTTGCCGATCCACCTGGCGTACAGCGTGATGTCCTCATAGACCCTGTCGGACTGGTAGCTCCAGTCATAGACGGTTGCAGGGTCCTTGCACCAGCCCTCGAAGTCGTATCCGATGTAGTCCGGGACGGGGAGCTCCCCCTCGTTGAGCAGCGCGCCGTTGTCCTCCTCGGAGACCTGCAGGGTGTACTTCACACCGTTCTGGCAGTCCAGGGTGACGACGTAGGTGTACCTGGCGTACAGCCTCAGGCCGTCGCTCTCGTCGTTGATGACCATGTTGTAGTCGTAACGGTTGACGAAGGTGGGGTCGAGGTACCATCCGTTGAAGTTGTTGCCGGTGGGGGTCTCGCACATGTCGCGGGTGAGCTGGGTGTTCTCAGGGTAAGTCCTGACGGTCTCCAGCCCGTGGTCGATGAACACGACGGAGTACTCCTTGATGTCCGCGAAGGTGAGCGTGGTGTGCGCCTCGGCGCCGCCCCTGTCGAACACCAGGTCCACGGACGGCATGAACACCTCGCCGCTGGAGTCGATGGCCTTCAGGCCGCTGACGGCGAAGCTGACGTTACCGACTATGCTTCCCAGGAGGGTTCCGATGTAGTCGCTGTCGCTGTAGAGCGCCCCGGTGCGGATGTTCCACATGACCGGCCTTCCGAGGTTGGACCATCCTGTGGTGTTGTCCTGGTTGGCCTCGGCCGTGACGGTCACGATTCCCTCGATGACCGTGCCCGAGGAGAACTCGACCTTGACCTCGGTGTCATCATCGTATTCCTTCCACAGGGCCTTCATGTATATCTCGGTGGCATCGATGGTTATATTCTCATTGGCTATGACCCAGGCATATACGCCCGTGCTAACCTCCTTGCAGTGCACTATATCGCCGTCATTGACGGGCAGACCGCTGGTTGTTATGGTACCGGATCCGATAACGCAGTACTTCTTGCCAGCAACGCTGGCCGGGATCATCGCGTTGATCTCGCCCACGGTCGCGTATCCTTCTACGAGGTACCCGTACAGATTCCTCTGGATAAGCGACTGGCCAGGGTATCCGGTTATGGTCACGTCATTGGAGGTGATGCTCCACTTGTCGAACACCATGCCCTCCGGAGCGGTGAATGTGGATGCCGGCAGCACGTAGCGCGACAGACTCCTGATCACGGACTGGCTCTTCATCTGCCCGGTTCCATGGTTGGCATCGTAAACGAACTCGATGTGGTTGCCGGTGTTCTGGATTATGTACCTGAATGTTTCGCTGACCGCATCGTCCGGGTTCACCCTGTACTTGTTTTCTGCATCCCTCTTAACCTCGTTGTTCTTGCAGAACAGCGGGTCGTGGGTAGGCAGGATGACGTCTGATCCGGCGATGGCCAGTTGAACGGTCGCCTCGAATCCGACGATCGTCACGACCGCATATGTCTTAGGATTGCTGGGGAGATCCGACTTGTAGAGCAATATGTAGCTGTAGCTGTCAGCGTCCGCTGGATCCACAACATAGGAGTCCTTATATTCCACACCGCTCTTCGTGTGGTACGTCACATTAAAGAAATCTCCGGTCAAGTGGATCTCATCGCCAGCGCGCTGAGACCTGTAGAACGTCGAATCCGTGTCGCTATCGTTGTCCCCTACGAATATGACCGTGTAGGCGCCGGCGCCTCCGCCGATCTTCGCCGCCCATATGGCCCTGACCGCTATGTCGCTGTCGACGGTGATGGTCTCTCCGGGATTCTTGGACTCTGGGGCGGGAGAGTTGGCATGGTATACCAGCCATCTAAGGAAGACCTTGTCCGTGGAGACGTATCCGCAGTTCGGCAGTACGTACTTCGCATTGTGATCCTTCTCCACCATCGCCATGTACCCGCCCTCGCCCAACGGGTCGAAGTAGACTGCATGCGTGTTGACCGTTGTGGGCTCCCACATCGCAGTCAGCAGAATATCGCCGCCGATGACGATGGCCTGGCCTGGATAATACTTATCCACGCCGTCGTTCCAGCAGAGGAACCTGTATCCACTCTTAGCCGTAATGGTGTCCGGCCACGGGATGGTGTACTCGGCGCCGTAAGGCGCATACTGGTTGGCCATATCCCCTTCGCCCTTGGACTCTTCCCCGTGGGCGAACCTGATGCACTTCTCCGTGGACCAGAGGGCGGTGACGGTGGTGTTGCCCGAGATCGCGAGCACGGTGCCGGGCTGGTAGATGGCGGGGGAACCGCCTCCGATGGCCACGGACCATCCGGAGAACGTGTAGGATGACGGTGCCGAAATCGTGCACTCCGGGAGCCTGTACTTGGTCCCGTCGGCCACCTTGTCGGTGGCCATGGCGACGTGGAGGGCGGTGATCTTATCCATATCACAGTTGTCCTGATAGAGGATGATGAACCTGCGATCATCATCCGCATCGGACACTGTCACCGGGTAGGTACTGGAATACGTGCCGCTCTGGGCGACCCAATTCCCATTCGGGAGGTGGATGGAGGCCCCGACTGAGTAGTTCCTGTAGATCACCGGGCTGCCGCTGGCGGGGACGATGATCACGGTGTACTTCTCGGCATCGTTCGGGACCTGGTACAGGATTATGAAATTGTTGGTATCCTTGTCGCCCGCTGCCACGGTGTATCCCTTGGTGTAGACGGTGGTCGCTCCGATGTCTGTGCCTACGGAATAGACATCCATGCACTCTGGATCCGTATAGAGAACCGTGGATACGCGGGTTCCGACGGCATTGTAGACGTTGTTGAAACTGTCCACATGGAAGACCACGTCACCGCCCTTCTTGATGTCCTTGACGTAGGGCGTAGTGCTGTCAGCAACGATGTATTCATTGTTAGCCAGGTTGCCCTTGACGTACCACCCGTCCACGTTGCTCACGATATTGCCGAGTGTCAGGTCTCTGTCTATGGATGCCGTTCCGCCGTTCGCGACATACGTCACGGTGAACTTCGTCGGATTGTGCAGCCAGTTGGCCGTCAGGATCATGCTCGTCGCATTGTCCGGGATCTTCACGGTATCCCCGGGGTACTTCCCGGTCACGTCGGCTATGACGCTCTCGCCGTTCTTGATCTTGTAGGACCAGGTCCCGAACTCGTAATTGGTGTCGGCGACGAAGTCGCTCATGGGGAGGGTGTACCTCTGGCCGCTCGGGGCGAGGACGTTTCCCATGCTTCCGCTGCCATAGGATCCGTGGTCGAAGGATACCGTCACCTTCGGCGACCAGATGGCCTTCACCACAGTGTCGCCGTCGACGATGATCGTCTCACCGGGATGCCTGATGACGGCTCTGCTGTCCCCGACGGTGACGGACCAGTAGGCGAACGCGTCGCCGCTGGGCGCGACGAATCCGTCGCTCTCGGGCAGGACGTACTCGGTTCCGCGACCGATGGGGACCGTGGCTATGGACCCGCGTCCCCCGTTGTGGTCGAAGACCACCTTCAGGACATCCTTCCAGACTGGAGTGATGGTCATCGCCTTGCCGGTTATCGGCAGATCTGCATCCGCGCTGGCGAGAACGATCTTGGCCCAATTGGTGCCGTTGAACCTCACTATGTCGCCGGCGGTGACGGATACGCTTCCAGGGTTCACAACATCGCTGACGCCGCTCACTATGTAGGTGAGCCCGTTGTAGCGGTTCGTCAGCGCGTTGATCGTTGCGACAGTGCCGATACCGTCGAGTATGAACGCCTTCCCGCCGTTTTCGCAAACGTACAGGTACTGGGTCGGATGGGCGAATATGATGCCGTTGCCGCTGGTGATCTTCCATTCATCGAATGTCTTCCCCTCGGGAGCGATGAACCTGCTCTCGGGGATCTCGTAGACCGCGCCGTCGGTCATCGTGGTCCCGCCCATACGGCCGGATCCCGCTCCGACGATGTCCACCCTGGCCAGGTTCAGCTCGGCCATGGCGTAGGTCTGGGGGATCAGAGTGGATGCGGATCCCTCGCGGTAGCCTTCCCCGTCCACGTTGGTCTTGACCTCCACGGAGAAGGTATCCGACGACTCCGAGGTCGGGCTGCCGTAGATGTATATGTCCACACGGAGCTCGATGGTGTTGGCGACCAGGTACCTGGGGGTGTTGATGATCGTCCCATCCGGCCCGACGGCCTCGTAATTGACCTGCTTGATCTCCTGGAACACCAGGGTGACGTATCCCACGTACGCGGTGCTGTCGATGGGCCTTCCCGTGAGGCACAGGTAGATGTTCATGGGACCGGATGCACTGGAGGCCCCGGTGCTGTACGCCATGGGGACGGAGACCAGGCTCCTGTTCTTGTTCGCCCCATCGATGTCGCTCTCCATCCCGTCCTTCGTGAAGAACGTCCCGGGCTGGTTGATGACCTGCCCGTCGGCGATGGACATGTAACGGTACGTCGGGTCGTACAGCTTGGGTATCCGCTGGCCGTCGTTCTTGTTGTAGCCGATCGCCAGAGCGAGCTGCGACGGCTCGTCCTCCATTGAATCGGCCCCGGGCCTGACGAAGGTGTAGGGGTCCCCGTTGGGATCGTTGGACATCTTCGTGAACACGCCGCCGGTGAACATGATGCTGGTGTCTGTCTGGAACTTGTTGATCGTGATGTAGGCCTCGTTGTACTCGAGGTTCCTGGAATCGTCGTCCAGCTGGAGGTACATGGTGGAGATCTTCTTCGAGATACCGGACACGTACCAGCAGCAAATGTTGCCCGAGATCGATGTGTCCGCCTCGGCGGTCGATCCGTCCTTGTTGACCGCGAATCCTCCTCCGCCCAAGGTGTTACCCATGGCGTAGGCTCCGTAGTCTCCCTGGGTGGAGATCATCAAGGTGAATCCCTCCACGTTACCGTACACTGGGTTGCCGTTCTCGTCGGCGTACCTGACGTAGATTGTCGTACCGCCCGTGAAGACCAGCCTGTTCTGGGCCGACTTGGCCGTGGTAAGGGATCCATCGGATGTCTGACTCTTCAGGGTCTTGACGTCATCGATCGGATTGCGGAAGTTGATACTGGTTCCGCCCTTGAGGATGAGCTCCTCGATGTCGAAGATCGAGGCCATCTTCACCTGGCTGAAGATCTCTGTGACCGTGCTCCTTCCGGTGATGGCGATGTTGCACCTGTCGATGGTGACCTTGGTGGCACGGTGGATACCTGCCATGACGTCGGCGTTGAACAGGTTGACTATCTCGATCTCCGTTTCGCCCCTGGTCTTGCAGGCGTTTCCGCTGCCCATGATGCTACCAGGGATGCTGACGCTCTTGTTCTCGTCGCCGTAGATGCTGATGAATCCGCTTCCCATGACCAGGTCCTGGGTGTATGCGCCCACGATGCTGGTATCGTCCTCTCCGGAACTGCTGATGTTACCGCCGGCGAAGATGGAGTTGACCGAGATCTTGATGCCCGTGCTGTCGGAGTAGTTGACCGGGACGGGGGTCCTCACCGTCAGGCTGGGCAGGTAGTATCCGACGTAGACGGCGGTGTTACCGTACGTCTTGCCCATGAGGCCGCCTCCGAAGATGGAGCCCTCTATGAATCCGCCCTGGACGACGACGCCTGCCCTGTTGGCGTGGAGCTGCTGCTTGACCTTGTTGATAGTCGCGGGAACCTTGCTGTCCAGTTCATCCTCGGATATGACGGGACCGTCCACTCCGACCTCCGATCCTCCGAAGACCGAGCCTCCTATGGAGCTGATATTCTGGATGTAAACGACCCTGTTGCCCTCGATGCATGTCCTGCCTGCGACTCCCAGGCCGCCTCCGAAGACGTTGGTTCCGACTATACCAGAATCGACGCTGACTATGGTCGATCCTATGACCTTTCCGAATCCGCCTCCCCCGTAGACGGAGCCGTCGATGTGCGACGTGTTCAGGGCGACGACCGCGCTCTCGGATTCCCCTGGTGCGGCTGTGACGGTGTCCCCGTCGATCATAAGGACATCGTACTTCGCTGTGCTGTACTGGGGATGGTAGAGGACAATGGTCTTGCTGAGGTCCGCATCCTCCGGCGTGACCGTGTAAGCCACGGTGCCTATGACCCTGCCCTTGACCTTCCATTCACTGAAATCATAGCCTCCCGGGGTGGGCTGACCGGATGCGATGCTCATCATCGATGCATTGCCGTTCTCATCGACCAGCACCACGTTGTACTTGGACGGGAGATTGGTGCCCCTGTGGAGCACGATGAACTTGTTGGCATCGGCATCGGAGGCCGACACCGTGTATGTGGTTCCGACTATCGCCGTCTGGTCATGGTACCACGTATTGTTCTTGATGGTGACCGTCACGTTGCCCTTGACCTGGGCGAAGTTGGGGTAGTTGAGGTCGCTGCTGTTGTCGTATGCGCGGCTGGAGCTGTTCTCCCCGCCCTCGACCCAGTACTGGCGGCTGATCGACCTGTTGTCGCCGTCCCTGTAGACGACCTTGTTGAATCCGTACTCGGACTTGTCGACCTCGCCCTTGGAATCGAGCTTTATTCCCTTTCCGGCGCCGTACACGGAACCTCCGACCTTGGCATCTCCTTCCACGGTCACGCTGACGTTACCCACCACGGTGGCTGTCTCCACCGGCTGATTGTTCGACCTCTCCGCCAGGAACGGGATGTCACCGTAGTTCAGTCCCCACTCGATGTTGTCGTACTGTACGAGCTTGGGGACCGACATACCGCCGCCGTAGACGTCTCCGTCTATTGTGCCGCCGGCGATGTCGATGTCTATGTTGCCGTAAACGTACGACCTGCCGGAGGAGTACCTGTTACCTGTAACTCCATCCGTTGTCTGGAATCCCTCTCCGTAGGTGAAACTCTTCGTCACGGTCTCGTTCCCGGTATCGTCTGGCTTCGGGACGCTGATGGATATGTTCCCAGCCGCGGCGGCGTGCTTCATCTTGTTGAGGCCTCCGCTGCCGCCTCCGTAGACATTGCCCTCGATGTGTGTATCGCCACTGATGCTGATGCTTATCTTCAGGGCGGAAGTATCGGCAGAGTTCCCGATGGTCCCCCTGTATCCGCCTCCGTAGACGTCCCCGATCCTACCGCCAGTGATATCGATCGTGATGGTGCCATGGGACATGGTCCTCCCGCTGGGATAGGACCATGTGTCGAAACCTCCGCCGTACACGCTGGCGACGAGTGCGTCCTCGGAGACGTGGATGAACACCCCGTCCACGACGTTGTCCTTGGAACCTGAGGAACCGTCGGTGGTTATGCCGCAGGCTACACGCCTGACCTCCGCCCTCCCGGTCACCTCCAGATAGGAGAAGTCAGTCTGGGAGGTTCCGTCACGGCCTGCCCCCATGCTGTCCCATATGGAGGAGTCCCCGGTGATGATCAGATGGGTGCATCCGTTGATGTCTCCGGTAGTGGAGCCGCCCTGGGCCACGCTGGACTGCAGGCTGAGGGTGTAGAGCCTGATGTTCCCATTGGTGTTGTCGGCGGGTCCGCATCCGGAGACGAAATCCGAGTATCCGGACTCCTTGTCCTCCCAATAGTCGCCCATGGCGTACGCTCCGATGGCGTAGACGAAGGTCCCTCCGTCCAGGTAGCCGTCTCCGCCGTTGTGCCCGTTGACACCCGACGTGCCTCCGGCGCCTCCGATGGTGTCCACTATCAGGCAGTCCTTCAGGATCATGTAGGTCGACAGCGGGTTCTGGGCTGTTCCGATGGTGTCCTTGGCCGAGCCCGCGATGACGTTGTTGAAGATTCCGCTGTGGACGATGACGTAGGTGCCCAGGTCCACTTCTACCGTGGAGTCCTTGCCATCGTTGAGGATGGCGGTCTTATCATACTCGATGACCCGATTGAGGTTGCTGGAGTTGAGGCCGCCGATGATGTTCGGGGCCCTAATTACCCTGTCCGCCTGAGTGGCGTAGTCCGTGCTCTTCTCGAGATGCAGGGTGGTCATGTTCGTACCCACGATGAACCTGTGGCCCTGGGCGACGAAAGCACCAGCCACGGAACCTCCGTGGGTGTTGGTCTGGTTGCAATCTAGCGTGATGTTGTCTATGACCACGTTTCCGGACAAGTAGAAGGCGCTCCCCGTATGGAAGATGGCCTTGTAGTCGATCTTGGCATTCCTGCTGTTCAGGTCATATATGCCGTAGGGGTCCGCGGTTCTGTACGTGCCTGTGACGAGGGTCCCGCTGGGCATCTTGTACTCCGTGCCCCTCTTGAGGAGGTAGATGGAGCTGAACATCCCGTCGTGGTCCTTCACCCACTTATCCCCGTCCCACTTGACGACGTCGCCGGCCACGACGTAGATCTCCTCGGTTCCGATTGTGAGCTTCCCGGGGTCGCCCCTGACGGTGTACATTTGCCCCGATGTTGGGCTGTCTATGCCATTGATGCCATCGACCGTGTTCTCGGTGAAGTTGTAGGTGTATCCGTCCCGGGGGTTGGTCCCGGAGTTCCAGTTCGCATACGGGGTGACTATGGATGAGATGCTGCCGGTGCCGTTGCTGATGTCGGTGACCGTTACGTTCGTCTTGGCATAGAGATCCGGGGTGATCCACTTGGCATCGAGCTCGGTGACGGTCCATGCGACGGTGTCTCCGGGGTAGATCATGGTGTCGGGCTGGTTGTGGTATGCCCAGCCGCCGAAGACCTTGTTGACTTCCGCACTGTAATCGATGATGATGACCGCGGATCCGGCGGATGAGTCCATCTGCAGCTTGCCGTCCACCATCTCTCCGCCGCTGGTCACTGAAACCAGCGTACATCCGTCGGGCATGGCGATACTGATGGAACTCGCAGTCGCCGGCTTTGTGACGGTTGTTCCCACCCCGCTCCATGTGGCTGTTGCCTTGGGTCCGACGAAGTTCCACATGCCCTTGGAATTGCCGTTGCTCTCGTAGAGGTAGACCTCGCCCCATCCCGTCCAGAACTCCGGATTGTACTCGGTGGACTTGATTCCGAAGTACGTGTTTAGCTTGACCGTCGTCGGTTCGCTAGTGCTCTTGGCCGCCCCGCTACTCCTCTTCCCGTCCGCGGCGATGTTGTAATCGTAATTAGTGGCCTTGTCATTGGAGATGTGTCCGGTGGCGTCGACCTCGTAGACCTCGTTCCCAAGGTAGTAGGTGATGGAGCCTCCTTCCTTGTACTCGGTGGTGGCTTCGGAGTTCGTAACGAACACTAGCGCCCCTGACACCGTCAGTATCGCTACCATCAGTATCGCCAGCACTTTGGCGTTCGTCTTGTTTCCGAAGTCCAATACGTTCCATCCCGTCATTCGAACCACTCTTTCCTCATGCGGCCTCCCCGTTGTGGAGGTCGTTGCTGTAAGTGAACTTTATCGTTCCGTTCTTTACTATGTAGCCGTCCGTACCGGTCGGCATTGTGTAGGACTGCGCTGCGTTCCTGCCGGGGGTGCTTACGACCTCCCAGCCCATGAGCTTCCAGCCCTTGAAATTCATTATCGCGGGGTCCTTCGGGGGCGCTTCGTAGCAGTACGGCAGCGTGTAGCTCCCGTTGACGCCCGTGTGGTAGAGATACGTGGCGGCGGCGTTGTCGTATATGAGTATGAAGCCGTTCTCGGCATCCTCGGCCCTGACCTTGTAGATGCCTATCTCCTCCCCCTTGACCTTCCAACCCTTGACCCCTGTTACTGCGTCCTCGATGCTGTCGGCCCTGAGGTTCCTGATGGCCGTGGCGCCGTTGACGCCGGCCTTGACCACGGTGTACTTGCCCAGTTCATTTGCCGTCTGGTAGAGGACTATGAACCCGTTGACGGCATCGCCCGGGTCCACGATGTACTCGGAGGTGGTCACCTCGTCGCCCTTGACGTACCACGTCCCCGTGTACGGGACGGTGTCATCGGCATGCAGGCCCCTCGTCATGGTGGGGTTGCCCGAGGATGGGACCATGATCACGGTGTACTCGTCTTTGGGGTTCGTGAACTCGTACAGCACGATGATCCTGCTGTCGGAGTCGTCCTCGTCCGCTTCCCTGACGATGTACATGCCTCCGTAGACGGACGCGCCGTTGATCCTCCATCCTCCGACTTCGTCGATCAATGCATTTTCCGTCAGGGTGCCGGATACTTCGACCCAGTCGCCTTCGACCTTGATGACCCTGTATTCATCTTCATCATTCTGGTCCTGGTAGAGGACTATGTAGCCGCCGTGGAGCACGTCGGAATCCCTGAGGGTGTAGTCGCCTGTGAATGGCTTGCCCTTGACGAACCAGTCTCCGTCGAGGTCGATGGTGTCGCCGATGTGCTTCCCCGAGATCACGGAGGCCGATCCCTCGCTGGGGATCAGTATCACCGTGTTGGCGTCGAAAGAGATGGAGACGTCCTCCCCTCCCACGGGGGCCTCCTCCCACATGGCCGTTATCGTGAGGTTCTCCTTCACCCCCGGGATGTCCGTGAACTGCGAGGTGTAATCGGAGTAGCTCCTCCCGCTGTCGCCGATCACCTGCCACCCGATGAACCTGTGGCCGGGGTTTGTGAACCCACAGGGCGGCAGGGAATAGGTGTTCCCGGTGTCGTCGTTCCTGAGCACGTACCTGTCGATCATTTCCCCCTCTCCGCCGGTGCCCGCTTCGAACTTCATGGTCAGGCAGCTCCCGACGGCGGCCCACTGGGCGGTAAAGGTCCTGCTCTCGTTGAATCCCTTGTAGAGGTGGGCGCTGGTGAATACCTTCTGCGAGTTGTCGGCCTTCCAGCCCACGAACACCTTGCCAACGGGCGCGGTGAAGCAGTTGTCCGGGAGCAGCACATCGCTCCCGAGGTCGACGAATACCGTGCGGGTCTCCGCTCCGGGGGAATCGCTGGCCTTCAGGGTGTAGCTCAGCGTGTCGGCGGCACCCGCGGGGATCCACTCCGGAATGATCGTTATCTGCGAGGGGGCCTTGATGGTGGTCCCCGGGGACCTGAGAGAGCTGTTGACGTTGCCGCCGGCGCCGGCGAAGTAGAGCTCCGTCTCGTATGTGACGCCGGTAAGTATGCGGAGCTTTATCCCTCCGCCGACGTGCCATCCGTCCACCCCGTCGACCGCCTGCCCGGCGGTCTTGCCGGTCTCCAGGGTGGCCGTGCCGTTGTCTATCTTCACCACATCGAATGTGCTGCCGGAGCCTGTCTTCCTGTCGCTTATCACGACGTTGCATCCGGCGTCGGTGTCGGCCTCCTCTACCGTGTACTTCCCGTTCTCGATGAGCCTGCCGTCCACGTACCACGGTCCCGCGCCCAGTTTGGTCAGGTCTATGGGCTCGGTAACCCCTTTGTTGACGTAAACCTCGCGGATGACGTTGCCCTGGACGACCACCACGGTGATGTCCTTGATCGTGTCCGTGGAGTACAGCTTGATGTACCCGCCGGCGTCGGCATCCACCGCGGCGACGCGGTACTGCGATGCTATCGGCTGGCCCTTGATGATCCACATGCCGTTGGAGGAGCCGCTGTAGTAGGCGTACTGGTCCGGGACCAGCACCCATGCGGATCCGTCGTAGCCGACGACATCGCCGATGGCTACGGCCAGGTTGCCCCTGGTGAGGGTTCCCGCATCAGACAGCTTGTAGCATGTGCCGACCGCCGGGGCACCGAGCGCGTTGATGTTCGCGACGGATTCCGTGGCATCGCAGTCCACGTACGCCTTCAGCACGTACCTCCATCCGTAGAGGTCGCCGCTGTAGTCGGTGAACCACGAGCCGTTCAGCTGGGGCGATGAGACGGCCACGTCCAGCACTCCGCCGGATCCTCCGGTCATGGTGGCCGACAGCTTGTCGCTGCCGATCTTAGTACCTATGTAGCCCTGCCCCTCAATGTCAGTGAGCTCGTACGTCGTGCCGACGAGCTGGTATTTGATCCCTGCCTCCGTCTCTATGACGTTGAAGCTCACGGAGCCGCCCGCGAAGGTGTAATTCTGCTGCGTCAGCGTGACGTACTGCGACGTGACGCTGTTCCCGGAGTTCTCCGTGGATGCCGTGTAAGCGTACCCGACGGAGGTGAACGCCATGGCCAGCACGGCCACGATCGCGACGGCGAGGACGATCTTCTTCATTCCGCCGCCTCCTCCGGGTCCGCCCTGTACACGCCGTACACCGCTATCGCCGCTGCGATGACGAACATGACCGCCAGGAACGCCATGAAGTTGTTCGATACCAGCGCCAGCGCGTGGCCCATGGCCGGGCTGGTGCCTATCACTTTTCCATTGATGTCGTCCAGCTGGACGATCTCCGTGGAATGGTTGTTGTCGCCGTGGACGTACACGCTGCCCTCGTTGACCTGGACCACCCTGTGGTGGACCAGCGTGCCGTTGTCGTTATATGAAACGACATCCCCCACGCGCAGGAACTGCCTCTCGTATGGGGACAGGTGCTTGACCATGACCAGCGTGTCCGCCGGGAACGAGTCGATCTCGTACTCGGTGACGTCCCCGTCCATGGAGTCCGTGACCACCAGCACCACCTGCCTGTCTGTGGGGTCTATGGAATCGCCGTTGAAGTGGTACAGACACAGGCCGCAGGCTATCGCTACGGATGCGATGATTATGGCCTTCAGCTGCTTATCAAGCATCGGACCACCTCCTGCGCCTCGCTACCGCGAATATCAGCATCGCCGCCGCCAGGGCGCCGATTCCGATGGCGATCCACATCCATGGGATGTCCTTCTGCGGGTCCTTGTGCATCTCCACCATGTAGATGGAGAAGTGGTCCACGGAGAACGACACCGCGCCGGTCTCCCAGTCGTACTCGGAGTCCATCCTCGTGAGGGTGCCGTCCTCCTCCACGCGGAACGCGTCGGCGGAGAAGTATCCGGGCTCCAGGACGATCTCGGCCCTGCCGGGGAGCTCGTGGACGTACTCGGAATCCATGGTCAGGGTGATGCTGACGGCGTAGCTGTCGCCGACCGTCCTCTCCTGGAGGCGGTTCATGTGGCCGGCGGCGTCCTCTATCTTCAGGACGAGCACGCCCTCCCCCTTGGAGAGCGCGGCGACGATGTCCGCGTCTATGGAGACGCTCTCGGCGCCCCTGTGGGCGTACAGGCCGCATCCCATCTGTGTGATGAGGGGCAGCATGCCGTCGGAGACGGTCAGGATGCCGTAGTCCTCGAACACGCCCAGGAAGTCCTTGGTGTAGTCGTACTGGTCGATGAGGCCCTGGACGGAGTCCAGGTCGTCGGCGGTGATTGTGGGCATGGTGGCGTAGACGGTGCGGTCGTCGGTGGTGACGACGTACTGGATGCCGAACTCCTTCGTCTCCTTGCCGGGCTCGGCGACCCTTATCTCCCTGGACTCGCCGGTGAGCTCCTTCTCGGAGTCCAGCTCGGAGACCTTCCTCTCCTCGTACCTGTAGCCGGTGCGGTCCTCCTCGTAGCTGCTCTCGGTCCTGGTGCTGGTGCCGTCGTCGTGGTAGACGATCTCCACCTCGCTCCCGCTCTTGGAGATGGTCCCCTTGTAGTCGCCGGATTCGGTGGTCTCCTCCCTGACGACGAGCCTGCTCACCGGGTCGTAGGTCTCGGTGCTCTCGGTCACGGTCCACTTGCCGTTCCTGAGGCGCTGCTCGTACTCGTATAGGATGTCCTTGGAGCCGTCCTCCTTGGTAACCTCGGTGATCAGCGTGGTGGTGGTGTCCTTCCTCTTGTCGGGGTAGGTGGTCTCGACCAGCTCCATGAGGGTCTCGTCGCCGTTGGGATGGTCGACGACCTTCTCGATGATGACGGTCTTGGTGCCGTCCTCGTACTCGATGGTGGTGGTCTCGGTCTTCACCTCGGTGCCGTCGGGCTCGGTGACCTCCTCCTCCTCGACGTCGATCTTCGGCCAGTCCTCGTCGCGGGCCCATTCCGCCGTGATGATATCGGAAGGGAGCATGGAGACCCTGGTGTGGGGGGTCACCCATGCTCCATTGGAGTCCTTCCAGCCCAGCAGGTCGTAGCCCTCCCTGTATACCCTGGGGGGCGCTCCCAGCTCAGCGTCTTCGCTCAGCATCTTCTCCGCTACGACCTTCCCCTCGGACACGTACTGTATCACGTGGAGGCCCTTGGATTCGATGGTGAAGGCGAAGGTAAGCTTCAGCGCGTCAGAAGGCGCGGTGGCGCTGTCGTACGCTGCGTTTGTGTTGACCCTTATCCGGTTGCCGTCCTGCCCGGGCTGGAAGGTATGAGGCTGCGGGGGATTCTCGGATTCATCCTGGATAACTTTGGCCGTGAACTCGTTGGCCTGGTCTAAGATGGCGTAGTAGGGGACGTCGTCGTCGAAGACGGCGACCCTGATCCCGGTGGCTGCGAGGAAGCCGTAGCTGCCTCCGTCCGCCGGGTACACCGATATGGTCATGTCGAAGGTTCCCGAGGCGATGTCGACCCACTTGATGTAGGTCTCTATTGTCTCGATCTCGGTGGTTTCTGCGAGAAGGTATCTAGTTCCTTCCTTCGTGTCGACGGTATCGAATCCGACCTGGGAAGTCATGAAGGACCGGTCACCGAGCTCCTCTCCCGTGCTGTCGACGAGCTCGATGCCCGGTCCCTGACCCGATACTCCGGGTATGAGGGAAGGGGCGGCCAGGATCAGGAGGAGAGCTACCGCTATGATTGACATGGCGGATGCCCTGTTCCTCCGGATCCCGGTCATATGGATACCTTCGGTTGGTTGTCGTGTTGTGTCGATGCTCAAGGTGCCGGAGTGGCTGTGAAATCATACTCGGCACTGTGACCAGCATAATCTCCAGTTCCAGTCAGCACAATCGTGTAGGTGTGACCTGCCGCTGCAACCGTCGAATCTGCAGTTGCTACACCATTGTCCTTGAACGTGACAGTGAAGTCGGTAGTGACACCCAGCGTCACGCCGGCGAACTTTGCAGTGTACGCAGCTGCGGACAGGGCCTGTCCAACGTTGATGGAGAGACCAGTTACTTCGATCGTGTTGTGAAGTCCAAGATCTATCTGGAAGGTGAACTTAGCACCGTTGAGCGGGTTGTCTGCGGGTGCAGCCGTGGCAGGAGTCTCATGCAAGTAGCCGAGGAAAACCTCAACAGTGGTGTCGTAATAAGCGGTGGTGCTGTTCGCCTGAATGGTGAACTGGCCCAGCTTTTCCTCACTCCCGTCGTAGACTATGTACTCGGCAGCAGCTTCGTCCTCTGCAGACAGCGTCTTCACGATGAGCAGGTAGCCACCAGTCAGAGTTGCCTTTGCAGTGTCATCGATGTTAATTATGCATATGGTGTCCGCAATATCGGCGCTGGGAGTCTTCTCAGCGTGGATGGCGAATGTCTTTCCCACCTTGACGACATCGTAGTGGGTAGAAGATATCTCAAGGTCCTGAGGGCTGTCCAGCCTGTACGTGAATGTATCGGCTGCAGTGTTGACGGTGTTGTAGTATATGTGCTGGTTGTTCACAAAGTTGTAAGCTCCAGCTCCAGTCTGTGAGAGTTCAACGTACTCGGAAATCACAGTGTTCCCGGCGTTCTCAGTCGTCGCGGTGTACGCGTACCCCGCTCCGACCAGTCCCGCGGCGCACATCATGATGACTGCGACCGCGGCTATTATCTTTGTTCTTGCTTCCTTATTTCATCCCTTCCAATTGCTTAGAAGGAATGAGAAGGCGTACGCCATGATCGCCAGCAGCAACAAGCAGAACATCACGAGGAGAGTGTTGCTCTTCACGAAGGAGATCACCTGGCCAGCAGGGTGGCTGACGTTGACCACCTTGCCGGTGACGTTCCCGAAGGATACCGTCTCCGTCGCCGTGGCGTTGTCCCCTTTTGTAGTGAAAGTCTGCTTCCCCTCGTCGACCGATACCACGCGGTGGTAGACGTTGTTGCCCCCCACCAGGGCGGATTTGAAGCCGATGACGTCCCCCACGTCGAGGTCCCGGACTTCCGTCGCGGAGACCTTGTGGACGGCGATCAGGCTGTCCTTGGGGATGGTCTTGATCTCGAAATCGGTCGGCTCGCCGTCCATCGAGTCCGTGAGAATGATGCGGAACTCGGCGTTGAGCAGATCCGGGGACCTGTTGAACGCCATAGCTCCAGCTACGAAAACGAGGGCGATCACGATGATGACCGCCGCGACGGCTGTTGTTTTTGCACGGGTCAAGGCGTTAGCCTCCTCATCCATTTCAAGCGATATTCCCTTGCCGCGGAAGTGTTCGTCGTTTGACCGACGATTGCATCCCTGCGATGAGTAGACGGGGATCGTCCGCGACTATCGCTTATCGTAGTATGAGAATTACACAGTATTTATAGATTAGCGTAAATCATTTTATACTGTTTCAAGAAAAACGGAGAAGTGCCCCGATTCTGATTGTTAACAATCGAATTCAGGGCGTTGGATGTTGACATGTCACTATTCTCCGACGGCGCCCGATCGGCCCTCCGGGGCAATAGCCAGCATGTCTCCGCCGCCCCCGGGAACGACGGTTTTCCCACACCGCAGAAATGTACATTTTGCGGTACCATCCCCGTTGTAGGATGCCCCCTCTGGTGTGCGGACAATCAGTTCGTCATCCGTCGAATGAAAAAGGGTCCCCGATGTAAGCAATCGACTGATGGTACGTGAGCGGATCGGACACATCCCGCAGGGAAGATGTGACCATAGGCGCCGAGAAATCCCCCTTCGATTCCGAAAGCCTAGGACGGCATTTCCGTCTCTCCAGGTTATGCTATTTAAGAAAAACCCCTCGTGTGGATTTATCATGAATCTATGTTGGAAATATAATCCGACATTGGATTTATGGTCTAGAAGGAGGATTCCAGATGCATCCAACATGTTCTAAATTGTCGAATTGATTTAAGTGATTTACCTGAAAGGATAACACGAATTAGGTTCACAAAATCGATGCAACTACACCAAATCATATGCTACAGCCCATCATAACTCTATTATAAATTAGCTGAGAGCAGCCCGTTACCCACCCTAGAACCATATAATAAAGACCTAAATAGCAATTGGACGCATATTCGTTTCAAATGATAAATAAAAATGAATTTATGTGTACCTTGGTTTTCATTCCAACGTATCTAACGATATCCATAGCACTGTCAAAATCATTGGATCCTGTGAATTACCTGAATGGGACGATAATTACCATATGTATCCTCGGCGCCATCGCCAATATCATGAACCTTACCACGATAACGGATGTCTTAAAACTGCTTAAAAGATGGCTTCAGTAAAGGGGACAATTTCGTTTCAAAACCGATTTCAAACGGAATGAGGTATCTGACTATCATAAATATGCTTCCTCACAATTCTACGATCAGGCGATCATAGGTCATCAGTAATTCCTGAGAACTATATCCTTTTGACATATCAAAAGCAAGAAAAACTGGACATCACAATGATAAACTTCTAAGCCTTATTTCTCACATGGACTGGGCGGATTGGTTTCAAGATTATAGTGCAATTGCAGCGTTCGGCACATGGTTTTCTGGAACCATGACAGCTCTTGCAGTGATCCTATCATTGTGGATAACAACCAGAGATTCCGCCAAGAGAATAGAGATTAAATTCTTTATAGAATCAGCTTACATAAGATTAAAAGTTTTTAATGGAAGTAAGAATCCGATTTTTATCAATGAGATCGGGTTTTACTCTTATGGAACAATATATCCGGTAAAAGAATTCGAGGGTAAATCTTTCAGTATTGGGGAATCAGCAGATTATATCATCGAAAACGAATATTGGAATCGCATTAAGGAACAGATATGCAATAGTATCAATTCTAAATTCGAAAAGAAAGGTCAAGTAACCAAACTTGATGATACATATTATGCCTTTAAAATAGCTGCAGACATTTCAAGCGAAACATACCTGACAAGAGAATGGATACATGTGAACTATGTTGAACAACAATCAGATAAGTGTACTTCTCAAATCAGGTTCGACTTAAAACACTATCATAAATATGACAGTTATGGTTGGCTGCCAATGGCATTTATGTTTTCTCTGTTAGCACTAATTTGTTCAATCATCCTCGAACAAATTGCTGCTGTCCAAATACTATGCATTGTATTTGGCATCATCCTGTATTGCTTGATAAGCAATGATGCGGTGGTTCACTGCCATAGGACGTTGTTGTACATTATTCTGGGTGTCTACATTATGATTCTGATAGTATGGGGCATTCTTGGACTTATTTTTGTTCATGAATTAAGCACTTTTATTGCGGTGGGTTTGTTTAGCATTTTTGCTTTGCCTATCTTAACTAAATTAATAACGACAACAGGAAGAAACAAGAATTATAATTACTAACAAATTGCAGAGAAGTGCTTCCAAAAGTTGTATAAAGAAAGCAGTACATAAAAAAAAGAACTCTGTTGCGCATCCCATATCCTGCATCCCCGCATGCCTTGACCCCTCGTCATTATCCAGGGAGCTATGTTGGCATACCTCTCCCACGCTGGAATCATGGTTTTTACGAGCCGTCATTATTCATCCAACCTACCGTAAAATGTTATATATAGTACACGCGCGAGTATTATCCCACAGGGAGGATGGGACAGGCCTCCTGGAGGAATACACATGGTTCAGACTGAGCACATAGACCCGACCGCGCTGGGGCTCTACCTGGTGGCGGTCGTGTCCCTGCCGCTGGCGCTGTCGAACCTCTGGTTCGACGGCCCGGCGACGGACGTGACGAAATACTACCCCCTACTGGGGCTGATGATAATAGCGTGCGGGTACTTCGCGTACAAGGCCAACGGGATGTTCGGCTTCGTGGTGTTCGCATTGGTCGGCGCTGCCGTGGCGCTCACCGGACTGGGGATCGATTCCTGGTGCGACATCGCCTTCGGGCTGACCTTCGTCATCGCAATAATATGGTCGATCAAGCTGAAGACCCCGAAGTTCCTGACCGCCATCTGCGTGACGACGGCGCTGATCTTCCTGATCGTCGGATTGATGGACCCGCAGCTGGTCGGCGGCGGGGACGGCATGAGGTACCTGCTGGGCATCGTGGCGCTGTTCAACTTCATCGAGAACTTCTTCCTGGCGACCGCGCTGGCCACCGAGGGGAAGGTCCTGCCGATAATCTGATTCCCATAATTCTTAAAGGGCCCCCTGTCGGAGGGGGCCCGGCTTCTCATCTTTCTGCTTTGGGGATTGGGTCGATTCCCGTCACCGGACCATCCCGTAAAGTATTATATTGATTTTTGTGAAATTATTGCATTTATTAATATAATACATCACTATATCGAATCCGATCCAAGATGATACTCGACTTCACCATCGAGAACTACGGCCCCTTCAGGGATCCAGTGACCATAGATTTCAGGCCCACGGCGCTGAAGGATCCGGAGGACGGCATCATCCGCTCGTCCGACGGGAAGCACGAGGCCCTCTGCTCCATCGCCCTCTTCGGCCCCAACGCCAGCGGGAAGTCCAGGATACTCATGGCCCTGGACGTCCTGAGCAACATGATGCGCTTCCCCCTGCCAGCGAACGTGCCGATCCCGTTCTACATGCCGTTCCGCCTCTCGCCGCAGACCAAGGGTGCACCCGTGAGGATGTCGGTTCGCTTCGTGCGCGAGGACATCCTGTACGACTACGCCCTCGCCTTCGATTCGAAGACCATAGTGTCGGAGAGCCTGTACTACAGCCCCAAGGGGGAGAGGAGCAAGGTGTTCTCCAGGGACAGGGACGGCATCAGCACCAACACCACCCCGGTCGGCAGGAGCTTCAAGGGCATAGCCGGCAGGGTCGGCCCCAATTCCACCGCGGTATCCGTCGGAGCGCAGTTCAACGACGAGGTCTGCCTGAAGGCGGTGGAGGAGATGTCGAACGTCTTCGTGCTCGCCGGGGATATGAACCCCGTCATCAACGAGACCGTGAGGCTGATGAACGACGACCCGGAGTTCAAGGAGCTGCTGACCGAGGCCATGGGCGTAGCCGATCTGGGGATATCCGGCATCGACGGCTCCCTGAAGGAGAAGGACGTCATGGATATGCGCGGGAAGATCCCCAACCAGGTGCTGGGCCTCATGATGGCCACCAGGGCCACGAGATACAACGAGATGGACCTCCGCATGACCCATGACGTGCATGTTCCTGGCATCACCGATGCCGACAGGTCGTTCCCGTACCTCATCGAGTCCAACGGCACCCTCAGGATGCTGTACGTCATGGGGCCGGTGATATGGGCGCTCCGCAACGGCGGCATCGTCGCCGCGGACGAGTTCGGCGCGTTCCTGGACGACGACATCTGCAGATGGATCGTGCAGCTTTTCTCCGGAAGCAGGAACACCAGGGGAGCGCAGCTCATACTGAACACCCACGACCAGCTCCTCATGGACACCGACGGCCTGTTCCGCAGGGACCAGATATACTTCGTATCCAAGGACAGGGCCACGCACGCATCCTCCGTGGCCAATCTGTCTGAGTACAGCATCAGGAAGGATTTCGACCCGCGCAAGGGATTCGCCCAGGGCAAATTCGGTGCGAGGCCGAAGATCCTGGACGAGGGGTGGTTCGTGGATGGCCGAGCGCAGGAGCACCGGGACAAGGAAGCCCAGGACCACCGTCCTGGTGATGTGCGAGGGGACGTCTGAGAAGGTGTACTTCGACCGCCTCGCGCGCATGACCGACAGCTACGCCATCGCGACCAAGGTCTCCAAGGACAAGCGCCCATGCACGATCATCGAGGAATGCGACAGGGAGGCGGAGCGCAGGGAGCTCCTCGATACCGACATCAGGGTCGCGGCATTCGATCTGGATACCGTGGAACCGGAGGATGCCGGTGGGCTGGCGGCTTAGGCCGATGACCTAGGGGTCGTGCTGGCCGCATCCAACCTCTCCTTTGAGATATGGCTCATCATGCACCTGGGCGACATCGGCAGGCTGGAGACGCAGGATGATTACGAACACGAGCTGTCCAGACTCCTCGAGAGGAGGTATGAGAAGGCCGAAGGGCTCAAGAACCGTCTCACGGAGGAGAGCGTGAGGGATGCCGTGGGGATAGGATCCAAGAGGTTGCCGGACGGAAGCATCGTTTCCAGCAGGAAGACGGCGAACAGCAGCACGGTCTGGAAGATCGTTGGCAAGATCATCGATGATACGATGCGATTCTTCTCTGGACCGTAGGACGTCCTTGGCAACGTGCCTGTTCCGGCGGATATTCCAACATTGGACCTCGCCCCCGAGGAGCCTCTGCTCGATCTGTTCCTTCTGCGACGGCTATCGCGAGGCGGCGCTGGGGACCTCAAAGTTAACAATTGTTAAGTATGATGAGTCCAGCCCGACCAACGGAAACACCAGGAACAATCGGATCACGTCCCTTATGGCCCTGAAGTAGTCGTTGACCTTGTTCCTGCCCAGCCAGGCCTCCAGCTCCTCCCTGGAGATGAAGTCGCTCATGTAGGCGATGATCTCCGGGCACAGGATCTTCCCACCGATCCTCCTCTCCTCCTCGCAGACGAAGGTGGAGGACATGAGCAGCGAGTCGAACGTGCCGGCGTCGATCCATTTGGTCCCCTCCGGGAAGATCTCCACATGGAGGTCCCCCTCCTGGAGGTACAATCTGTTCAGATCCGTTATCTCCAGCTCGCCCCTGGCGGACGGGGTCAGCCTCTCGGCCATCTCGCTGGCCCTCCCGTCGTAGAAGTACAGGCCGACCACGGCGTAATCCGATTCGGGCTCCTCCGGCTTCTCCTCCAGGGAAGTGACGTTCATGTCCCCGTCGAAGGCCACCACCCCGAACCTCTCCGGGTCCGGCACGCGGTAGCCGAAGACCAGGGCGCCGCCGTCGAAGGAAGCCGCCTTCCTGAGCAGCTGCTCCAGGCCGGGGCCGTAGAAGATATTGTCCCCCAGCACGAGGCACACGCTGTCGCCGCCGATGAACCTCTCGCCGATGATCAGCGCGTCGGCGATCCCCCTCTGCACGTGCTGCACATCGTATTCTATGTGTATCCCGAACTGGGACCCGTCGCCGAGGGTCCTCCTAAAGTTCTCCAGGTCGGATTCGTTGGTTATCACCAGGATGTCCCTGATGCCGGCGGTCATGAGGGTGCACAGCGGATAGTATATCATGGGCCGGTCGTAGACCGGCAGCAGTATCTTGGATATCGGGAGGGTGGCGGGCGAGAGCCTCGTGCCCGCGCCGGCCGCCAGGATTATCCCCTTCATCTGGGGGCCTCCAGCCTGGAGACCACTTCCTCGAACAATGCGACCAACCGCTCCGACCTCCCCCTGGCCACCTCCTCGTCCTTGGACTCGGATGTGATCCTGAACTTCGGCTCGGTGCCGGAGGGGCGCATGATCGCCCATCCGTCGGCCTTGTCTATCCTTATGCCGTCCACGGTGTTCAGGTCGTGGTCCTTGAGGGCATCCCTCATCCCCTCGATGACCGCGGGCTTGAGGTCGTCCCTGCATGGCATCACGGCCTTCACGGTGTGGTATCTCGGCAGGGAATCCACCTGCTCGTCCAGGGATCCGTTCCTGGCGATCAGCTCGAGCATCCTGACGATGGACATCGCCCCGTCGCGGCAGAACTGGTGGTCGCCGAATATGGCCCCGCCGTTGTCCTCCCCTCCGATTATCGCGCCGGTCTCCATCATCTTCCTGGCGACCACGGGGGAGCCCACGGCCGTGAGGACGATGTCGCCTCCGGCCTGTTTGACCGAATCGGAGACAACGGATGATGTGGCGACGGTGGTCACGGCCTTCCCGCCGTTCCCAACGGCGCCCCTGGCTAGGAGCGCCAGCGAGACGTCCCCGGGGATGTACCTCCCGGAGCCGGTGACGAAGCAGCACCTGTCAGCATCGCCGTCGTGGGCGGCGCCGAGGTCGAACTGCCCCGTCTTCATGAGTGACATGAGCTGGGGGAGGTTCCTCTCCAGGGGCTCGCTGTGGTGCCCCGGGAACCTGCCGTCCGGGTTGCAGTTGATCCCGACGACGGTGACCCCGAGCCTCCTCATGAGGAGCGGGGTTGTGTTACTGCCTGCGCCGTTGGCGCAGTCCAGGCACAGCCTGATGTTCGCCTTCCTGATCAGGTCGACGTCCGCCTTGGACACTATCGCGTCGACGTACTCCTCGCCGGCGGTCCCGATGACCGTCCTGGAGCCGATGGCGTCCCATGATGCCGTTTCCAGATCCGAATCGAAGGCGTCCTCGATCCTGGATTCCTCCTCCTTGCTGCACTCGGTGCCGTCGGAGGATACGCACTTGACCCCGTTGAACTCCGGAGGATTGTGGGATGCTGTGATCATGACGCCGCCGGTGACGTCGTGTGTTTTAACATAATACTGGAGTGCGGGGGTCGGCACCATCCCGAGGTCGTGGACGTCGGCGCCCATGGCCATGATGCCGGCCGAGACTGCGGAGACCAGCATGTCCGAGGATATCCTGGTGTCGCAGGCGATCGCGATGGGGCCGGGCCCCAGGACGGATGCGATGGACATCCCTATCTTGGTCAGGTTCCCGCAGTCCAGGAAGCCGTTCGCGATCCCGCGTATGCCGTTCGTGCCGAACATCCTCATTAAATCGCGCGTATATCCCTAAACAGGGTTTAAAACCTTGCCAGGAATGTGGGATAACACGTCCAGCGTTAATACGATAATGTATGGGAATGTGCAAGCGTTTCCGGAACAGGCCAATGGTGCCGGCGGCAGGGCCAACGGAGCCATCGTCCAAAGGAGGACCGACATCGCCGGTTGCACTACGAGGGCCATCCTGTAGAGGGCTGATTTACGGAGGCCGTATTACAATCCAGATGAACAAAAAGTCAAGAAAAGAAAAAATGATTATAATTGACTTTTCTTTATATATCATGAATGTATTGAGAACATTGTGAAAAAGATAGAACAGGTTCCTGATATCAATACTCTGGACAGCAGTTCCGTCAAGGACATCCTGCTGGATCCCGAACAGATGGAGCGGGTGAATCGCTTCAACAAGGAGTACTACCACTGGGATGAACTCCGCTATAGGATCGACGATGAGATGAGGGACGGCTTCTGGATCGTGATGAAGCTGCTCCGCAAGAGCAATTCCAAGCAGATACATGTCTGCGGCCTCGATGTCAGCTATGTTCTGTTACCAGAGTTCCAGGAGTATCTGTTCCATATAGACCGCGATTCCGCAGGGCTGATCTCCATAGACAATCCGAATAAGAAGGTCATCCAAAGATACGTGACAAGCTCGCTGATGGAGGAGGCCATCGCCTCCAGCCAGATGGAGGGCGCGGCTACTACCAGGAAGGAAGCCAAGCGCATGCTCAGGTCCCAGCGGAGGCCCAGGAACGTCGATGAGAGGATGATCGTCAACAACTACGAGGCCATGGAGCACATCAAAAAGACGGCTTCTGGTGATCTCAGCATCCCGGTGATACTCGAGATGCATAGGACCATCACCAAGGGAACCCTTCACGAAGGCCCGGAGTGGGAGGGGAGGTTCAGAGAAGACGACGACACCGTGGTCGCAAGCCCGGATAAGGAAGACGTCATCTTCCATGTTCCGCCGAAGCATGATTCGATCCCTGCGCTCATGCAGGAGCTTTGCGATTTCGTCAACGAGGAGGGAGAGGAGTTCATCCACCCGATATTGAAGGGCATAATGATCCATTACCTCATAGGCTACATTCATCCGTTCGTGAACGGCAACGGCCGTCTGGCCAGATCCCTGTACTACTGGTATGTGATCAAGAAAGGGTATTGGCTGATGGAGTTCACATCCATATCCAGGATCATGAAGAACTCGCAGACCAGATATGGGCTGGCTTATCAATACACGGAGACGGACGGATACGATCTGACATACTTCATGAAATTCAATCTGAATTGCATAGAGAAGGGTGTCGACGACCTCAGAAAGTACATCGATAAGAAGGCCAAGGAGCAGAGGAAGACCATAGAGGCCATAGAATCGAGCGCCGGTTTGAACCTCTGCGAGGTCACCATCGTCAAGGATTACATCAAGGACGGGGTACCGTTCAGCATAAGGGAGATCTCCGTAAGATACTCAATCTCATACCAGACCGCGAGGAACTATGTGAAGGACCTATGCGCGAAAGGCTATGTTAAGCCTGTATCCAAAGATCGCAAGACTGTTCTGTACTCCGTAACCGGCAATGACACCTGATAGGGCCGCCACAGCGGCTGGGACTGAAAGTCAAGAAAAGTCAAAACGTTTTAATTTTACTTTTTATGAGCAGCGGATCCATATGCTGGCACATACGTTGATGACTCTAAGGCTGTTGAATCTTTCCGAATCTTCATATTTCCTGTGAATGGGACTTCGTTCATGAAATGTTGAGTCTGTCTGCAGCTTTCGCTACCCATAACAATGGATTCGCCCGAATCCCCCAAGTTTTGAACTTGACTTGGACAGTTGACTTTGCTTCACGAGACCGTTTTTGGGAGATTCTGCCGACCGGATTTCCTGTCCGATGAACACAGCCGGCATTCCCGCGAAATTTGGAATCCGGCTCCATTGGACAGTCAGTGCTTCATAGGGCCCCGGCTGCGCCGGAACCGCTTGAAACACCCCTCGATGATGCTCCGGGATGGCGGAAATGCGCCCTGTGAGCTCGCCCTCGTTGCTGTATGCGCGGTCCACCCATCCCTCTGGATCGGCGTTACTGTCCAATGGAGCGGATCCTCGATGATCGTCTTCGCCGCGGCCCCCATCGGTCCCGATCGGCCATCGGAATCGAGAATCGGCACCGGCATCGATCCCCATGTATCGGGATTCCTCCGGCCCGACGATGTTCAGCTCCTCGAGGTTGGCCCTGACCGAGTCCAATCCCTTGATGGCGCTCTCCTTGCGGGAATACCCCTCGGACGCCGCGAGCACCGTCTCGCCGTTCATGGCCACCAGCCTGAACCTGAAATCCCCTGCGGCATCCTTGAATATCTGCCACTTCGGGAATCCGAGCTCCTTGAAGTCCGGGACGGTCTGGTCCTCAATGTAGGAGTTCCTGTTCCTCTTCACGGATTCGATGCCGCTCTTGGCGCTCTTCAGCGACTTGTACGTCTGCGATACCCCGACGACCTGCCCGTTGTTCGCGACAACGGTGAAGTGGTAGCCGTCGTTCGATGTCTTCTTGATGATGACTTTTCCCATGGGGAATGTATCTGCATCTGGACTTTTAACATTTGACGTTTTACTCGTATGGATTGGACGATCGACATCCGTTGCTGGAACTCCGGCTTCGTAATTCTATATGAACGATGACGTTGATGGTATCGATGCGGGTTGCCTCATCGGCAACTCAGTGGGGGGATCGTGGTCCCTCGACCACTCACCCCTACATCCGAATCATTTTGGGAATATCTTCAGACCGTATCCAGCGGACTTGTTTCCATTCTTCAGCAGTTTCGACTCTATGATCCTGAAGAACGTTTCGCGCTCCCGCGGATCGGCCTCAGCGCTTCTGTAATACCTTCTTATGCAGTATGCCACGCAATCCGCCAATTGGGATAGGTGTCTGCAACTGGAGTCGACAAAGATCGGATTCTCAATGAAGGCCTTGACAGCGTTGCCAGGCGACAGCTTCTGCCAAACATCCGTGTTGAATTTTAAGCTGATCAGCCCCCTCAGGACCAGTCTGCTCGAAGAATGCCACCACTTAAAGACAATCAAGCGTAAGTGTCAAACTCGGGTTCGAATTATACACATCTCAGCACCTGATGCTAGGAATGAAACCAATGATACTTGATGTCCAGATTCAACTACGAATGGGTATCAGACGATTACAATGCAGTTGCAATTGACGTGACATCTGAGAATCAGAACACCTTTGATATTGCAACCGTGACAATCGATACCGCCAATGCAATAATGGATACTATCAAAACCATATGAGAATCCCTCAGCATCTTAATGCTATTCTGATATTGCTTCTCCATGTATCTATTATCCTTGGTTTTGCTGACGTTATCGAACGCTATCTCAGCCTTACGCATCCTTAGGTCCATCTCCGCAGAAAGACCGTTCCAATCATCAGAAGTGAATCTGTTTTTATAATATAGCATGAAAGAATCGAAATACAACCTATTGGCCCTTGCTACTGCAATCTGATCCACAGACATCTTAACGCTATCGCCATCGTCATTCAGCTCGATATCATCGTTCCCCCAAAAACAATTGATAAGATCTGATACCGATTCGACAGCATCAAGGAAACGCCGCGATATTCCGACAAATGGCGACTTGAGTTCCTGTTCTGCATAATCATCTGGGAAAAAGAATGCATCGAAGGGGCTGTCCATAGCCGTACAGTCATAGAGACCGTCAGAACAACCATCTACAATCCGTCTGAATGCACCCCACATCCCATTAGCATAGCCTATGGCATCATAGCCATCCTTGGTGAAGGTAAGCCTACACAGACCCATCTCATCCAAAACTTCGATCACTAATCTGTATCCTTTAAAATCTCCGCAATAGTCCTTTATCGATGCTATGACTCTTTTTCCCTCAAGCTGGAATAACACAGTGCATCCGATATCATTGACACGGGACTCAACAGACCGACCTTCGGGAAATAACCTCTTCAATCTAATTTGAGATAGAGCCTTACCGCTGAGATTAGGCATCCAAAAGAGTCTCTCCATGAGGAAAGCCTCAACACTCAACGGCGGGTGCCTTAATCATCGAACCTATGGGACCAGGACCGGCAAAAAGCACTCCATCATCCATGTAGAATCTGATATACGATGCCATAGATAGTGATTTGAGTGCGGGAACATCTTCCTCCTCCACTGGACGGCCTTTGATGTATTTGTAGAACACATTCTGCATCCTAACACCCTCATCCGCAGTGCACATCAACAATCACTCCTACCCTCTAGATGCAATGATAACGCGATCGTCCGCAGAACGCGAAATCTATGACGTTCCACAATAGATTATACCTATAGGTGGCACGTGCACCTGTTACTCTGTACCTAAAGCTAGCATATAATATTTTGGCTAGTTGTCCACATAGCATCTTTAATTATAGAGCCAAAACCTTGCCATAAAATAATTGGCTGCTCATAGTATCAACGTATTCAAGATCAGATTGACGTATCATCAATAAATGGGATAAAAAGATACAACTCCTGCTCCTAATTGCAAAGACTAAAGAAACTTTATTATAGAGAGTAAAATGAACGAAACGACCCATCATTTACAAAACTTCCAGACAGTATGAATAAAGAATTGGAAAGTATCACAAAACAATCTTTGTCATTGGAGAAACAGCTACAGCCATTCTTTGAAAGAAATACAGAATTGATGAAACAATTGTCGGCTTTAACTCAATCCATTAGCGACATAACAAAGACTATAGGCCCCCTATTAAAATCAATTGAAGAACCCTCCAAACTATGGTCTAAATCATTCAGAGATATTTCAGACCTAATTGAATCGTTATCTCCCAAGTATATTACTAAAGAACAATACGCAATCTTTGTTCACAATGCTAAACAGTATGGTAGAAGGGGCTGGGGAATTCATCCATATTTTCCTCATGATATAATTATTCAAGATTCTAAGAAAGTAGATTCAATATTGGAAGAATGTAAAAACAGCGCCATTGACAATACGAATACATGCCTCGATGCGATAAAGGAAGAAATTGGAAAAGAGTTCAGAGATGTGATTGAAGAAGCAATAATTTGTTTCAATAGTAACTGCTATAGGGCCTGTTGTTGTTTATTGCTGTCGCAAATAGATCGTATATTTCAATCCTTTTCAATGGAACAATTCTCTATGAAAATGATTTATAAACAGGATAAGAGGGACAAAATTGATCAGACAGTTACTGAAACTTATGATGTCAGTAAACATGACATCAGCAAGATGTTAATATGGGTATCTTTGAAGGAAGCATTGGACATATTGTATAGATCAGTCCAATTTGAGGATTATACAGAAGAATTTGATACAGAAAATATTAACAGGCATACCATACAACATGGATATTCGCAACATACTTTTGAAGCTGTGGACTGTTTGCAATTATCAACAATCCTATATTCGTTGATAGCCATGGTTGAAGGCTGGGAATTCATAAACACAAGATCCTTTACAATGATGGGTACGTTGGTAGAGGAGGAATGATAGTTAGTTTCAATTTTAGTTAGAATTCAGCGCTTCCATACAAGATGACACGTGAATTCGGCACTTCGAGCAACAATTATTTTCGAGCCTTGATCGGCTCGTTTCTTCTTGATCCGGTGCAAGAACTCGTTGCTGGACCGATGGTTTCCCGTGATTTTCGAGATTGGCGGCGATAGCTGCCGCTAAGATATTCGGCGTATCGGCGATGTATCCGCAGAAATCTATTTAAAATTTTAGCCTTATAATCCGAGCAAAGCTCGGATATATAGGCTAAAATTCAGAAATTCTCAGGCGTATCATGCCTAGGCCGGGCTTGGAAGAATAACGGGATTGCAGACATGGCCTTGGACCGTTCGAAGGACGCGCATTACGAGGGGCTGAACGCCTCGATAGCCTTAGCGCAGGCTTTCTTCGAGCAGACCGGTCTGAGGGAGCTGATCGATTCGAAGTTCAGCACGGACGTAAGGCAGAAGCTGTCGCCGGGAAATGCCGTGAAGGCCCTTATCGGGGACATGGTGGGGACGAAAGGACGCAGCGCATTGTTCAACATCGCGGACAGGTACATGTCCGCCCCGGTGGACCTGATGTTCGGTCCCAAGGTGGACATACCGGCCCTTGGAGGAAGGGCGTTCAGCAGGGATCTCGATCTTCTCTTCGAGATAGATCTTCCGTCATTGACCTACGAGTGCTACAGCCTGCTGGCGGAACGCTACAGATTGTCATCCAAGGTGTTCAACGTCGATGGGACCAACTTCGGAATAACGGCGTTGGGCAAGAATCCGGATCCTCCGGACGCGGCCGTGCCGGAACGGTGCGGCCATGCTAAGGACGGGCACAACGAGAGGCTGGTGCACTCGCTTCTGTCCGTCACCGACGAGAACGGGGCGGTGTGCTATGAGAGGCCCTACGACGGAGCCACAGCGGACTCCGTGATGGACAGGGACGCTATCGAATTCCTTTCTGCGAAGGTGGATCCCAAGGAGTCCACTTTGATAGCCGACTGCAAGATCGCCACCGGGCCGTTGGTGGATCTGATGCAATCGAAGGGATTCGGATTCGTGGCGAAGTGCCCGAACAACTTCGGGCGGAAGGCAAGAGCCAGGATAGTGGAGTCCGTGCGCACGGGAACGATGGATCCCTCGGTCGTGAGAAAGGGCTGGGAGATCTACGACACCGATGCCGAGGTCGATGGAAAGATGCTGAGGTTCGTCGCCTTCAGGACGACGGACGACATCAACGAAGGCATAGAGTATCTCAGGGAGCAGGGGCTGAAGGAGGCGCAGGCCAGGTTCGGCAGGTTCGAATCGAGAACGTTCAACTGCGACATAGATGCCAGGAGGGCTATGGAAGAGGCCCTGTCGAACCATACCGATTCGGCGTACGATGTGAAATGGTCGATAGACGAGGTTGAGGTATCTCTGGGCTACGGGCACCGCGGACGCCCGCCGAAGGGCTCAAGGCCGATGACCAAGACCGAATACAAGGTCAGCGTCGAGCTGGCGTTCGACGGGGAGAGGGCCAAGGCCCTCTCCCAGGACCGCGGCGCGAGGGTGCTGGTCACGAACCTTCCCAGAGCATCGAAGGATGCGGAGAACATAAGGTTCGGAGCAACGGCGGATACGGTGCTGAGGGCTTATCTGGATCAATACAGGGTGGAGCACGCCTTCAGGCTGGCCAAGGACGGCATGAAGATGTCCAGGGCATACATCCACAGGCCTTCGAGGGAGAATGCGATGATGTTCGTCATCTCCTTGGGTACGATGGTCTCGGACGTCATCGGGCATGTGCTGAAGGCCAAGAGCATCGACACTACCACGGACGGGATCGCGGGCAGATGGTTCACGCTGATGTTCAAGTACGACAGGAAGAGGGATGCCGAGTACTTCGACGGACCGGACGTCCTGATCGACGAGTTCCTGAACGCAGTCCAGGCACTCGGGTTGGATCCTGATCATCTCATCCATTGACATTCCGGACAGATTGCAATCCAGGGATCGGGCAGCGGTAGCTATGGCCAGGCTCAGAAAATCAAAGATGAAGTGCCGAATTCACGACGAACTATCTGGAGCTTGAATACGAACACCTCTACAACGTGAGGGACCAGACGTCCTGTTCCTCAAGATGTGCCCGAAGACCACCGGGTTGGTGGAGGAGATGCTGACATGGCTAGACCAGAAGGTCAAGATGCTCGGAGAAGAGCTGGCGAAAGGTACGGGAGAGTGATTTAATCGGGCGGGGTTTCCCCCGCCCTCGCATTTCAAAGACCGTGCTTCTTGGCTCCGATTCAACAATCTCATAGTCAAATCTTTTTATCATCCACTTGCCCCATCATCAGATTATAGTGGTCCATATATCCCATTTTTGAAAAGACTTCTTTGAATATGCGTTTGTATATCTTGATGGATTCTTCATCTATGCTATAATCAACAGGCTCGCTAAGAATATGTGACCCTCCGTTGATCTCTCTAGTTAAATCCCTCATCAAAATGCTATCTTTACCCTCGAACTTATCTCTGCATTTTTCATAACTGCTCAATCCGACCATGTTCTCAAAGAAATTCTGCAGTATCCGTCTCATTACATTGAATGAGGTTACGGGACTATCCGAAGTTGCGTATTCTGCCCACAATTGTTGATATCCGCTTACAATTGTGGACTTATTTGTTGTTTCGATTGATGAACGATTGTCTGATTTGACAATGCGATTATAGCTGCTGTATTTACCCTCACAATCTGATTCGCTGTGAAAATGAACATTATGTGTGAACAGAATAATCTGATCTATGTTTTGTATATTATCGGGGGATTTTACATTAAAAATAATTGCTCTGGTAACAGAGATGATTATGGACATGACATCATTATCCATGCTGTTTACGGGATCGTCAATTACAACAATTTTATGCGCTAACATGTCCAGGGGATCGGGCGAGCCTCTAACTAAACAATAGAAATAAAGAAATGCAACCAAATTTGATTCCCCTTCGCTCAGAGTGTCCGTAGCATCAGAACCATCTGGCCTAACAATACAGTACGTTCCCTCAGAAGATTCGTTCTTTATAAGTTTAAAATTTGTAAAACCATACGATTTCAAAAAGTAATTGATATCATCAACTGTCTTGGTGATATCCGTAATCTGGGTATTTATCCCCTTCAGGCTTTCTAATATTTTCACTTTATTGTTTTTCGCTTCATCGAGTGCGGCTTGTTTCTCAGCGAGAGTCTTTGAAATTGCCTCATTCTTTACCTTGTATTCGTCGGTTTCCTCTTTGCAATTCTTTGCAAGAAGGCCCCATATCGATTTTGTAAATTCTTTTTCGACCTCTTTTATACGATCGATATCTTCATTGCGTTGAGATATTTGCTCATTTAGCGTTCCAATCTGGGTGTTATAGTTTTCAACGACAGAATCTATGGATTCCAACTCAATAATGGTAGAGGGTTCATCCAATTTCTTTTCAATTAATGAACGATTTGTTCTTATAGTGTCCACAATTGACTGCCTAGCGTTCCTAAGGGGCCGGTAATCATAAGTCTCTAACGAATCGAATTCTAAATTGTCGAGACACGCCCCAATATACTGGTAATATGTACTCAGTTCGCCTATGGTTTTGTTTAACTTGCTTATATTCTCTTCATAGATTTGATTAAACACTTCCTCCAACCGTTCTTTGAAATTGGGAGGCAATTGCTGCATACAGTAGGGACACAACTGTCCTGAATTCATCTCTCTCCCTTTCTTAACCCAGTCAATATTATTCAATCTGCGATAGTATTCGTTCAGATTGCTTTGAGACGGACTGACGATTGGCATCCCTAATATGCTGATATCTATCTCCTGTAGCTCTATCTCCTGTTGCATGAGGTGCTTGTCTTGTTCCTTTTTGGACAATAATTCATGCATCTCGTCAATTCTATCCATTGAAGTCGAATCTGCATAATAGTCCTCGAACTCGCGTAGAAGATCATTAGCTAATTTAGTCTTGTTGTTATTGTATCCTTTCGACCATTTTTCATCATAAGTTTTTGAAAGAGTTGTACGTTCTTTCCAAACGAGACCTGCATAATTGTCCAGTATGCTTTTTTTAGACTCTTCGGCAGTTTTGATATCTCCCTCTAGCACTTCAATCGAAGACTCGCATTCTTTCAGCGCCTTAGTCTGTATTTCTTTAAGAGTCAGAAGTTCAGCGTTATCGGATCCAAAAGTGTAGATGCCGGGAATTGCGGTTTTTAAATCTTGTTTGAACTGTTTGTCATAAATCATTAACTTTTGACCTTTGTCTGTTAAACAATCTGGATGTTCACGAATATATTTCGTAATGCTAGACTTACCCGTCCCATTCTTTCCATAGAAATAGTTGATTTTTTCCAGAGGAACATCAACTCCATCGGGAAATGTTGGCAAAGATGGTATGACAAGTCTGCTTCTCATTGACTATGGGATGTTATTCTAATTGTTAATAAACACTGGTGTGATTCACTAAAGCATTATATTCTGAATGGCCCAAATATTAAGAATGGTAACCCATAAGTCCAAAATATTGTAGTCGTGTAGAAAATGCTACGCGTAAGAGATGTTTTAAATATCCGTTGATAGATGAGATAATATCCTGATAAGACCCGTAGGATAGGTCGCCATCGGCGGCCCTTAGCGCCTGCGGGCAATGGATATTTTGTCGCGGATTACCTCGATTGATGTGTCCCCGTATTCAAAACGTGCTCTGGATGCTCCGGCGATGAAATCCGCCAATTGGATGCACTTATTCTGATCGGATTTGGCTTTGTCTGCATTCTTCAGATTAACACCGTGCCTTTTGGCTTCTTCCGTGCATATTGCCCTCAATCTGTCTACCGATATGAACCTGCATCCATCCAAAAGGATGTTTGTATCGCGGCATTGAAGAACATCCATCGCATCGGAAACAACCTCTCTGAGGATCTTCTCATACAACTCATTCCCGTATACCGGGTGATGGTCCGAAGGATTGTTCTTGTCGACTACGGTGTATACAGCATTGAATCTCAGTGTCGACATGGCCGAAAGGACTTCCTCCCTTACCTGCGGGAGGGAGTTATGCCATTTGCGTTCGGTATCCTTGGGGAGAAGATTGGCGGTCTTCTTCAGATTGCGGGGCCTCAGCATGACGATGGCGGCGATCGCGAAATACTTGATCCCGTGGGAACCGAGATCTCCGGATTCATCGATAGCGATAAGCCCTGTCATGGTAAAACAACAACAGTAAGAGATAACAGGATTATAGTAATAACGCCGAGGTCGTCACGACAGCCGGAATTCACAACCCGGCGAACTCCTCTACCGCCCTCGCCTGCTCCTCCAATGGCAACATCCCGTCCACCCATAGAACCGGAATATCGACGCACCATCTGCGGAACGTCCTCGATCTGAGGAATTCGTGTGTGCGGCGTATGTACTCTTCACCCGTTTCCGAAAACGGGAACGGTATCCCGTCATACTTCCCTTCGCATATGCATGATACGCACACGTCCTCTGGCGTGTCCACGACTATCACGTAATGATCCTCGACGAAGAAATCCAGTGCATCCTTTGCACAGCTGCCCATTCCTGAACTCTCGTAGAATCCGCCCTCTTTATCCATCGTCTCCAGGAATTTCATCTCGGCCGCGGATTCGCCCTTCGTCGTGCCGTCCCCGTCGTAATGCAGCAGCATGAACTCCTCGGCACCGACGGTATAGCGTCTGGTAGCCACCTTGAACAGCTTCACGTCGGGGTTGAGGAAGGCGAAGATCCCCAGGGCGGCGATGAACTCGCTCGGCCCGGAGGACAGGTTGGCGTGGACCTCGGCATCTGGGTGTTCTTTACGGATCCGGGAGTAGAGGACGCTCAGTGCACGGACCATCCTGGAGAGGTCGTAGACGGGGTCGTCGGTGTGCTCGGTCACGAGGCATTCAGGGAGAGAGGAACGGATTTGCCTGCAGACCGATTGGAAGTGGTCCTCGTAGAGCTTCGCGCTGGCGGTCCCGGGATCGCGGATGTAACGGAACAGGTGGACCTCGTCCGCCTTGTAGAAGATCGAGGGGGAGGAGACCATCACGGTCTCGGTGGTGACGCAGGAGATGACGATGATGTAGGGGTTTGGCATATACATCCGACTTGGATCGTTAATGGAGTTGTGCTATGGTGTTTTCGAGATGCTTCAATCGTACTGGAGCAGTACGTCCAGCCTTGCCTGGATGTCCTTCTCCGCATAGGGGAGGCCTTTCTTCAGTTCCTCCTGAAGGATGCCCCTATACCTCAGTGCCTTGGCCTGGGACGAGAAGGATCTGACGAGGATGTGTTCGCCGCGTTCCGTTTCCTTGGCGATGTCCTTGGCCTCAGTGAGGGTGCGGGCGACGATCAGATCTGGATTCTCCGAAAAGAGGAGATAGAACTTGCTGCCTGTCTTCTCGATGAGCATGTCCATCTGCAGCTTGTCTTCCGGGCGCATGATGTAAATGATGATATCGTCGCCGCCATCAAGACCGAGCTTCTTCACTTCGGTGCCGACCGCCAGGATCCTCTTCCTGCCGGTTACGGTGATGGTTTTCGGGGTCTTGATATAAAACATCAAGCGTAGTAAATAGGAGTTGGAGATATAATAAAAGCGATATACAAGTGTATACCAGAACTGCATTGCCAGTTTGTTTATGGTAGTTATTCACGCATTATATTGTGCATATTGAAATGCTTCAAACGGATTACAATCGTGAAATGACGGACGATGAACTATTCCGCGGAAACCCCATCAAACATGGTTCAGAGGATTTGCTGGACCGTTCGGGAATTGCAGACAGCGTTTCCAGACTGATCTGTAACGATAATCAGAAAGAATGCTGTACGATAGGCATATTGGGTCCGTGGGGGTGCGGAAAGTCTTCCATCATCAACATGATCAGGGAAAATGTAGAAAAGAATCGCAAAGATGTGGTTTTCATCGATTTTTCCCCGATTGACTATCAATCTAATGCTGAAGATATCGCCAGAATCTTTTTTGAAGTCCTTATCGCTGGTCTCAAAAGGCATAAGCGCCCCCTGTCGTTTTTGGGATACAAGCGTGATATGAAGAAGATTGCAGGAAAATCGATAGAAACCGCCGCTAGAGTCCTCTTTTCCCCAAAAGATGTGAATCCCATAATCGCCAACATCAAAGAATTGTCAGGTGCGATTTTCGATCCTGCTAATCATGACCCGGTCGACATTGTCAGGGATAAAATATCGGTCCTGTTGACCAAATCCAAAATCAAATTGGCGATTGTAATCGATGATTTAGACCGTTTGATGCCTGGAGAGGCTGCACAAATACTGAAACTGATACGCATAACAGCATGCTTCGACAATGTCTACTATATTCTGGGCTATGATGAAATCATTCTGTCCAAACAAATCGACAAGTTCAGCGGATACGACGGCCACGGGTATCTTGAAAAATTCATCCAAGTGCCGGTTCACTTACCAGAAATCAATTCGGATCTGCTTCAAAGAATCCTCTTCAATCACATTTCGACTATTCTTACGTCATACCAGTTCGAAATCAAAGACATCACGTCATCCGTATGTCGCGCAATCCCTCTGAAAACCATGAGGGACCTGTACATCCTTCTCAACAGATTCAGATTCAAAATCGGCATGTGTCCCGGCGACATCTGTCCAGAGGACCTGCTAGCATTGACATTCATAGAGATGAAAGATCTGGAACTATACAATTGGCTATTCGACAATCGGTTCGATCTGTGTAAAATCAAATCGCCATTCATGAGGGATAGCGAGATAGATGATCCGAACAATCATGATTTCGATCTTCTCCGCGAGTACACGGGCCGTTCCGTAGATCCGAAAATGAATGGCGCGGTATTCTTCATGTATCCACATCTTGGCAAATCATATTACGAGTTAATAGACCCTGATGTAAGGAAAGATCGCATCCGCTCCAGTATTTCATGCAGTACATATTTCATTCTCAACGAATCGTCCATTCCGGTCAGCAACAGTCAGATAGATCGGATCATCAACGATCCCGATTGTGGCGGAGTGTTGGAGGAGATGTTGTTGGACATGACAATCAACAAGAAGGGGAACATCAGCATCCTTCTGGACAAGGTGAATGAAAGGCTATCCGAACTGTTGCCGCTGAATGCAGGCACTATGGCAAAAATACTGATGTACGAGACAGAAAATCAGGAGTTCTGCGAATTGCTGCCATACGGGTCAAGGCATTCTTCGTCCTGGGAGAAACTGTTGAATTCCATTTTCAACATGATGGGCGATGAATTGATCGAGCAGTTTTTCATCAACGGCATGAGCTATTCAAACCCGAATGCTGTTGCGATGGCCTTCGAATACTTATATGGTGTTAGAAACGGATCTGTCGTTAATGGGCCTGCCCCAATGTCCATAAAGTGTCTCGACAAGTACATAAGCGCGATAAAAGAGCAATTGATAGAACTGGCACCGGAGTTCGAGAGAAACATTAACGGTGAACATTTGAGACTATACTTTATATTCCTCAGTCTTGCTGATTCAAATGTTGCAAAAAGTGTCTTTAACGAATCGTTCGAAAATGATGAGGACATTGTCGTTTATCTGAAGCAAAATTTCAACCCTGACTTTGACACACCTGCGCGATAGCGTCTGCTGACAGAATCGGGAACCGGCATAATTTGACAGTAGCCCATGACCCCGCTGCGCGGGGTCTTAGGATACTGCTGTCCCCCTGCTTTTGCGCATT
>SUTA01000023.1 GCA_015063135.1 Thermoplasmata archaeon
CTATCGCTGCCGCTCCATGGAACCATGAGAAAACCATCGATCCGGCGCCGTTCTCTGCACCGGATCACGAAGAAACGAGCCGATCCGGGCTCGGAAAAAATCGTTGCTCAAAGTGCCGAATTAACGTTTAATTTTATTGTCGCCTCAATATATCCAACTTGAAGATAGCATCCACGTTTCGATATTCCGACGGTTACATATTTTTATAAGTCGGGATATGGGCGGACTATGATTCAATGTCCGCGCGGCACCAGGGACTTCCTCCCTGACGAGATGGAGAAACGCAGGTTCTACGAGAACAGGCTGCGTCATGTCGCGAGGACGTTCGGTTTCAGAGAGGTCGAGACGCCCATATTCGAGGAGGCCGAGCTTTTCATCCTCCGCTCCGGGCCCAACGTGCTGAACGAGCTGTATGCCTTCAAGGACAAGGGCGACAGGGACATCGCCCTCCGCCCCGAGATGACCGCCCCGGCCATCCGCATGTTCGTCAACGGCATGAGCAACGACCCCAAGCCGATCAAGATATTCTACTTCGGCCAGTGCTTCAGGTACGAGAGGCCGCAGAGCGGCAGGTACAGGGAGTTCTTCCAGTTCGGCGCCGAGCTCATCGGCAGCGCTACGCCGCAGACGGATGCGGAGGTCATCGCCATGGCCTCCTCCATGATCGAGAACCTCGGCCTCAGGGAGTACAAGCTGAGGATAGGCCACATCGGGGTCCTCAGGCAGAAGATCGCGGACGCCGGCGTTCCCAAGGAGAGGGCGGCCGAGGTCCTGCAGAAGCTCGACAAGAAGCTCTACGACGAGGCTCGCCCGCTGCTCTCGGAGATGGGCGTCTCCGAGTCAGCCATGGAGGACATATTCGACCTCACCGAGACCGTCGGAGGGGTCGAGGTCCTTGACAAGGTCCCCGGCGAAGCCGGCGACTGGCTCAGGCAGGTCGTGTCCTATCTGGACGCCATGGGCGTGCCCACCCCCGAGATCGACCTCGGTGTCGTCAGGGGGCTCGACTACTACACGGGCATGGTGTTCGAGGCCGAGGCACCGGCGCTGGGAGCCGAGAAGCAGATCTGCGGCGGCGGCTCATACACGCTGTCACAGCTGTTCGGCGGGGAGGAGGTATTCTCCACCGGATTCGCCATCGGATTCGACAGGATCCTCCTGGCCATGGAGAAGGAGGGGCAGACGTACGAGCCCGTCGGCATCGATGCCTATGTGGTCCCCGTCACGGACGACATGCGCATGAAGTCCGCCGAGATCCTGGCGATGCTGCGCAGATCGGGGATATCCTCGGACATGGACATCATGGGCCGCAAGATGGCCAAGGCCATGAAGTACGCATCCGGTGCCAGGGCGAGGTATGTCGTCATCGTCGGCGCCAAGGAGCTCGAGGAGGGCTCCGTGACTCTGCGCGACATGGCCTCCGGAGAGCAGACGCTCGTCAAGATCGATGCGCTGGCACAGTCCATCAAAGGCCGATCGGTGCCTGTCCATCTCGGCGTTCAGGAGCGCATCCGCGCGAGGGATCAGCTCCTGCGACCTGCGGACGTTCCTGTAGCTCACCTTGGGTATCTGGGCGGCCAGGGCCTTCGCGTCCTCGTGGAGGTCCCTTACGCTTTCGGACTTCACCTTGTATTCGCCGCGCATCTGCTTGATCACGAGTTCCGAATCCATCACGAATTCGGCTTCGGTACCGCCTAGCTCTATGACCTTGGCGATCGCCGCTATGAGCCCGCGGTACTCGGCATAGTTGTTGGTGTGCACGCCGAGGAACTCTGCATGTTCGTGGACTATCTCCCCGTCCTCGGTGACGACGATGGCGTAGGCGGATTTTCCCGGGTTCCCTCTGGACCCTCCGTCGGAATAGACAGTGAACATCGGTACTCCAGCTCTCTAGATACTTTGTTTTCCCCGTCCACAAGGAGAACTTTGGCCTTGATGGGCGCGTCTACGAGCTCGTAGCCCATGATGATGACCTTGTCGCCCTCGCTGCATAGATGGGCGGCCGCACCGTTGATCGCAATGATCCCGGACCCGCGCTCGCCGGCCAGGATGTAGGTCTCGAAGCGGCTCCCATTGTCGACATCTGCGATGGTGACCTTCTCGCCCACCCATAATCCGCTCCTCTCCACGAGGTCGATGTCGATGGTGATGCTCCCCTCATAATCTAGCCTGGTCTGAGTGACCGTGGCCCTGTGGATCTTGCTGCGGAGCATCCAGCGCATGCTTTGCGATTAGGGGTGTTGTTATTATACCTTTTTACAGGGTTGGATTCTCCATGGTAATATTTTATAATGGGCTCGTGTTACCTGTATTATGAATGGGGCAATTGTTGCTACTTTATCGGCTATCGCCATGATAGTCGTATGCTTCGCATCCCTCCCCGCGGAGGCAGATGCGGCGATCACCGTGGAAGACGGCCTGGGCAATTCCTTCACGTTCGATTCTCCCGTCGACAAGGTGATTGCCATCGGCGTCGGGCCCACGGCCACAGTCATCGGCGTCGGCGCTGTAGACAAGATCGTCGTCTCAGACAATTACTCCTACACCAACAAGGACCCTATCTTCGACGGTCTCCGCGAGAGGGTGGACGCCGGGGAGGTCCTCGCGGGAGGGAACATCTACAGTAGCGGCAAGGCCCAGCTGAAGACAGACATCGTGTTTTCCTCGGATCCTGAGACCGGGACCTTCGACAGGGAGGCCGATGCGGTGATCGTCACAGGTTCCGACACCTACAGGAACAACATAGTACCAGATCTCGAGGAGCTTGGGTTCAAGTACGTCCTCCAGTGGTACGATATCCATGATTACGAGAAGATCGTCGAGTTCGCCGAGACCGTCTCCAAGGTCTGCACCGGCAAAGTGGTCGCAGCCGTGGACGAGATGTCCATCATCCCCGAGTTCATCGAAGGCAAGGTCCAGGATGCGGGTGTCGACATCGTCGACGCGTTCTACGTCACCTACTCATCCAACACCTTCAAGGTTTGCAACTACGGGTCCCTGGCGGCATCCATGATCGAGGCCGCCTGCGGGAACGTCATCACGAAGGACTCCGCCAAGAGCGGGACCACCTACGAGGCCAACATCACGAGCATCGTGGAGGCCCATGAGGGATGCATCATCTTCGTGGACAACACCATCCACTCCAGCGAGGCCAACCTGCAGAAGCTGAAGGGCGCTGTGGGCGGCCATGCCACCCTGATCGACCTCAAGCCGATATGGAACAACTACTGCATAGAGAGCGTAGATGGCGTCTGGCATATGGCATGCGCCATGTATCCGGACCTCTTCGAGGGGGACGTCCCCGAGGAGGATGACGGGAAGTCCGACAATCTCCTGCTCTATGCCGCGGCTGGAATCATCGCCGTTGCTGCAATCGCCATCGTGGCGGTCGTCTTCCTCAAGCGCTGAGCAAGGTGCCGGGCCCGTTCCGGCACCACTCTTTATCTATCACAAGGACTGGGGGTATCTATGCATCCGAGCATGCGGTCGAAGATCCTAATCGCCACGGTCATACTGATAGCCTTGGCGTTCTACTGCGTGTTCAACGACCTCTCCTGGATTTCCGCTGGGAGGTCGTATTCCTTCTCCGAGGTATGGGATGCGCTCATGGGGCACGGCACCTGGGCATCCGAGATCATCGTCAGGGACACCAATGCGCCCAGGGTGGTCGCAGGGATCTTCGTCGGCGCTGGATTGGCCGTGACCGGAGCCGCCATGCAGGCGGTGTTCAGGAATCCCCTGGCATCCCCCTACATCCTCGGCCTGTCGTCCGGCGCCTCGCTCGGTGCCGCGGCGGGCATGCTCTTCACGATCCCGTTCATCCCAGCGCTGATCGTATCTCCTGTGCTGGCCTTCGTCACCTGTTTCCTGACCATGGTGCTGGTATACAGCATGGCCCGCGTCGGGGGATCGGTCAGGACCGAGACGCTGATCCTGGCCGGAGTCGCGGTTTCGGCCCTGATGTCCGCCCTGGTGTCCTTCCTGACGTTCATAGCGGGGGACAAGCTCGAGGGCATCGTCTTTTGGACGATGGGCAGCCTCGGGAACGCGGGATGGGACGAGATAGCCTTCATGGCCCCTGTCATCCTCGTGAGCTCCTTCCTCCTGATAACCCAGGCGAAGCCCCTCAACGCCATGATGATAGGGGACGCCCACGCCATGGACCTGGGCGTCGACGTCAGGCGCACCAGGCTGTTCGTCATCATCATGTCCACCGTGGTCGTCGCGGCCGCGGTGTCATTCGTCGGAGTGATCGGGTTCATTGGCTTGGTCATTCCCCACATCCTCCGCATACTGCTGGGGCCCGACAACAGGCACATAATGCCCCTAGGGATGATCGCAGGCGCCTGCTTCATCCTGATATGCGATTACATCTCGCATGTGATCGCCCCGCAGTACGGGACGCTGCCGATAGGGGTGGCCACATCGCTGATCGGTGCGCCCGTCTTCATCTACCTGCTCATCCGCAGGAAGAGGGAGGTGGGCTGGAATTGACTCTCGAGGTCAAGGGAATCCAGTACACCTACGGGAAGTACCTCGTCCTGGACGGCATCGACCTCCCGATCGTGGAGGGCGAGGTCATCGGCATCCTTGGGCCCAACGGGTGCGGCAAGACGACCCTCCTGAAGAACCTCAACAAGAACCTCTCCCCGCAGGGAGGATGCATCCTGCTGGACGGGGTCGACCTGGAGGAGATGGCCAAGAAGGACATCGCCAAGAAGGTGGCCGTGGTCCCCCAGACCAACGAGATCCACTTCGCATTCACCGTGCGCGACATCGTGGCCATGGGCAGGATGCCGTTCCAGAGCATGATGGGCGGCCAGTCCTCGGAGGACGAGAGGATCGTCGACGAGGCCATCCACCGCACTGGCCTGGAGAGGTACGCCGATAGGCACATCAGCACCATGAGCGGAGGTGAGAGGCAGAGGGTCATCATCGCGAGGGCCATCGCCCAGACTCCGGAGACTCTGCTCATGGACGAGCCCACGCTGCACCTCGACATCAGCATGCAGTTCGATGCCCTGGACCTCGTCAGCAGGCTCTCGAAGGAGATGGGGATGACCGTGGTGATCGTCTCCCACGACCTCCCGATGGTCGCGAGGTACTGCGACCGCATCGTCATGCTCCACGACCACAAGGTGCATGCCATAGGCAGGCCCGAGGAGGTCCTGACAGTTGAGAACATGAGGGCCGTCTTCAACGTGGATGCAGAGCTCTTGCTCGACGAGAAGACCGGCAAGCACACCGTCATGCTGCACGGATCGCTGAACAGGTACCGATGCGTGAAGGATGGTACTTGAGAAATCTCAAAAATGACCAGCAACAAAAACGAGCGGCAAGCTCTTCGAGGGTGAGTGCAAGGACTGAAAAAGTGCGACATTCATTCTCAATCGCTAAACAGGAGCGAATGCCGCATGAGATACATTGGCCTAGATGTACATAAGGATGATATCACGGCTTGCGTGCTCACGAGCACTGGCAAGCCGAAGTTCGAGAAGGATTTCATCAAGGATTCAGAATCCTGGAATCTTTCCGAGCTGATGGGATACGGCGATAAGGAAGGATTCTGCGTGATGATGGAATCCGGGACGTACGCGTATCAGCCGTTCAGATTCTTCTCCGACCGGGGTGTGGAGACCCATGTCGTCCACGCCCAGGCGCTGAAGGTCATCACGCAATCGGACAAGA
>SUTA01000007.1 GCA_015063135.1 Thermoplasmata archaeon
GCTGAGGATAACGAAGGTCGGGGACGAATGGAGACTCAACGAGGTCACCAGGAAACAAAGGGAGATCCTGTCAAAACTCGGCATCCCGCTGCTTTGACCTAGTTATCAACTCGATGCATAAGTGAGGCTCAAGCTGAGATGGAGGAGATCGGATTCCTTCATCGACTTCGCCATCAGCGATTATTTCGCTGAGGCTCCGGAGGAAATCGTGAATATGCTGGCAGAGACCATCTTCACGAGGATATACGACGGGAACATCGATTATCCGGAGGGGTTCTGCGATTGGTTGACCGGACCGGAGTTCATAGCGTTGAACCGCGACAGGTTCCTCGGGAGGTGCAAAGTACTGCCCGCATACAGGGAGAAGCATCACAGCCTTCAAAGAGCGTACGAGGACCTTCTGGACAAGAGACTGATCGATGAGATCCCAGGGCTGGTTCTCAGATGGACGGATGCCGAGGATGCTCAGCCTAAAGGAAGGTCCAGCGCACTGATGAGAGCTGTGGTCATGCCTACGTACATGGACACCGATACGATCTCAGATGAGGCGTTCGAGTTCAATCTCTTCAGACTGCTACTTACAGTGGTCTCGAGATTCGGAGAGGATCCGATGATCAACAAGATGGAGATAGACAGGAGGATATCCGAATATCCAGAAAGCGGAAGACTTGCATTCGAGATCGAGAACAACATACCCGTCAATGTATGCGGAGGGTTCTGAATTTACTTAAGCGGGCGAAAGCCCGCTATTTTACAAAACAAGGTGATTTGAAATGATAACGAACAGCGTAAGCTATGAAGAAAACCTCTGCGAGGAGGATTACAACATCGACTACAGCAAACCAATCGTGGGATATGTACCTGAATACCCTGTGGAGGCGGAGGCATGATGAGGGATTGGCAGATTGCCGCGTTGAATTCGGAGTATCTGAGGGTCGATCATGACCAAAACACCGGATACAGAATGGTGGTCAGGAGAACGGACATAGAGCACACGATGCCCATTCATATGGTGATTGCTACGATCAGATCGTCATCGAGGAAGCCGGTGGTCATGTGTCCCGAAGATCCCTTCAGGGGGATGTTCGCTGACAAGAAGGAGGTGCTTGATGTCCTTTGCTCCAGGGAGGACTATCAAGAGTACAGGACGTGGATGGCAGAGGCCAGGATGAATGGGGTGATCGAATGACCCTTTTCGAGACCGGACCAATCATCATGACTCCGGGTATAAGGGAACTGATCTCCGAAGGACCGTATGAACTGGACATCGTACAGAGATGCCTGGAGAGGCATACGGAAGGGGATTGGGGACAGCTGTGCGATGACGATAGGCAGCTGAATCAGGATTCACTGAAGGAGGAGAAGGAGAAGGGATTCACATACAGGAATCTCTTCAGTTCGTACGATACCGAACTGGGTAGGATCTACATAATCACGGAATGCGACAGATCGGTGACGACGATACTCACCCCTTCGGAATACCGATGATGATAACGGAGGGGACACCCTCCATCTTCCATTGGAGGGCCGGGGACGGGACTATAAGTGACTGCAGTGGTAGCGCCCGTCCCCGATGGGGGGGTTCCCCTCCGGCCTCGGATTCCGGTTCAAGGCTTTCAGGGGATGATGGGGTCCGTGCTCGTTCCCACGGACCCTATGGAGGTCTCCCCGCTGGTGAACGGGGAGACCGGTTAATTTGAGATTCTTGGTTTTTGATTCGATCCTGAACGTTGGATCCTCTATCGGATAGTGACCCGACTATCAGATCCAGATCGACACAGACCTCTTCGGGGCACAGCTCATCATCGGAACATGCCCATCCCAGGAACAGGATCTGCTCCGTGGAAGGGTCGAAGTAACGTATGTCGCGCAGGGATCTTTCGGCCATCCTCAGGAACAGGTCCCCGAGATCGGAGATCAGTTCGAATACATCATGCGATCCAGGTACCATATCGAGCCCGTCATCCACGTATACATACAGAATATAATCATCCAGGAAGAATGAGGTCCCGGGGGTCAGGCCGTATCCTTCAAGGTAGGTATCCTTTGCGACGGCGACGTACATCTTCCTTTCAATGGCGTCTCCGTTGCTGTCGAGAGCGGGGATGGTACTGCGCAGCGCCATCCTCTTCAGCGAGCGCTCGATCAGCTCCGGGGAAGGACCGTCATCCATCCCCTGTGCGATGTATCCTCTATGCATATCAGTCTGGTCATAGATGTTCGAGATCATCTCGTTCATGAAGGATGTCCTGCAGGATATTGATCCGAGCGATTCGAATGTAATGGTCCGGTCGGCATCCACGCCGACCCCGCCGGAGTAAGCCTCTTCATTCATCGGAGATCCGATCCTCCTCGGACGGGCCGATCCTCTCCGCCGGTCCGTTGGACCATATCAGATGCAACTCGATGGATCCGGTCATCCTCTCAGGAGGTACGGGGTCCCAGCCGATGATCATACCGCCATCGGAACCGCTGGGTGGCTCCGCCCGTATATCGGGGATGACCACGGCCTGTCTCCGACGCATCCTGATGGAGATGGATGAGACCGATTCGCGTTCCCAACCCTCCGGGACGGAGACTATGGTGCCGCCATCGTTGGTCAGGGTGAGCCTGAACCTCTTCCAGAGGAAGAACCATATCAGGAACAGGATGAGAATGACAGCAATAGCAATCAGTATCCAGCACCAGAAGCAATGGTCACAGGGGATTGGCACGGAATCATCGTACGATATCGCGTAATGGCTGAAATGGAGCACGCCGAACTGCACTCCCGTGCCTTCGATGTACTTGAAGTCGACGGCCTGAATCGGGTCGACATCGATGTACCAAACATGCAGCCTGGACAGTTCCTGGCCGTCCTTGAGCTGATATTCCATGGTGACTACTACCTCGGAGGAGAACGTTCTGGTGACCCTCTCGCCGTTTGATAGTATGTAGAGATCGTAGATCCTGGCATTGGGAAGGTCCGGGAAGTCGATGTCCGATCCCTCTCCGGATATCTCCATCGGAACGACGCAGAACTCCAGGTCGTCCGTGTAGCCGATGGATCTCAGAACCTCAGCGGAGAAGAACAGCGTGACATCCCCTTCGATGACCGTGAGGGAACCGTCGTTGTCCACGATGACCTCCAGCAGCTCCTTCGGTACCCCGACCGACTGCTCATCGGTGGGGATGATCACATGGGGATCGACGCCGGAGGTCCTGAGCGTCTCGATGTATCCCCAGGCTATGATGGTCTGATCGTCGGTGACCCTCTTCAGGTCGCCGGGATAGATGGTGATCGGATTGACCAGCACCATGCTGCCCTCGTCGTCGAACTCGTAGGTGATCTCCACCGAACCTCCGTCGGAGGTCTCTATCTCCTCCTCGACGGTCCTCTCTGACGATGAGACGACCTCTATCGCCACGGAACCCAGTTCCTTCCCGTTCCTGTCGTATGCCGTGATGGTAACTTTACCATCGGAGACGGCCGTGACCTCACCGCCGGATACCGTCGCAATATCATCATCGGACGATTCCCAGACGATCCCCGGTGCGGCCTCGATAGGTTTGATCACGCACGGGATGACCCATGACTTCCCTGCCGGGATGTATATGGAGTCGACCTCGATGTAGAAATCATCGACATCGGGGACGATAGGTGATGACGACCACACGGCGTAGATCGTCTTCGAGGGGGATGCATAGGTCAGCGTGATGCTGGATCCGGCATGGTATGATGGAGATGTCGCCGAGGACGAATCCGCCCATCCCAGGAACGTGTAGCCCTCTCTGGTCGGAACCCCTGAGGAAACGGTGAAGGTCCAGCTGGTGAACCCCGTGGTCCTGGATTGAGAAGGCGGTTCGCCGGAACCTCCGTTGGCCTTGTACGTCAGCGTGTATGTATATGTGGTAGGGGTAGGAGTATCCTCCTTCCAGACCGCATAGAGGGTCTTCTCGGGGGATGCTGATTCAAGTGTGATGGAACCGCCGGGCTGATATGAGGGGGATGTTGCCGTGCTGCTTAAGGACCATCCCAGAAATGTATAACCGGACCTGGTAGGTGAAGCGGAAGATGTGGTGAAAGTGTGGGAGGTCTCCGGTCCGGTGTAGGTCTGCTTGGTCGGTGCTCCGGATCCCCCATTGGCATCATAGGTCAGCACGTAATTGAATACCGTGTTCACCCATTTGACCTCGACCTCGGTGTCCTCGTGCATGGTGTATCCGGTTATCTTCACGTCATCCACATACCAGCCGTCGACATCGAAGTTCGGCGGAGGGGTGGCCTCGAATGTATGCAGAGTGGTATCATCGAAGGAGGCCGTGAGGGTATCGTCCTCTGCGACAAGGACCGTACCGGTGGGGACCATGAAATCCCCTGTAGAAGGTTCTATGGTACCCTCCTCGGGCGCATCCACTGTCAGGATCGATATCCCGACGGCGAGTTTGGATTCGACGACCAGCATTCCGTCATGCGTCTTTACCTGAACGGCATAGATGCCGGGTTCCAGGGCCGATTCTGTTAATCCCTCGACCCTGAAATGCTCATCGAACCTCAGCGGCGTGGACGCTGCGATTACGGTCCTCTCCCTGGTGTCCTCGTGATCGTCCTCGCACAGTATGACCGATACGACCTTCCCCATTTCCGATGAGGATTCGGGACCGTCGTAGGATGCGATGATCTCCACCGTGGCGTCAGAGTAGTAGTAGATCTCGAGGGAATAATGCCCTGAGGGACTGTATTCCGCATAACCTACCCCGATGACCTCCGGAGCAGCATCCGCTGCGGGTACCGCCGTCATAACGGCGGAAAGCGCCAGGACCGCGACTATCGTCAAACAAGCACTGGTTATCCTCATGGCATCATCCTCCCCGATCCTGTTCACCTGTTCCTCTTAAGGATGAGTATGACCGCTATCAGGACCACCAGGATGACCGCTACCGCCCCGATGATCAGCATCATATCCATGCCGGATGACCAGATGGCCTTGGCTGTGCAGTCCCCTGTGATGGTGAACTGGGAACCGGCATCGTACTTCTTGCCGTCGATCTCCCATCCGTTGAACGATCTTCCGTCGGGTGCGGTGAAACCGCATTCCGGGAGTGTTACCTTCTCACCGTACTGGACGTTCACGGGGGACATCTCTCCTGTTCCTCCGTTGGGATCGAATGACAGGACGCATACCCTTTCGCTCCAGACCGCTCTGGCGGTGAGGTCCTTGTCCACCCTTATTGACGATCCGGGCTGATACACGGTGCCGTCGATCGTCCAATAGAGGAATGATTTGCCCTCGGGGGCATCGAAACCGCATTGGGCTAGCGTCACGGTGGTGCCCGGAGCGACCTGCGACGGTGGCATGTAACCGGATCCTCCTTCAGAGGAGTATGTCAAGGCTACCGTCTCAATGACGGGAAGGTCGCACTGCGCTATGATCTCCCCTGTACTGACATAAGAGACCATGACCGTGTATGTTTCCATGAGCAACGGTCTGACCAAAACGTTGAGCTGTTTCGTACCTTCCATGTTCTCTATGGTCTGTGCATCTGATGCCGATATGAGCGTGATAGTCACGTTCTCGGTAGGTCTTTGTTTTAATGTGATCGTGAGAAGGCCCATCGGTTCGTCCGATGAATAGACAGCGTCTATTCCCTCACCATGGCCTTCTCCGCCTGCATGCGTATTTGCCGAATCGGACCCCGGAAGAGCCATCGTCGCTCCCGCGGCCAACAGTATCAATAGGGCCGCTAGGGCCAATATCCTGCGCATCATCTGTATCTACCTTATTTGTGTGGAACCCGGACTTTAGGTTCGGGTAGATGGGGCGGGAAGGCCCCATCGTAAAGGGTTTCAAAGGTTTACTCAGGCGACCTCGTAGAGTGCCCAGGGGGTGTACAGAAGGCCTTCCGCTGTCGCTCCATTGGTGTCCCAGACTCCCTGGATGGAGTACAGCATGTATCCCTGATCAGCCTTCGTCTTGAGGACCAGGTCGTATGCATGGCCTTCGGCGGTGGTCGTGAGGACTCCGGTATGGACGGTGTCTGCAGTGTATTCTTCTGCAGTTGTGGGAGCGGGGACCTGAACCTTATCAATGTATCCGGTGTACTGCCTGATGTTCGAGGTGTCATTGAACGCGTTCATAACCGTGAGGTTCTCGATGTTACCGTATGCCCTGACGTTGGTGTCGATGAGCCTGTAGTAGGTACCCTTCATGGACAGCGTCATGCCTGCAGTCGCAGGGAAGTCCTCGAGGTCGAGGGCGATCCTCGCCTCTGCATCCTTGGTTCCGTCGTTCTTGAGGTAGTTGACCTCGAAGTCCGCTCCGGTCTCGAGGGCTGTGGTCGGAATGGCGATGGCGCTGATCCAGAGGTTCTCCTTCACATCGGTGATCTTCCAGGTTCCGTTGTTGACCATGCTGATCTTGTAGTTCGCGGTACTGATATCCGTTGTTTGTCCCGAATCCGTCACGAAGATCTTGTATGTGTACTCGGTTCCGATGTTCTCGGCCTTCTTGGCGATGCTGATGATTCCGTAGCTTCCGGAATCGGAACCGATGACGGTGGATCCGGAGATGACCGCGACATTTGCGGTAGCAGGAGAGGTTTTCGCGATTTCTACTCCGGCTGCACCGGTAACAGTTGCAATCTGAGTCGCGGTGGCATCCTTGAACGTGATGGTGTAGTATGTCTTCGCCCAGTTGGCGTAGATGGTGATTGCATTAGATGATGGAGTGGCTCCCTTCTGGGACGCGAGCATCAAGAGGTCCTCGATCTTGAAGGATTCGAGGGGGATGTCGTCGGTTCCCTCCGTGATGGTTCCATCGGAGTTCTTGATGGTCTTGTGATCTGCGGTTGCTGCAAATCCGGTGAGGGTGTATGTGTCGCACATCAGGGATGCGGACGCGGGTTTGGAAAGGTCGAAGACCTCGTTCCTGACAAGGTTGTTGTAGGGATCGGGTGTAAGAGGGGTAATGTCAATGCGGTTGGAATCGATCTTCAGGATGCTTGCCGCGGCATCGACATCTGCAGGTGTGATTTCGACGGTTCCGAGTGCTTCATCGACGCCGTAGGCTTTGAGGATGATCGTGGTCTTTTTTCCATCTGTTAGATGTCCGGTTCCGTCGATCCAGATCCTCTCATGGGCGGATATGGGTCCGATGATCGTAGCTGCTGTTGCGTCGGCATTCTTGATGCTGACGACAACGTCGTCAACACCAGTCATATTGGTCATGTACTTGGTGTCGATGAGGATGGCCATGTCTGTGTAGGCGAATGCATACATCGCACTCGTGTCATTTTTACCCCATGTGGAGATTTGCTCGGTTGCAAGGGCCGATACTGTGATTGCTGATGATTCAGTTCCAGTTGTGTCTACAGTTGCCGTGATCGTACAGGATCCTGCAACGGCTCCGGTGATGGTGGCGTATGCAATACCCTGTGCGTTCGTGGTGGATTTGGTCGCGGAATCCGTTCCTGCGATAGTCACCGCAGTGTTGAGAGTACCAGTAACTGACCAAGTGACCTCGGTTCCTGCCGCTGGTTCTTCCAGAGTAAATGTGACCAGAGCTGTTCTTCCGATCTTGAGTTCGGTCGGGACGACGATCTGAGGACCTGCTGCATCCACATCGTTCTCTTCGGCGAGCACGGCCGTTCCCGCGAATACCATCGCGAGCACTGCCAGGATCGCCAATGCTTTCGTTTTCATTTTCATTTCTCCTTTTCTTTCCGTCCGCTTCACCGTGAGACGGTACCGTAAACCGTTTCGATTTATTTGTCTAAAGGGTCCCCTGGACAATTGTCTTCAAGGGGGGTTATGACCCCCACCCGAGGACGGACCCAGGAGATATTGGGTCTCATTCTCGGATGAGCGTCATGTAGTGATGATGGTCACGTTGTTCCCCGAAACCATCGGTGTCGTGACCGTGTTGTCCTCCCCGCCCAGCTCGTATGTGTACTGGGCGTAGATGTTGTAGATCTCCCCGTTGGCGAGAACGGGATTCCAGCTCAGCCTCTCCTTCCCTGCGAAGGATTCTCCTTCGTAGTCCATATCGATGGCCCCGAACGCGCGGACCGCGGTGGTCCCGGAACCGAATGTGGCGTAGTACACTCCTTTTACGGATACATCTCCACTGATGAGCCCTCCGGAGCTGGCCGCCTCGAGTACGACGAGAGCGCCCTGGTTGCCGTTGGTGAGTGCGGCGATCCTGAAATCGCCGATGCCGTCAAGGATGGTCGATACGTAGATGGATACCGTGATGTCATCCATCTGGCCGTCGCCATCGGAGTCGGTCCCCAGCGGGGTGAATCTGTACACACTGTCGCCGGATGCCTCCAGATAGGCGTTCTGCAGCACCAATTTGACGGAATAGCCCGATATCGGAGAAGCGATGATGAATCCCGTTTTGTCCGAGGCTATGCTGTCGGGGACGGTGAACGTTCCCTTGTCGTCGATGCTGTGGACCTCTCCGTCAAGGTATCCGATCGTGTCGATGGTTATGGTCTGCGAGATCACGTACCATGCGTAGAGCTCCAGGTCGTCCTCCGGCTGGAAGTAGGTCATCGCCTTGCATTTGAGCACCGCATGCTCCGCATCCGGGTCGTCCTGCGCCATGTCGTACCAGCCGATGAACGTCCCGCCCTGGACCGCCTGTCCGAAGGGGACGGTTAGCACATCGGGCATCGTGATGGCCCTCCTGATGTCGGATGTTCCCGCATCATGGAAGATCACGGTGATGTTCTTGGTGATGGTGAGGGTCATGGATACCTTGAGGGTGTCATCCACGACCGAGACGAGATACAGTGCATAGGTACCGGGTTCCGGTCCCACTCCGTCGGATGGGTCGAGGACGTAGTTGTCCGTCGCGGCGATGACATAGCCGTTCACCTTGACCTCGGTAATCATGGGTATGAACTTCGATCCGTCGTATTCATGGGTGGAGCTTTCGCTTGCGACGACGGCCTTCGGCATATGGAATGCAACCGTCGTCTGGTCTCCCTTGTATCCGGAGATCCTCTTCACACTGTCCTCCAGACCTATGAAGGCACCTCCGAGGGTGTACGCCGTGTAGTTCGAGGATGTTCCCGCGGACCAGGATCCCGCTCCGTAGGAGAAGTACCTCTTGGTCGCCGCTGTATCGTCTTCCAGAGTCACTGTCGGCGAAGCCGCCAATACCGGTGCGAAATCGTTCTCCACCAGGAATCCCTGCATGTACAGCGTCTTGCCTGTTGCAGGTGTTATGGTGGATGTGAGGTCCGTGACATCGCAGATCATCTGTCCGTACTCGCCTGACGTGGCGGTGTTCTGGGACAGGAAGTACGTAAGGACATCCTTGTTCATGATCGGTGTGTACTCGGATCCTTTCAGCTCTCCGACGGGAGTTCCCTCCAGTTTCATGGAGATGGTTCCGCCCACGCCGCTGAAGGGCGCCGCTCCTATGGAGACGGTGGCATCGTTGAGGTCCACGGATGTTATTCCAGTATCCTTGAACGCGTTGGTGCCGATCGCTGTCGCGGATGTGAGGTCGATCGCCCCTTCCATGACGCTTCCCTCGAAGGCCGATGCTCCGACATCCGTTATCTGGGAGAAATCGAATGACTTCAAGGCTCCGCATCCGTTGAATGCGCTCGCCCCTATCTGCGTACCGTTGAAGGAGATGTCGGAGATCGCATCGTTATCGTAGAACATGAATGCTCTCAAAGTCTCCACACCGCTGATAACTGCCCTCTGTGCTTCCGTCAATGTGTCGTATTGGGTGGTATGTTTAGTGACGAATTGGTCGTTCGCTGATGACGAGTATGTCTCGAGGACCGCACCATCCTGCTGTCCGGTGATGTAGACCGTCTTGGTCGCCGGCAGGTATCTGAACAGGACCTGTTCCGGAGCAGCGGATGCTCCGCATTTGTACCAGGCCGCATCGATGGTGTATATGTTCCCTCTCGGGACGTCTCCTGATGTGACGAACAGGTAGATGTTTTCCTTCGGGTCATCTACACCGTTCTGATACCAATGATCGTCATCTGTGCGATCGTCGAATGAATCGGATTGGATGCTTACAGTACCAGAGCTGCCCTCGAAGCTCACCGTATCCAATATCGTTATGTCGGTGAATGCGTTGGAACCGATCGCGGTGATATTTTCCGGGATGATCACCTGCGTGAGGGATGTCCCCTTGAACGCGTTATCCGGTATTACGGCTATACCCACGGGAATCTCTATGCTGGTGAGTCCCGTGTTCTCGAACGATCCGGCACCCAGACCGTAGGTTATTGACCTGGTGGTCCTGTCCGCCAGATCGCTGATGTCCGCGGATGTTATTGTCGAGCAGCCTTTGAATGCTTCCTCACCGACCGACAGGATCCCGGTCAGGTCGGCCGAGCCGGCGGTGGACGAATTCACCTTGGCGAGCGCTGTGCACCCGTCGAAGCAGTGATCCGGGATACTGGATATCTGGGATGAGAATGTCACGTTAGCCAGACTGGAGGATCCTTTGAAGAGGCCTTCCTTGAGCTGGGTGACGGTGGTCGGGATGTCGCAGGTCGTTATGGCCAGACCGGACAGACTGTAAGTTCCCAACGAGCTCAGAGAGGAGTCCAGGTTGAGAGTCTCGATCGAACTGCCGAGAGAGTACCAAGGGGTCCCGCCTTCGGTATAGTCCGAGAAATGACCTTCGCTCGAGACTTGGATTATGTTCAGGACAAAGTTCTCGGACGATCTGCTGAGGTAGAATTTGACACTGCCGTCATCGGAGCAGTCCTTCAGCGCCGCGGATGAGCGGGAGTAGGAATGTCCGGGTTGCAGAACCTCCTCTATATTGTCAGCGGTCACATCCACATACTGATAACCGTTCTTGTAATAGGTTCCCATAGGTATGGGATCTGTGCCAGTGACCTGTAGGGCTATGTTCGATCCAAGGTTTATCGAAAGACCGCTATTAGGACTCGTGGCAGTCAATGCCTTGGTTCCCAAGGAAATGGTCGCCTCGCTGTTGCTTTTGAGTTCGACATATACCAGGTCGGAACATTCCCCATAAGCCGACTCTCCTAGCGCGGTAGAGCCGTCGATCGTCAACGATTGAATCTTTGAGCCCTCGAATGCCGAGCTGCCAATGGACGTGATCCCAGCGGGTACCTCGAGAGAACGGATGCTTCCTCCCGTGCCGGCATGGGATGCTATCGTATCGCATACCGAGTCGAAGACAATCTCCTCCTTAGCATTGGGAACCGCTACCAGCATGCTCCTCGAGGTATTCGGATCCTTCTTGTAGAGGCATCCGCCGTATTCATAGTAGCTTCCTGTGCCATCTGATCCGATTTTCTCCAAAGATTTGCATCCCGATACGGATGTGGATTGGAATCTCTCGACATCATTCGGGACGTAGAGATATGCCAGTGCGGCATTCGCGAAAGCATATCCGCCAACAGTCCTGAGCCCGGAGGGGAGAGTGATATTCACGATACCGTTCTGCTCGGGTGTATAGAAAGCATAGTCGCCGACCTGATAGATCCCTTCGCAGACCATGATGTATTTCACGGTCTTGTTCACCAGATAATCGTACCAGGGAGCGAAGGTCCTCTGTTCCGGATCCGAAGCGACCGGATCGTAATTCGGAATGATGGTCTGCCGACCCTTGGCAATATTATCCTCGACATCGCTGTAAGGGCTGTGAATTAACAGAGTATTTCCGATAACGAACCAATTGACAGATGAGTTGACTGCGCCTTGGGCGACAATATTGATACCATCCCTAAGGTACAGCTGTCCCTTTTCAAAATAGGTTCCGGGGACCGATCCAGTATATACATCCCTGTAAGTACTGCCTGAGACTTGGGATACTTGTATTCCTTCAATATTAAAGACCAGAGCGTCGGATCTGATCTGATAACCTGTCCCTCCATCCCATAAGTAATAGCCATTGAAGTCCGAATTATCGCCTACATAAACCAAAGGATTGGTCCAAGACGATACTATATTAGAACTTAGCTTCAAACAAGGGAAGTACAAAATCGGCGAATATGCCCTAGCCAAGTGCCAGCCTTGGGTTATATAGCCGTATTCACTGAAAGCGACAGTCGGAGTGGCATAATCACGGAAGAATTGTGTACTTGATTCCTTTTCCTCATCACCATCGAGCATCTCAATGTATTTTTGGCTGGGCTGAAAAGTCAAAGGGTAGCCCGAGGCATTATAATATAGACCATCCGCACTCTTGGTACGGCCTTCCAACTCCAAATATCTTACATTCTGATAGTATCTATGCTCATTGACAGCGTCAGAATTTAGCATACACAGACCTACGTTTGAGTCGCGGCCGTAAAAGACATCCTTGTTAAGGTATGAATTCTTTGGAACGTGTATCAAGGCGCACCTCAGTATATCGAACTGTCCGGTTGAGCTTAAACTCCACGCCACCTTGCCTGTGACCGAAGGACCGTTCGCTGGTTCAGGCAGGATGACGTTGCGTGTATTCACGACCCCGGCGTTTAGATTCGATGCTGAGTCTGAATCTGCCAGCGTATATGAGGTGACTTGCGAGATGGAGAGCGTATAGCATATGACAACCGTATCATAATTTGTTATCTGACCGCTGATTTCAGCGAAGCCTACCCTGTGCATATATGCACCGCTGGGATCCGTGAGCGGTACGTCATATATCTTGCACTTAGTGGCACCGTCCGATTTAACCACCGCCTGGCGGTAGTAGAGCCATCCAGACTTCAGGACCGAATCGCTCTGGTTCAGATCCAGGGAGCCTGCCCTGTACTGCTTCTTTCCCTCGACGTCGGTACTGGGATCCACATTTGACCAATCAGACTTACCCATTTCCCAGGTCATCCATTTCGTACTCGTTGTGTTGTTCCAAGACTCCGACGGGAGTGAGGTCTCTATCGTCGAGCACGACTCCCCGCTCCTCCCTGCTATCTGGAGGAGTATTAGGCTCTTGCACCCAGCGAATTCCTCGCCTTCGGTCAGATCTATGGCAGGCATATAGACAGAGCTCATGTTGGTGCAGTCCTTGAATGCCGCTCTGCCTATGGTCTCCACCGAGCTCGGGATGTAGACGGATGTGAGGGATGCACATCCTTCGAAGGCCTGGTCACCGATGCGCTTCACATTGTCCGAGATATATACATCTGAGATCACCGAATTATAGAACGCTCTATCATGGATGCATCTCACACAGAAAGGAATGGGCATCATCAAAGGTACATCTAAGTCAGCTCCGGTCTCATTCCAGATATGTCTATGGAAATTTCCGCGGCTCGATTCATATCCCTGATTATTCATGGGGCTGAACAGGAGTTCCCCGTTCTCGTATGTCACTTCATTTTCATCGGTCCAGTCAGTGAACAGACATCCGTTTATCACGGTGTATGTCTGGTTCTTGGGATCGACGTCTAAGGACTCCAGCGAGGTCATTCCGAAGAATGCGTCCTCTCCGATGGAGGCGACGGTCTTCGGCAGGTATATGCTCGTGATGCCAGTGCATCCGTAGAATGCCTCGTCCCCGATGCTCGTGAGAGAGCTCGAGAGCTGGACGGAGGCCAAATGGGTGGCGCCCTTGAAGGCGTTCGCCGCGATACCGGTCGCCTCCTGGGCCATCGTGTAGGATGACGCATAGCCCGTGCCCGACTTGTAGGCGGACGGGAAGGCTACGAGCTTTGTCGGCATGAAGGCGCTCTGCTCATAGAGGACCCCGTTGTCGTCCAGCAGTTTCGCATTGGCGGCGGAGACGCTGAATCTCTCCAAGGCCGTGCAGCCTTCGAACGAGCCTGCATCTACTTCTTCGATCGATTGCGAGATATCCATCTGGGTCATGCCTGGGATGTTGTAGAATGCATGCTGTGTGATGGATGTGATCGAGCCTCCGTCATCGACCATTCTGACGGCTTTTATGACATTCCTGTAAGCATTCCAAGGAGCTTTCGTCCCGGAAGCAGCGTCATCCGCGACATAGCTCGGCATCACCCCTGTGGCTGTGGTCGTGATAACCAGATCCGTCGTGGATCCTGCCTCTAGTTCAGATTCGTTCCAAGTGAATGTCGCGACCGTCGGATCCGTCGCTTCGGACATGCCCGTGACTACGAAACAAGAGACGACGAAGACCATCGCAACTGCAATCGCCGCATACATCATGGATCTGATCTGACCACTGGATGAACCGATGCCTCTCGCTAGCTTATTCGCGCGACTCGCGCCCAATGTTCCCGTAAGAGCGATGGGAGCCGAAGATCTCTTCGTGATCCCGTATGAACGGGTATGCGGATCCTTCGGACCGCCCGTTCCCCGAGATGCGGCAGCATCCGTCTGCTGCTCTTTTCTCCTATAAATTTTCATATCTACCTCTCCTTGAGGGACGTTCATTGACTACGTCTGCTGTACATGAAGAAGCATTTGTCATACTTAAATGGTGCTAATACCTTAGCATTAATGCTAATATATATGCGAAATAGATGATAGGGTGCGAGACTGCTCATTACCTCATGAAGAAACAGTCGGAGAATCTCGCGAACAAGAGTTATACATCATCCATTCTCAAAGAGATCCAACGCAACGTCGAGTCCAAGATCTCCGACATGTACGGAAGCATAGCGGCGCACGAGACGGTCGACAGATACATCGAGGAGATGGAAAGGAAGGGAGTACTGGAGATCACCGTGAAGAGAGGTGATACGCGCCACCTCGCTCAGTACTGCCATCTCACAAAGAAGGGATATCTCATGACCCTTCTGATGGAGGTGCTCGAATCCGCAGAGGACAACGGGCTTGATATGGATGTCGACGAAGCCATCGAGATACTTGAGAAACTTGTTTCCAGAACCGCTTATGCTGCCGGTCTCGAGAAGTCTGACGAGATCAAGAACCTTTTTTGAGTTATTGTCTACGATAGAGGGCATCACGGAATATCCTCCAATTCTACCATTTTCGTTCACTGAACCGACCTTTTAAGAGACCGATGTCCAGTCAGGGTCGTTCCGGATTCCATATTCGGACTCGGTCGAAATGGAATCGACAGATGAATCCGATTGAACTCAATATGGTACCTGGCTGCGGTGAAACGTGAGGACTACGCTCAGTGCGACCTACATGCTCCATTCATCACCGAGGGACCGTGTCATTCGAGACGTCCAACCATTGCACCACCTGGTTCCGACCTCTCTTGATGATTCTTACGGAATCGCAGATTGGGTTTACTCGACCCATCTCTGTGAGCGTTATTCGCAGGATGATCGTTCTTCATCCTTCCCATGCACCGAATTCAGCGTGGTACATATATGGCAGGATACGACCCAACGACGATCGGCTCATTCCTGACCATTGTGCTTCAGCCTGATCTTCTGCTCGGATTCGTCGATGGTGATGACGAATTTATCGAAGAAACCCTGTCTGCCCAGCAGAGTGGGGGCGAAGAATTCCGTTTCTGAGAAAAGGACGCGGATGGGAATCTCATAGACGTAATGCTCATGACCCTTGGAGATCTCCACATGGATCCTGGTGACTACGGACTCGACGGGACCGGATACGCCGAATGTCTTCACCCTTTTACCTGTGAGGTCGAGACCTAGTTTTGTCGCATACCTGTAATCCATAGCGCTCATATCAGCGCCGCTATCGATCAGAGCATACTGCTCCAATTCTTTGTCGTTATGGAAGAATCTGACGAGGACATACGGACGCTTACTGGCGGTCCCGTTAGGACTGGATGAATCAAGGTATCTGAAATTCATCGTCATTCTATCACAGAAGCATGCATTCCGCAGGAAGTACCTGGGTCACAAAAGGAACGTATTTGCTGCCGCAAGCTTTGACGGTTGCATCATAGACCTCATCGAAAGACTTGGAATGTGCTACGATAACACCTTCGCACATGCCGACGAACTCGCCCTCGTAGGGGGTCTTGTCGAGCTTCATGAATGCATCGCCTGACTTGCTCATATTGATACGATATCATTAGTCTTACATAAAGATGGTAGTTGTGGGCTAGAAAATATTCGAAGATGCCTATGGCCGGTCGGCGGGCGCTGGGCCACGGCCCAACGCGCCACGCCGCCACGGCCCCTGTCGCCCGCACCCTCCGCTCTCTGAGGTTCGCTTCGGGTGCGCGCCGTACGCTCACGCGTCCGTCGGGCGACATAAGATGTTTGCAAACCGTTTGGAAAGGGTTTGTCGGAGAAGCCTCCGAGGGCCGTGGAATGTCAGGCTATCTTCCTTGCAGCGACGTGGCGCTGATACTCCGCCATCGCATCCTTGGGCCTGGAGGATGCTATGTTGTCCATGACCTCCTTGTCGGAAACGATCATGGCCACATCCGGCGTCAGATCTCCCATCGTGCACCCATCGATGCGGAGACTGTCCTTCAGTCCGGGGAGGACCTCTTTCACGTAGGGAGCATCACGGGCGAATGCCCTGACCTTGTTCTCGAAGATGTGCGAAGCCGCTTCTCCGCATTGGTCGCATATGCCCGAGTAGACGTTCAGTGTACCTCCGCATTGCGTGCAGGTCCTGGTGACCCTGTAGGATTCCCTGTCAACGGTCTTGATCATGTTGTTCGCCAACACTCCGAAGTAATTGTCGCTGATCTGCGAGAACTGCGGTTCCATCGCATAGCCCAGCCAGTCGAAGTTCCCAATCTCCCCTACCATCCTGCCCTTACCGAGGACCTCGTCGGCCTGATCCTCCTCGGTGTACCTGAACATCCTCTTCTCCGATCCATTCTGTCCGGTATCGTCGTTGGAGTTCAGGCCAGGGAGATAGTAGTTCAGGATCTTCGAAGTGTAATCGTCGCTCGTGGGATTCCTCTCGTACAGCCCGATGCCTTCGTGTGTGGTAAGATAGGCGAAGGTGAGCCTTATGGATTGCAGCTCATCCTTGGAATGCACCTTCTTGATCACCCATCCGGGATGGGTATCCAGGAACGCCTTCGTGTCCAGGAATCCAATGAGCACTCCATGGAAATGGGGGCCGTTCTCCCAGGTACAGTCCTTCATCCTCCAGGGATGGAAGACGAGTCTACCTCCCAGACATCCCACTTTGCAGAGATCCTGCTGGAGCCTCCTCCTGAACCTGTTGAACCACACATGAGATTGCATGATCCATCTCATTTGGTCCTGGGGAGGGGAGATTATCCAATGCCCGACGTTCCCGTGTTCGATGCCCTGCTTCTCGCACAGCAGACGATATTCCACGTATCTCATCTCGATGCGTGTTCCCGTTCTGAGACAGGAATCGTTCAGGCATACGGGGCATTTAGGAGACCAGCAATGGTTGTTCTTCCCTCTGAGATAATGGAATCTGGAGTTTGAGCAGGAGACGAAGAGACGGCCCTTCTCTCCCGTGGAGCCTTTGATCCTCACCGGACCGCAGCGGAGCCTCTTGGGACGCTGGAGGTCGTGGCCGGGAGCCACCCATGTCAGCGGTTCGGGGATATCGCAGATGGGGACATCATCCGGATTGTAGTATGCATCCTCGAACGGGAACATCTTCACATACTGGATGACCGGATGCTCGTTCCTCTCCGCAATCCTCAGCTCCAGCTCGTCCGGATCCATCTCCTCGGTGTATCCAAGATCCAACAGTTCCTGAAGATCCATGTCAGGGCTCCTTCCCGGAATCCGCAAGACGTTTGCTTGGCCAGTCGGTGGGACCGAACACCTCCTCGAATTGCTTCCTGTCCGAGTCGTCGAGACGACCCTGACGGTCGAGTTCCAAGGCCGTCTCCTTCTCTTTGACCAGTAATCCGTAGTACTCTTCGAACTCGTCCTCGTCGTAAAGGTCCCTGAGGGCATCCAGGCCGTAGAGTTCGATGATCACGCTGTCGCGATGTTCGCTGTTACAGTTGTCGAAGACCAGAGGGGTGTAATCCTCGCAGTGTCCGCAGAGCTTTCCTTTGCTGTCCGGACATGGATAGTAGGCGCAGGTTAGGCAGCACTTCTTCTCAAGGATCATTGAACCTGCACCCCAGCGCTCTCATCTTCTCTCTGATCTCCTCTATGTCCATCTCCTCCTTGGGGAATTCCATATCCTCGATGGATTCTCCGAGCTCGGTGAAGGATTTGCCGAGATCCTTGAACAGCTGTGCATCCACAGGAAGGTACGGGTGTATGTCACCTACGATGAATGTCATCTTAGGCTTCGGCACCTTGTAGTCCTGCTTCTTCTTGTCGTAGTCTGCAACCATGTTCAGTCCCACGAAGATGTTCCCGTGCCTGAACTTGGTTACAGGTATTCTCAACGGAGGCCTGGATACCGGTTGAGGTACTCCGAGCGCCTCCTGCGCTTCCTTTATGATTGTATCGTTAACCACGTAATCACTGTCCTGCCTTTCGGCGATATTCACCTTGGGCGCATCCTAGATGCGGGAAACCCGGTGACGGAGCGTCCTCTACGGCCTATCGGCCGTTGCCCTTCTTTCTCATGCCCTGCTGCCTTTGCATTGTGTAGAATTGATGGATCGCGGCGCCTCTTTCACTCGTGGGGTCGTGGTGTTGTTATTCTATGTGTTCCCCCACGGTACGCCGTGTTGTCCTGGATGATATTGATCTTGTGGCAACAGCGCTTGACTTGATTCTCTGCTTATTTCTTGATACCTCTATCGACTCTATCTCGATTCAGACCTTGGTTGTTGTGCCAGCTGTCCAATTCTGACATTCGGATTCGAAATCGGTACCGACCTGCTGGACGAAGGCTCCCCATTCCTTAAGGAGACCGGGGTCGAGAGGCACTCTGACGTACTTCCCATCGACGAGGGTCACCAGTCTTAAGAGAGGCTCCTCGTAGCATCCCGTCTCCTTGTTGTAGGGGACCACCGACCTGAAGAACATTCTGATATTCCCCTTGTCGAAGGCGGCTATGTTCCTGACCTTGGTCTTCCTGTTCCTCTTTGTGTTCCTTGCATTGTCGGATCTCTGATTATCAACTGTTGTTGTATCCATCGTATCCCTCCGTTTTGCTTGAGGTGGAGGTCGTACGGATGGAAGCCAAGACAATTCGGGCCCACAACTGTTTAGAGTAGCATCTGAGCTGTTCCCCACAACAATTGTATCGCCAGAAATTGGCCCCCTCATAGAAAAAATTACGAAGATCTGGCTATTGTCGAAGTGGACTCGGTAGGGCCCACCACTCATTTATCATCCATCTCTTCGGAAGCGGTCACGCATCCCATCACCTGATGGACTTTCATGGCCATCGCCCCGGTTACCGCAGGTTCGGGCGGAAGGCTGATCGCGGTCCGAGCCTCCGGAAACACGGTGCGATGCGCCCATTCCGGGCGCTTTTCCACTTTCGGGCACCTCCCCCTGTGAGCCTTATGTACCCCCTCGGCGAACCATCCGCCCATGATGATGTACGCGGAGATGGAGGCCGAGGTGGAGTGTGCCATCCACCAGCTGGACCTGGCCATGGGCAAGCGCCGGGCGGGAATGGCCGTTTCGGGCGCCTGGGCGCCCTCGTACAAGGGGTTCGCGAACGGGGAGGACCCCATATACGCTACGTCGAGGATCCTGGTGGCACCGATGATAGTCCGCCTGGGCTATGCCAACGTGACCGCGGGGGAGATAGCCGAGGGGAGGGTGCCGGGGCTGGTGATGTGCATAGTGTCCATGAACCGTTCCCTGTCCCGCGCCACCGGCGATGTGATAGGCAGGATGAGGGCCGGGCCCCCGGAGCATGGCATCGCCACGGACGGCTTCACATGGGCCAGGGTGGCGATGACCCATAGCGGGCCCAGGGTGGTCCGCGTGGTGGATCTGAGGCCGCGCTACGTGGAGGCCCTCGACAGGGACCGCTTCAGGGTGGCCGTCCCCTCGGATCCAGGGATAATCAGGGAGTTCGCGGATTCCTTCGCCAGGGAACCCACAGTACGCGGACGGCATGGTTTATGATGCCGTAAGGCATCATCCCTGCCATGTACTGCCGCATTTGCGGCCGCGAGATCCCCGACGAGGCGGCATTCTGCCCTGGATGCGGGGCCCGCGCCGCGCTCCCGGAGGAGCCCTACGAGGACGATGTGGTAGACGATGTCATGTATGATGCGGATTTCTCGGACGACGATCCGGAGGATATCCCGCAGGAGTACCCTCTGTCGATGAGGGAGCGCAAGGCGCGCGAGGCCGAGGAGGCCGAGGCGAGGGGGAAGCGCAGGAAGGTCGCCGCAGCCTCCATGGTCGCCGTGGTCGCCGTCGTCATCCTGGGCGCAGTGGTGCTCTCGGGAGCGCTGGACGGCCCGGAGCCGGAGGTCACGGTCGGGAACACCACTGTCACGGGCTCCCTGGCTGGCATGGGGGACGTGACGGTCTCGGACGGCTCCATATCCTACACCGGGGACGGTTCCACCAGATGGGGCTGCAAGGACCTCTACGGGCCGTACCTGACGGAGAAACCGCTTGGGCGGTACGAGGTCCGCGGCTACGATACGGTCCGCGGGAGCACATTGGCGCTGGCCCCCGGCGGGTACGACGTGGTGCTGTACGTTGACGGGGATGAGAAGGGGGCCGCCACCGTCATGGTCCAGGGGACCGTGTCCAAGACGTTCTCCTGGAAGTCCGTCGTCGCCGGCGAGGCCGCCGACGTCTCCGTGACTTTCTCATACGCCGTATCGGACCTGGAGGGTTATTGGGACTACGGCGGCGTGCGCCACATGAGCGATTACGAGAGCAACACCCGCTTCGTCGTCGTGGACGATGCGATCGCCGGCCTGGAGAAGGCCCTGAAGAGGGCGTACTCGTCCGCGTACGGTGCGCCGGCCATCGGCCAGGGCTATGCGGATTTCATCCTGGGGTTCGTCCAGTGCTGCATCGACTATCCTGACATGGTCGCCGAGATCGACGGCAGGTACGTCGCCGATCCCGACGAGGGCAGCGGGGACATCTACCTGTACGGGGAGCGCGAGTACTGGGCATATCCCCTGCAGACCCTGGTACTGTCGATGGGCGATTGCGAGGACACGACTTTCCTGCACTGCGCCCTGCTCTCCGCCGCAGGGTACAGGTCCGCGGTGATGCTGCTGCCCGACCATGCCATGTCCGGGGTGTTCCTGGAGTCCTTCCAGGAGAGGCTCTACAAGGCCCAGGTGCTCTCGAGCAAGCGCTTGAAGGCCGACGGGACGGTGGCGTACATCTGCGAGACCACCTACGACCTCTGCATCGCGGCGGGATATGTCGGCAAGGACACCGCCGAAGAGATAAGGGACATAAACGAGCTGTTCGTGGTGGAGGCCGCAGCATGAATTCCAAGGCCCTCATCATCATCGCGATCATCGCGGTCGGAGCCGTTGCCATAGCGGGGATAGCCCTCGCCATGGGCGGAGGGGAGGGCCCCGATCCGCCCGGGCCGAGCCCAGGGCCCGAGCCGGAGCCGCCGTTCCCGGTGGACCCCGTGCCGGAGGGCTATGTCCTGACGGACGGGAAGCTGTCCAGGGAGGATGGGAGATCCACCGCTTGGCACATCTTCGATCAGCTGCATGCCTACATGGCGGAGCCCACGTATGGTAGGCCGACGGTGTACATGGGCTATGACGAAGGCGGGGCATACGTCGAGCTGGGGCCCGGCAGGTACACCATCAGGGAGGGCGGCTCGGAGTTCCCGGTGACGGTCGAGGGCGAGATCCACCGCGAGATCGGGTGGAAATGGTCTATGGGCGGCACCATCCACGATGTGTCCGTGAGTTTCGACATCGACGCATTGGAGTACTTGGCGGAGCACACCGCCAACAAGCAGAGGAACGACGGCTATCACGAGCACTACGACTTCAGGTTCCTGCCATACGGCATCGTGCTCAGCGATGTCACCTCATCCGTAGCATCCCAGCTGTCATCGGAATACTCCCGCATAGGCGGTTCCGTGTCGGACCGCCAGGGTTTCGCCGATTTCGTCGCTGCATTCGTCCAGCTGAACATCGTGTACCCGCCCACGGTCACCGGCCATTCCGGGGAGTTCGACTACTATGTATGGGGCGCCGAGGAGTACTGGTGCACACCCATGGAGACGCTCTACCACATGATCGGGGACTGCGACGACAACGCGGCGCTGATCTGCGCCCTGTACCTGGAGCTGGGGTACGAGACCGCCATCGCGGGCAAGCCTGGCCATGCCTTCTCCGGCGTCCATTTGGATGTGTTCGAGGAGATCCCGGACGAGGAGCTGAAGGCTGTCGGGTTCGTGCAAGGCGACCTCTGTCTCGCTCCGGCAATAGAATCTATAGTCGGCAGCGATCTGGAGTTCGGCGACACCCCGTTCTACGCGGTGGACAGCCTCCAGTTCAAGAAGGGCGTCAGCCATCCCGTGGGGTATATAAGCGGCGGAACGAAGTGGATCAGCACCCCTGATAAGAAGCCCGTGTCGACGATGTCTAACGGCTATGCCGGGTTCTACGAGCCCTTGGATGAGCGATCGCTTCTTCGGATGGTTGCTCTTGGGGAACCAGTCCGGGAACCAATCGTCGTCGAACGTCTGCGCATCGGAGAATGTTATCTCCTTCCCAACGTTCATCACCATCAGGTCCCTTCCAGCGACAGTTTTGATCCCGGTCCTCTCCTGTGTCATCCTGGCCTCGTTCTCGGGCCCCTTCATGATGATGACTATGCCCAGGTGGATGAAGACGGCCACCTCGGGCCTGACCCTCTCCAGGAACATCATGGCGTCATCGGTGCACATGTGGAACTTGATCCTCTCGCCGTAGGGCGTGGTGATCGGGAGGATCACTGCCCTGCATCCGATGTACTGGTCGGCTATCTCGTCGGAGTACGCGGTGTCGCTGACGTAGGCGACCTTCCCGTCAGGGGTGTCGAACACGAACCCCACATTGGTGGGGTCGCTGTGGTCCGCTCTCTTGATCTCGACCTTGAGCCCTCCGATGTCGAGGGTCTCGCCCGGTATTAGCAGCCCGTGCCTCTCCGCTACTCTGAGGTGGTAGGGTGACATGCAGGGGCCGAGCCCGTCCCTGCCCTCCATCACGGTGGGGGAGCCGTAGACCTCCCCGCGCCTCACCCATCCGCCGTGGGTCATGCCCTCGATGGCGGACGGGGAATCGGAGTAGTGGTCGGGGTGGCAGTGGGACACGATGACGCAGTCGGTGTCCCCGGGGTCGGCATGGATGCGGTGCATTTGGGTCATAGCCCCTGGGCCGGGGTCCATGTGGATGCGCCCGCCGTCGTGGTCTATGAGCATCCCGCCGGTGCAGCGCACCTGGGATATCGTGGTGTGGCGCCCGCCGCCGGTCCCCAGGAAGGTTATCCGGAACATGTCGCGGCCCCAGCAGCTTCTTGCGGTAGGAGTCGCTCCTGTCGGCGACTTCCTCCTCGTTGCCGCGGTCGACCACGTACACCTCCGGTAGCTTCCTGGGGTGCGCGGCGAGCATCGTGGACAGGAGGTGCCTGTCCGAGAAGTCGAGGTTCTTCAGGTACTTCCTCTCCCAGTTGGCCGCCAGGTCCAGGGCGGACTGTATTCCGCCGTTGTAGTACTCCTCGGCGAACACCGCCCCGACGGTGGCGTCGTTGGACAGGATGGCGATGTTGCATCCCCTCACGGCGTAGTCCGTGCCGTTGAACGCCACGGACAGCCCGCCGCTGTCCTTCACCAGGTCCATGGACTGGAAGTCGGTCCTGCTGCTGCCCATGTACATGGTGCAGTCCAGGTCTATGTTGGTCTGCCTGCGGATGTCAAGCAGGTTGTATGCCTTGCGGTTGGATGTCATGGCGCCGACGGATTCCATCAGCGTGTGGCAGGCGGTCCCGGGGATCTCCTCCTCCAGGATCCTGTCGATGGTGCGGATGATCTCCACGTCGTGGCCGTCCAGCTCCATGGGGACGTTGAGCTTGTACTCGGTCTTCGGGACCTTCAGGGATGCTATCTCCTGGGCGACCTCCCTGAGCCTCCTGGCCTCGGTGCGGCCCAGGTTGGTGGTGTCCATCTCCATCTCGGTGCAGGACATCCCGACGAGCGGGGCGTCCAGGGCCTCCATCACGGGCATCATGGTGTGGTCGTAGAGCGTGGTGGCGATGAACGTGGGCATGAGCTGCGAGACGTACCTCATCGCGGCGTCAGCCCCGGGCATGATCTGCAGGGAGGCCCTGCTGGCCTCCATGAGGGAGTGGTCGGTGGCGCCGTTGGCCTTCAGGAACGGGACTATCCATTTCCCGCGGTTGCCGGAGGAGGCCTCCTCCCTGCCCAGCACGTAGCAGACCAGGTCGTCGTACCTGCGGAACGCGTCGTAGAAGCGCTCCCCGTTGCGGATGAACCTGGCGCACAGGTCGCGCATGCTGTTGTTCTTGGTTATGAACCCCCTGCAGCTGCAGATGAAGTTCTTCTCGGGGAACAGGCCCAGCTCGGCGACCGGGTCGAACTCGTCCGGCATCGCTGGCCCTCCAGGGCGCGGTCAACGCTCTCGGAGAGGTCGTACGGGCCGTCCAGCCGCCTCTCCCCCGCATAGAGCTTCTTATCCTCCATGCGGACGGTCCCCTCGGAGAACGCCCTGATGGTGGAGACTATCAGCGGGAGCTCGCGCTTGGCGCCGTCCTCGCGGATCCTCTTGAACAGCGGCTCGGACTCGCCCTCGGCCTTCTTGATCTCATCGAGGGTGGAGGCCTCCAGCTTCTTCCCCATGTCCTCCCACAGCCTGTCGTAATCGCCGCCGCGGATGGGGAAGCCGCAGTAGGTGATCGCCGCGCCCCTGTCCCATTCCTCGGTGCATATGTGCATCATGGCGCCCTGCCTCTCCGCCTTCTCGGAGATGAGCTGCCAGATGACCTCCTGCCAGGTCCCCTTGGGCCCGTCGGGAAGGGCGGGGTGCAGGTTGAGCATGTCGTAGGCCTCGCAGGTCTCGTCGTCCATCCAGAGCATGTAGCCGGCGAGTATCCCGAGGTCGAAGTCGTACGCGGAGGTGAGCCTCCTCAGCTCCTTCCCGTACTCGACCCTCCAGGCGGCCTCGTCGGACACCCTGAGCCCGGGCATGAACGTCTTCCACGAGAGGGTGACGAGAGGGATGCCGTAACCTTCGACCATGTCGAAGAATATGGCCCTCTGCTCGCGCTTGGGGTTCTCGGCCTCGGTGTTGTCCCAGTTGCAGAACACGAAAGCGATCTCGACGTCGAGGTCGCCCTTCTCCTTCTGGTCCATGACGGCTTTCAGCAGATTGCGGGACCCGGGGCCCCTCCCGGTGGAGAACCAACCTAGTCTGAGCATCGCCCTCCCTTAGGGGGTGCTCCTTAATATTCTATACGATAAGGCGCGCGCGGGGCGCTCGAACGTCGAACAGGACGGTGACCGATGGCGTGTCGGGATCGATTTCCATCATATGGTAGGTGACGGCCTTGATCTCGGATTTTATCCTGTGCCTGGAGCGGTCCAATCTCTCCCCTCTGGCACTGCATCTTAGGGAGAGCTCCCCGGTGAACTCCACGTCGAACTCCTTCAATATGAGCCCCTCCCCGTCCTCGATGTACAGCATCTCGGACAGGAACGAGTAGAGGAGGTCTTCCATGTCTATGCCTTCGCATTCGATCATGGTCGAATCGCGGGTTCCGATCCCGGAGAGGTCCACGGTCTGGTCGAAGAGCGCGTACGCCGCGTTGCCGAAGCATTCGGCGAGATCCCCGCCGAAGGCTTTCACCATGAGGTCGGCGGTGTGGTCCACGAGGATGTAGCGCTCCATGGTCGGATGATGGGTGGGGTCGGATAAGAACATAGGGGACGCGACAACGATGCGGCACCATGCAAATCCAAAGCGGATGATGTATGGTGCCCGCGCCGGGATTCGAACCCGGGTCAAAAGATCCGCAATCTCACAGGATATCCAAGCTACCCCACGCGGGCATAAAGTGCGGAAACCGGTTAAGGTTTAAGGCGTTTAATCAGGCCTCAGGGTGAGACAGGTAGCGGGTGATGTAACCTGCGATCCTGTTCCTCATTGTCACCGATGAGACATCTGTCAGAGCGCTGACCATCTCTTTGTTGCTCTCAAAATCCTTGCTGAACGCCTGAGGATATTTGTTGACCAACTCGATGGCGACTCTCTTGATGTAGGTGGGTCTTATTCTTCCCATTTCATTCACCGAGTAATCCCGCTTATGGGGATGCCCTATTTAAAACTATCATGGGTCGCGGGCGCTTATAGGGGTTCCCCATCGCCCATTCCAGTTCGGCGAGGTCCGCGGGGACGTATTTGGGGAGCTCCGCCAGCATTATCATCTTGAGCACGGGGATGTGGCAGTATCCGCGGGGGTTGTTCTCCAGGAACCTCTGGTGCCCCTCCTCGGCGCGGGTGTAGGATGTCAGCGGCCCGGTTTCGGTGTGGAACTCGGGGTAGTGGGCGGCCTCCCTGGCCACGTAGCTCCTGACCGCTTCGCCGCTGGCCTCGTCCGTCCAGTATATCCCGGTCTGATACTGCTCCCCCACATCGTTGCCCTGCCTGCGCTCCTGGGTCGCGTCTATCAGGAAGAAGAACGCCCACAGGAGGCGGTCCAGCGATATGGTGGCAGGGTCGTAGACGACCTTTATCGTCTCCCTGTAGCCGAATTTGCCGGAGCATACCAGCAGGTAGTCCGGGATGAAGAGCGGGTCGCCGTTGGCGTACCCGCATTCGACATCGATCACGCCGGGGATGTGGCGGTAGGCGCGCTCCATCCCCCAGAAGCATCCGCCGGCCAGATAGATCTCGGAGGTCATGCCTGGGGTGCCCGCAGCTCTTCTTGCCTTCGGGGCAGGGGCCCCTCATGCAGGGCGGCCCCGCATCCTTGAAGATCACCGGGGAAACCTCCTTGCAGAGCCTAAGCATCTGGTCGGACATCTCCCTGATCTCCCATTGGGCGCGGTTGCAGCTCCTCAGAGAGAAGAGGTGGAGGAGCTCCCTGGCGTTCATGGTGATGGTGATGTTGGTAGTGCAGGCGTTCGGCAGGAGGTACCTGGCGTCCTCGTTGGGGATCCCAAGCTCCTGCAGCTTCGCGTAGGCCTCCCATACGGCGCCCATGACGCCGTCGAAGACCTCCTCCGCCTCGGGGTTGCCCTCGATGGTGGGCGGGGTCACGAACGATGCGGATTCCATGGAGACATACCTCTGGCTCTGCTGGGAGTAGGATGCCACCCTGTGCCTCACGAGCTGGTGGGTGAGCGCCCTGGACACCCCTTCGACGCTGAAAGTGAACACGGCGTGCTCGATGACGGAATGGTGCCCCATCCCGACGATCCTGGACAGCGTCTTCTCCGCGTCGATGCCTTCTATGATCTCGGATGACGGCTTGTCCGAGTAGCAGGAGTTCCCCGCCGCGGCGCATATCCTGTCCGCGTCCGGCGTGTGTGCCAGCAGTGTGACCTTCATCTCGTCTCCTCCCCGTTCCAGACCATCTGGCGGACCTTGTCCATCCTCTCCTTGTCCATCAGGTCGCTGAGCCTGATCTTGCGGATGACTGGGTCCTTGAGCAGCCTGCATATGCCCTCTACGTGGGCGTCACCCACAACGACGACCATGTTATTGTACTTCTCGGACGCCCTGTTGATCTGCTCGGCCATGGAGGCGTTCCTCTCGTCGATGAGCTTCCTGACCAAAGTGGGATACTTCTTCCTCATGGCCTCGATGTAGGCATCCTCGTCGGCGGCGAAGTCGCTGTGGACCTTCTGGACCTTCCTGGAGCCCCCGATGGAGTCGGACACCCCGGACCATTTGTAGCGCATCTTCTCGCCCAGGGACATCTCGGACCACATCTCGTCCAGCACCCTCATGGCATCCGTGTCGATGGGTATGATCTCCGCCCCTTCGAGCTTTCCGGTGTTTATCGCGGCCAGGAACTCCGCCCCCAGGGTGGTGCCGTTCTCCTCGGACAGCCTCTGCTGGTATCTGGACGTCTGGCGGAATATGGCGGATCCCTGCTCCGCGCCCGCTGGGCCCGGGTTCTCCCCCTGGCTGGTCAGGGCGTTGTAGCGACCCATGTCCAGCTCCACCAGGACGGCGTCCGGCCAGGTGTGCTTCACGATGAACGATATCGGCTCGGCCAGGTTGAACACGTGCCCGACGCCGATGATGGTGATCATGACAATGGTGAAGGGCAGCGGCATAATAAACCATAACTACGCCCAGCCCTTTGCAGGTGGCATGCCCGATTACGACCTGGTATGCTTCGACATGGACGGCGTCCTCACGAGGGTGAGGAGCTCTTGGTGCTGGATCCACGAATGTTTCGGAGTGGACAACGAGGCGACCTACCAGGCGTACATCAACCAGGAGATCGACGAGATGGAGTTCATGAGGCGCGACATCGCCCTCTGGACAGCCAAGAAGCCGGACGTTACGGAGAGGGAGATCGCCGTGATGTTCAGAGACATGCCGATCATCGGGGGGATCCAGGAGACCGTGGCCTGCCTGAGGGACAACGGGATCAGGTGCGTCATCGTCAGCGGGGGCATAGACCTGGCGGCCGCGATGCTGGCCAGGGAGTTCGGATTCGACGATTACGTGGCTGACAAGCTGGAGACCAACCCCGACGGGACCCTGACCGGCGAGGGGAGGCTGGTGGTGGACCTGAAGGACAAGGGCGTCAACGTCAGGGACTTCATAGCCAAGTACGGCACCACCAAGGAGAGGACGGTGTCCATCGGCAACTCCTTCACGGACATCCCCATGTTCAAGAACTCCGGGATGTCGATAGCGTTCAACCCCACGGACCCCTACACCGAGGAGGCGGCCACCCACACGGTAAGGTCGGAGAACATCGCCGACGTGCTGGACCTCATCATCGGGGACGAGCGAACCTGGCGATTTTCACTTGATCCGGTTCCACTGGAAACGGTATGCTGGCACTTATGTAATCGGACTGATGTTTCCGATGGAGGGTCACTCCTCGTCGTCATCATCGTCGAGGATGTAGTCGGACTCGTCGAACTCCTCGTCGAGGATGCTGTACTGCTTCTTGCGGATCTTCCCGTAGATGCGGGTGATGTCCCTGGCCTCGGCGGCGCCCCTGCGGACCAGCGAGTGCTTGGTCTTGATGGCGTGGATGAGGCAGTCGAAGTCCTCGAAGGACAGCTGGGTGCCGCAGACGAACTCGTCGTCCGGCTCGGCCTCGACCCTGAGGGAGTACGTCCTCTGGCCGTCGTTGACGGAGACCTTGATGCTGAGGACGTCGAACTTCTTGACCCACAGCTTCTTGACCATGGTCGCGGGGAACTTCTTCCTCTTGATGTTGCCGTCGATCGTGTCAACATGGGTCACGCAGACCAGCCTGCCGTCGTCGAGCTCGAACTCGTCGTCGATCATGATGATGTCGTCGCTCTCGATAGTGGTCTTGGTGGTCTCGGAGACGTCGCCGTCGCTGTAGACGACCGGGACCTCGATGAGCTCCGGGATCCTGATTGTCTCGGAGGTGACCTTGCCGCACTCGTTGCACCTGAAGGTGCCCTCGATGGTGGACTTCCCGATCTTGCCCTTTAGGACCTGGTGCTCGGTCTCGTCGTCGCAGTCCGGGCAGGTGTAGAATATGGTGTCGGGGAGCTCTCTCTTCGTCATGGCGTCACCTCGTCTGTGACTGCGCGTAATAGCACGTGCTTTTAAGGGTTTGCCTCGGATGGTGGCGCGTCCGAGCGCAGATACGCATAGCATAATCCAAAGAGCCTAATTCCTCGCCAATCCGGGTCAGAAGGCCCAGGAGGGACTGAAATGGAAAAGAAAACGATAGCAATAATAGCCGTCATCGCGGTTGCCATTGTGGCGATCGCCGCAGCGGCTGTAACCATGGGCGGAGGCGAGAAGTCCAAGGACTACGTCTACTACTATGGCAACGGCGGCACCCTCGGCGGGGAAACCACGTACCAGAGCACGAGCACCGTCTGCGAGGAGAACGACCTCTTCACCCGCGAGGACTACATCTGCACCGGTTACAACACCAAGGCCGACGGTTCCGGCACCGCCTATTCGGAGGGAGCCAACGTCATGCTCGGCACCAAGCTGTACGCCCAGTGGAAAGTCGACGATGAATCTTATCTGAGCGTCGGCACCCAGAACAAACACCCCGACAAGTACAACCTCTACTGGGAGCCTCCCAGGCGACCTCCGTCAACATCGATGGGAGCGGAATCGTGGCCTCCTATCCTCTGAAGGCCGGCGACAAGATCTACGTCCAGGTCGCCGGTTCCTCCGGCACCGTCGGAGTCGACAAGGCAAAGGAGAGGGTCAGCATCGACGTCGGCGACGGGAACACCTACCTCCTGACGTTCTCCTTCTCCGGAGTCACCAACCTGGACTACACGGCCTCCGGAATGATGGCAGTCATCTCCTTCGACTTCCCCCAGGGACAGGATGTCCACGTCTCGTACATCCAGGCCGTGGTCGGGGAATAAACGCTTCCAAGGGGCCCTCGGGCCCCACCCCCCATTGTTTTGAATTCGCCTGGTCATGAACGGGAACCCGTGCCCGGGCACGATGACATCCGCGTAATCGCACACTTTCTTCAGGCTCTCGACTGCCAGCTCCCTGTCAGTGTTCATAGCCGGCGGGACCATCTGGCGGTAGTTGTCCTCCAGCGGGATCGTGTCTCCGGCTATGGCGTAATGCCTGTCCGCATCGACGAATACGGAGCACTCCTCGGGGCAGTGGCCGGGGGTGTGGACAATCCTGACCCCCTCGCAGACCTTCAATTCCTCCCCGTCGAACTCCTCCGCGTGGGCTATGGGCTCCCCGCCGGAGTGGATGATCACCCTGGCCTTGGGGAACAGGTTGAGGTTCCCCACGTGGTCGTGGTGGGAGTGTGTCAGGATGACGGTGTCGACGTCCTTCGGGAAGACCCCGATCTGCTTGAACGACGTCTTGATGGCGGGCCTCATGTACTCGGTGCTGGGGTCCACGACTATCAGGCGGTTCCCGGCGCGTATGAGGACGGACGTGGAGTCAGCCACCAGGATGGTCCCGTCGGCATCGCGCTCGAGGCGGCCGACGCAAAGGATGTCGAGTGATATCATCGCCGATGCGATGCCTTGCGGGGATTTAGCGTTTCCCCGGGCTCAGGACACGACGTCCTTCAGGTATCCGCCCGCGGCCGCGTCCCTGATGCCCATCGCGAGCCTGCCGCCGGTGCTCAGGCCGGGGTAGATGAGGTCGGCGTAGGGGGAGCCGGAGATGAACGGGTTGGTCCCCGCCACGATCCTGGTGGAGATCTCGAACACCTTGAACTGGAGCTTGTCGTTGACGACGGTCTCGAGGCAGAACGGGCCCCACATGCCGCCGAACAGCTCGTAGGACTTGTTGACGACCTTCTCGGCCATGTCGAACGCCTTGGGCAGCAGGGACTCCCTGATGACCACGGGGGCGTTGCCGGTGACCACGAACGAGGGGTAGAGGCCGTGCCTCTTGGACTCCTCGATGGAGCCGAGCTTGTACATCTCGTCGATGTTGGACTCGTCCCTCCTGTCGATGCTAAGCATCTCCAGGGAGCCGCCCTGCTCGCAGAGGTAGCCGTCCTTCTTGTGCGGGTCGTAGAAGAAGTGCATGTAGTACCTGGTCCCCAGGCAGTACTCCTGCATGGTGTAGGGCTGCGAGGGGTCGATGGCCATCTTGAAGTCGGGGTAGTCCCTGGCGATGAAGTAGCCGTTTCCGCCCTTGGCGCCGTTGTACTTGACCATCACGGGCTCGCTGATCTCCCTGGCGTCGGTGATGAGCCTGGGCATCGGCACGCCGGCGGAGGTGATCCACTGCCTCTGGCGGTCCCTGTCGGACTCCCAGTCCAGGACGGCGCGGTTGCCGTAGGAGGGCACGGGGTAGTCCCCGAACCTGCGGGAGCCCATGTACTCCACGAAGGACCCGTGGGGGATGAGGATTACGTTCTCGTCCAGCAGCTCGCCCACGCGCTCCTCCATCTCGTCGAAGTCCGCGTACTTGATGATCTTGTCCGGCTTCGCCAGGGGGAATGCGTCGTAGTACTTCGTGCTGTGCGATATGGTGAGCCCGAGGGTCTTGAAACCCATCTTCCTGGCACCGTGGAATATCTGCAGAGAGGAATGGGAGCATAACGTGGCAATCGTGAGGTCTTTGAGGTCGTACCCTTCGATAATCTCGTCGATCTTGCCCTTGGGAACCATATCCGATTATTGCCTTCCACGATATAAACATAGGGGTTGGTAACAGCCAGACTGTCGGCCGTCCGCCGGGCGCTTTTATACTTGTTTCCCGCCCCCGCCGCCGTGGTCCACGGAGCATAAACGAGGGTTTAAGGACGGGTACCGCAATGGGCCGGAACGCCCGAGAGGGCCAAGGTCGATACTATGGAAATGGATGAACTAACACCCCACATACAGGAACTGAAAAGGGTGCTCGGAGACAAGATCGACGACGAACAGCTCATGGCTGAGCTGAACAAGTACCTTAACGAATACCACACCGGGATAGAGTCCGCCAAGCGCGGCATCATCCGCAAGTACGGCGGAGGGGACGTCGTCTCCTCCTTCGTCACGGCCTCGTCCGTGGTCAAGAAGATCAAGGACCTGGACGGGTCGGAGCAGAACGTGGACCTCATCGCGAAGGTCGTCTTCGTGGACTCCAAGGAGATCACCGTGAAGGGCCTCAGCAAGAGGATCCTGTCCGGAATCCTCGGGGACGAGACCGGCACCGCGTCGTTCACCGTCTGGGAGCCGGGCGAGACCGTCCTGGAGAAGGGCACCACCTACAGCTTCAGGAACTGCTACTGCCGCCTCTGGAACGACAAGGTCCAGATCAACCTGGGCAACCGCGGGAAGGTCGAGAGCGCCGGCGGCATCACAGTCAACGTGCCGGAGCGCACCATCGACGTGTCCTCGGTGGCCGAGTGCAAGATCGGCAGCATCAAGGAGGGCATGGGAAGCGTCACCGTGACCGGGAAGATCCTGTCCACCGAGGTCAGGAACGTAGTGGTCAAGGGAGAGCCGAGGACCGTCTACTCCGGCATCATCGCCGATGACACCGGCAAGATACAGTACTCCGCATGGAGCGACCACCAGCTGAAGGAGGGCGAGACCATCTGCGTCAAGAACGCCTACATCAGGGCGTGGAAGAGCATCCCCCAGCTGAACATCGGCGACAGGAGCGAGGTCACCCGCGTGGATGCGGTCTTCGACGCGGTCGGCGACTCCAGCACGCAGAGGACCATCGCGGAGATCAACAGGATCGGCGGCGGCCTGGACATCAGGGTCCAGGGCATGATCGTCGACGTCAGGGCCGGGAGCGGCCTGATCAAGAGGTGCCCCCAGTGCAACAGGTCCATCATGAACGGCGCGTGCTCCACGCACGGGACCGTCGAGGGAATCAACGATATGAGGATGAAGATCGTGGTCGACGACGGCACCGGAGCCATCGGGGCCGTGATCAACCGCGCCGACACCGAGAAGGTCACCGGTGTCAAGATGTCGGCCGCCGAGCAGCTGGCCTCTCTGCAGGGGGAGGGCGTGGTCGCCAGGGACCTGACCGCCAGGGTGCTGATGAAGAGGGTCGTCATGACCGGCAACGTCATGTCCGACAACTTCGGGCCGAACATGATCGTCCATTCCGTGGACATCGTCTCGGAGGACGTGGAGGCCGAGGCCGAGAAGCTCCTCGCAGAGGTGGAGGGATCCCTATGAACGCCCCCGTCAAGCAGAGGGAGACGGCATGGAGGGTCTCCGCCGTGGAGCTGAACGCATCCACCATAGAGATCAAGGCAGAGGAGGAGAAGGCACCGTCCTACGTGGTGTCCCGTCTCGGCGCCAAGATGAACAGGGTCCTCATCGCGGGGGTTCTGACCGAGAAGGAGAACGTCGGAGGCGCGGACGATCCCATGTGGAAGTCCAGGGTCGAGGACGGCCTCGGAGGCAACTTCTTCGTGAACGTCGGGCACTATCAGCCCGAGGCGTCCGCCGCCATGGCGGACCTGGAGGCCCCGTGCTTCGTCGCGGCGGTCGGCAGGGTCAGAGCGTACACGGCCGATGACGGCAGGGTGTTCGTCTCCGTCAGACCGGAGCACATCATCAAGATCGACGAGGCCGCCCGCAAGGAGTGGATGCTCGAGGTCGCCAAATCCACCTGGAGGAGGCTCAAGAACGTCAAGCTGGCCGCATCCTCGGAGGACGCGAAGGTCCAGGACCTCGTGGCCGAGGGCCTCACTGAGGCCGAGGCGGAGGGCGTGCTCTACGCCCTGGACAGCTATGATTCCATGCCCGACTCTTCGGTATACCTCAAGGTCATCCAGGCCGCGTGCAGGGCGCTGCTTCCCGACAGGAACGTCGACTTCGGATTCGCCGAGGGAGTGGACGGACCCGATGAGATTGAGATGGAGTCCGGCCCCGGCAGCGCCGATAAGGGCAACCACGCCGAGATGGAGGACCTCGTCCTGAGGCTCATCGGCGAGCTCGACGAGGACGGCAAGGGCGCGCCCAGGGACGTCCTGGAGAGGCGCGCGGAGGACGAGGGCATCGGGAGCATCGAGCTCGAGGAGATCACGAACTCCCTGATGGACAACGGACTCATCTACGAGCCGAACCTCAGGTACCTGAAGCTCATCTGAAACCAATTACCCGGGGGAGGCCCCGGGGTTCTCTCAATCCTTCCTGAACACCGCCGAGGCATATCCGACGACGGCATCGGGGTCGAGGCCCAGCGCATCGTAGGAGTCGGTATGGCCCAGATAGTCGCAGGAGCACCCCTCGGCGAACATCATGGCCACGGCCGTCGGCCCGTATCCGCACATGGTGATCCTCCTGCCCATGACGGTCCTGTACATGCCCTCGACGTCCATCTCCCTTACGCGGTCCATGACGTCGCCGTCATCCCTCTCCGCCTTGCTCTTGGGGACGTAATGGGACATGTCGGTGGATGCAATCACGACGGCGTCCAGGCCCCTGCAGGCGTCCGACAGGACAGACGACAGGGCCTCGGCCATATCGGGGTCCTGGCGGCCCATTATGATAGGCAGGATGCGGGCATCGGGGTCGATGGTCTGAATGAACGGGACCTGCACCTCCACGGAGTGCTCCGGGGAGTGGGCCCTGGGTATGTCCGGGACGATGCCCTTGAGCGCCTCTACGAGCTCTTTGTCCACCTCGCACACGCCCAGGGGGGTGAGGAAATCATCCGAGCACATCGCCACGGAGTCGACGGTGCCGTAGTGGTCCGGCCCGATTACGACGTACACGTCGTGCCCTCCGTCCTCGGCCAGCGCCTTGTACGTCCTGGCGGCCGTCATCCCCGAGCAGACGTACCCGGCATGGGGCGCCATCGCGGCCCTGATTCCCTTGGCCCCGGAGCAGAATCCGGGGGATCCCGGGCCCAGTGGGTGGGTGAAGCACCAGTCGATGCATTCGATGAGTTCGTCCCTCCCGCGCGGATAGAAGCGGCCTGCGACGGCTGGTTGGCGCATGGGAGGGGAAAGGGTTTGGTGGAATGTCTAGTTTTTGCCGATATCAGATCAGCTTGGCCTCGAAGTCCTCGATCTCCATGGAGAAGTCGGCGGGGTCCTTCAGGTCGCCGCGGGCGACGAGGACTTCCCTGGACAGGAGCCAGTAGACGCAGGCGAGCGCGCGCCTTCCCTTGTTGTTGGTGGGGATGACGAGGTCGACGTTGCGGGTCTCGTTGTTGGCATCGCACATGGCGACGATCGGGATTCCCAGGTTCAGGGCCTCGTTGAGGGCCTGCTTGTCCGCGGAGGGGTCGGTGACGACCAGGACCTCGGGCTCGATGAACACGGGGTTCGCGGGGTTGGTGAGGGTACCGGGGACGAAACGGCCGGCGAACGCGGGGGCGCCGATAGCCTTGGAGAACTCCCTGGCGGGCTTCTGGCCGTACTGCCTGGCGGAGACGACGAGGACCCTCTTGGGGTCGTAGCGGGCGAGGAACGCGGCGGCGGCCCTGATCCTCTCGTCGGTCTTCTTGACGTCCAGGACGTACAGTCCGTCCTGCCTGACCTTGTAGATGAAGTCCTTCATGTCGGCGGATTTCTGCTGGGTTCCGATGTGGACACCGGAGGTGAGGTAGATGTCCTCGGCGACGAGCAGGTCTGCGCCTATGGTCGTTTCAAATTCTTCTTCTGCCATTGTGATTCCTCTCAGTTCTTGACGACGGTGATCGGGACGAGGTCCTGTGCGAACTCCAGCTCGGCGATGTCGATCGGGTCGAGCATGTCCTCAGGATAATCTACCAGGACAGGGGCTCCGTAGGAGATCTGCAGTGCCCTGGATCCGATGATCCTAGCTTTCTCAAACCTAGTGTACTTCATATGAGTCACCGTTCCAATGGGTTCCCGCTAACCTCACCTTATTAATAAACATTTCCCGCCCTACCTTATTTTGTCTGTTAGTTAAAACCTCAACAAACGCGCGCGCGAGGGATAACGGTGTTAATCCGCCATGTTTTTCTATCCGTGGGAGCATGGGCCCCGTATGTCCGAGAAGCTCAGGGAATGCGCAGCGGCCTTCTTCCGCGCCACAGGCAAGGACGTCACGACAGCGGACGGCTTCGTCATGGGCATCTCCCTGGAGCTCAAGTGGATGCCGCCCTCCGATGCAAAACGCCTGCTGGCACTCATGGTCAAGGCCGGTGTCCTGGAGCAGCGCGACGGGTACGTGAGGCCTGCCTCGGACCTCAGCGGGATGGACGTCCCCATGGCGTACCGCCCCGCTCCGACGATCCTCGAGGAGCCCGTTCCGGCGCCCGCCCCTGCGAAGAAGGAGGCGCCCGCCGACATGTTCCATGTCCTGATGGATGCGGCCGTCTCCGCTGGGATGGAGCGCAAGGACTTCGTGCAGGGATCCAACAGGATATCGCGCGACCTGAACATCGACATAGCCGCGGCTGCCCTGATAGTCCTGAGGGACAACGGGATCGAGGCATCGTCCTACGTGGACGATGTGTACAACTCGATCCTGATCGCTCCTTCCTGATGAAATTGCCCAGGGTCATCCTGTCGTTGCCGTTCCCGCCGCCGACCTTGCCGCCGCCCTGGACGACCTCGGTCAGCTTGATTCCGAGGGCCTTCTCGATCTTCTTGATGAGCTTCTCGTCGGGCACGAGGTTGTTGGACTCGATCTTGGCGATGGTGCCCTGCCTCTCCTGGATGGATTCGGCGAACTGCTTCTGGTCCATGCCCTTGGCGGTGCGGGCGTCCCTGATGGCGCCGCCGTAGTCGTCGATGAGCTCGACGGTGGAGGAGCCTGCGTAGATGTCCTTGGATTTCATCCTCTTCTCGCGCCTCTCCAGCCTCTCCTCGATGACCGTGTGGGTCACTGGGGCGCCGCCGGAGGACTGGGCGCGGTAGTCCTCGCCGAACCTGGCACAGTTGGGGCACACGTTCAGCCTAGATCCCTCGACGATGACCGTCCTGGTGGAGGGCACGTCCTTTCCGCACATCTCGCACAACATGAATCCACCCAAGTTTGTGCACGTATAAATACGCAACCACGCGCCAGCATGCGCGCCGAGGTTACGCGCGAACGATTTATATAAAAGACCTATCATCCCCACGTTATGGCCGTCGACAGTACCATGGCCGAGGAAGTCTCGGAACTGAAAGCCAAGATCGTCAGCCTCGAGGAGAGGAACGTGAAGCTCATGGAGGACCTCCAGAACGCGGAGGTCGAGAAGAAGTACTCCGAGAGCGAGGTTTTCAGGCTGAAGAAGGACATCACCAGGATGAGGAACGAGCTGGAGAGGCTGAAGAGCCCGCCGCTCATAATCGCCTCAGTCCGCGATGTCCTTCCCAATAGCCGCGTCGTCGTCAAGAGCTCCACGGGACCCGATTTCCTGGTCTCCGTGTCCGAGTACGTGCCCATGGAGGACCTCATCCCCGGGGCCAGGGTCTCCCTCAACAAGCAGACCCTATCCATCATGGATGTCCTGCCCACTCCCGTGGACGTCGTGGTCTCCGGAGCGGAGATCGTCGACAAGCCCGACATCACGTACGACGACATCGGTGGCCTGAAGGACCAGATGCTCGAGCTCCGCGAGGCCGTAGAGGACCCGCTGCTCAGGCCCGAGCTCTACGCTAAGGTCGGAATCGAGCCCCCGAAGGGAGTGCTCCTGGTCGGTCCACCGGGCACCGGCAAGACCCTGATGGCCAAGGCAGTGGCCAACGCCACCCAGGCGACGTTCATCAGGATGGTCGGCTCCGAGCTCGTCCAGAAGTACATAGGAGAGGGAGCCAGGCTCGTCCGCGAGCTGTTCCAGATGGCCAAGGAGAAGGCCCCCAGCATCATATTCATCGACGAGCTGGACTCCGTCGGTGCCAAGAGGCTCGACGTGACCACATCCGGCGACAGGGAGGTCCAGAGGACCCTGATGCAGCTCCTGAGCGAGCTGGATGGGTTCACCCCCACCAGCGACGTCAAGATCATCGGCGCCACCAACAGGCCCGACATCCTGGACGACGCGCTCCTCAGGCCCGGCAGGTTCGACAGGATCATCGAGGTCGGCCTCCCCGACAAGGACGGCAGGGCCCAGATCTTCAGCATCCACATCGCCCATATGAGCATCGACGATAGCGTCACAGCGGAAAAGCTCGCCGCGATGACGGAGGGCGCATCCGGAGCCATCATCAAGAGTGTCTGCACCGAGGCCGGAATGTTGGCCATCCGCGACGGCCGTGACACGGTCACCATGGACGACTTCGTCAACGCCAATAAGAAGGTCGAGGAGGCGGGACGCAACAAGACGACCCCCGCTCCGGCCACGATGTTTGGATGACCGGACGGTAAAACAATCAAAGGAGGGGCATGGCCCCTCCGCTTCATTCTATATGTGTCAGAGGGGTCATTCCCTCTCGTTGTCCTCTCCGCCGAAGAACGTGAGCTGCGATGCGGCGTAGATGTCCTCCAGGCCCATCCAGGCCTCTGCGGAGACGGCCCTGATGCCGCCGAACACGCCCATGTTCTCCATGGCCTTGAACAGCTCTATGCCCACCACGGACTGGGGGTCGGAATCGGCGTCCAGGAGGTCGCCGTACAGGGCGTCGGACTGGGAGTACCAGTCGAGCATCCTCTGCTGGTCGTCCTCGGTCAGCGTGTCGCACTTGGAGAGCAGGTTGATCATGGGGATCTGGAGCCTGAACTGAACCAGCGCACCCAGGGTCATGGCGGAGATGAACCCGTTGGGGGTCCTGCAGAGGGACGGGTCAGAGAGGTATGCCAGCATGGAATCCTCCTTCCCGAACGCGTTGACGGTCAGGTTCGAGGACTCCCTGAAGGCGAAGAGCTCAAGCTGCCCAGGGGTGTCCACCAGGACGTAGTCGGTGACGTACGTGGAGAGCACCTCGATCATCTTCCTGATGTTGACCGCCATGAGGTCGGCGGCCACAATCTGGGCGCCGTTCGGGCCGAGGGAGTACTCCTCCATGACCTCGGCCAGGTTGATCCATTCCCTTATGTCGATGTCGGGCTCGTAGGGCAGGGTCTCCGCCCCGGGATCCATGTTCACGGCGATGCAATCTACGCCCGCATCGTCCAGCCACTGCTTGTACGCGCCCACGAGGGTGCTTTTGCCGCTTCCCGCGGTACCCACGAAGAAAATGTTCTTCATACGCCTCTCCCAGACCCTCTCTATGGACAATCTAATTAAAATAGTAAGTCATTGGCGGGACCATGACTGATAATAAAGGCAGCCAGTCTGTGGTCGCCGCCGCAGGCATCATCGGAGCCTTCGCGTTCTGCGTTCTCTGGATGATCGCGGTATTCGCGGACCCCTCCTGGACCTTCGGGGATAATACCATCTCCGATCTCGGCATCTCCGAGTCCGAGACCGCGAAGGTTGCGATCACCATCGGCTGCATAATAACCGGAGCCGTCATGGCTCTCTTCGGCATTGGAAAGGCCTGGAACGGCAAGTCCGCCATCGCTGCGGCAGGCGTATTCATCTGCATGGCAGGGATTTTCCTGGCCCTCATCGGCGTCTTCAACAAGGACGTCGGAGACATCCACAAGTTCATCGCCTGTCTGTTCTTCATCTGCGCGATCCTCGGCATCGTCATCGGTGCCATCGGGGACTACAAGATCGGGAACAGCCTCTTCGCCGCCACCGCGGGCGGGCTCGTCGTGATCGCATTCGCATCCTACTTCATACTGTCCTGCGCCGGATGGGAGGTCATATCCGTCATCTGCATCCTCGCCTGGTTCGTCATCGACTGCATCAAGGTCGGCCTGGGCAAGTGTTAAAAAAGGCAAGTGAGTACAAGGGTTGGTTAACATGGGTGCAATGCCTCAGAAAATGAAGGTCGGCGCTGCCGCCGGTTTCATCGGAGCCATCATCGCTCTGGCCATCATGGCCTACAACTGGGATGGGTCCTCCGATTCGATCTACGCCGTCGGGCTCGACATGCTCGTCGCCATGGCGTTCTTCGCCGCAGCGGGTACCTTCATGAAATACAGTCCTGTGCAGGGATCCACGATGCCGGTCCTCTCGGCCCTGGCCATCGCGTTCACAATCATCGCCCAGATTTACGGGGCGTTCGAGATCTGGCAGACCATCATCCTCCTCATCGTCGGAGCCGTCTGCCTGCTCTGCGCAGCCTGTCCCACCGTCGCCGGCTGGGTCGACGGCAACAGGAAAGTCTGAAACACTAACAGGGGCTACGGCCCCTACATTCTTGTATTTAATTCTTGACAGGTTCCAGCATCCACTCTACCTATATCATGGTTGAAAGTCGTTTTTTTCAACAATTATTTAGGGAAGTGCCATATAGAGTATAATAAAGATTCAAAAAGTTTAAATCTTAAAATACAGAATTGTTGAGTATGGATGAGAAGTACTCATTCGCGTTGAGGAAGTTGGCGCTCATGGGTGCGGTGGATGATTACGTCGCCATATCCAGCCGCGAGCTGGGCGATGCCCTTGAGATGAGTCAGCAGTCCGCCTCCAAACGCATCCTCGAGCTGCTGGACGAGAAGCTCATCGTCCGCGATCTCGGAGCTAGAAGGCAGCGCATCAAGCTGACCCCCAGGGGCATCGATGAGCTCAAGAAAGAGTACAACGAATACCGCATCATCTTCGAGACCTCTGACCACATGACCATCCACGGGACGGTCGCATCCGGGATGGGCGAGGGCGGCTATTACATCTGCCAGAACGGCTACATGGTCCAGTTCCAGAACAAGCTCGGGTTCACACCCTTCGAGGGCACCCTGAACGTCAAGGTTGACGTGGAGGACGTCGGCAAGCTGGACTTCATCGGCAAATCGTCGGGCATCGTCATCAACGGGTTCTCGAGCGAGGGCCGCAGCTTCGGGAACGTCATCGCCTACAGGGCCAAGATCCGCAACATGGAGTGCGCCATCGTGGTACCGGAGAGGTCCCATTACGTGGACACCCTCGAGGTCATCTGCCCATACCATCTGAGGAGGACGCTGAGCCTCAACGACGGCGACAAAATCGATGTCAGGATAAACTCCCGAGCGGGCGATGCGCCCGCCCGGGGAAACCGTTTCTTCAGAGTTTTTCCAGGTACTTCATCGCGGACTCGAAGATGGCCCTGCCGTCCCCGATCTCGCTGGAGTAGCCTCTCGTCCAGTCCGCGTGGGTGAACCTCGTCATGACCCTCTCGGGATGGGGCATCATGCCCAGAACGTTCCCGGCGGGGTTGCATATGCCGGCGATGTCCGAGGGGGACCCGTTGGGGTTCCATGGGTAGACGGCATCGGAGCCGTCGGGGCAGACGTACCTGAACACGACCTGGTCGTTGTCCTCCAGCTTCTGGACGAAGTCCGGGTCGTTGCTGAGCAGCTTCCCCTCGGCGTGGGCGGAGGGGATGGACAGCAGCGCCTTGGAGGGGATCTCCGAGGTGAACAGGCACTTGCCGCGGTTGTCGTTCCTGAGGACGGTGGGGCGGCACTCGAACCTCCCGGAGTCGTTGTTGTAGAGGGCGGCGGTGGGGGCATCGGTCATGGTCTGCTCCATCGCGGGGAGCAGCCCGAGCTCCACCAGGATCTGGAACCCGTTGCACACGCCGATGACCGGCTTGCCGGACTCCACGAACCTCTTTACGTCCCCTCCGATGGCGGCCCTTATCCTGGCTGCGAATATTGCGCCCGCGCGGACGTAGTCGCCCGCGGAGAATCCGCCGGGGAAGGCGAGGATGTCGTAGTCCTCGAGGCTCCTGCGGAGGGCCGCGGGGGCCTGGCCGGTGAGCTGCTTCAGGTGGACCTTCTCCGCCTGGGCTCCGAGCATGGAGAAGGCGTTGGCCATCTCGTCCTCGCAGTTCGTTCCCTCTATCCTTATGACGCATACCTTGGCGTCCTGGGGCTTCATTGCTTCCCACCTCCCATGATGTTCCATATGGGGTCGTTCCAGGCGGCCCTCATCTCCTCCAGCGGGATCCTGGTCCCGTTGTCCTTTATGTGCAGGCCGGCGCCCTTGGTGATGCCCAGGAGGGTCGCGTCGCCGCCCATGATCTCGGTGAACCTGGTGACGTCCTTGCCGTCGACCTCCGCGATCCAGCGGGTGCAGCTCTCGGAGTACAGCGCCCTCTGCAGGGGCAGGTCGATGCCCGACATGTCGATCTCCGCCCCGACCTGGCCCGATATGCACATCTCGGCTACGGCGACGGCTATGCCGCCGTCGGAGCAGTCGTGGCAGCTCAGGACGATGCCCTCGTCCATTGCGGACAGGAGCTCGTCGGTGATCCTCTTGAGCGCGGGGATGTCCACGGCGGGGACCGCTCCCTCCTTGCCGCCGAACTTGCGGAACAGCAGGGATGCGCCCATCTCGTCCCTCGTCCTTCCGATGAGGAAGATGCAGCTGCCGGATTTCTTGAAGTCCGCGGTGACGGCCTTCCTCACGTCGGGTATGATCCCGCATCCGAGTATCATCGGGGTGGGCAGGATGTGGTGCCCGCCGGGGGCCTCGTTGTACAGGCTAACGTTGCCGGAGGGTATGGGGATGTCGAGCTCCCTGGCGATCTCGCCGAGGCCCCTGACGGCCTCCCTGAACTCGCCCAGCCTCTCGGGCTTCTCGGGGTTGCCGAAGTTCAGGCAGTCGGTGAACGCGTTGGGCCTGGCGCCCACGGCGACTAGGTTCCTGCAGGTCTCGTCGATGCAGGCCATCCCGCCCTTGTAGGGGTCGGCCTCGGTGAACCAGGGGTTGCATCCGATGGCCGCTGCGAGCCCCCTGACGCTGCCAGGGACGGGGATCAGCACGGATGCGTCGCCCGGGCCGGTCTCGTTCATCTCCCCGACCATGGGGTGGATGGCGGTGGACGCCCTGACCTCGTGGTCGTACTGCCTGATCGCCCACTCCTTGGAGGCGACGTTCAGGTCGGACAGGAGCGCGAGGATGACCTCCCTGTCGGAGGGCAGCTCGGGGAACTCCTCCCTCTCCTTGGAGGACACGATGGGCATGGAGTAGGGCCTGTTGTAGACCGGGCCCCCGGTGAGGAACTCCAGGTCCATGTCGAAGATGGGCTCGCCGTCCCAGAACAGGCGGGTGCGCTTCAGGTCCGTCGTCTTCGCGACGGGCACAGCCAGGACGTCCCACATGTCGAATATCTCCAGCACGGCGTCCACGTTCTCGGGCTTGCAGGTGCACATCATGCGCTCCTGCGACTCGGACACCCATATCTCCCAGGGCGCGAGGCCGGGCTCCTTGAGCGGGACCTTCTCCAGGTCCACGTCCGCTCCGCAGCCGGCATCCAGCGCCATCTCGCCGATGACGCAGCTAAGGCCGCCGCCGCCCAGGTCCTTCATCCCGGTGATGAGGTGCTTCTCGTTGACCTCGAAGCATGCGTGCATGACGGGCTCCTTCGTGATGGGGTCCCCCAGCTGGACGGCTCCCCTGGAGTCCTCGTCGGATGTCGCGGTGAGGTCTGCGGATGCGAAGTTCACGCCGTGTATCCCATCGCGGCCGGTGCGGCCGCCGATGAGGATCATGACCTCCCCGGGGCCCCCGGCGTAGTTCTTGGCGAGGTCCTTCCTCTTGACGATACCGAGGCAGGCCACGTTGACCAGGCAGTTCCCGGTGTACTTCTCGTCGAAGAAGAACCCGCCGGTGATCGTGGGGATCCCAACGCGGTTCCCGTAGTCCCTGATCCCGGAGACCACTCCGTTCACCAGGTACCTGGGGTGCTTTATGCCCGGGGGCAGCTCGCCCTTGCGGTCGATGGGCCCGAAGCACAGGGGGTCGGCCAGTCCTATGGGCTGCGCGCCCATGCAGACGACGTCCCTCAGGATGCCGCCGATGCCGGTCGCGGCCCCGCCGTAGGGCTCGATGGCGGATGGGTGGTTGTGGCTCTCGATCCTCAGCGCGTACCCGTAGTCGTCGTCGAAGACCATGACGCCCGCGTCCCCCCTCGAGAGGACGTCGTCGCGGTCGATCCCGAAGACGAACTCCTTCAGGATGGGCTTGGAGCTCTTGTAGCAGCAGTGCTCGCTCCATGCCTGGCCAAGGGACTGGAGCTCCACGTCTGTGGGGTCCCTGCCCTCCTTCTTGAAGTAGTCGCGGATGACCTTCATCTCGTCCAGCGACAGGCTCAGGCTCATGTCGCGGGAGACCTGCATGAGCTCGTCGTCCGTGGCGGCGAGCAGCCCCACCTCGTAGAGGGGGAACGGCACGTCGCGCTTCTTCATCAGGTCGGCCATGGGATCATCTCACGGTGACCTTGAAGTTCTGGATCACGGGGTTGGCGAGGAGCTTCCTGCACATCTCCTCTCCGGCCTTGACGGCCTCGTCGGCGGGCAGGGAGGTCTCGACCTCGAACAGCTTGACGGACCTGACCTCGCCGAGCCCCTCGAATCCGAGGGCCTCGAGGGTCTTCTTGGTGTTCTTCCCCTCGGGGTCGGCGACGCCCTTTTTGAGTTCGATTCTGATTTCGATTACTGTCATTACAATACCCTATCGCGCGCGCATAGATAATGGATTTGATGGGCTGCGAGGAGTGCCTGGGGGAGCGGGCCGGGCTGGATGGATAGAACCTGCGACCGTGCCGCTGGCTGGGTACGGGGGCATCATTGCTCCAGTGGAAAAAAAGGTCGAGCGGTCAAGTATAAATCAGTCGAGCCCGATACGTAATCCATCATGTCTCTGATGGGAACATTGGCGCGCGGTACGCTGAAACGCGCCGATGCAGAGGAAGCCTCAGGGGAGGAGGCGGAGTACGAGATGGTGGATTTGGAGCTGGCACAGGGCTCCGAGGTCACCATCTTCATCCCGGCGGAGGGGCCCATATTCGGGCTCCGATGCATTGTGTGACCGCACGGTATATTCTTTAAATACTCTGAATCGCGAACGGCCGTTTGCCGCTACGGCAGGGCCGAAAATCCACTTTCGGGCACCCCCCGCTTTGGGTTAAATACCCTGTCGTAGTTGAGCGATACGGAGGAATCCCAATGGTCACCAAAACCCTAGAAGACATACCAGGAGTAGGACCAGCCATAGCAGAAAAGCTCCGTGAAGCAGGATACAACGAGTTGATGGCCATTGCAGTCGCTTCCCCGAAAGAGCTCGCAGAGACATGCGAGATCGGTGAGAAGAAGGCAATGGACATCATCGAGGGTGCCAAGCTTTGCGCAGACATTGGCGGTTTCGAGACGGGAGAAGATATCCTTGAGAGGAGGAAGGCCGTCACCAAGCTGACGACCGGATCCAAGGCGTTCGACGAGCTGCTCGCCGGAGGGCTGGAGAGCCAGTCCATCGTCGAGCTGTTCGGTGAGTTCGGGAGCTGCAAGACCCAGGTCTGCTTCCAGCTCGCGGTCAACGCCACGCTGCCGGAGGAGAGGGGAGGCCTCGACTCCGACGTCATCATAATAGACACAGAGAACACGTTCAGGCCCGAGAGGATCATCCAGATGGCCAATTACCTGGGCGTCGACCCGGACGAGACCCTGAAGAGGATCCACGTCGCCAGGGCCTTCAACTCCCAGCACCAGGTGCTGCTGGTCGACAAGGCCATGGAGCTCGCCCAGACCACGAAGGTCAGGCTGTTGATCGTGGACTCTCTGACATCGCACTTCAGGGCGGAGTACGTCGGAAGGGGCGCGCTGGCGGAGAGGCAGCAGATCCTCAACCGCCACATGCACGACCTGCTGAACTTCGCAACGGTCAACAACGCGGTCATCGCCGTTACCAACCAGGTCGCGGCCAAGCCCGACGCGTTCTTCGGCGACCCCACCCGCCCCATAGGAGGGCACATCGTCGGACACACCGCTACCTTCAGGATCTACCTGAGGAAGGGGAAGGCCGGGAAGAGGATCGCCAGGCTCATCGATTCGCCCAACCTGCCGGAGGGCGAGGCCGTCTTCATGGTCACGGAAGATGGTATTAAGGACTGAACCGCAATAAGGGGGGCGTGGCCCCCCAATATTTCTTCGAGCTCTCGGGCGAGTCCAAGGACATGCCGCCCGCCGAGATCGCAGGCTGCCTCAGAGCCGAGGCCGACCAGTACGAGATCGTCGCCGAGGGGCCGGGCTATCTGATAGCATCGTTCGATTCGCAGTTCTTCCCCGGGGTGGCCGAAAGGCTCGCAATGACCCATTCTTGCGGCCGCTACCTCGGTGCCTACGACCCGGACGACCTCTCGGGCCTCGAGAACGCTGAGCTCCCGCCTGGAACATTCGCCATCCGCGCCAAGCGCTACAAGGGTATGATGAAGGATGTGGACTCCCAGGGGCTAATCCGCCGCATCGGAGGGGTGCTCTCTGTCCACAACGATGTCAATCTGAAGGAGCCGGACACAGTTGTGAGGCTCCAGATGTGCGACCGGGCCCACGTCTACATCGAGGAGCACGTCACGGAGACCGACCTCCTGGAGAAGCGCAAGGTTGGCGAGAGGCCCTTCTTCTCTCCGATCTCCCTGCATCCGAAGTATGCCAGGGCGCTCATCAATCTCACCGGGGTGAAGCGCGGCGGGACCGTCCTGGACCCGTTCTGCGGCACCGGGGGCATCGTGATCGAGGCGGCCGAGATGGGCATGAAGGCCATGGCCTCTGACTTCGACGAGGAGATGGTCATAGGGTGCCGCGAGAACATGGACTTCTATGGTCTGGCACTTCACGATTTCGATGTCCTCGACATCGGCGACATCGGTGACAGGTTCCATGATGTGGATGCCATCTGCACCGACCCGCCCTACGGCCGGTCCACCAAGACCGGAGGGGAGGAGATCGCCGAGATCTACCGCCGCGCGGGGGATGCCTTCCCGAGGTCCCTCAAACCCGGATGCCGTGCGGGCGTCGTGCTGCCGTTCGCCATGGAGTTCCCCACCATGGAGCTCGAGGGGATGTACCTTCAGAGGGTCCACGGCTCGCTTTCGCGGCATTATCACGTGTTCCGCGCGCTCGAGCGAGCGCGAATGTTTAATAAGGAGCGCGCATAAGTGCGCACATAAGGCGAAGGCCGAGCGTGATGACGATGAACGTTCACCAGTATCTCATGGACAGGATTGCGAAAGGCACGATCCACATGTCCCTCCTCGATCCCGACAAGCAGTCTGCAGAGGAGGCCGGAAAGATCGCACTCAAGATGAAGGAGGCCGGTTCCGACGCTGTGATGATCGGCGGTTCCACCGGAGTCAACGCAGAGAACCTGTCCGCGACCGCCAAGGCCATCCGCGAGATGTCCGGGCTCCCCACGATCCACTTCCCCAGCGGGCCCGCGGAGCTCTCCCCGGACGTCGATTCCATCTTCTTCATGAGCCTGATGAACAGCGCCGACCTCAACATGGTCATGGGATACCAGGTCTACGGCGCCCCCGTCATTAGGAAGCTTGGCATCGAGACCATCTCCATGGGCTATGTCATCGTCGAGCCCGGGATGAAGGTCGGAGAGGTCGGCAAGGCAATGCTGGTCAAGCGCGACGAGGTCAAGAAGGCCGTCGCCTACGCCATCGCATGCGAGATGTTCGGCATGGATTTCGTCTACTTCGAGGCTGGATCCGGAGCTCCCGAGCCCGTACCCACCGAGATCGTCGCAGCCGTCAAGGCCGCTGTCAAGATCCCCGTCATCATCGGCGGAGGCATCAGGACCCCCGAGGCCGCCGAGGCCATAAGGAAGGCCGGGGCCGATGCCATCGTCACCGGCACGTTCATCGAGCAGTGCAGCGACGATTCCAAGCTGAAAGCCGTCGTCGCAGCCTCCAAGGGACTCTGACATGTCCTACGACGAGCGCCCCTCGTACAATACGCCCATCTCCCCCAGGGCCCCCATGTGGCTGACCCCCGAGGAGAGGGCCGCAGGCATCACCAAGGACCTCAAGGTCGCCGCGCGCAGGTTCCTGTGCCCTAACTGCGGTCACGAGTTCAGTCTGTTCCAGTCTAGGGCCGTCGCCTGCAAGGCGTGCCCGAAGGCGAACCAGAACTGCCCGTACGTCAGGTGCCCCTACTGCGACAACGAGTATCCTCTCCAGGGATTCATCGTCCCGGACAACAAGCAGGATGCCGTCCACATGAATAATTACGCGGACGGAGTGTTCAACCACTGGCAGGACAGCTACGGCAACAATCGCAGGCGAATCGCTTCCTCTGGATGCAGAGCATCTGAGGGTGCCTGTTCAGGAATGCTGCCACATCTAGGTCCCTGACCTGCGAGTGCCACATCCCAGTGGCGGAGTCCTTCGCTTCATCCTGGGCCTTCACGATGCCGATGGCCTCGGTGACCACCTGCAGGAGCGTGCGGGAGCCGTCCATCAGCTCCCTGGCAACCGCGATGATGTCGGCTATCGTGCGCGCCTGGCTCATGTCGTAAATCGCGGCCACGGGCGCGTTGACCTGATAGGTCCCGATCTCGATGGACCTTACGGAGGACGCGGTGACGCTGACCTCCTTCCTGCCCTTCTCGTAGCTGATGCCCTTGGACACGGGGTACCTGTCCTTCGGGATCGAGAATTCGAAATCCCTCTCGGTTTTCTGCACATCGGCCTTCCTGACGCTGAAGCCGTCCATGACGACCACTGTGTCGGCGGATCTCGCAACCTCGGGGTCCCCGGACACGATGAAGGTGGCCACCGTGGCGGATGCGAGGGCGGGTCCGGCCTCGGTCAGGGGGACCATGGCGCCGGAATCATCCATGAAGCCCCTCCTGAGGGTCTCGGGGGAGACGTACTCTTCGTCTATTATGAGCAGCTTGGAGGTGAGCTCGATGTACTCCGACATCGAGACGTACTCGGAATGGCAGCCGCACAGGGATGCGGCCTTGGCCGCCGAGGCCTCCCCGAATTCGGGGGAGTCCTTCAGGAACATCGAAACGTCCACGGAATCGGCCGGGCGGCCGGACTCCGAGACCACGAACGAGGCGCAGGGGAAGGAGATGACGTACTCCCTGCCGTCTCCGGGGATGTGGTTGTAAGGCCCGGCGGCTATGGCATCGGCCAGTGTGGACCTCCCGCTCCTCGGGGCTCCGAGGACGACGTTCATGTGCCTCTTCACGCCCCATCCCGCGATGGGGTCCCCGTTGGGGACATCGAAGGTGACCTTTAGGGAATCGTCGCAATGGAACGGCACTGCCCCGCTCATGGGCGCCAGCTCGTCCTCCCTGCGGGGCAGGACGGAGCCGTCGGCGACGAACGCCACCAGGCCCCTCTCTTTGAGGTGGCTCCTGATGAACTCCGCGTTCTCGGCGGTCTGGATGTGGTTGTACAGCTTGGACTGCTTGTACGAGGGGTAGATCATCGATTCCCCGACGACGCATTTGATCCTGACGTAGATGAGCTCCTCCATCGCCGCGGCGGACACCTTCCCGCCGGCGGACGGGAGGTCGGCGGTGAACCTGGCCTCCACATAGTAGGGGGTGATGACGACCGACCACCTCTCCAGGATCTCCTGGCCCGGGCGGGGGATGAACAGCTCCCCTCCGTCGGTCTTGGGTATCGGCGACCTGGCATACGTCCTGCATGCCTCCCAGAAGCGCCTGGCTATGAGGTCCCTGAGAGCGATCTCCCTGACCTTGGTGCTGTAAGTGTCCTCCGGGAACATCGCCCTCTTCATGGGGACGCGGACGCGCATGGCCGTGTGGCCGGCGCGGTCATTCTGGATGTCGTCGAAGAAAAGCTCGAAATCCTCCAGGACGAAGCTGTTCTGGAGGTTCTTGTACTTGGCGAACGGCTTCCCGTCCGCATTCCTCAGGGTCCCCTTCAGGACCTCTTCGGATGCCATCGTCCACCTCGGCGGTACTTGCTGTACTTGTCGAGGAGCCTGCAGATCCTGTCGTACTCGTCCTTGCTGAGGTCGCCGGACTCGACGAAGGTCTTGGCGAAGTCCTTGGCATCCCTGGTGGAGACGCGGGACGCCTTGGCGATGATAGATGCGAGGAAGGACGACGCCTTCGACGGGTCCATGGACGATGCGCTCAGGATCTCGTTCATGTCGTACTTGAACGGGTTGATCTTGTGGGTGTTGAGCATCGCCTGCTTCTTCGTGGATTCCTTGGTCCTGACCGGCTTGTTCTTCTTCGCGCCGGCCTTGTCCCCGCCGTATTGGGAGGACGCAACGGGCGTTTTCACAACGACCTTGTTCGTCCTCGTCGTGGTTGTCTTCTCAGGCAAGAATATTACTCCGTTGAGGCAACGAATCACGAATCTATATAAAAAGGTACACGCGCGGGGACGCCATCGGCCACTGGCCGTCCGAGAACGTTAATATCCCCCTAGGCCTACGGGTCGGCATGGGAGAGGACCAGACCATCGGGGACAGTCGCCGCCCGGCCATGGAGCGCGGATTGACCCAGCAGGCATTCGCTGTTTACATCGTCCTGCTGGCCGCCTCGTGTATAGCCCTGATCCTCGCATCGTACTTCAGGCAGATAGGGGACCTCATCCTGATCATCCCGATGATAATCCTGCAGCTGGCGGCGATCGTCACCGACAGGCAGGAGGTCCACGTCCCCCCGCTCATCATCGTCCTGATGGTGGCCACGTTCTTCCTGTCATTCCTGGGGCTGGGATTCCGCAACATGGACCAGGTGGGATTCATAGCCAGCATCCTCCAGGGCGTTAATCTGATGATGATCGGCCTGGTGGTCCTCTACGCCCTGATGAAGGGGCATCCCTCGTCCATGAACAGCCCGATGGTCATATTCATCTCGGAGTGCGTCGCCATCGCCATATTCACCATCATGAAGGTGGTGCAGTACTACGTCTCGGAGTACTGGGACCCCATGAGCCCCGTGGCCATCGACCGCCTCATGGAGGAGATGCTGGGGGTCTTCCTCGGGTCCCTGCTCATCGGGATACTGTTCCTCTTCGAAAAGACCCAGAGGCAGTTCGAGTATCTCCTGAACACCTTCATGCGCGGCACGAAGGAGAGGGGCAACGAGATCGCACCCAGCGAGGTCTTGAAGCAGGAGGCGCTGCGCCTCATGCGCGAGGGCGAGTCCGGGAAGGTCGAGTTCAAGTCCACCATGAGAGTGAACTTGGAGACGAAGGAGAGGGACAAGAGGATGGAGAAGGCCGTCCTGAAGACCTTGGTCGCCTATCTGAACACCGACGGCGGCGTTCTGCTGGTCGGCGTCGACGATGAGGGGAACCCCAGGGGGCTGGAGGAGGACAACTTCGAGAACATCGACAAGATGAATCTCCACCTCACCCACATGATCACCAATGCCATCGGCGACGAGTTCCTGCCCTATATCTGGTTCACCGTCCTCGACTTCGACGGCAAGCAGGTCGTCATGATCAGCTGCGACAAGTGCAGAAAGCCGGTGTTCTACAGGGAGGGCAAGACCGAGGAGTTCTATGTGCGCTCCGGGCCTTCCAGCATCGTCCTGACCGGCAAGAGCCTGGTCAACTACGTGAGCAACAGGTCCAAGAAGGCCAGGACCAAGATCCTGGACGAGGCCAGGCTCGAGGGTCTGCAGCGATTCTTCTTATCTTAATACCGTGAAAATGGTAAGGGTGCCCGCCCGGAGGCGGGCTGTTTTGGGGTGATGATCACTCGCTCTTTTCCTTGAGGGCCTTCTTGGCCTTCCCGAGGGACCTTGCGATCAGGAGGGTCATGATGACGGCAAGGACGGTGACGATGATGGCGTACACCGTCAGTCCGGCGAGGTCGTCCTCGGTTCCGAAGACGGCGGCGACGGCCTGCTTGATAGCCTCGTTCCATGCCAGGGCGGCAACGAGTCCGAACGCTGCGGTGATGAGCGCGGCGAACGTCTCGAGCAACTGAATCTTGAACTCGTCAGTTCCAGCCATGCATCGTGAATCCGAATCGGTTGTATATAAGCCTTAGATGGGGATCATGGTGCGGGGAAGGGGATTCGAACCCCTGAATCGCTAAGAACAGGATCTTAAGTCCTGCGCCTTTGGCCAGCTCGGCTACCCCCGCTCGCAACCCGAATAGGCGCTGTTGATTAAACCATTATCTACGACCGAGCCGATACGAGTGCCATGGCCTACAGGATTCCGACGGAGGAGCAGGTGGCGGACGCCATAGCGGATGTGATGTCCAGGCAGCCCCATGTGCGCTCCCAGAGGGAGTTGGTCATGCTGGTCTCCACGGAGTTGATGTGCGACGACCAGGACTACCGCATAGGCGCCGCCAGGATCCGCAGGGTCGGTGTGAGGAACGCGCTCTTCGATGTAACGATAAGCTACGCCCACGACAGCCGCGGGATGTCCAGCATCACATGCCCGGTGTGCGGGGGCAGCCTGGAATCGGTGATGAATCGCACCCTGGACGGCGGATGCATCGAGCTGAGGAGGGTCTGCGAGGACTGCGGCTACAGGGCCGACCCCGGTAGCGCCCGCCCCAGCAGGTACGTGTTCGACAGGAGGCTCAGGCGATGTCCGAGAGGGCCGACAAGCTCAGGGAGGCGGAGGAGCTGCTAAACCGCGCGGCCGACCTCATGGACGAGGCCCTGAGGATGTCCGGCATGGAATCGCGCTCCGGGGACGACTCGGAGACCATCAGGAGGATAGCCTCCTCGGACAGCTACGGCGGGTCGCTCCGCAACATAGCCAGGGACATGGATTACCAGGAGGAGGAACAGCCCTGCTGGACCCAGCCCCTCACATCCCCCAAGAACCAGTTCCGATTCGCGCCAGCCTATGGGGGATATCCTTCCCCTCGCCCATGGCCTTTATGGCTTCCATGCAGCCGACTGCCATCCCGCGGACGGACGTCTCGCAGTAGAAAGCCATGTGATGCGTGAGGACCACGTTGTCCATGGCCCTGAGGCGCTCCATGTAGGGGTTCGAGATCTCGGTTCCGGAGCAGTCATAGTAGTAGAAGCTGAACTCGTCCTCGACGACGTCGATCCCGGCTCCCCCGATGCTCCCGGATTCCAGGGCCTCGATCAGGGCCTCCGTGTCCACGATGGCACCGCGGGCGGTATTTATCAGCACCGCGTCGTCCTTCATCTTCTCGAAGACGGAGCTGTTGAACATGTGGTATGTCTCCCCGTTGAGCTCGACATGGATGGAGACTATATCGCAGGTCTCGAGGAGCTCGTCGAATCCCACCCTATGTGCCAGCTTGTCGGCGGCGGGGGACGGGCTGCGGTTGCAGTAGTAGGTCTCGCATCCGAACCCGGACAGGGTCTCGAGCACTTTCAGTCCTATCCTGCCGGTGCCCACTATGCCCACCTTGAGCTCCCCGAGGGACCTTCCGAGCATGCCGTTCAGCCTGAAGTCGTTGGCCAGGTTCCTGGCCTCTATCTTCTTGATGTTGCGGCTCACCATGAGCATGAGGAGCACGGTGTACTCCGCCACCCCGATCGGCTCGTAGGTGACGTTGGTCACGATCATCCCCGTCTCCTTGGCATGGGCGATGTCGATGTGGTCGAAGCCGATGGTGCGGGTGCCGATCATCCTGACCCCCACAGACCTGAAGGCGTCCATGAGCTCGGGGTCGATCTTGCTGGTGATGATGCTGATGGCATCGTAGCCCTCGGCCAGCCTGTAGTTGTCCATGCTGGGCGGTTCTTCCGTGTACCCGAACTCCAGGCCCAGCTCCTTGGCGTAGCGGTCGAAGAAGACCTTCTCGTCGAACATCCTCATGTTGTAAACGAAGAACCTCGTCATCTGACCGCCCCAATCGGCAATCAGATTAATTCTTTTTCGGGATTTCCTGGGTGTAGATGATCCTCTTCAGCGGGAACCCGTGGAAGTCCACGACGACCATCCCGCGCCTCCTCATCCCGATCTTGTCGTAGAACCCGTAGTCGCAGTCGTCGTCCGTGAAGAGCATGAAGCTCCCGCACCCCTTCTCCGAGAGCCTAGACACGGCCTCGTCGAGCAGCCTCCTGCCGATGCCGCGGCCCCTCGAGCGGGACCCCACTATGAGCAGCAGGACCTCCGCGTCGGCCCTCACGCCGAACTCCCTCTTGAGGCCCTCGTCCGCCCTGTGCAGGATGCGCATGTCATCCATGGCCGAGTCGAACCCCTCCTCCCCGGAGAATTCGTCGAAGTCGCTGGTATCAGTCTCGCCTGGCACAGTCCTCACGAAGCACACGCCCTCCGGCTCGCCGTCGAGCACGGCGGTCAGGCGGAGGTCGGCGTTCCGGTAGTGCATGCCCGCATAGGCCTCAGAGAACATCCTGCCGACGCGCTCCCCGTAGTCCTTGAAGAACCACATCCTGTAAACTGCGTCGACCGCCATGGCCAGGTCGCCGGGCTCGGATTCGTGGAAGGTGAGGTCCATGGCCGCTCCCATGCCTCCGCCGTATATAAGCGCGTGCGCACGGGCAGGGATAGTTATTAAATGCGCTGGGGGTTACGTGTGTCCAGATTGCATGACAGCCAAGCTCATCCTAGGAAAGGACGTTTCGGAGGAGATCTACTCCGAGCTCAGGCAGAGGATCGAGGCCTTGAAGGCCAAAGGGACCGTCCCCGGACTGGCGGTCGTGCTCGTCGGCAACGACCCCGCCTCCCAGGTCTACGTGAGGAAGAAGGGCGAGATGTGCGAGTCCCTGGGCATGATGTCCAGGACCATCGTGCTGCCCGAGGAGACCACGCAGCAGGAGCTGCTGGATGTCGTGGCCGGGCTCAACGCCGACCCCGCCATCCACGGTTTCCTGGTGCAGCTACCTCTGCCGAAGCACATAGACGAGGAGGCCATCATCAACGCCATCGACCCCAGGAAGGACGCGGACTGCTTCCACCCCAGCAACGTCGGGAGGATGCTCATCGGAGAGCCAGACTTTCTGCCCGCGACCCCAGCCGGGGTCCAGCAGATGCTCATCCGCTCCGGCATCGAGACCAAGGGCAAGCACGTCGTGGTCGTCGGCCGCAGCAACATCGTCGGCAAGCCCATGGCGGCCATGATGGTCCAGAAGGGCGCCGGCGCCGACTCAACCGTCACAATCGTCCACTCCCGCACCCAGGACCTACCCTACATCACCAGGCAGGCCGACATCCTGATTGTCGCCATCGGCAAGCCCCGCTTCGTCACCGCTGACATGGTCAAGGACGGGGCGGTAGTCATCGACGTGGGGACCAACCGCGTGGATGACCCCACACATCCCAAGGGCAGCAGGCTAGTCGGGGACGTGGACTTCGAGAACGTCAAGGACAAGGCCTCCGCCATATCGCCCGTCCCGGGCGGAGTGGGGCCGATGACCATCTGCATGCTCATGGCCAACGCCGTCAAGGCGGCCGAGAGGGCGGCGGAGGGATCCAGATGATAAGGGAATGCGAGGACCACGGCTACTTCCGCGCCGAGGCGTGCCCGTTCTGCGGGGACGAGGGCAAGTTCATAATGTCTGATTTCGAGGTAGAGAAGATAGGGAGGACCCTGGCCGGCATCCTCAGGCACGGCAAGTACGGTGTCGAGATCGATTCCCAGGGATATGCGGACATCCGCGATGTTCTCGCCAAGGTCAAGGAGAAGAACCCCCGCATGAAATGGCTCAGGACCAAGCACCTCGAGGCCCTGATCACCACCGACCCCAAGGGCAGGTACGAGATCACCGGCAACAGCATCCGCGCCACATACGGCCACACGATAGAGCTCGACTTGGACCTCGACAACGAGGGCATCCCGGAGGAGCTGTTCTACCCCGCATCCGAGGAGGAGGCCGAGCTCCTGATGGAGTCAGGGATCAGGCCCACGGACCGCTCCATGGTCCACCTGTCGCTGGGCTTCAAGGACGCGTACCGCGCCGGGTCCGTCAGGATGGACGACCCCGTCGTCTTAGTTATCGACACCGGGCTCTGCATCGAGGAGGGCTACGACATCGGGAGGGCCGCCAAGACGGTCTTCCTGTGCAGGGAGGTCCCCGCGGACGCCATCATGGTGGCGGAGCCGGAGGACTACGATTTCGAGGAGGGCGACGAGCGATGGTGACCGTGCTCACCCCGGACCAGGTCGAGGAGAAGTACGGCAGGATGTTCTGCCGCGGCCTCTACACACTGGTGGACGAGGAGAACGGCATCGCCCAGGTCCTGGAGCGCTGCTCCGCGCAGGGCCCGGCCGAATGGGACATCATGAACAGGCGCCGCTCGGGAGGCGTGATCAACGTGATACGCCAGGAGTCCGGCCTCATGGTCATGGACACCGTGATCGGCGAGAGGGAGCTCAACTTCGGCCCCGCCGCCGAGCACGTGGGCGGCCAGGGGCTGGCGGCCCTCAAGGTCGAGGGCGACGAGGTCCGCACCACATGGTACGGCATCGCCGGCGCGGGAGTCGGCATCGGGGCGTGCCTGCCTGGGTGCAGGGACGTCATCCGCACGGAGTACCCCGATGACTTCACCATAGGCGGGGCGCACGCCGCCCACGTCGACATCATCACGCCCAAGCTCGTGAGGGTCATCATCGGAGTCGACGACACGGACACCAAGGAGAAGGGCGCCTCGTGGGTCGCGTCCCTCAAGCTCGGGATGACCTGCCCAGTGGGGCACTTCCTGGGCCACAAGATCATCCAGCTGAACCCCCTGGTCCCCAACAAGACCACCAACTGCTGCTCTACCGCCGTCGCGTTCGCCGTGAAGGAGAGCGAGATCCCGGCCCTCGTCGAGTACGCCACCGAGTTTATCAGGAAGGAATCATACTCCGAGGATTCCGTCATCACCGTCTTCAAGGGCCTCAAGGTGCCGGAGAAGCTGGCGGAGTTCGGATGGAGCTGCAAATCCGTGCTGTACACCCAGGAGGACGCCATCAAGGCGGCCGGGGAGAACGGGGTGCAGATCATCAGCGTGACGGGAATGAAAGGTGTCATAGGCGCCGTCGCGGCCATCGGATGCTTCGACATGGGCGAGAAGGCCGCAGGAATAGCCGAGGACTTCCAGTGACAGTATTCCACAAGATCATCAGCGACCAGGCATATTCGGCCTACCAGAACCAGCTCGAGCGCGAGGTCCGCTCCCAGCCGCTCCCCCAGCACATCGCCATCATCATGGACGGCAACCGCAGGTTCGCCAGGGAGATGGGCGAGTCCCCCGAGGAGGGACACAGGCGGGGCAGGGACAAGCTGGAGGAGGTCCTCCACTGGTGCCTCGACCTGGGGATAAAGGACCTGACGGTCTACGCGTTCTCCACCGAGAACTTCCGCCGCGAGGAGTCGGAGGTGGATTACCTCATGGAGCTCCTGGAGACCACCCTCTACGACTTCGCCGACGACCCCAGGATCCACGAGAACGAGGTCAAGCTGAGGGTTATAGGCGACCTGGACATGGTCCCCGAGGGAATCCAGGAGGCCGCCGACTACGCGCTGAAGAAGACCGAGGGCTACGGCAAGCACTCGCTGAACCTCGCCATCGCCTACGGCGGCAGGCAGGACATCACCAACGCGGTCCGCAGCCTGGCCCAGGACGTCCTGGATGGCAAGATAGCCGTGGACGACATCAACGAGGCCATGGTCTCCAGCCGCATCTCAACCAACGGGCTGCCCGACCCGGACCTGGTCCTGCGCACATCGGGCGAGCTCAGGATCTCCAACTTCCTTCTCTGGCAGATGGCCTACTCGGAGCTGTACTTCACCGACGTCTACTGGCCCGGCTTCAGGTACATCGACCTCCTGAGGGCCATAAGGAACTACCAGAACCGCAAGAGGCGCTACGGGGAGCGACCATGCATTACGACGTCGTCTTCCTCCATGCGCCCAGCGTCTACGATTTCAGGAAGAAGCCCATCTTCTACGGTCCCGTGAGCGACGTCATCCCGTCATCCCCCGTGTTCGAGATGTACCCGGTGGGCTTCATGACGATATCCAGCCACCTGGAGGCCGCGGGCTACCGCACCAGGATCTGCAACATAGCGGTCCAGATGCTGTCCAGCGAGAAGTTCGACGCGGAGAGGAAGATAGCGTCCATCGACTCGGATGTCTACGCCATCGACCTCCACTGGATGCCCCACGCCCACGGCGCCATAGAGCTGGCCAGGATAGTCAAGAAGTACCATCCCGACTCCAAGGTCGAGTTCGGCGGCTTCACATCGTCGTACTTCCACCAGGAGCTCATCCAGCGCCCGGAGATCGACCTGGTCATGCGCGGGGACACCACCGAGGTGCCCACGGTCATGATGATGGACGCCCTCTCCAAGGGGAAGGACCTCTCCGACATCCCGAACCTCACATGGAAGGACGATTCCGGCAGGATCCACGAGAACCCGCTGACCTACGTCGCGGAGGATTTGGACGACATCTTGTTCGACTACGGCACCATGATCAAGTGCACCATGCGCAACCTGGATGTCAAGGGGGCCCTCCCGTGGTACGGCTGGGACAAGCTCCCTCTGACATCGGCGTTCACGGTCAGGGGGTGTTCCATCAACTGCGCCGAGTGCGGCGGGTCCCACCATGCCAACGGGAAGGTCGCGTGCAGGAAGCATCCCGCGTTCCGCAGCCCCGAGAAGCTGGCCGGGGACCTCGACAGGATACAATCGTACCTCAACACTCCTATCTTCATAGTGGGTGATCTGAGGCAGGCCGGCCCGGACTACGCCATGAGGTTCCTGGAGGAGTGCCGCGCCAGGCGCATCAGGAACCATGTGATCATCGAGCTTTTCAACGGTGCCACCGCCGATTACTTCCACGAGCTGGACAGGACCTTCGAGGGAGGGTACACCATAGAGTTCTCGCCCGATTCCCACGATGAGAAGGTCCGCTCCGCCCTCGGCAAGGGATACACCAACGAGGCCATCGAGAAGACGCTGCCGGCGGCCTTCGCCAACGGCTGCCAGAGGTTCGACATGTTCTACATGAACGGGCTGCCGTTCCAGGACAGGGAATCCGCGATGAGCAGTGCGAGGGCATCCAGGAAACTGTGGTCGCTGGTGGGCAGGGACGACGGGCTGTTCATCTACAACGCTCCGTTCGCGCCCTTCGTCGATCCCGGCAGCAGGGTGTTCGAGGAGCCGGAGAAGTGGGGGTACACCCTCAGGGCCCGCACCCTGGAGGACCACAGGAGGCTGCTGGACAACCCGTCGTGGAAGCATGTCCTCTCCTATGAGACCAAATGGATGACCAGGGACGACGTCGCGGAGATATCCTACGATGCGGCGATCGAGCTGGCGACCATCGAGCATCAGGCGGGGAGGCTGGACGATGCCGTCTTCGAGGACCGCTGCCGCCGCACCGAGTTCGCCAGGGACCTGATGCACAGGGTGGACGAGATCATGCTGATCCAGGACCCGGAGGAGCGCGAGGCGAGGCTCTGGGAGACCAAGGACGACGGCATGAGGATGATGAACTCCACCATCGCCAACAAGAACGACCTGGATTGGAAGGCCAGCTCGATCATAGCGAACACCCCGAGGGTCGCCCTGGGGCTCGCCAAGTCCTATCTCCGTCGCTGACGGGACATCTGCCTCGATTTCTCGATGGTGGCGTCGATCGCCGATATGACGGCGGAGCGCAGCCCCATATCCTCGAGGGTCCTAACGCCTTCGATCGTGGTGCCGGCGGGGGAGCATACCTCGTCCTTGAGGACGTCCGGGTGCTTGCCGGTGTCGAGGACCATCTTGGCCGCTCCGAGCATGGACTGGGCCGCCAGCATGATGGACGCCTCTCTTGAGAGCCCGTTGAGGACTCCTGCATCGGCCATGGCGTCGATGACCATGTACATGAACGCGGGGGAGCTTCCTGCGATACCCGTTATGGCGTCCATCTGGGATTCGGGAACCTCGGCCACGAGTCCGACGGATTCCAGTATGTCGGCCACCTTCTCCTTCTCGGCGGGGGTCATCTTGACGTCGCACGTGTAGCCCATGGCGCCTTCCAGCACCATGCAGCAGTGGTTGGGCATGACCCTCACGATCTTGGCATCTGGCACATATCCGGAGAGCTTCTCCATGGTGAGCCCGGCGACGATGCTTATGACGATCCTGCCGTCCCCGATCTTCACGTCCTCGTCCTCGAAGAGGCCGGCGACATGCTTGGGCTTGACGGCTATGACGACCATATCGCACTTGTCGCACATCTCCTTGGCGCGCTCGTAGACCTCGATGCCGTACCTGGACGACATCCTCGCCCTGGTGGACTCGCTGGGGGCGCAGGCGACTATGTCGTCCTTGGAGAACACCCCTTTCGAGAGCAGCCCTCCGATGAGGGCCTCTGCCATCTTTCCGGCTCCGATGAAACCTATAGCAGCGCGCATGCTCGGACATTCCGTTCGGATAGATAAAGCGTTGGCGGTTCTCCCGCTGCAACAGCCCGCGGGGGCCCCGCGGGCATGGGATGCGGTTCGTGCGTGCCTGATACCTGTGGCGGCGGCAATATCCGAATCCACGGTGCAGAGGTCGTCGAGGGATAGCTCGGACAGGGACCTGTGGCCGGATACGCGCAGGAACACCCTGATCTCCTCGGACGTGGCGTTGAGGTAGTTTCCGACCCTCTTGGCCCCGGCCTCCTGATCGAGGCGGGACTCCAGCTCCGGATCCTGGGTGGCGATGCCCATCGGGCACCTCCCCCCGTTGCAGGCCCTGTATTTCTGGCATCCAAGCGCCATGAGCGCTGCGGAGGCCACGGCTACGGCGTCCGCGCCCATGGCCAGCGCCTTGATGAAGTCCCTGCTGGTCTTGAGACCTCCGGTTACCACTAGCTCCTGGTGCATGCCGTGGGCATCCATGTATCTCCTGGCCCTCGACAGGGCGTAGAGGGTGGGTACTGTGGAGGCATCCTTGAGGAATTTGGGAGAGGAGCCAGTGGCGCCTCCCCTGCCGTCTATGGTGATGAAGTCGCATCCGGAACCGGAGATGAACTCGAGGTCCTCCTCTATGTGCCCGGCGGCTATCTTCACCCCTATGGGCTTGCCCTTGGTCTCCTCGCGGAGGTAGTCGACCATGGCCCTTAGGTCTTCGGGGCCGTTTATCTCGGGGAATCTGGAGGGGCTCTGTATGTCCCGGCCCCTCGGCCTCCCCCTCATGAAGGCTATGATGTCCGTGACCTTGTCCCCGGGGAGGTGCCCGCCCATGCCGGGTTTGGTGCCCTGGCCTATCTTGATCTCCACTGCATCGCACTTCTCGAACGTCTCCATGCACACGCTGTATCTGTTGGGGACGTACTCGAAGATGTACCTGTACGCGTTGTCGGCCTCGTCGGGCAGCACGCCGCCCTCTCCGCTGCACATCGCGGTCCTCGCCATGGCGGAGCCCTTTGACAGGGCGATCTTGGCCCTTCCAGACAGCGCACCGAAGCTCATATGCGACACGTAGACGGGGGTCTCGATGACCATGGGCTTGGCGGCCCCTTTCCCTATCGTGACGCTTATGTCGACCTCCTCGCCGTCATCGAGAGGAGGATGTGCTAGCTGTCCCCCGAGGAACAGGATGTCGTCGAACGACGGCACCGGGAGGAGGGTGTCCATGGGCTCTCCGGCGGACCTGCCCGTGAGGGCCATGGCGTGGATCTCGTCCATCTGCCCGCCGTCCTTCCTGACGAGCTTCGGGTCGATGGAGAGGTCGGCACCGGAGGGCTCCTCCGCAGTGGATCCCGCAGATGCGATGGTGCCGCTTCTCGGCTCGTCGTCGAGCCTTACGAAATCGCTCTTGGAGGCATGGCAGACCGGACAGACCCAGTCGTCCGGAAGTTCGTCGAATTTCACCGGTTCTACGTCCTCGTCGTAGATTTCGCCGCAGATGGAGCACCTGTATCTCGCCATGGTATCAGGTTCGAATCGGCTCGTGGGTTATTAGCCTAATGCCTCGCCGGGACGGCCTCCTGGTACCTCTGCGGAAATTGGGCATTTTCTGCTGTCTGATCGCGATTTGATGATATTTCAACAAACCTGTTGGACGAGTGCCCCATCGGCGTTCGACTGTTGGTGCTCTTCTATATATATTCTAGGGGTGGAACCTTTATGTACTTACAGGACTTGGTGGGCAACTATGTCACTGATCGCGTTCTATGTGCCTCTGGCGTTCGTGGCCGTCATCGCGTTCGCGTTTGCGCCATTGTCATGGTTCGTGTCGAGGTTTCTGAGACCCCAGAAACCCACTCAGTGGATGGAATCCACCTACGAGTGCGGTTCAGAACCTATCGGAGATGCTCACGTCCAGTTCAGGTTCCAATACTACGCCTTTGCGTTGATTTTCGTGGTATTTGATCTGGTCGCGACCTTCCTCATGTTGTGGGTTGTCGCCTTCTCGGGTTTGTCCCCCGAGGCCATCTTCCTCATGATTTTGTTCTTCGGTATTCTGATTCTCGGTGTCGCATACGCTCTGAAAAAGGAGGAAAACGTATGGATATGAGCCTCTACCCCCATGCAGTCGCCATGAGTGCTGACGAGTTCATGACATGGTCTGACGCCATGATCAATGATCTCCTCAGCTCGGGGATGAAAAAAACGATCGACACTCTGACCGGGCCCATCTGGGCCTGGGGTATGAAGAACTCCATGCACCCGCTGCACTGGGGTCTCGCATGCTGCGCTCTGGAGATGGCCGCGGCCTCCGCGCCCAGGTACGATGCAGAGCGTTACGGAATGATCTACCGTTCATCCCCCAGGCAGACCGATATCCTGCTGGTCAACGGATGGATCTCCAAGAAGATCCGCCCCGACCTCAGGCGTCTGTACGAACAGATACCCAACCCCAAGTGGGTCGTGGCCATGGGCGAGTGCGCCATCTCCGGCGGACCCTGGTACGACTCCTACAACATCGTCCAGGGACTCGACCAGATCGTTCCCGTGGACATTTACATACCCGGGTGCCCCGCAAGGCCCGACGCTATGATCGACGGATTCATGCTCCTCCAGAAGAAGATCGAGAGCTACTTCAGGAGAGGAGTCACCATGGAGGACTGAGCATGGACGGCGAAGTTCTTCAGGCCCCCTCCGTCGACGAGATCGTCGCGCAGCTGAAGGCGCACTGCCCCTGCGTCGAGGTCACCAAGACCGAGGAGCGCAGGGTCTACGCCAAAGTACCCGCTGAGAACAACTTCAAGGTGTGCCAGTTCATCCACGACAATCTGACCTTCGAGCACTGCTCGACCGTCATCGGGGTGGACTACATCGACCACCTGACGGTGGTCTACCACCTGACCAACTACTACACCGGCGTCATGATTGAGCTGTCCGCCGATGTCGACTCCGAGAACCCCCACATCCAGTCCGTCACCCCCATATGGGAGGGCGCCAACTGGCATGAGAGGGAGCAGTGGGAGCTCTTCGGCATCGTCTTCGACAACCACCCGAGGCTCGAGAGGCTGCTCACGCCCAAGACGTACGAGTTCTTCCCCTTCAGGAAATCATACAAGCTCAGGGGGTGGGAGTGAATGGCTGACTCCATCGTTCCCGTTAAAGAAATTGAAGAGAAGATGGATACCGACAAGATGTGGGTCATCATGGGACCCCAGCACCCCTTCTCCCACGGACTCTGGACCCTCAAGGTCCAGCTGGACGGAGAGTTCGTCACGGATGCAGATCCCATAGTAGGATACCTGCACCGCGGCTGGGAGAAGGAGACCGAGAACAGGACCTATCCCAAGATCATCCCGATGGCCGACCGTCTCTGCTATGCGGCGTCCATGACCTACACGCACCTCTACTGCATGACTGTGGAGAAGGCGCTGGGCATCGACATCCCCGAGAAGGCCAAGTACATCAGGATCGTCGCCGACGAGGTGTGCAGGATCCAGTCCCACCTGATGTGGCTGGCCGCGGTCGGAACCGATATGGGTAACCTGACCGTGTTCCTCTGGTGCATGAGGGAGAGGGAGTTCTTCCTCGATCTCAACGTCAAGCTGACCGGCGCCAGGATGACCACCAACTACCCGCGTATCGGCGGAGTCAGGAACGACACCACCGAGCTGTTCGACAGGGACATCCTGAGGACCGTGGACAGGTTCGAGAAGGCCCTCTGGGACATTATCGCCCTGATCGACGATTCCTCCATCTTCGTATCGAGGATGAAAGGCATCAGCTACCTCTCCCGCGAGCAGGTCGCTAACATGGGTCTCACAGGTCCGGCGATGAGGGGATGCGGCGTGGACTTCGATATCCGCCGCGACGACCCCTACGACAACTACGACAAGATCGACTTCGAGGTCCCTGTTCTGACCGAGGGCGACTCCTACGCAAGGTACATGATCCGTGTGGAGGAGATGTTCCAGTCCGTCGAGATCATCAGGCAGGCCGTCGCAAAGGTAAAAGCGATCGGAAAGAACGCCCCCTACAGGATGAAGGTGCCCTCCAAGGTGCCCAAGGGAACCGCGTTCATGAGGATGGAGGACCCCCGTGGTGAGTCCCTCATGTACCTCGTGTCCGACGGCACTGACAAGCCCTGGAGGCTCAAGGTCCGCAGTCCGATCTTCACGAACGTATCAACATCCAAAGCCATGTGCATGGGATGCAGGATCGCGGATGTTCCGGCGATTCTCGCCCAGATCGACATGTGCCTGGGAGAGACCGACAGGTGATGAAGATGGCGTACAGCAGCATTCTCGACTGGATCGACTTCTTCAAAGACCCTATGGACAGTCCCTACTATCCGTTCGACACCTACAACCTGGCGTACGACATCGGATTCAAGCTCCACGAGATCATCGGCGGAACCATCGCTTGGCTCATCAACCTCCTGTTCCCCGGGAACGGAGTGTCCGAGTGGCTTATGTGCGACTACGTCTCCGCGATCATGGCGCTCCTGATCTTCATGATTCTGATCTTCCTGGTCGCGTTCGTGTCCGTCCTGATCGTCCTATGGCTAGAGCGTAAGCTGCTAGGTAGGATGATGGACAGGCGCGGAACCATGATCGGTATGAAAGGGTTCCTGCAGTGTGTCGCCGATGGTCTGAAAACCTTCATGAAGGAGAACACCATCCCCAAGAAGGTCGACAAGATGACGTACATATGGTGCGTCTCCCTCATCGTCGGCCTGTCCGTCCTGGTCGCGTGCATGGTGCCCCTGTCCTCCAGGTGGTACGTCGTCGACTACCAGACCGGTCTTCTCATTATCATGGCGTTCTTCGCCCTGGCCCCCTTCCTGATCCTCGTGTCCGGATGGGCCCAGAACAACAAGTACTCACTTATCGGTGGAATGAGGGCCGCCGAGCTGATGATCTCCTACGAGGTCCCTATGCTCATCCTCATCTGTACCGCCGCGCTGGCAGCAGGCAGCTTCAACATCGGAGACATCGTCTACTACCAGAACGACCACCTCTGGTTCTTCATACCCCAGATCCTCGGTTTCATCGTCTTCTTCTTCTGCGCGACCGCAGAGGCGGAGCGTGTGCCCTTCGATATCGCTGAGGCAGAGGCCGAGCTGGTCGAGGGATGGCAGACCGAGTACGCCGGAATGAAGTGGGGACTCATCATGCTTGCCGACTACCTCAGGGGAACCGTCTCCTGCGGCATGGTCGTCATCCTGTACCTCGGCGGCTGGACCCTCCCGTTCATCGGTGACGGTCCCATACCCGAGATCGTGTTCCTGCTCAAGGCCTACTTCGTGTTCTTCCTCATGGTCCTGCTGAGGGCCGCCATGGCTCGTGTCAGGACCGACCAGATCCTGAACATCGGATGGAAGGTATTCATGCCCCTGTCCGTGATCAACCTGGCGATCGTTATCGTATTGAAGGTAGGAGGCCTGATCTGATGACCATCAAATATCTGGACAAGTACCCGAAGAACCTCGCCAAGAGCCTTTGGGTCATGAAGCCCGTCTGGACCGTGTTCAAGCTGTTCGGCAAGACGGTCACCCACAGATCCATGACCATCCTGTATCCCTACGAGAAAGAGTGGATACCGGAGAACTACCGCGGACGCCCCGGACTCAGGTTCGACAAGTGCGTCGGATGCGGCATGTGCGTGCGCATGTGCCCCACCGCGTGCATCAAGCTGATCGAGGTCGACGATGACGCTGGCAACAAGGTCATGAGGCCCCAGGTCAACGTCGGCAGGTGCGCCATGTGCGGATACTGCGCCGAGTACTGCCCGGTGGACGCGATGACCGTGACCCCCGAGTACGAGCTCGCGGAGTACACCAGGTACGACCTGCTCTACGGGCCCAGGAGGCTCAACTACGAAGGAACCACGGAGGGGATGGAGGTCCACCTGGAGCTCACGCTGCCCTCCGATATCCAGAACGGCAACCCCGAGAGGCGCGTGCGCCTCGCGGACCTCGACAAGCCTGAGCTGACCGACAGCAAATGCATCGGCTGCAAGAAGTGCGCCAAGGTCTGCCCCGTGGGAGCCGTCAAAATGGTCGAGAAGGGAGTGAACGACAAGGGCAAGCCCATCGTCCGCCCCGAGTTCGACAATGCTAAGTGCATCGGATGCAGCAACTGTATCATTGACTGCCCGAAGAATGCACTGGAGCTCAAGGAGGTGCTCTGATGATTCTGTTTGATTTCATCGGCGACATCTGGGGAGGGCTGAAGGACTTCGCGTTCTTCGTGCTCGACAACCTCGACCTGGTTGCATTCATCATAATCGCAGCCATAATGATCCTGGCGGCGATCTACGTCGTGACGGACAAAGAGGTCGTCCACAGCGCGTTCTACCTCGCGCTCGTGTTCCTCTGCGTGGGATTCGTGTTCTTCTTCCTGGAGGCCGAATTCATAGGAGTGGTGCAGATCCTCGTCTACGTTGGAGCCATCACCATCCTGTTCGCATTCAGTATAATGCTTACTAGAAGGTTTATCATGAAAGGAGGCGACCAGCAATGAGCAAGAAGGTTGCAATAGGCCTGGGCGTCTCTGCCCTGCTGTTGTGCGTCATGGCGATCGGAATCTTCGCCACCGACTGGGACGACTACACCGAGTACGACACCCCTCAGGGCGTCATCGTGTTCCCCACGGACGAGGAACCCATCGTCGAGGGCGACGAGGTCAACGAGGACAGCCTCAGCTACTACATCTTCGAGAAGTACGGACTCGTGCTGATCCCCCTGGCGCTGCTCATGTTCGGCGCCATGGTCGGCGGAGTCGTCATCGCGAGGGAGGAGATCGAATGATCCCGATAGAGTTCTTCCTTCTCCTCGGAGGGATCCTGTTCATCATCGGAGCCTACGGCGCCCTGACCAAGAGCAACGCGATCCTCGTCCTGATGTGCATCGAGCTGATGCTCAACGCCGCGAACATCAACTTCGTAGCGTTCGGCGCCTTCAACGGCGACGTCATGGGACAGGCATTCGTCGTCATGACCATTTCCGTAGCGGCCGCAGAGGTGGCGGTAGGTATCGCCATCCTGCTCAACGCGTACAAGGTAAGGAAGACCACGGAGCTCGACGATAAGCAGCTCCAGACCATGAGGTGGTGAAGATGTTCATAGAATACACATGGCTTGTGCCCCTGCTCCCGATGCTGTGCTTCATTATCATCGGTTTCCTGGGAAGGAAAACCCCTGAGAAGGGAGGCTACATCGCAATCGCCGGAGCCGCAGGCTCATTTCTCATGGCAGTCCTGATATCCTACGAGTACCTCACCGGAGATGCGTATCCCGACCCCGTCAGTTCCTCTATCCAGTGGTTCATCATACCCGGAAACGAGGACTACGTGCTCAACCTCGGATACTACGTGGACGGCCTCACCTGCGTGATGATGCTGTTCTCGTCCGCTATCTCGACGCTGATCTTCATCTATTCCATCGGATACATGGGCGACCAGGGCCCCAGGAAGACCAGGTACTACGCCGAGGTCTCCCTGTTCCTGACCGGAATGCTGGGCCTCATCGTGTCCTCCAACTTCCTTGAGATGTTCATCTTCTGGGAGGTCATGGGTCTGTGCTCCTACCTGCTGATCGGATTCTGGTCCTTCAGGCACCCCGAGGGAGACGACGCCTCTGTCAACGCCGCATCCGCGGCCAAGAAGGCGTTCCTCGTCACCCGCATGGGAGATGTCTGTCTCATGGCCGGTCTGTTCATCCTGCTGGGAGAGTTCCACAGCCTGGACTACACCACCCTGTTCGACCCCGACAACATCGCCGCGGTCAACTCCGACAACCTGACCCTCGCCATGCTCCTCGTCTTCGGAGGAGTCATCGGTAAGAGCGCTCAGTTCCCCCTGCACGACTGGCTGCCCGATGCGATGGCCGGTCCTACGACCGTTTCCTCTTTGATCCACGCCGCGACCATGGTCAAGGCAGGAGTCTACCTGGTTGCCAGGGGCTGGCCCCTGTTCATCCAGAACCCCGACGTCATGCTCTTCGTGGGAATCATCGGAGGAATCACCGCGTTCCTCGCCGCTACGATGGCGCTGAACAACATGAACATCAAGAAGGTCCTCGCGTACTCCACCATCTCCCAGCTCGGATACATGATCCTGGGTCTCGGAGCGGGCGGATACCTCGTCGCCCTCGGAATCCAGATGGGCGGAGAGGAGGGCGCCGTCCTCATGGCTGCCGGTACCGCCGGATTCTTCGCCGGATGCTTCCACATGGTGAACCACGCCTTCTTCAAGGCCCTGCTCTTCATGTGCTCCGGTTCAGTCATCCATGCATGCCACACCGAGGACATGCGCCTAATGGGCGGCTTGCATAAACACATGAAGATAACATCGACCGCCATGCTCCTGGGATCCCTGTCCATCGCCGGATTCCCGCTCTTCAGCGGATTCTGGTCCAAGGATCTGGTCCTGGAGATCGCCATGGATGCCGGAAACGACGGAACCGTCTGGTTCACCGTGCTCTGGGTCCTCGCAGTGGTCACCGCCTTCATGACCGCGTTCTACATGTTCCGCATGTGGTTCATGACCTTCATGGGAAGCGAGGGACACAACGCCCAGCACTGCCACGGCGAGTCCCCCAAGTCCATGACCGTCCCGCTGATGATCCTCGCCGTCTTCGCAGTCGGCAGCGGATTCCTGGCCCTCTTCGGCCTCGACGGAATCCTGTCCTTCGACCCCATCACCTACCTGGTCGGTGGCGGACACACCGAGGGATTCGAGTACTTCAGCGAGCTGTTCACCAACCCCTACACATGGCTGACCATCGTCCTCGCCCTCGGCGGTATCGGAATCGCCTACGTCATGTACGGCAAGAAGTCCGAGGATGTCGAGAGCAAGACCTTCGCCCTCGCGGGCAAGTTCAACAAGAACGGCAACGCCTGGCTTTACAAGGCGCTGACCAAGAGATGGTGGTTCCCCGACCTGTACAACCAGATTTCCTGGAAGCTCGGCTACGGCGTCGCCAAGGGCGTCAACTACGTCGACCGCCAGGTCATCGACGGTACCGTCAATGCGCTCTCCAGCTCCGTCGTCGGAGGAGGAGACGTCCTGAGCAAGGTCCAGACCGGTCACGTCCAGAGCTACTCTTCCGTAGTGCTCTTGGGCATCTCCGTCCTGTCGGTCCTGCTCTTAATCATCGCAATGGTCATGGGAGGTATCTGAGATGGAATTCTCTATTCTCGCCCTGCTCCTGATCATCCCCCTGATCGGTGCCATCGCCACCCTTTGCTGCGGCGGCGAGAGGCAGAAGGCTGCGAAGTACGTCGCAGGAGCGTTCTCCGGTGTCACGCTGGCGCTCGCCCTGTACATCATGTTCCTCTGCGACTTCGGCGACCTCGACATGACAATCTCATGGATTGAGACCGAGGTGCTGACGATCAACTTCGCGCTACACGTCGACGGGCTCAGCATCCTGATGGTCTTCCTGACCGCCCTGCTGTCCCTGCTTGTCATCGTCTTCTCCGCTGCGGAGAAGGACAGGCCCCAGTACTTCCACGCCCTGGTCCTGGCCATGGAGGTCGGACTCATGGGAGTGTACCTGGCGAGCGACTACTTCCTCTTCTACGTGATGTGGGAGCTGACGCTCATACCCATGTACTTCATGATCTCCTGGTACGGAGGACCTCGCAGGCACTACGCCGCAATCAAGTTCTTCATCTACACCCACGTGGCATCCCTCGTGATGCTCATCGGAATCTTCGCGATGGGCTTCGAGGCACTGTCCATGACGGGAACGATGGACTTCTCGTTCGCGTTCATCAACACGGTCATGCCGTTCGCCGACGAGTCCTTCCAGATCCTGGTCTTCGCCCTGCTCTTCTTCGGATTCATGGTGAAGATGCCTTCCGTGCCCTTCCACACATGGCTGCCCGATGCGCACGTCGAGGCCCCCACCGGCGGATCCGTCCTGCTGGCGGGTGTCATGCTGAAGATGGGTTCCTACGGTATCATCCGCGTCTGCCTCGAGGCCCTGCCCGAGGGAGCCGAGTACTGGCAGTGGGTCATCATCGCGATCGGCCTGCTGTCCATGGTCTACGGAGCCTACGCTTGCATTGCGCAGTCTGACCTCAAGAAGATGGTCGCGTTCTCGTCCATCAGCCACATGGGGATGGTCATGCTCGGAATCGGATGCCTGTCCGAGGCCGGAGTCATGTTCGCCATCTTCCAGATGTTCGCCCACGGTCTCATCACCGGAGTCCTGTTCATGGTCGCCGGTATGGCCGGCCACAACTTCGGCACCAGGGAGATCCCCCTGCTCGGAGGCATGGCCGGGAAGGTGCCCATCTACGCCACCTTCATGATGATCGGATGGATGGCCTCTCTGGGACTGCCCGGTCTAGTCGGATTCTGGGGAGAGTTCCCCCTGGTGTTCGCCTTCTACGACTTCATCCAGTCCGAGGGAATGCTTTGGCTGATCGTCTTCTGCCTGCTGAACCTGATGCTCACCGCCGGTTACTACCTGTGGTCCATGCAGAGGGTGCTGTTCGGAGTCGAGACCACCAAGATCGACATGGCGCACGTCCACGATGTCAGCAAGACCGAGGGAATCGCCATGGCCGTCCTGGTCGGCCTGATCGCGCTCTTCGGAGTGTGGCCCGCCCTGGCCCTCGACTACATCGGTGACTACACCAGCCTTCTGATGGGGGTGTTCTGATGTTCGACATGTCTACCATATTCGGCGACTACACCGCCATCGCGCCCCTCATCTTCCTGATAATCGGCGCACTGATCCTGCCCGGAATACACCTCCTCGGCAAGAGATGCACCGTTACATGGGGAGTGGCCCTGGCTCTTGTCATCGTCTCCCTGATCGTCAACGTCCTCATGCTCACCGACGAGTACGTCGGAGAGACCCTGGGCATCGTCGAGTACAACGCGTACTCCGGCGCGATGATCCTGCTGTTCCAGATCGTCCTGTTCCTGGCCGTCCTGGTGTCCAACAGCAGCGTCGAGACCACCAAGCTGCATGTGGGAGCGTTCTACTCCCTCATCCTGGCCGCAACCACCGGTATGATGTTCGTGGTCGAGTCCTCCGACCTGCTGACAATCTTCGTCGGAGTCGAGCTGACGAGTATCTCCTCGTACGCCCTCGTCTCCATGAAGAGGAACGACAGCAGGGCCGCCGAGGCTGCCGTCAAGTACGTCATCATCGGAGGAATGTCCACCGCTCTGACCATCTACGGTATCTCCATGCTGTACGGAATGGCCGGATCCACAGACATCCAGACCATCGCCGACAACATCGCTATCGATGGCCTCAGCATCCCGCTGGCCGTTGGACTGGTGTGCATGATCGCCGGATACGGCTTCAAGATCGCCGCCGTGCCCTTCCACATGTGGGCCCCCGACGTCTACGAGGGAGCCGCAACCCCGGTCAGCATGTTCCTGGCAACCGGATCCAAGAAGATGGGTCTCTCCGTCTTCTTCCAGATCTTCCTGGTGATCTTCATCGCCGGAACCGCCATGAGCAAGGTCGCCGGACCCGAGATGCAGTACCTGTTCGCCATCATCGCCGCAGTCACCATGACCGTCGGTAACGTCGTGGCGATCGCACAGACCAACATCAAGAGGATGCTCGCGTACTCCTCCATCGCCCAGGCAGGTTACATCCTGATCGTCATGGCGGTCATGACCGAGTACGCCGCCTCCGCCGGTATGTTCCACATGTTCACCCACGTGTTCATGAAGGGAGGAGCGTTCCTCATCGTCGGAGCGCTCATCTGCGCCGGCGTCGGCGAGAAGATCGGCGACTACAAGGGCCTGGCCAAGAGGTCGCCCTTCCTGGCAGCCGCGATGATGCTGTTCCTGTTCTCGCTCGCGGGAATCCCGCCTCTCGCAGGATTCACATCCAAGTTCTTCCTGTTCTCCGGAGCCATCGGAGGACCGGACGGCGTGATGTACGAGTGGGTCTGGCTGGCCTTCATCGCCATCCTCAACTCCGCGATCTCCCTGTACTACTATGCAAGGGTCGTCAAGGCCATGTACGTGGAGAAGGGAACCACGGAGGAGAAGATCAAGATCCCCAAGCCGTTCCTGGCCGGAATCGTGATCTGCCTGGTGTTCGTCATCGTGCTGGGTGTCTACCCGCAGCTCCTCTACGGATTCTGCGAGGCCGCTGCCAGCGCGCTGCTGATCTGATACCGAAACCATTCCACCAAACCCTTTCCCTCCCGGGATTCCCCGGGAGGCTACCCAGCTTCATCCGGCCAACCGCCAATGCTTTTATATGGCACTCTCATATCGCGAGTTATGGCAGAGCCATGGCACGAGTGCATCAAGGGGGAGCTGGAGGAGGTCGAGTCCTTCATGAGGAAGACCCTCGAGACCAGGAGCCCCGAGCTCACAGAGATGTGCCAGTACGTCACGTGCTCTGGGGGCAAGCGCCTCAGGCCAGCCATCTGCATATTATCGTACCGCGCATGCGGGGGCGCGGATTCCGAGAAGCCAGTCAAGGTCGGGACCGCGTTCGAGATCGTCCATTCCGCGACCCTCATCCACGATGACATCAACGATCAGGGCGAGCTCAGGCGCGGTAGGAAGACCCTGCACAGGCAGTACACCGTCAGCAAGGCCATCATCGCCGGCGACTACATGTTCGCCGTGGGGTTCCAGCTCCTCTCGGAGGTTGCCCCGCAGATCGCCAACTACGTGGTCGAGGCATCCGCATACATGGGCGCCGGGGAGTTCATCCAGAAGGATTTCGAGCACTCCCCCGAGGTCACGCAGGACGATTACATCCAGATTATCATGGGCAAGACTGCCAAGCTCTTCGCCGCATCCGCCAAATCCGGGGCGGTGATCACAGGCGCTGACATGGAGACGCTCGACCAGATCGGCGAGTACGCCGAGCATCTAGGGCTAGCATTCCAGATCGTCGACGACACCCTCGACGTCAAAGGCGACCCTCATAACACCGGCAAGTCCGTGGGGACGGACTGGCTGGAGGGAAAGCCCACCCTCCCCGTCATCTACGCTATGGAGGACCAGCAATATGGCCCCCGCGTCAAGGAGCTCTTCCTCAAGAAGGACGTTACCGATGCCGACGTCTCGGAAGCGCTCGACCTCATTCTCAAGACCGACTCCGTCGACCGCTGCCTCTCCCTGGCCGCGGATTACGCCGCGCAGGCCAAGGCCGACCTCTCCGGCCTGCAGGAGTCGAAGTACAAGGACGCACTCCTCTCCCTGGCCGACTACGTCGTCGGCCGCGACAGGTGAGCCCCATGGATTCAGTGGACGTCCTCGTGGTGGGTTCCGGCCCCGCCGGCAGCACCGCGGCCAGGTTCGCCGCCGAGAAGGGCGCCAGCGTCATGTTCATAGAGCGCCGCCCCGAAGTGGGTGTCCCCGTGAGGTGCGGCGAGTTCATGCCCGGCATGGGCGAGATCATGGACATGTTCCCCAACCTCACCGATGCCGACGAGATCTTCGACATCCCTCAGGAGCTCCGCTGCCTGGACACCGTGGGGATCAAGCTCGTGAACCCCAAGGGAAAGGTCACGCTGCTGGACTTCGAGGGATACACCACAGACAGGGACAGGTTCGACCAGTACCTGGCCAGGCAGGCCCAGGAGGCCGGCGCGGTGCTGGAGACCAGCTGTCTGTTCAAGGGCATCCGCGACGGGGTCGCGGAGACGTCCAAGGGGGACATAAAGTACAAAGTCATCATCGGCGCAGACGGCCCCGGCTCCCGTGTCGCGCAGAGCCTCGGGCTCAACAGGAACAGGAACCCGTACCCCGCCGTGACCGCTCAGGTCAAAGGGGGCTTCGAGCCCTACCTCTACATGTTCTTCGGGGACATCGCCCCCGGTGCTTACAGCTGGATCATCCCCAAGGACGGCAGGGCCAACGTCGGCGTGGGTTTCTCCCCGAGATTCGCCCACGGCAACCTCGGCGAGTACTTCGACACCTTCGCCAGGAAGAACGGCTTCGAGGAGCACTCCAAGCTCGAGGGGAAGTACGTGCCGAGCGAGGGCCCAATCGCGAAGACCGTGTCCGGGAACGGCATGGTCGTCGGAGACGCCGCTGGACAGGTCATCTCCGTCAACGGCGGAGGCATCCCCCTGGCGCTCATCGCCGGCAGGGTCTGCGGTCGTGTTGCTGCTGCGAACATCGCATCCTCTTCGCCTCTTGCGGATTACGAGACCGAGTGGCGCAGGATAATGGAGAAGCCCCTGAAGACCGCCGCATCGAACAAGAAGCTGGCCGACACGTTCGCGTTCAGGTCCGAGTTCTCCACCAACCTCTGCATGGGCATCCTGGGCAAGCGCAGGATGGGCAACCTGATCAGGTGCAAGCGCATCTTCCCGCGATCGCTTCTTCCTGTGCCCGCGCATCGGTGACCCGCATATCGGGCACTCCGGCATCTTCTCCTTGAACCACTTGCCGCATCCGATGCATTGGTAGTTCCATTTGGCTACCTTGGTGATGCCCTTCATGCCGATCGGCTTGAAAGGTATGCCGAGCACGCTGCAGACGTTCTGTATGGAGTAGTCGTCGCTCCAGACCTCCCCGTCCACGTCGAGCGCCAGAGCAACCACGGTGACGTCAACGGGTGACAGCCTCCCGCTGTCGCCTGTCCTGTCCGCCGCTCCCATCACCTTCTTCACGGATGCATCGGTGCAGTCGGAGACGCGGATTATGTCGGCCCAGAGTGCCAAGCGGGGGTCCTTATGGATCTCCAGCTCCCTGATGACTCCCGGCGGGCAGACGTGGTCACCCTCGGGCAGCGCATCCATTGAGAAGAAAGCGGAGCTGTCAAGGACCTTGACGCGTTGGTCTGCCATATTGGCTGTTATCGGCGCCGATGTATTTGGAACTCTTGCCCGGTGGCTACCAACCCTTCACGGCGCAGACGACGCAGTATTCTGCGGCATCCCCGCTGACGATAGGGCTGCGAATGTGGCGGTCGGCAGCAGTGGCGGCACCGCGGTCATCAGCGAGTACATGTCTATGCTTATCGTGGCTGGAGCCGCTAACGCCGGGGCCGCCGATGATTTCCTGTCCGTGGCCATCACGACCAGCGCCACCACCGTCACCATGCCCAAGGGGCTGCTCCACGATGCGAAGGTCAAGGATGTCACCATCGCCATGGGCGGGGCCACCATCGTGTCCCCCAAGACTGCGGTCGCGGACTATGACACGGCGGACAGCATCTCGCTGTCGGTCGCCGACTCGCCCGCACCCATTTCAGCGGACATCGGGGTATCAGGGGCTACCCGGCCCTTCGAGCTCAACCTCGGTGGTTCCAACACCAGCGAGTTCAACGGTCTGGTTACCGTCTCCGTCGATAGGAGCGTCCCTGCCGGGGCCACCAACGTCAGGTTCTACTGCATAGACGAGCCCACCGAGGTCTCTGCGGCAGTAGCCGGCGGCACCGTAACCGGAATGTTGCCCCACTTCTCCACATGGACCATCGTCTATGACATGCCGGCGGTGATCATCGATGACGGGGACGAGCTCCCGCCCTCCTGGAATTACGTGCCCCAGCATCAGGTCCGCGGCAGCCAGACGACCACGATCATGGCCGTCGCCGCCATCGCCGTGGCCATAGCAGCGTTCGTCGTTGTGAAGAAGGTCTGAAACCATGATACGGGCGCCCAGCGCCCGTCCTAAACCATTTAACCCTCCCTCGGGGGAGGGCGTTCCCTTGGATGCGGAGCTTTATCGGGGCTCCACTGCGGGTCTAGTGCCTGCCGTCGTGCCAAATCGGTTATATGTGATGCATCCATTGGCTAACCATAGGTGTCACGGACATGGATGTCTTAGAAGTCCTGGTGATAATGATAACGGGCCTCTGGCTGTTCCTCCCCGCGATGGTCCCCAACTCCGCGGCGGTGGTCTTCGCCACCGATCAGAAGATGGATTTCGGGAAGACGTGGAGGGGCAAGCGCATCCTCGGGGACGGAAAGTCCTGGGGAGGGTTCTTCGGGGGCATAGCCTCGGGCATCTTCATCGGCCTGATCATCCTCGGCCTCGGTTACCTCTGCGGATCCGACGACTACTGGGGATACGGAGACTTCTACCGCAACATCGGCATCATCGCGTGCCTCGCCACTGGCGCGATCCTCGGAGACCTCTGCGGGGCGTTCATCAAGCGCAGGCTCGGCATGGAGAGGGGGCAGAAGGCACCCATCCTGGACCAGTACGACTTCGTGGCCGGAGCGTTCCTGTTCACCGCTCTGTTCTTCCCCGATTGGGTGTACGAGACGTACATCGAGGGATGGCACATCGCCGCGCTGATCTTCATCATCGTGATCATGTTCGTCATCCACCGTTCCGTGAACATCATAGGCTACAAGATGGGGCTGAAGAAGGAGCCCTGGTGATTACATGAGCGAGCTTTCCAAGGCACTAATGGACTGCGGCGCCCTGCAGTTCGGGGAGTTCACCCTGGCCTCTGGCGCCAAGAGCGACTACTACATAGACATCAAGAAGGCCAGCACCAACCCCAAGGTACTGTACCTCATATCCCAGCTCATGGCCGAGAAGATGCAGGACCAGAACATCCGCCCCGACAGGATCGCGGGCGTCGTCCTGGGTTCCGTCCCGCTGGCCGCGGCGCTGTCCCTGGCCACCGGCGTGCCCTACGTCATGATCCGCAAGGAGAAGAAGGACCACGGCACCGGTAAGCTGATCGAGGGCGACCTCAACCCCGGCGACAAGGTCCTCGTGGTCGAGGATGTCATCACCACAGCGGGCTCCAGCATCAAGGCCATCCACACCCTCAGGGAGGCCGGGGCCGAGGTCACCGATGTGATCTCCGTCATCGACCGCGAGGGCGGCGGCAGGGAGAACCTGGAGGCCGAGGGCGTCAGGTTCAACCCCCTGGTGATCGCATCCGAGCTCGTCAAAGAGAAGAGATGAGGCCGGATCCGAATTGCAGGCTCTGCGGCCTGTGCGAGGGCCGCACGCACATCGTCCTGCCGGACGGCGACCCTTCCACGGGGATTTTCCTCGTGGGGGAGGCCCCCGGCGAGAACGAGGATATCCAGGCGAGGCCTTTCGTCGGCCGTTCGGGGAAGATCCTCGAGGGCATGATGGCGGATGCCGGCCTGAAGCGGTCCGATGTGGTGATAACCAACACCGTCAAGTGCAGGCCCCCCGGCAACAGGGATCCCACGAAGGAGGAGATGGCCGCCTGCAGGCCCTTCCTCGACTCGGAGCTGGAGGATGCCAAGCTGGTGGTGGGTCTCGGGAAATCCGCGTGCAGGGACCTCATGGGCTTCGAGGGCGCCATGGCGGAGATCGTCAACGTCCCCACGACCATAACGGTAAACGGCAGGCAGGTCCCGTTCATCCCCACGTACCATCCCGCGGCGACGATATACAAGAAAAATTCAAGGGCCGAGCTGGCCCGCACCATGAGGATCATCGCGGAGGAGTACAGATGAGGTACGGCGGGTTCATGATAGACATGGACGGCACCGTCTACAAGGGCGGTGACCTGATCCCGGGTGCGGTGGAGTTCATCTCCGCGCTGAAATCCAGGGGGATACCATTCGTCTTCCTTACCAACAACTCCTCGGCGACCCGTTCCCACTACTACGGGAAGCTCAGGCGCATGGGGTTCGACGTGGGGATCGAGAACGTCCTGACGTCGGCCATGGCGGCCGCCCGCTTCGTCATCGACGAGCGTCCTGGGAAGAGGGTCTACGTCGTGGCTTCAGAGGAGGTCAGGGACGAGATGCGCTCGGTGGGGGTGGATGTGGTGGAGGACGACCCGGACATCGTCCTGCTCACGTTCGACCGCACCATAACGTACGAGAAGATCAACAAGGCGTACCGCTACCTCTGCGGAGGGGCGGAGTTCATCGCCACCCATCCCGACGACCTGTGCCCCACGGAGGACTCCTACGACATCGACATCGGGCCCTTCATCAGGATGTTCGAACAGATGTGCCAGACGTCTGCGATCGTCATCGGGAAGCCCAATGCGTCCATGCTCCTGATGGCCGCCTCCCACATGGGAGTGGACCCATCGGCCACCGTCATGGTCGGGGACCGCCTGTACACGGATATCGAGATGGCCGTCAGGGCGGGGATAGGGTCCATCCTGGTCCTCAGCGGGGAGACATCGAGGGAGCAGCTGGAAGCCTCTGGCATGCATCCGACGCACGTCCTCGGCAGCGTCGCGGAGATCCCCGAGCTGCTCGAGCGAGCCATCATTTCCACATGTGCCAGACATTCGGATGTGTGTCGCTATAAGCCTTTTATGGCGCTGAAAGGGGCCTTTCCGGTGCGGATCCCCTTTCCTCTACTCTTTATATATAAAGGACGCGTTATCCTAAGCAACGTGCGTATATACGTGCGCGTGGGATGCAACGAAACGGTCTGATGGATCAGCCCGTGCCATCCCCCTGAATGGGGGTGTCGGATGTACTTAAAGCAGGTCGAGTTAGAGAACTTCAAATCGTTCGGCGGGAAACTGACGGTCCCGCTCATGGAGGGCTACACAGCCATAACGGGGCCGAACGGATCGGGCAAGTCCAACATCACGGATGCCATCCTCTTCGTCCTTGGGCCCAAGAGCTCCAAGGCGGTCCGCGCCGGCAAGCTGACAGACCTGATATTCGACGGGGGCAAGTCCAAGAACAAGGCATCCTACACCAAGGTCTCCCTCGTCTTCGACAATACCGACCGCCTCATGCCGTGGGACGACGACGAGGTCCGCCTCACCCGCTACGTCAAGTTGAGCGACAACGGGCAGGACTACAGCTCGTACTTCTACGTCAACGACCGCAAATCCACCATGTCCGAGTTCGACACACTCCTGACCAAGGCCAGGATCAGCGCGGACGGCTACAACATGGTGCAGCAGGGCGACGTCATGAGGATCGTCCAGATGGGCAACTCCGAGAGGCGCCGCATCCTGGACAGCATATCCGGCATCGCCAGCTTCGATGCCGATATCGAGAAGGCCAAGGGCGAGAGGTTCGAGGCCGAGACCAACCTGGACAGGGTCACAATCATCACCGGCGAGCTCGAGACCGAGCTCAAGCGCCTCGAGAGGGACCGCTCCGATGCGCAGAGGTACCTGGAGGCCAAGGGGGCCCTGGACATCGCGAAGGCCCAGTACTCCCACAGGATGCTCCAAATGGAGACCGCCAAGCTCGAGAGCATCAACGACCAGATCGGCCGCATCTCCAAGAGGGTCGAGGACGACACCCAGAAGAGGGATGCCAAGAGGCTGGAGCAGAAGGCCAAGGAGGAGGAGATCGCCGCCAAGGAGGAGGAGATCGCCGCCAAGATCGGCCCCGAGTACAAGGAGATCAAGCAGAAGATCGAGGACGCCAGGGTGGACCTGGCCACCAAGCGCAGCGTGGTGGAGAACGCGGAGTCTGACCTGGAGCAGCAGTCGGAGTTCAGGAGGAACTTCGAGGAGTCCCTCGCATCGAACGAGGGCAACATCAAGCAGATCCAGGCCTCCAGGGACGACCAGAGGATCCGCCTGGAGGAGCTCGAGGGGATGGAGAAGGCCGCCGTCGCGGAGGAGCGCTCCATCTCCGAGCAGATCGCCAGCACCGGCGGGGAGCAGCAGGAGCTGCAGGTCCGCCAGGAGCAGGTGGAGAAGGACGTCGATGCCTGCTCCGAGGAGCTCAGGGAGGCCCAGGGCAGGATGTCCAAGGCGGAGGCCTCCTCCGAGGAGGCGCACTCCAGCTTCGAGGCCCTGGACACCAAGGCCCAGAACATAGATTTCGAGATCAAGGACGCCAAGTGGAGCCTCGAGCAGCTGAAGGCTGAGGCGGGGCCGTCCATAGAGGACTACGGCCAGAAGGTCCTCGCGCTCAAAGGCAAGGAGCGCGAGCTGGAGAAGCAGGAGCAGGAGCTCGATGCCGCATACAGGCGCATCGACCAGGAGTACAATGCCCTGCAGGCCGAGAAGAAGGTCTCCCAGAGGGTGAACCGCGGAGCGGAGGCCGTGGAGGCCATCCTGTCCCTGAGGAACAGGGGCGAGATGAAGGGCATCCACGGGACCATCCAGGAGCTGGCCACCGTCGACAAGGGCTACGAGACCGCCCTGGCCGTGGCCGCCGGCGGGAAGATGCAGGCCGTCGTCGTGGACGACGACCAGATCGCCGCCGACTGCATCGGCTACCTGAAGAGGGAGAAGCTCGGCAGGGTCACCTTCCTGCCGCTTAACAAGATGATGGGCGGGAAGCCAAGGGCCAAGGCGATCATGAGCCTGAAGGACACGGATGGCTACGCCATCGACCTGATCGACTTCGACCAGAGGTACTACAACGCCTTCTGGTACGTGCTCGGCGACACCCTCGTCGCCAACAACATGGACACCGCCCGCCGCATCATGGGCGGGATAAGGATCGTCACCGTCGCCGGGGAGCTCATCGACCCATCCGGAGCCATGTCCGGAGGGAACATCTCCCAGCAGAACCTGCTGAAGTTCGGCACGGCATCCGAGGACAAGCTCACGGAGCTAGGCGAGAAGCTCAGGAAGGCCATGGACGCCCTGGAGGGCGTGAGGACCGAGCTCCGCAGGGTCCGCGACGATATACGCGCCGCGGACGACGAGATGCGCAACGCCAGCTCCTCGGGCATGGCCCAGAGGGAGCAGATGGCCCAGCTGAGCGGCAGCATCAAGGAGCTGGAGAGGTCCAAGAAGGAGGTCTCCGAGCAGATCGCCGCCGCGAGGGCGAAGGTCGCCGATGCGGACAGGGAGTTCTCCGATGCTAAGGACGCGTTCACCAAGCTGTCCGCCCGCATGACGGAGCTCACCGACGAGCGCCAGAGGATCAAGGCCCGCATCGCCGAGATAGCGCCGGCGGAGCTGCAGGCCAGGATACAGAGCGTCCGCAACGAGCTGTACAACATCCGCGAGGAGAAGTCCGGCGTCGTCACCGAGATCAGCGGCGCCAACGTCGAGATCGAGGGATACAGGAAGCAGAACGAGTCCCTGCAGATGCAGCTGGACAGGGTCCTGGAGCAGATAAAGGAGGACGAGGACGCCATCGAGCAGGGCACCGCCGCCATGGAGCGCGCGAAGATCGACCTCGAGGCCCTGAAGCAGATTGAGGCGGAGATGGAGAGCGGGATCGAGGACCTCCGCAACCAGAAGGACGCGCTGAAGGACCAGTGGTACACCCTCGACTCCCAGCTGAAGGAGCTCGCGAAGGATATAGAGAACTCCCTGGCATCCAAATCGTCGTTCGAGGCGCAGGCCATCACGCAGCAGGCCGCCATCGAGGCCAGGAAGGCCGAGGTCGCCGCCATCACGATAGAGGTGCCCGAGCCGATCCCCTCCGAGGAGGAGATCCGCCGCACCATCAGGGCGAAGGAGACGGTGATAGCCGAGATCGGCAACGTCAACCTCCGCGCCATCGAGGACTACGACGAGAAGAAGGCCCGCTACGACAAGCTCATGGCCGAGGTCGCCGACCTCAACAGCACCATCAAGGGCCTCAACGACCTGATGGACGACCTCTCTGCCAAGAAGAAGGGCCTGTTCATGGCCGCCTATGACGCGGTCAACGCCAATTTCAAAGCGGTCTATGCCGAGCTCTCCATGGGAGGGGAGGCGTTCATGGGCCTGGAGAACGAGGACGATCCCTTCGAGGGCGGCCTCATGATAAACGCCAAGCCCAGGAACGGGAAGCTGCTGAGGCTGGAGGCGCTGTCGGGAGGGGAGAAGTCCCTGACCGCCCTGGCGTTCATATTCGCGATCCAGGAGTACCAGCCCTCGCCGTTCTACGTGTTCGACGAGGTCGACCAGAACCTGGACTCGGTCAACTCGGAGCTCGTCGCCAAGAGGATAGTCAAGAGCTCCGCCAAAGCACAGTTCATACAGGTGTCCCTGAGGAAGGTCACGCTGGCCATGGCCGATCACCTGATCGGCGTCACGAGGCCGCCCTCGGGCATCAGCAAGGTCATCATGCAGCCGGACCTTGCCGAGGTCTCCTCCTACGAGGAGCAGGCTGCCAAACAGTCATTGAAGGACGAGGCGAACTGAGATGGATGGGAATGCAAGGATAGACGAGCTGGAGCAGCACCTGCTGTTCCACAGGGCCCTCGCGGACGATGCGGAGTCCTATGAGAAAATCGGGGGATACATGGACATCCTGGCCCAGGCAGGGTCCGGGGAGCGCCTGCAGGACCCTGTGGACGAGTCGATACGCTCTGTCTTCAGCCTGGTGCTGGAGAACGGCATCGACCCGTGGGAGATCGACTTGGCGGAGTTCGTCAGGATGTACGAGCGCAAGGTCGCCGCCGACAGCTTCGACATGATCGTGGCTGGGAAGCTCATGCTGATGGCATGGAAGATCCTCAGGCTGCAGAGCCAGAGCACCCGCGACAGGTCCGAGCCCCCCGCGGTCGATGAGCTGCCGGAGGACTTCGACGACTCGTTCTTCTACGACGATGACCAGCTGGTCGTCCCCGAGGTGCAGTTCAGGGAGGCGTACAGGAGGGAGCCTATCCGCCCCGTCACCATGTACGAGCTCATCGATGCATTCGAGGAGGCTCGCGAGGAGATGGAGGTCGCCCGCGAGAGGGAGCGCATACGCGCCGAGCTCAGGGCGAGGCAGCCCAAGGCCAGGTTCGACAACAAGGCCCACGAGGAGGATGACGAGAGGGACGTGGAGGCCGTGTGGGAGAGGATCTCCCGCCTCGGCGCCGGACCAATCGCCCTGGAGGACCTGTACGGCGAGACCCTGAAGGAGAACCTCACCGTGTTCGTGTCCGTGCTCCACCTGGTCAGGGACGGCCGCCTGGACATCTGGCAGGAGTTCCTCCCCGACGGGCAGGTGTTCGTGGAGATCAAGACCGACTCCATCACCGGCAGGGTCGAGGACGACGGCGGCCGCCGCACACCCGAAGCGGTGATCCGAGATGGACGCCAGGGGCGCAGTCGAGGCCGCGCTGTTCTCGGCGGCCGAGAACCTCAAGCTGTCCCAGATAGCGGAGAAGACAGGTCTCCCGGAGTCGGAGGTCAGGACCGCCCTCATGGACCTCCGCAGGGAGTACGACCAGCGCGAGGGCGCCATAATCATCGCCAAGATCGGCACCGAGTACAGGATGATGCTCCGCCCGGAGTACACCGAGTGCGCCACCGGGTTCGCCAAGGCCGAGATGCCGCCTGGGGTCATGAGGACCCTGAGCACCATAGCATACAACCAGCCGGTCCTCCAGTCGGAGCTGTTCAAGACCCGCGGCCCCCGCACGTACGACGACGTGCACAGGCTGGTGGAGATGGGCTTCGTCGCCGCCAAGCGCAGCGGCCAGACCATGGAGCTGACGACCACAAAGAAGTTCTCAGACTACTTCGGCATCGGCAGCACCAGGAAGGCCGATATCAAGGCGTGGATAGAGTCCCAGATGGGCGCCGCGGCGGAAGAGCCCCAGAGCCGAGGGCGCATCTCTCGCAACATATAATAGGCTACAGGACCTAGCCGTGGCGATGATTCCAGCGAACGGACAGACGGCCTGCATCGCCGATGCAGGGGCAGACTCCAACACATCATTCTCAGCAGGAGGCCTCTGACCGTGTCCGCATCGCTTGGCGACGGATGGCTCAGGGGACGCTTCGGCACCGAGGTCACCGTCGAGATGGGCCTCCAGATAGGCAGGATAGCCGGGAGGCGCTACGGCGGTCCTGTGGCCGTCGCCTGCGACACCAGGCCGTCGGGCGAGGCGCTCACCAGCGCCGTGAAGGCCGGCATCATGGCATCCGGCCAGGACGTCATCGACATGGGCAGGCTGCCCACGTCGGCGCTCCAATACTACATAATGACCCACGACGAGGTCGCAGGCGGGATAATGATAACCGCCTCGCACTCGCCGATGGACTACAATGGATTCAAGTTCATAGCCGCCTCGGGCAGGGATGACCCCGCCCTTGAGGGGATGACCGCCGAATCCATCATGGCCGAGACCGTCCCGACCGCGCCCTGGGAGAAGATAGGGGAGACGAGGGGCGTCAACGGCGAGCTGGAGAGGTACGTGGACGCCGTCGCGGGATGCGTAGACTCCGAGGCCATAATATCCAAGCATCTCAAGATCTGCGTGGACTGCGCCCGCGGTAACTGCCAGAGCACGGTCACTATGCTGCTGAACAGGCTGGGCGTGGAGTACATCACCATGGATGGCAACGCCAGCGCCGAGGTCACAAGGCGCGATTCCGAGCTCTCCCCCGAGAACATGAAGGCCCTCGGGAATCTCACGTCCCATACCAAGAGCAACCTCGGCGTCGCGTTCGACATGGACGCCGACCGCTGCATGTTCGTGACCGGGAAGGGGAAGTTCGTCAGGGGCGACAAGAGCTTCTGCATCCTCGCCCGTAGCGTCCTGGACAAGAAGAAGGGGAAGGTGGTCACGTCCGTGGCATCCCCGAGCTCCATCGCCAAGTTCGTCGAGGCCAACGGAGGTCTCATCAAGCTCTGCGCCGTGGGCGCACCGACCGTCGTCCGCAAGGTGTCCGATTATGGGGCGGTTTTCGGCGGCGAGGTCAATGGCGGAAGCGTATTCCCCGATTTCCAGCCCTGCAGAGATGCAATACTGGCACTTGCCCGCATGCTCGAAGCCGTGGCGATCTATGGCCCTCTGGAGAAGCAGGCGGCGCAGATCCCCGATACCAATTACGTCATGGTAAACGTCTCGTGTCCCGACGAGAGGCGCCCGGAGGTAACCGCCAAGGTCAGGGATATCCTGTCCACGATGAACCCCGACGTCACAGATGGCTTCAAGGTGACCGAGGAGGACGGATGGTTCCTCATCAGGCTGTCCGATACCTGCCACGTGATAAGGGTCTATGCCGAGTACGACGATGCCGAAAAGGCGGAGGCGAAGGCCAACGAGTACGCCGGCATCCTGAAGGATATGATCGGCGCCTGAGGTTCTTGCCCACCACGGCGATAACTTCGTTGATGTAACGCGCGGCGAGGATGGAGGTTATCCCGGAGGGGTCCGCCGGAGGGCAGACCTCGCACACGTCGAATCCGGCCAGCCTGTCGCCGACCGCGTTGATGACCTTCTTGACATCCATGGGCATCAGGCCGAACGGCTCCGGAGTGCCGGTGCCGGGCGCGAAGGCGGGGTCGATCCCGTCGATATCCAGGGTAAGGTAGATGCGCTCGTTCTTGACCGATTCCAGGGCCTTCTGTATGGCCTTGTCGATGCCGATGTCCATGACCTCGTAGGAACTGATGAAGCTGACCGGGTCGTCCCTGTCCAGCTCCTCCTCGCCTATGGCCCTGGCGCCGATGACGAAGACGTTCTCCAGTCCCAGGTGGTCGGCAGCCCTGCGGCAGATGCACGCATGGCTGTTGGGGGTCCCTAGGTACTCGTCCCTGGAGTCCAGATGCGCGTCAATTGAGATCAGCGCGATGTCGTCCTTGCCGAAGTTGCGGACCACCGGGATGTTCGCGGAGTGCTCCCCGCCGATGACGATCGGGAACTTGCCGTCCCTGATCCCGGGCCCCACGGCGAAGTCCACCTCGGCGATCATGTCCTCGGGGAGGACGAAGTCGTCGCAGTTGCCGTAGTCGTAGACTGCCGGCAGGTCCTGGTGGATGCCGTGCTCGAAATGTATCTCTTCAAAATTATAGGAGGCGCGCCTTATGGTCCAGGGCGCCTCCCTGGCGCCTGCTTTGAAGCAGGCTGTGTGGTCGTACGGGACCCCGTATATCACCACGTCGGCCTCGTCGTACTCGGCCTCCGCGCCGGCATACCCGATCCCGTACGCCACTTTACGACCTCACATGAACTTGTATCTGCCCATGGCGACGAGGTAGAGGACTTCGGCTCCCTCCTCGATCTTCTGCTCGGCGTCGTCGTTTATGGGGATGTAGACCTCCTCGAAGGTCTCGGAGTCCATGACATGGGCCTCCGTTCCGTTGATGTCCAGGATCTGTCCCTTCCTCTTGTCGATCATGGGGACCTGCACCTTGGTGCTGACAGGCCCGACGATGGACTTCTTGGCTCCGGTGAAGATGCTGACCGCGTCGATGTTGGCTTTGGCGGATCCGTGCTTACCGGGCTTGGAGGTGGTGATCTTGACGATCTTGCAGGGCTCCTCGTCGACGTTGACGTACCTGCCCTCTTTCAGTTCCCTAATCTCTTTCATCTCCCACATTGGACTCACTCTCTTCTGATTTGATTTCCGGGCTTATGGCCGGTAGTTCACTCCCCTGTTGGGAGTGTAGACATACAGGCCGCTCGCTACTACGGGCCTCATGATATCTGGCTCCCGCATCAGCCTACCTTAATATAAGGATTTAGGGGGTGATTAAGACGCGCGTAGCTCCCCCCACAGAACCGAGGAGGCGCAAGCGGCTTTCGAGGGCCACCCTTCGGTGCCTGGGGCCCTTGCCCTTCCTGTTCCTCTTCTTCCCCTTATCCTGGCTCTTGGGCTTCTTCGGGGGATCGGGATACCTCTTCTTGATGTCGGCCAGGCGGGCCTTGAACTGCCTGTTGAGCTCGTCGCCCATGAATTCTCCGCCGCAGGCGTCGATCTTCGCCGCGATGAGCACCTTCCCGGCCAGCGCCCTGGCGATCTTGCCGCTCTGCCAGTAGGGCGCCCTGTGGACGTCCGGGTGCTGGTAGAGCACGCCGTGCTTCGGCCCCTTCTTGCCGGTCCTCATGCTCCTGAACATGGCCTTCTCGGCCCCCAGGAGCTGGACGGTGGACGACGGGAGGGAGGCGAGCCTCTCCAGCCCCCCGGCGAGGGATATGAGCCTGGCGGCCAGGGGGCCGCCCAGCATGGCGCACATGTTGGGGCACGACGCCTCGACTATGGATTGTATGTACTCCTCGGTGCGCTTCTTGTCGTCGTAGAGGCGGACGAGGGTGTCGGCCAGGTCCATGACCGCGCGCATGTCGTCGGGGTCGAAGTCCGCCCCGATGGAGACGATGTCGGCTCCGAGCTCCTCCATGACCGCCTCCCTCTCGCCGTACCTGGCGACAAGGTCGGCGTACCTCTCGTCCCTGGCCATGTCGGCCAGCTCGGGGAAGTGCATGCCGTACCACTCGTGGAGCCTCTCGCTGTACAGGTTGATCGTGGATATCTCGTCGTCGAGGTTGCGTATCGCCTGCACCAGGTTCCTGTCCCTGGCTATGGGCTCGGAGGTGCGCAGCTTGGCGAGGCCGATCATGGCCTCGTGCATGAACGCATCGGTGTAGCCGTAGTCCTCGGCCTTGATGTGCGAGGAGTCGAACACCTCGGGCTTCCCGAGGGGCGACTGCCTCCTCTCGCCCACGGAGAGCTTGCCCTTGGCCCTCTCGGCCAGCACCCTCTCCTCATCTAGCACGCCGCCCTTCTGCATCATGGCCAGCTTCCCGGCGAGCTTGGCGGGGTCCTTCGGGAGCAGTATGGAATCGATTATCCTGCCGCTCTTCTCGTCGCAGAGGAAGACCCCGAACCATTTCGTGACAAGTACCGCCATGGTATCGGATCTCCAGTATCCTCTTTATCTCTGCCTTGGGGAGGTCCTTGGCGTCCCCGGCCAGCAGCTGGAGCTTGGCTTGGAATTCCAGCTCCTCCATCCTGTTGTACGCCTCCTCCAGGGTCCTGCCCTGGGTGAGCGCGCCGTGCTTGGCCATCAGCATGGCCTTGGATCCGTGGCAGGCGGCCACGGCGTCGACGAGGGCCTGCGACCCAGGGGTGCAGTACTTGACTGTGGGGACCTTGCCTAGGAGGAGGACCCCCTCGGGCGTCAGGTTGCTCCTGATGTCCTCGCCCTTCACTGCGAGCGCCGTGCAGTAGAGCGGGTGGCAGTGGACCACCGCCCCGGTCTCGGGCTCGAGGTTGTACAGCGCCAGGTGGAACTTGTGCTCGATGGAGGGCTTCCCGTCTGAGAGGACCTTGCCGTCCGTGCCCAGGAGGACCATGTCCTCCGGCTCCAGCAGGCCCTTGTTCCTGCCGGAAGGCGTGATGAGGACCTCTCCATCGTTGATCTTGACGCTCATGTTCCCGCCGGCGGACACCGTCAGCTGGCGGTCGTATAGCATGCGGCAGACGGCGGTCAGGCGCTCCCTGGCGTACCTCTCGATCACCCGATCACCTTGGATATCTCGGAGGGCTTCAGGATGCCCTTCTCCGTGATGAATCCGGCAACCAGCTCGGCGGGGGTGACGTCGAAGGCGGGGTTCTTGGCTGGGGACCCCACGGGGGCGATCCTGATGTCCTTGACCATGGTGACCTCGGTCTCGGACCTCTCCTCGATGACGATGTCCGCGCCGGTCTTTGTGTTGAAATCGAATGTGGAAATGGGGGCCGCCACGTAGAACGGGATGCCGAAGTGCTTCGCGACGATGGCCTTGTCGAAGGTCCCGATCTTGTTCGCGAAGTCCCCGTTGGCGGCGATCCTGTCGGCGCCGGTGATGATCAGGTCCACGCCCTTGCTCATGTAGTACGCCGAGGCGCCGTCGGGGATGATGGCGTGGTCGATGCCCTCCTGGTTGAGCTCCCATGCCGTGAGCTGCATGCCCTGGAGCCTGGGGCGGGTCTCGGAAGCGTACACGAAGAACCTCTTGCCGTTGGCCCATGCCTGTCTCATGGGGGCCAGGGCCGTCCCGACGTCCACGGTCGCCAGCGCACCGGCGTTGCAGTGGGTCATGAGCTTCATGCCGTCCTTGATCAGCTCGCCACCGTATTTCCCGATGGCCTTGCACTTGTCCACCATGGACTGGGCGTACGCGTCGGCGGCCTCAACGGGGTCCATGCCCTTGGCGAGGTCCGCGAGCATGGTGTCGACGGCGTAGAAGAGGTCGTTGGCGGTGGGCCTGGCGGCCTTGATGGCCCTGGCTGCCTCCTGGATGTCCTTGCCGTTAAGGGCGGCCATGCACATGCCGTAGGCGGCCGTGGCGCCGATGGACGGCGCCCCGCGGGTGGTCATGTTGCGGATGGCCTCGGCGATCTCGAGGTGGTCATCGAAATCCTTGATCACGATGCGGGCGGGCAGCTCCCTCTGGTCTATCATGCGGACCTTCCCGTTCTCGAACCAAACCGCTCTGATGTCGCACTCTTTCCCGTCTATCTCGGCCTTCATTTGAGCTCACTGAGCATCCGTATGCAGGTGCGTTATTAAGGATGCGCGCCCGCGCAAGACAGTGGCAGGGTGAAGAGGGAAGGCTCACGCATGAAGGGCCGCTGGACGGTCACCGGGCGAAATCGCCTGGCGGGCTCGAACGTCAGGAGGGCCCCGTTGCCGAGGACCTCGCAGTCCTTCAGCACAAGCTTCGCCCCTCCATCGACGACCCATCCGTCACCGTCGCAGGGGGTCGGGGCATCGGCGCCGCCGATGATCAGGCCGCCCACGAAGACGGTGTAGCGGTCCACGAGGCCCGCTTTGAAAAACTTGGATATGGTGACGCCGCCGCCCTCGACGATGACGTTCTCGATGCCGATCTCCTCGGCGAGGTACTCCATGACCGCGGGGAGGTCGATCTCGTCCTTGCCCATGCGGACGGTCTCCTCGCAGTCCCACTCCCTGTCGCAGCCCTCCAGCGTAACCATGACGGTTGGTGCGCGCTCGTCCAGTACCTGCGCCTCGTCTGGGGTCCTGCCGTGGGGGTCGAGGACGATCCTGATGGGGTTCGTGTCGTAATCGCCGTCCTTGAAGGTGAGGTGCGGGTCGTCGGCGATTATCGTGCCGACCCCCACGAGAATCGCATCGTACTTCCTCCTGAGCGCCTTGACGCGGGTCTTGTCCTCGTCAGAGGATATCCTGACCTGCGTCCTGTCCGCGCCGGCGATCTTCCCGTCGGCGGACATGGCGCAGTTAACGTGGATGAACGGCCTCATTGTGCTCACCCGGCGTGACCGTGAACTTGTATACGTTCTCCTTCCTCTCGACCCCGAACTTGACGTCGAGGAAGGATTCCAAAGTGTCCATCTGGCTCAGCAGGTGCTTGCTGATCCTGGAGACGGTGAAACCGCTCTTCCCGGTGGCCATAGCCATGTACGGGAGCAGCTGGTCGGCGGTGTGCACGTCCATGGTGGCGCCGCTGGTCATCTCCCTCAGGAGGTCGTTGGCGGCATCCTCGCCCGCGCGGTCCGCGGTGTGACCCCTGGAGGTCAGCGCGTTGCTCCCGAGCATGCCGTTCTCGTACTCGGCAACTAGGACCACCCCGGCACCCCTGGAGTCGCCCTCGGTCTTCTGGACGTCGAATTCCACGTCTGCGACCTTGGACAGGGTGTCCTGGCAGCTCTTCATGAGGTCCTTGGTGATCCAGTCGGGCAGCCTCTGGCTGAAGCATACGCCTTTGATGCCTACGAGCTCGCCCATGGATTCGATGTCGAGGGGAGCGATCTCGCCGATGGGGTCCAGGGTCGCGATGACCCTGCCGCCGCCCTGGGGGTAGAAGCCCCTGCCTATGATGCGGCAGTCGGCGTTGATGTTCATCCTGTGCATCAGGGGGAACAGGAGCTGGTCGTAGGAGTCTATGGGAGGGGCCCACATGACGTTGGTCCCGCCGCTGATGTCCACAGTCAGCCTCTTGGAGTGGTTCCTGGCCGCCAGGAGCATCGCCTGGAGGACCAGGCTCACGCTGCCGGCGGTGCCGATGTTCATCTGGATGTTGTAGACCTGCTCGTTGCCGGGGGTGAAAAGCAGCTCCCTGGAGCCGATGGCGTTCCCGGTCACGGTGGATCCCGCCATCTGGGCCACGGCGTTCACTGCGGCGCAGTGCTGCTTGGACAGGCCGTTGGTGGGGCGGTTCTCCCTTATGCGGGTCAGGTGGACGGTCCTGCCGGTGACGGTGGCCATGGCCACGGACGTGCGGACCATCTGCCCGCCGCCCTCTCCTCTCGAGCCGTCGATCTCCAGGACTTCCATGCGCCCCCCATTATTACGCGCTCTTTTAAGGTTGGCGGTGTACCCAAATCGCTTTTATCGTGCTCCCCGATGACCTGGACATGAGGGTAGTCGTGCGCGGTACGGTCCAGGGGGTCGGATTCAGGCCCGCCGTGTTCAGGGCCGCGGCCGCGTGCGGGGCGTCCGGGACCGTCCGCAACGGAGGGTCCCAGGTCGTCATAGAGACGGACAGGCCGGACGAGCTGATGGCCGCCCTGATGTCGGATCTGCCGCCTCTGGCACGTATCGAATCCGTGGAGAGGGAGGACGTCCCCTACGAAGGCCCCAGTGGCTTCTCGATCATCCATTCGGACGGCTCCGGCACCGGGGCCTCGGTCCCGGCGGACAGCGCCGTCTGCGACAGGTGCGTCAGGGAAATGCTCTCCCCCGGCCGCCGCCATATGTACCCGTTCACGACCTGCACCGACTGCGGGCCCAGGTACTCACTCCTGAGGGGCATCCCCTACGACAGGCCGCTCACCTCGATGGACTCTTTCGCCATTTGCCCCGAGTGCGGCAGGGAGTTCTCGGACCCCGGCGACAGGCGCTTCCACCATCAGACCATCTGCTGCCCGGCTTGCGGCCCCTCATACCGCCTCCTCGATGCTGGGGGGAGTCCCGTGGAGGGAGACCCGATAGAGATGCTGGCACATGCCTTGGACAATGGCTGCCTCGCCGTGGTGAAGGGCTGGGGAGGGATGCACATCTGCTGCATCCTGGACCGCCTCCCGCATCTGAGGGAATGGTACAGGCGCGGCCAGAAGCCCTTCGCCGTCATGGTCCGCGACATGGATGCCCTGAGGCGCTACGCGGAGCCCACCCCCGAGGAGGAGGCCAGGCTCCTTTCCCCCGACAGGCCCATCGTCCTGGTCAGGAAGATCCCGTCGGAGGCGATGGAGGCCGCTTCCCCAGGGCTGGACAACGTCGGGATGTTCCTGCCCTACACGGGAATGCACCATGTCCTGTTCGACCACCTGGGCGCCGATGCCCTGGTCATGACATCGGCCAACGCCCCCGGCGAGCCCATGGTCATCGATGATGCGGAGGCACTTGCCCTCGGCGTGGACTACTACCTGCTCCACAACCAGCCCATAATCAACAGATCCGACGACTCCGTCGTGAGGATTCTCGGCGACAGGACGCAGTACATCCGCAGGTCCAGGGGAGCGATCCCGTACCACATACCAATTGGCTTCTGGGGCGACGCGGTTGCACTGGGCCCCCAGGAGAACATGACAGGGTCCGTGGCCTCGGATGGCCGCATATGGCCCACTCAGCACATCGGCAACGGGGAGGGCATAGGCGTCCCGGAGTTCCTGGAGGAGGCGGTCAGGGCGCAGATGCGCTTCGTCGGCTGCGAGCCCGCCATAGTCGCCGAGGACCTGCATCCGGGATACGCGAACCGCCGCATAGCCCGGCGCATAGCGGAGGAGCATGGGGCCGAGATCATGGACGTACAGCACCACTGGGCCCATGCGGCGGCGCTGATGGCCGAGAACGGCATCGACCGCTGCATCTGCCTGACCCTCGACGGCACCGGCCACGGGGACGACGGCACCGCCTGGGGCGGGGAGGTCCTGGATTCATCGTTCGAGGGCTATGGGAGGGTGGCCCATCTGGAGACGATACCGCTCCTGGGGGGCGAGAAGGCCTTGAGGGACATCCGCAGGCTCAGGTTCGCCATAGACTCGATAAACGGCTCGGAGAACCGCGATTTCACGGATTCGGAGGCCGCCATCCTGAAGAAGATGATGGGGGGCAGCGTCAGGACGTCCTCGTTCGGCCGCTTCCTCGATGCCCTGTCGTATTCGCTGGGCGTCTGCTCGGTCCGCTCATACGATGGGGAGCCGGCCATGAGGCTGGAGCCCTTGCTGGCGCGCGGCAGGCACGTTGACGGGATCTCCGCCGAGAACGACGGCGGGACGATACGCTACACCCGCATGTTCCAGCACATCAGTGGATGCTCCCCGGAGGACTTCGCCTACACCGCGGTCGAATCCGTGATGGAGGAGCTGGTCGGCGCGGCCGCCGAACGCGCGGAATCCGAGGGCATCAGGGAGGTCGGCCTGACGGGAGGCGTCTCCTACAACGCGCCCATCGCGCGCATGTTCGTGGATATGGTTAAATCGCGCGAGCTGGTACCCGTCCTGCACAGGCAGGTCCCCAATGGGGACGGCGGAGTGTCGGTCGGGCAGGCCGCCATTGCCCTGAGGAAGATACAATGAGCAACATCCTGTACGTGCTCCTGGACGGGGCCGAGGACGATCCGAATCCGCAGCTCGGCGGCAAGAAGCCCGTCGAGATAGCCGAGATGCCCTACCTCTACGACAGGGCCAGGCATGCGTTCAGGACGACCGGTAGGGGCTACACGCACCTATTCCTCAACGAGTTCTTCACCGGCCACCCGCCGGAGGTCCCCAGGGGCGCCCTGGAGGCCCTGGGCCTGGGGCTCCCGATCATGGATCCCAAGCGCACGGCGTACAGGCTCAGCCCCGCCGAGATCGACGACGGCATGGTCAGGTGGTCGTACCACGCCTCGGAGTTCAGCGACGAGCTCCAGAGGGTCATGATGTCCCATATGGACATCTTCGAGGGCCGCGATCCCCAGATAAGGTTCTTCATCAACGGCAGGGCCGTCCTCACCATGGAGTGCGACGACGTGCCCGAGACGCCCTCCCCGCCCGTGGACGCCCCGTGCGCGGAGATCCCAGGCGTCCTCGGCGAGTTCGTGAAGGCCGTGGCCGACGACATGGGCGGCATAACCGATTATCCCTGGGGGTGCGGCAAGTTCGGGCACCAGTACCCGGCGCACCCCTGTTTCAACAACCTGACCGCGATCTCCGACAGCCCCACCTCCCTGGGGGTCTGCGCATCGCTGGGCCAGAAGATCATGCTCATAGACGACCTGGACGAGCGCTTCCCGGCCGCCGTCAAGGCCCTGGAGCACGGCGACGTGTTCCTGCACATCGACGAGGTCGACGAGTACAGCCACCAGAAGGACCACGAGAAGAAGAAGTGGGTCCTGGAGCACACGGACAGGATGATGGAGAAGCACTTCCCCGACGTGGAGAACGTGGTCTACTTCGCTGACCACGGCACCTCTTGCGTCACGGGGGAGCACATATTGACGGACGTCCCCGTCTGGACGTCCATAGACTGCGGGATCGCTCCCGGCACCATACACCCGCTGCCGGACCTGGTCCCTGATATAGCGAAGCACAAGAGGCGATGACATGGCGTTCGAGATACCGCCCAGCCTGGGCGTCTACGGAGACGAGGCGATTGCGAAGGATATCCTGTCCAGGATATGGGGCAAGAGGGGGGTGTTCACCTGCACGGTGGCCAACACCCGCACCTCTACGATCCCGGGGGTCTCCGAAGCCGGGGACACGCCGGAGCTCACCATGTTCACCCCGGCCGCCGATGCGGAGCTGCTGATCAACGGCAGGGTCACCTGCATGAAGGGCATCCCGATCAATCCCGGCGGCATACCCACGCCGGCCACCCTCACCATGGCGGCCCTGGACCTGTCCGGGATGCCGTACTACATCGTCAACGGCGGATGCGGCGTCATACCCTCCGTCCCCTACTTCTACACCGGAGGGGAATGCGGCGAGAAGATCACCACGGGGAAGTCCGTGAGGAACGTCCGCGAGAGCTACGAGAAGGGCTACAAGCTGGGCGAGATGCTCGCCAGGGCGTACGACTTTGTGGTAATCAGCGAGAGCTGCGCCGGCGGGACCACCACCGCCCTCGCGGTGATGATGGCCATGGGCGTCATCAAGGAGAACCTGGTCAGCAGCAGCTCCCCGAAGAACCCGAAGGAGCTGAAGAGCAGGCTCGTCGCCGAGGCCTTCGAGGCCGCCGGCATCACACCCGGATCCCTGGCCGAAGATCCCCTGAGGGCGATCGAGTGCGTCGGTGACCCGATGCAGCCCGCCAACGTCGGGATCCTGTGCGGCGCGGCCAAGTCCGTGCCCGTCATCGTAGGCGGCGGCACCCAGCTGTCCGCGGTCATAGCCTGCGCCCTGAAGCTCCACCCGGAGATCGCCGGGAGCATCATCCACGGCACCACCAGATGGATGATGAACGACCCCAACTCCAGCCTCGTGAAGATCATGGAGGGGATCTCCGACAAGGTCCCCATCGTCTACATCAACGTCGATTACTCCGAGAGCCCCTACGAGGGCCTTCAGGCCTACGAGTGGGGATTCATCAAGGAGGGCGTGGGATGCGGAGGGTCCTCCGTGGCATGCGTCGTGGCAACATCCGGAAAGGTCACGAGCAAGGACCTGGTGGACAAGGTCCACGAGATCTACCGCGGCATCATGGGATACGACTGACAGCTTCCATGGTCCTGGCGAGTTCCAGCTCGCCCTTGGTGTTCACATTGACGGCGAGCTCCTCGGAGGACGTCTCGTAGAGAACTTCCTCCAGGTATATGCCGTCGATGGTCCACTGGCGGTTCATGATGCACAGTCCAGAGAGGACCCAATTGCGACCGTTGTGCTCCCTGGTATAGGAGGGTGTGATGCCCACGCGGCGGACGGTGTCCTCGTCTATGACCGCGATCGCGGACTCCATGGCTCCGGGCTGGAAGAAATCGATGAACCTGTCGACAATCTCCGTCTTCAGCATGGGCAGGTCGGAGGGACAGGTCAGGACGTAGTTCCCGTGCATGGCTCTGAACGATTGGTGAAGATCGTCCATGAAGCTCTCGCCGGATGTGCGTATGGTCTCCACGCCCACCTCCTTGAGGTAGCGCTCTGTCTCCAGCGTGTTGTCGCTCACGGAGACCAGTATCCTGTCGATGTGCCTGGAGTCGGAGAGCGCGTCAACGACGCGCTGGATCGTGGGCACGCCGCCTACGAGCTGCATGGGCTTCTCTATGCCGCATTTGCCCATGCGGGTGCCTTTCCCCCCAGCGTTGATCAGGGCCTCCATGCTCTTACCGAGGTAGGGATGGTTCCGCCATCCATATACCTTTGCAGAGCAGCGAGACCAGGCCGTCCATCACTCCGAGGGCGGGATCCAGTCTGGAACCGAGGATCGAGAGGGCCATGGCATCCACCAGCTCCCTGGCCCCGCCATGGCCGTCTGCGGCCATGGAGTCGGCTCTGAAAGAAGTGAAGAACGCGAGGTCCACGAGGGCAGTTATGTCGGGGTCCGAGAGGTATTCCCTCAGGCAGCCCTCTGCCTGGGCCTCGTCGCGCCCGCGGGACCTGGCGGCCGCCATGAGCTCCTCGCGGTAGCCAAGACGCGCCAGGAGGTCCATCGGGGGCTCGGGCACGGGATGCTCCAGCCTCTTCTCCAGGGCGTAGCCCACGGCCTTCCTGACGGCTCTGGCGGCCGCGATGCCGATGCTCGACCCGGTGCCGCAGTACCTGACCTTCTCGCCCTCGGACGGGCAGAACACGGCCATGGAATCCGATGTGGTGCCAGTCTCGTAATATCCGGCATGGTTGAGCGCCACGGTCTTCCCCTCGACGAGGGGGATGAACATGTTGACCATCGCCTCCTCGGTCAGGGGCGACGGGGAGATCACGGCCACGTTGATGGTGCCGCCGAGCATCCTCCTGCCCCTGGCTAGAGACAGCTCGTGGCGGTACGGCCAGTTGTCGAGGACCTCCCCTGCGACAACGTGGTTGCTGAGGCCGGCGGTGGCCACGGCCTCCACCCGGACGCCATCCCGCTCGCCGACGGCCGTGTTGAACACGTAATCAACCTCTGCGGCGGTCATCATGCCGACGGAGTCCTCCGGCAGCCCGAGGCCGTCGCGGACCCTCGCCGCATGGGCGCCAGGGTCATCTGTCATGTAGTCCTTGGGGACCTGCATTATGAAGAATGCGGAGGCCCTGGTGCGCCCGCCGTTGAGGATGGCGCTGCTGAGGCATTCCATGGGGGAATCGAAGACGGCGATTCCCACGGGCTGACCCTCGAACTCCCTTATCTCTGTCTTCATACGGACCACCCGAATATTCCCAGGAACGCGTTGATGATGTCGTAGGTGATGCCCTCGCACCGGACCTGGATCCAGCACCCGAGTATCGCGTATGCGATGAGGCACACGGTGAGTATGAAAATGACGGACGCGGTCTCCACCAGCTTCAGGCACCTGCGGACGTCGTCCGTGGTCGGAAGAGGCCCCTTGCCCATGACGTAGACTCCCTTCTTCTCCATGCTGATGCCCAGCGTGGCGGATACCGCAGTCATAGACCATCCGCTGTTGGGGCTGGGGGTCTTGGTGTGCTCCGCCTTGGCGGCTGGCACGGCTGCCCTCCAGTCCATCTTCAGCATCATGCCGGCGAGGGCCACGAAGTAGGGTGAGACCCTGGAGGTGGCGAATCCCAGCACATCGTCGAACTTTGCGGGGAAGTACCCGAGCTTGGCGTACTTCTCGTTGAGGTAGCCCCACATGGCGTCCATGAGGTTGGCGCACCTGAACATGACGGCCCCGGGCAGCCCCAGGAAGCCGAAGTAGGTCACGGGGGAGTAGACGGAGTCCACAAGGTTCTCCGATATGGTCTCGCAGCAGGAAGACGCGATGTGCTCCGCATCCATTCCCTTGGTGTTCCTGCTGACGATCATCTGGACCTTGGCCGCGGCGTCCTCGACCCTCCCGGCGTCGAGGTCGTCGCATATGGGGATGCAGTGCTTCCTGAAGGAGAACACCGCGAAGGAGATCTTGAAGATGAACGCGGTGGCGATTATCCATGCGGCCTCTCCGACCAGGGGGTCGACGTGGGCGCCGATCACGATCCTGCATGTGGTCGTTATCAGCAGCCCGATCCCGGAGAACAGCAGGAATACCAGCAGGTACGACAGGAACCCGAGGACGGACGTGAACCTCGACGTCCTGTTCTTGATGCGCTTGTTGATGGCGTCCAGGATGTTCCCCATCCACCTCAGCGGGTGGAAAGCGTTGGGGACCTCCCCGACGAAGCGGTCGATGAGCAGCGCGAGGACGATGATAAGGACGGCATCGATCCACAGCTGCATGGGGCATCACCCGTTGAGTATGGAATCCACCGCGGCTATGAACCTGCAGTTGCGCTCCCTGTCCTTGACGCTGTACCTGACGTACGGTGCGAACTCCTCGCCGAACGAGGCGCAGTCCCTCACCATGATGCCGTGGCTCAGCATCCTCTTCTTGAAGTCGGAGCACACCATGCCCAGGGGCTCCAGCGAGTTGAAGTAGAAGAACGAGTCCGAGACCTCCCCCACGGGGAACCCGACCTCCTCCAGGGAGGAGTTCATGATCTCCGACTCCTCGGCCATCACCATGGCCGCGCGGTCGACGTAGTCCATCCTGTCCCTCAGGAGGACGTTGGCCACCGTCTGCTCGATCTGGCCCACGTTCCAGGTTATCCTGACCTTCTCCATCTCCTGGATGATGTCGGGGTTGGAGAACCCGAACCCTATGCGGATGCCGGGGATGGCGAAGCTCTTGGTCATGGATGACGCGACGACCAGGTTCGTGAACCTGTCGACCATCCCGGAGAGCGTGATGTCCACGTACCCGGGGACCAGCTCCAGGAGCGTCTCGTCCAGGAACACCAGGATTCCGCGGTCCTCGCACTCGCGAACGATGCTGATGACCTTGTCCCTGGGCTCCACCCTTCCGGTGGGGTTGTTGGGGTTGCAGATGTACATAGCCTTCACGCCGTCGGCCTCGAACATCAGGGAGTCCAGGTCGATGCGGAAGTCATCCTCGGGTCTCAGGTTGTTCCACATGATCTCCGCGCCGACGATCCTGCACTGCTGGGCGTACTCGGCGAAGGATGGGCGGTTGATGATCACTCTGTCCCCGGGGCGCATGAACGTGTTGGGGAAGTTGCGGATGATGTCCGAGGATCCGGCCCCGATGGTGATGCAGTCGGGATCGAGGTTGAAGGTCTTGGAGATGGTGTCCTTGAGCTCCGCGCAGGAGTCGTCGGGGTAATGCCCGATGTCGGACACCGCCTGGGCGATGATCTCCCCCAGGTCCTCCGGGGGACCGAAGGGATTGAGGTTGTGGCTGTAGTCCTCGACGTTCTCGAGCTTCCACGCCTGCCCTCCGTGAACGGTGGACGGGAGGCCCTTGAGTTCGTCCCTCGGGAGTATGCGCCCTTTCATTGGACACGGGCATTGCCTACTGCCGTATATATCCGTAACTAGTCGCGCGCGCGGTGATTACAGAGGAACTGAACGTGCGGTCCGCTTTCGGGCACCTTTCCTTCCTGAATCTGCGGATTGTATAGGTTACATCAGGCCAGCACAATCTTGCCGCTCTTCGGTTCTTCCAGCCCGAAGAGTCTGAAGATCTCCCTCACATTCTTCGATACCGCGGTGAGTCTCCAATCAC
>SUTA01000008.1 GCA_015063135.1 Thermoplasmata archaeon
CACCCGGTCCCATCCCGAACCCGGAAGTAAAGTCCGCCCGCGTACCTGTCTGTACTGTATTGCGCAAGCGTACGGGAACTCAGGCACGCTGTCTACCACTTCTCCATTATTCTCTGGTGGCCGAGAGGCCGTTCGTCGATCGACGTGCTGGCCTTACACTAACCCTTTTATTACATGCGCGCGATGGGTCGCACGATGATACTGATCAAACTCGGCGGCAGCGTGATCACCGACAAGTCCCAGTACAGGACCTTCCGCAAGGATGTAATGGCCCGCCTCGCCAGCGAGATCGCCCAGTCCGGACAGAGCGTCATCGTGACGCACGGCGCCGGTTCCTTCGGGCACATCGTCGCCAAGAAGTTCTACATCAACCAGGGGCTCATCGACTTCAACCAGGTCCCGGCCATCGCCCATGTCCAGTATGACGTGCGCGACCTCAGCCAGATGGTCGTGAACCAGCTGAGGGCCGCCAACATCCCGGCGGTCTCCGTCGCCCCCGGCTCCTGCTTCGTAATGGACGACGGGAAGCTGATCGCCACAGACACCGAGGCCATCAGGGCCCTGGCCCACATGGGCATAATGCCCGTCCTGTTCGGCGACGTCCTCATGGACCGCGCCAAGGGCTTCGGCATATGCTCCGGCGACCAGCTGATGGAGCTGCTCTGCGACATATTCAAACCGGACGCGATAGTGTTCGTGTCCGACATAGACGGCCTCTACACCGACGACCCCAAGACCAACCCCGATGCGAAGCTGATCCCCGAGGTCACCAAGAAGACCCTCGAGGAGATCAGGACGGGCAGCACCGTCGACGACGTCACCGGCGGGGTCGTGAACAAGATGGAGGCCATGCTCAGGATGTGCGAGGGCGGCAGGGAGGTCGCCCTGGTCAACGGCAACGTCCCCGGGAGGCTCCTGGCCCTGCTCAGCGGGGAGGACGTCCCGTGCACCATGGCGAGAGGTGAGCGATATGACAATCAGAGACAGGAAGGCTGACCACATCAGGATCTGCGCGGAGGAGAGGATCGCACCCGGCTACTGCTACTGGGACGACATCAGGTTCGTGCACAACGCCCTGCCCGAGATCGGGTACGGCGACATCGACACCTCCTGCGAGCTCTTCGGGAAGGAGCTGCAGTTCCCGCTCATCGTCACCGCCATAACGGGCGGGTTCCCCGGGGCGGTCAAGATCAACGGCAACATCGCGGAGGCCTGCGCCGAGCTCGGCCTCGGGATGGGCGTGGGCAGCGAGAGGGCCGGGATCACCGGCACCTGCCCGGAGAGCTACTCGGTCATCAAGGAGCACGACGTGCCCCTGGTGATCGGCAACGTGGGGGCCCCGCAGCTGGTGCCCCAGAACGGCAAGGAGCCGTTCACATCCGAGATGGTCGGGCAGGCCAGGGACCTGGTGGATGCCGACATCGTCGCGATACACCTCAACTACCTCCAGGAGGTCGTGCAGCCGGAGGGGGACACCAACGGCGCCGGCGTCAGGGAGGCGATAAGGCGGATAGCGAGGGAGAACCGCGTCATGGTCAAGGAGACGGGCGCGGGGATCTCCGCGGACGTCGCCGAGAGGCTCAAGGGCATCGGCATCCAGGGCATAGACGTCGCGGGCATGGGGGGCACCAGCTTCTCTGCCGTCGAGCTCTACCGCGCCATGGACGCCGGGGACGAGATCCGCACCGCCATGGGCGAGACCTTCTTCGACTGGGGCATACCGTCCCCTGTGTCGCTTTCTCAGTGCGCCGGGTGCGGGCTCCCGCTCATATCGTCCGGGGGCATCCTGGACGGCATACACGTCGCCGCATCGATGGCGATGGGCGCGACGGCGGCCGGCGTGGCCAACGTCATCCTCAAGGAGGCGATGGACTCGACCGAGGCCGTGAAACGCAAGCTTACGATCATATGCGAGGAGCTCAAGGCCGCCATGCTGCTGACCGGGAGCAGGGACCTCGCTTCGCTCGCCGACGCGCGCTACGTGGTGCTGGGCGAGACAAAGGAATGGATGGATCAACTATGATGGACGCGAAGGAATACCTTAAGAAGATGTCCGCCGAGCTGGACGGACCCATAAAGAGCTACATCGAGGACGAGGACCCCTCGAACCTCATCGAGGCCACAAGGCAATACCCCTACAGGGGCGGGAAGCGCATGCGCCCGGCCATGGCCGTCGCCTGCTGCGGCGCAGTCGGAGGGGACAAATCCAAGGCCGTCCCGCTCGCGGTGGCCGTGGAGTACATCCATAACTTCACGCTGATCCACGACGACATCATGGACGGCGACGAGAAGCGCAGGGGCATGGACACCTGCCACGTCGTCTACGGCGAGCCCACCGCCATCCTGGCGGGTGACGCGCTGTTCGCCAAGGCCTACCAGATCATGGCGGACCTCGACATCCCCGCCGAGAGGATCAGGGACGTCCTGCAGTACGTCAGCAAGGCCGTCTGGGACCTGGCCAGGGGCCAGCAGATGGATGTCAACAACGAGGGGCACATCGTCTCCGAGGACGTATACATCGAGACCATCAAGCTGAAGACCAGCGTCCTCTTCGCGGCCGCCGCGGCCGGAGGGGCCATCATCGGAGGGGCCGACAAGAAGGCCGTTGAGGCCATCAACACCTACGCCCTGGAGCTGGGGCTCGGATTCCAGATGTTCGATGACTACCTCGGCATCGCCGGGGACTCCAGCAAGACCGGGAAGTCCGTCGGGAACGACATCCGCAAGGGCAAGTGCACCTGCATGGTCACCCACGCCATCAGGAGCATCAAGGACCCCAAGGTGCTCGAGGAGTTCAAGTCGATCCTCGGCAACATGGATGCCACGGACGAGCAATGCCAGCGCGCCAAGCAGATCATGCAGGACGCGGGCTCCATCGACTACGCCCTGGACCTCGCGAAGAAGAAGGTCGAGAACGCGATCTCCGTGATCCAGTTCCTGCCCGAGAGCGAGGACAAGGAGTTCATGATCGCGCTCGCCAGGTACGCCATCGACAGGGACGTCCGATTCGGATGTCCTCTATGCCGGTCTCGGTGATGCGATAGAGCACGGACCTCCCCTCGGGGATGCTCCTGTGCTTCACTATCACAGCCGCGCGCCGGCCGTCCATCCTCTTATCCAGGCGGACGATGGTCTTCGCGTTGTGGTGAAGGGCATGTCCGCCCAGGAACTCCACCCCACCGTTCTGGAGGTTGGAATACACCTGCGAGGTCGCCATGATGGCGATCTCGTACTTCCTCGCGGTGTTCAGCAGGACCTCGGTCTGCCTGACAAACTCGTTCCTCGCCATGACGTCGTCGTGGTTGAGGCGGTAGTACATCGTCAGGGAATCTATGACCACCAGGGATATCGTCCCGAGTGCAGCCAGCTTCTCCACCTTGTCTATCCTGTCGGACTGCTCCGAGAAGCTGTGGACCTGGAACACCAGGAGGTTCTTCATGGCCTCCTCGTTGCCCCGGAAAACCTGGGACATGCGCTCGGCGGACAGGCCCTCGCTGTCGATGTACGCGACCTTCTTCCCCTGGAGGGCGACCTCGCGGGCGATCTGCAGGCAGACGTTCGTCTTGCCAGCTCCCGCTTCGCCGTAGAAGAGCGTAACGCTCCCGCACTCGATGCCCCCGCCCAGAAGACGGTCGAACTGGGGGCATCCAAGGGGTATCCTGTCCACGTGCGGGTATGGGGGAACGCCGATAAAATGATTGGTAGGGAAAAACGGGAAACGGGCCCCGAAGGGCCCAGGGGTTTCAGCTGGTGCCGTTCTTGGGATCCTCGGAGGAGGACTCCTTCACGGGCTGGACATCATCCATGTTGTAGTCGATGCCCTCCTGATACTGCTCGCCCTTCATGGCGTACACGGGGATGGCGGCCAGGGCTACGACGGCGTAGATGATGATCACGATGCCGAAGATCACCAGGATCGCGATGACTGCGATGTTCACAACTTCCTCGAGGACGCCGGGCTGCATGAGAGCCCAGACGACCGCGGCGATGATGGCGATGATGCCCACGGCAACGAGCACCAGGCCAAGCGCGGACTTGCCCGTCCCCGCCTTCTTCATATTAGCGTCTGCCATTTCTAATCACCTCAGTTGTTGGACGGAAGGTACGGAATCAACGCCTGTGCCAGATCCGCCAGGGTCATGGACTGGATCACAATCTTACCGGGTCCGGTCAGGGTGGTGACGAACAGTCCCTCTCCGCCGAACATGGCGGTCTTGATTCCACCAGCCGCAGAGATGTCGTACTTGACGGACTCCTCCCAAGCGACTGCGTTGGAGGTGGAGACCTTGTAGACCTCGCCTGGCTTCAGCTCGACGACGTTCAGGTCGCCGCATGCGGCGATGAAGGCCATCCCGCTGCCGGAGAGCTTCTGGAGAATGAGCCCCTCTCCGCCGAACAGTGCCGCGGACAGCTTCTTCTGGAGGGCCATGTCCAGCTTGACGGTGGGCTGGGCCCCGAGATAGGATGAGCTCTGGCAGATCCAGGTGCCCTTCCCGACATCGATATCCAGAATCTTCCCGGGGACACGACCGCCGAGGCCGACGACCCCGGTTCCGCCCTGGGGCTTGTATTTCAGGAGGAACAAGGATGAGCCGCTGATGGACCTCTTGAGGCCGCTCATGAAGCCTCCCTCCATGGCGGACTCCATCCTCATGTTACCGGTCATGTATGCCATGGCTCCGGCCTGGGAGTGGAACTCCTCGTCTGCTGCCAGCTCGACGTTGACGAACTGGAGGTTGTCGCCAGTAATGGTGTATTTCATGTAACCCGAATCGCCTCTTGTAGATAAATATCATTATGTACGGCACAGATGGTAATATCCGACATGTCCAACAGCGAGCTGCGCGGAGCCGAGGCCACGGTGGAGCCCTACGTTTTCATGGGAAGGAGGGCCATCTTGAAGATGAGGCCCGCCAAGGGCTACCGCATACCGGAGCTCGACCAGCGCATCCGCTCGACCAGGACCCGCAGCGAGGCCAGGCTCACCAGGGAGGCCAGGATGGCCGGGGTCAGGACCCCTTGCATCTATGATGTGGACCTCCGCGAGTGCTCCATCACTATGGAGCGCATGGAGGGGCCCACCGTCAAGCAGTATCTCGACTCGAACCCGTCCGACCCGGATGGCATCTGCCCCAAGGTCGGCCGCTGCATCGCGCTGATGCACAACGCCGGGATCTGCCACGGGGACCTGACCACTTCCAACATGATCGTCACCGGCGGGGATGTCAGCCTCATAGACTTCTCGATGGGCTCCTCCAGGGTCACCCTGGAGGAGATCGGCGTGGACGTACGCCTCCTGGAGAGGGCGTTCACATCCGCCCACCCGGGCAAGGAGGCCCTGTTCGCGGCGCTCATGGACTCGTATTACTCGACCGTGCACGAGCCAGACAAGGTGAGGAAGAAGGTCGAGGACATCAGGAACAGGGGAAGGTACACATGAAGCTCAAGGTCATCACGTCGAATCCGGGGAAGGTCGCAGAGTACGCCAAATCGTTCGCAGACCTCGGCATCGGGATGGAGCACTACAGGCTCCCCTACGACGAGGTCCAGACCTCCGACCTGGAGGAGGTAGTCTCCAAGGGCATGGACGAGATCGAGAGGAAAGGCGTCAGGGACTACATCATCGACGACTCCGGGCTCTTCGTCGACGCGCTCAAGGGATTCCCCGGAGTGTGGTCCGCATATGCGCAGAAGACCATCGGCAACCCCGGGATCCTGAAGCTCATGGAAGGGGTCGGCGACCGCGGAGCCGAGTTCAGATGCTGCATCGGATGCGACATCTCCGGCCAGAGGATCATCGTCACCGGCGTCTGCCGCGGCTACATCACGGATTCCGAGAGGGGCGACGGCGGGTTCGGCTTCGACCCCATATTCACGCCGGATGGGGGCAGGACGTTCGCGGAGATCCCGATTGAGGAGAAGAACGGCATGTCGCACCGCGGGAATGCGGTGAAGCTCCTCATAGAGGAGATGAAGAAGAGGAACCTGGTGCGAGCGCACCAGTAATGAATTTCAAGCGAAGGGCGGGTTGACGCCCACGATGCAGATACCCAGCGCGAAAGCCAGGTACATGAGGTACGCGCCCGCGAGGGTCTTCATGTCGAGCATCTCGGGCCTGAACCCGAGCAGGGTGAGGATCTGCTTCCCGAGGGCGACGACCGCGAACGATATGATGGTGGCGACGACCCAGTTGAGATTGCTGTGCCACACGTTGCAGATGATCGCGCCGATGATCCCCACGACGAGGCCGAGGCCGATCATGACCCCAAAGACCTTGGATCCGTAGATATCCTTGAGGATGAACTCCCTCTCGTTGAACTCGGCTGGGGAGAACTCGTACTCCTCCTCCGGCTCCTCTATTACGCGGCGCTTCTTCTTTGCCATCGAAACCGCATCCTTGTACCTTATTTAAATGTTTAACGCTCCGCGGGGTGCTTCTCCCTGGAGTATTTCAACGCCTCGATCACGGGCAGCGGCTCGCCCAGGAGGAACGTCTCCAGGGCGCCGCCCCCGGTGCTCACGTAAGAGAACCTGTCGGCGAGGTCGAACCTCTCCGCGGCTCCGCCGGTGTGCCCGCCTCCGATGACGGACTGCCCGCCGCTGTCGACCATGGCGGTCATGAGCATGCGGGTGCCTATCGCGAAGTCCTCCTTCTCGATCATGCCCGCAGGACCAGACATGAAGCTGGTCCTGGAGGCCATGATGACCTTGGCGAACTTCTCCGCCGTTGCATCGCCGATATCGAGCGCTGGCTCTTTCGTCGGGAGGTCGCCGATGTTGACTGAGACCCTCTTCCCGTCCCTCTCCACCGCCACGTCGACGGGGAGCAGGACCCTCTGCCCGTACTTGGACAGGATGTCCTTGGCGGCCTGGAGGTTCTCGGGGGTGAGCTCCTCCTGCAGGACCTTGGAGCTGGCCTCGCCTATATCCACTCCCCTGGCGAGGAGGTAGGCGTTGCCGGCGAGGCCGACGAGGATGACCGTGTCGGCCATGCCGTTGCCGAGGACCCTGTCGATCATCTCGGACGCGTCGCCGAACTTGGCGCCGCCCAGGATGAACACCGAGGGCCTGCGGGGGTTCTCGAAGATGGCCTTCAGGGCGAACATCTCCTTGGCCATGAGCCTGCCGGATGCCGAGGGCACCTTGGGCTCGAAGCCGACGAGGGAGCACTGGCTCCTGTGGGACGCGCCGAACGCGTCGCAAACGTAATAATCGATGAGGGGGGACAGGACCTGGACGATCTCGCCCTCGGACTGCTTCATCATGTCGCCCTTGGCGGTCTCGCTGTCGATGGCCCTGACGTTGCCCAGGAGGAGCACCTCGCCGGGCTGGAGGGCCTTGATCGCATCCGTGGCCTCCTTGCCGATGACGTCGTCGACGTACCTGACGGGGGCGTTGATGTGGCGGGACAGATGCTCGGCGTGCTGCTCCAGGTTGATGAAGTCCCAAGCGCCCTTCCTGCTCTGGTGGGCGAGGATGACCAGCCTGGCCTGCTTGCCCATGAGCTCCCTGACAGTGGGGACGACCCTCCTTATCCTGGAGTCGTTGACGATCTTGAGCGTGGTCTTGTCCAGGGGGCAGTTGATGTCCACCCTGAGGAGCACCGTTTTGCCCCTGTAGTCGAAGTCCTCCAGCGTGTTGAAGTCCTTGGACGTCTGACTCACCTCAGTCCTTGGTGATGCCGAGGGACCTGTTGGTCTTCTCGACGGACTTGGCCGCATCGGGCTCGGCCTTGCACATGGCCCTGATGCAGTCGATGTTCTCGGGGATCACGTCGGACTCCTGGTGCACGCCCTGGTAGAAGTACAGGGTGTTGCCGACGACCTTGACGCCGTCCTCCCAGACCACGATCTCGTACATGTCGGAGCGGTCGCGGCCGAGGTCCCTGGCGAGCTCCATGACCTGTGCGGTGGTCTTGATGCCGCCCTTGCTGCTGACCAGCCTCACGCGGGGGGCCTCCCTCAGGACGCTCAGGACCTCCTCGGTGGTGACCTCCTTGGAGAGCTGGGCGACGACGGTGTGGAGGTGCATGAGGGTGGTGGACGCCTTGACCGCCATGGTGTTGATGTCGAGCCAGGGCATGATGCTCTGGACGTCGGGTCCGTGGTGGGTCGGGAGCTTCACGGAGGGCTCGAGGCCGTTGATGGGGCCGTTCTTGCTGTCGCCGGGGTCGGCGGCGCGCCTGACGATGGTGACGAAGGCATGCTCGATCTTGAACGCCTTGTCGATGGGGTTCAGGGTCCTCAGCAGGCCAGTGGTGTTGCAGGAGACCACCCTTGAGAGCTGGGCGCCCCAGGACTCGGAGTAGTTGGCGGTGGAGTTGAAGGAGATGCCGGTGAGGCTGTGGTCCTCTCCGCCCTGGAAGATGGCCTTGACGCCTGCCTCCTGATACTGGGCCTTGTACATCTCGCCCACGTTGCCGGGGGTGCAGTCGACGACGATGTCGACCTTCTTGTACATGTCCTTGATGGTGCCGGAGATCTTGACGCCGGCGTCGTTGAACGCTTGGACGCTCTCCTCGGGGACGTAGAGGTCGTACCCCTTCTTCAGCGCCGACAGCGCCTCGAAGTTCGGGCGGGTCTTGGTGACCCCGACGAGCTCCATGTCGTCCTGCGCCGCGACAGCGGTCGCCACTCTCTTTCCGATGGTTCCATATCCGTTGACTCCGACCCTGATCTTCGCCATGTCAATTACCTATGCACGGGCGAACGCGCTAAAATTATAAAACATATCGATGGGTCCCTCTGCTCATGCTGTCCCCCAAGACCAACGTGAGGCTCCTCGCCCCCAGGTTCGGCAAGCGGTTCGGGTACGCCAGGTTCTTCAAGAGGCACCCCTCCCTGAGCGGCATCCTGGACCGGATCGCGTTCAAGGGGGACGAGATCTACTACGCGCCCACCGACACCTCGGTAGCCAAGTCCAGGAGGATAGAGGTGGAGATCGGCATCCCCCAGAAGGAGGACACGGTGCTGCCGTCGGACGTGGCCAGGGAGTTGGTCGAGAGGTCCCGCTACCACTACATCATGCACTTCTGCTTCTGCCGTAACGCCAACGGGTGCCAGGAGTTCCCAACCGAGCTCGGGTGCATCTTCCTCGGGAAGGGCGTGCTGAACATCCGCGGGGACGTGGGGCACCTGGCCACCAAGGAGGAGGCCCTGGAGCATCTGGAGAAGTGCCGCCAGGCGGGGCTGGTCCAGCTGGTGGGGAGGAACAAGATAGACAGCCTCTGGCTGGACTCCGGCAGGCCGGACCAGCTGATGTCCCTGTGCAACTGCTGCCCCTGCTGCTGCCTGTGGAAGATGCTGCCCGACCTCCCAGAGGGCATCAGCGAGAGGGTCTCCAGGCTCCCCGGCGTGGAGGTCTCCGTGCGGGAGGACGCATGCACCGGGTGCGGGCTGTGCTCCGAATCCTGCTTCGTGGACGCCCTGAGGATAGACGGCGGGAAGTGCTCCATCGACGATTCCGCCTGCAGGGGATGCGGCCGCTGCGCGGACGCCTGCCCGCACGACGCGATAGTCGTATCGGTGTCCGAGGTGTCCGTGAAGGATGCCGCGGACAGACTGTGCCAGATCGTGGATATCGAATCGGAACGATAGCGATGGCGGAACCCTTAGAATGAATTGATAAGATGGTGGACCCGACCGGATTTGAACCGGTGACCTCCGCCGTGTGAAGGCGACGTCATAACCCCTAGACCACGAGTCCGTTATCCACCCCTACTGGCGGAACGATAATAAACGTTTCGTCTCCGAACGCAGGATCGGACGCGGAGAACTTAAAAAATACAGGCAATGCCGGGAGGGCTGGAGGAATACTGGAGGGATTGACATTTACACCCTCCCGGCTTGGATGTATAATCCAACCATATCTTGATAATATATAATACTTGCTACAATTGGATGCTCCTTCGGAGTCAGAATGAGAACATACCTACATTTTATTGGCAGAATCTCCAGACCATTCCAACAGCTCCGGACTCATGATCACGGAGTTACCCCAATATACCATCAGGCGCATTCACCTCCGGAAAGCCTATGAGGATGGAAGGCAGGGGGAAGAGGCCCAAGTACTTCATGGACATGGATCCGGACCTGATCCAGCAGGAGCTATGCTACGGAACCATCATGGCCCTCACCTTCATTTTCGGCAACCAGTTCGGACTCATGAGCATGGGCCGCAACGAGCTGATCATCGCCATCATAGGCATGGATGCCGTGTGGGGGATCATCGACCTCATCCTATTCTTCCGCTCCGACATGACCGGCCTGGCACGCAGGGGGGCCCTGTCGGTGGATCTCCACAAGGACAGCAAAGGCGATGTCGGGGAGCTCCGCGGAAGAGTGCACGATGAATTCCAGGGAACGTTCCTGGACATGGTCGACAAGAAGACCCGCGAGGAGGTCATCGACAGGATCATGCTGTCGGGACCCGTGGAGGACCCGAATGCGCTGGCCGATAAGTGGAAGCGCAACTACCGCAAGAGCGCCATCGGCTCGTGCATAGTCGCCACGTTCCCGGCCCTGCCGCCCGCCATCTGCCTGCTGGTCATAAGCGACTTCGACACCGCTCTGACTGCATCAGCCATTGCGCTCAGCCTCATCCTGTTCAACGTCGGCTACATGATCAGCCCATGCAGGAAGACATGGGTCAGGATACTATCCGGTCTCGCGGTCGTGGCGCTGACCTTAACCCTCACCGTCTTCGCCGCCCTGTTCGGCGGATGACCCCTTTTCACTATTAATCCCTATAATAGGGATAGACAGGTTTATATGGGGGATGCCTATAGCGACGCTTACCGCAATGTCGGGAGTGTCAGAGAATGAGTGGAAAAACCAACCCTCAGCTCGTCGCGACCATTGACAACCTCAAGGCCAAGACGAGAGAGAACGGATCTGCGATCTGGCGTGACGTTGCGCTGAGGCTCGAGAAACCTAAGAAGAACTGGGCCGAAGCCAACCTCAGCAAGATAGAGAGGTACGCCGTAGACGGAGACACAGTCCTCGTCCCCGGGAAAGTCCTCGCAGCAGGAGAGATCAGCAAGAAAGTCACCGTGGCAGCATACAGTTTCTCGGATGCAGCCGCAAAGGCGATCGTCGCCGCCGGTGGCAAGACCATGTCCATCGAGGAGCTGGCAGCTGCCAACCCCAAGGGGACTGGAGTTAAGATTCTGAGGTGAATTAGATGGTTACAGTTATCGACGGAAGGAACCTCGTCCACGGAAGGCTCGCGAGCCTCGTGGCTGAGAGGATCATGGATGGCGAGGAGATCGTCGTCCTGAATGCCGAGGCCATCGTCATCACCGGTGTCAAGGAGAACGTCTTCGCCGACTTCAAGGCGAAGGTCGACCGCGGAGACACCACCAAGAGGAAGGGACCGTTCTACCCCCGCAGGGCAGACCTCCTCTTCAAGAGATGCGTCAGGGGAATGATCCCCTGGAACACCACCAGCGGCAGAGAGGCCTACAGGAGGCTCCACGTCTTCGTCGGAACCCCCAAGCAGTTCCAGGACTGCGAGAAGGAGGTCCCCGCTGAGGCGAGCAGGAAGATCACAGGCAAATACACCACCCTCGGAGCTGTCAGCAAGTTCCTGGGTTCCAACGTGAGATGATCCCATGGTTGAGTGCGTTAACACAAGCGGAAAGAGAAAGACCGCGATCGCTAGGGCGGTCGTGAAGGCCGGAAACGGCAAGGTCACGATCAACAGCGTCCCCATCACTGTCTTCACCCCTGAGCTGGCCAGGCTCAAGATCGAGGAGCCCCTCGGTCTCGTCCCCGAGAAGGCCGCGAAGGTGGACATCGCCGTCTCCGTCAGCGGAGGAGGCGTCATGGGACAGGCAGCGGCGGCAAGGACCGCCATCGCCAGGGGCCTTGTGGAGTTCTACAAGGACGAGGAGATGGAAGCCGTGTTCAGGGCTTACGACAGGACCCTCATCATCAACGATGACAGGAGGAAGCTGCCGAAGAACCCGCAGGGACCCGGTGCCCGCGCCAAGAAGCAGAAGTCCTACCGTTGAGGTGACATCATGATAATCCCGGTGAGATGTTTCACATGCGGAAAGGTCGTAGGCTCCGCCTACCCCGAGTACACAAGGCGCGTCGGCATGGGCGAGGACCCCAAGGAGGTCCTCGACAGCCTCGGATTCGAGAGGTACTGCTGCCGCAGGATGATCGTTTCTCACGCCGATCTCATCGACGAGATCGCCCCTCTGGGATAAACCTTTTAAACCCAAACCATTTCCCCCGCAATTGCTGGGCCCGTGGGGTAGCTTGGTATCCTTCGTGCTTGGGGTGCACGTAACTCCAGTTCAAATCTGGGCGGGCCCACTCCCCATTATTTTTGATGCATGATCGTGACGGGCTGGGTCTTCTCCCATGCGCGCGTACTTATAGGATGCGAGCGTACCGCCCCCTTATGATAAGGTTCGGTCCGGCAGGCATCCCGCTCTCTTGCAAGGGACGCACGCTCCAGGATGGAATAGAAGACGTCCACAACCTCAGCCTCAACGCGCTCGAGGTGCAGATGGTCAGGCCCTCTGCGTACACCCGCCCCCCGGAGGACGAGGAGGTCGGCCTCACCCTGAAGGACATCTCGGAGGACTTCGTGATCGAGATCCTCAGGGACGACGAGTTCATCTGCGACCCCGACGAGCCCATCGAGGAGGACGACGACCTGTTCTACATGCCGTCCAGCGTCACCGACACCTTCGGCGAGCTGTTCACCGTCGGCAGGATGGCCAAGCGCCTTGACGTGAACCTCTCCATCCACACCCCCTACTACATGGACCTCGGGTCCAACAACGACATGACCGAGCTGTGCCTCAACAGCATCAGGCACGCCGGGATCATCCTCAACGCAATGGGCGGCGACATCGTCGTCACCAGCGCCGGGATCTACGACGGCAGCATGCCCGAGGAGGAGGTCGATGACAACATCGTCAACAACCTCGCGTTCATCGTCGACTGGTGGAAGGACAACAACATCAAGCCCCGCCTCGGGATCGAGGTCACCGGCCAGCAGGACGTCTTCGGGAGCCTGGACCAGGTCCTCAACCTCTGCGATGCACTGGACGGAGCGGTGGTCCCCGTGGTCAACTTCGCGCACCACCACGCCCGCACCGGCGGGACCCTCCTGGACGTCGACGACTTCCTGAACATCCTCGAGACAGTCGAGCCCTACAGCAACGGCAGGATCCACACCGCCTTCACCGGCGTCGACTACAACGAGAACGGCGAGAGGAGGCAGATGCCCATCAAGAAGGGAGACATGAGGTTCGATCCCCTGGCGGAGGCCCTCATCGAGATGAAGCCCGACGCGACCGTAATCTCCACGTCGCCTCTCCTGGAGCACGACGCCATGTACATGAAGATCATCTGCGAGAGGGCTCTCGTCAAGAAGGTCAGCCGCGACATGAAGGAGAGGAAGAAGGCCGAGGCCGCCGCTGCGGCCGCAGCTGCGGGCGAGTGACATGGAAGCCATGGACGACATCCTGGACGCGTGCAGGTCCGCGGTCCTGTCAGTGGACCCCGACAGCCGCAACGAGCTCATCCAGTCAATCATCGACTGCCCCAAGACGTTCATCTACGGTTCCGGCAGGTCCGGGCTGGTCGGGCAGCTCTTCTCCGTGAGGCTGGTCCAGCTGGGATTCGACGTGCATTTCGTCGGAGAGATGACCACCCCCATCATCGGCGAGGACGACCTCACGCTGCTCATCTCCAACACCGGCAACACGTCCTCCGTCTGCCAGACCGCAAGGATCGCCAGGAAGATCGGTTCCCGCGTGATATCGGTCACCAGCGACAGCGAGTCCGAGCTCGCGGACACATCCGACGTCTTCATCGACATGGACATCCCGCGCGGCATCGCGTGCGCCCCCCTCGGGACCATATTCGAAGATTCCGCCATCCTGTTCTTCGACGGAATCGTGGCCGAGATAATGGAGCGCCTCGGAATCACCGAGGACGAAATGCGCGGGCGCCACGCCATCTGGGTCTGATCGCTCCTCCACCAGGATGTCGGCCCTCTCGCCGTCGCCGCGGTAGACGACGAAGTAGTTGTCGCTGTCGTCGATTACCATCACCAGGCGATGGCCCTCGCCCACACCCAGCTCCCCGAACGGGGTGCCTATGGGCGCCACAACCACCGGGCCCAGGACCTCCGACGTCTGGTCCACGAGGAGGCATCCGCCCTCTGGGCGGCCCCTGAGCGTAGCGCTCCCGTTGGCCCTAGCCTCGTCGAAGATCGCCCCCAGGGAACCCTGGAGAAAAGCCGCATCGGCGTTTCCGTATAGGGACATGCACTGGCAATGGGCTAGCGCGCTTAAATGTAGTTCCTCGGGTCCGATATCAGGTCTATGGTGTCCCCCTCGGACACGTGGTCCCTGAGCTTCGACCCCTCCGGCACGAGGTAGTACCCGTTCCTCATGATGAATCCGCTAATCTCCCAGCGCTCCGCGGCGGCTCTGGCCACCTCGGATGAATCCACATCCGGGGCCATCTCCATCCTCATGCTGGCATTCTTCGCTACGTTCCTGACCGTGAATCTCATGTTATCACAGTCGTATAACCATGGGCGCCGCGATTTAAAGGTGCGTTATCATTTTATGATTGATGGAGGCTATACCCGAACATGGTCGGAGGAATAAGGCTCCCTGAGCACTCTCACTGCCAGTACTGCGGCGACCCGATACCGTTCGGCGAGGAATACTGCAACGACGAGTGCAAGCGCAAAGATGCGCTGGAGGAGGCTGCCGCCAAGAGGAAGGATTACATGTTCTACGGCATCGCCATAGCGACGGTCGTCGCCATCCTCGCCATCGGCTATCTCTTCCGATGCCGACAACCCTTCCGACATCGTGCACCCTCAGGTAATCCGCACCCGCATCTGCCGCGATCCTGCAGGCCACCGCGGTAGCCTCGTCCTTGGGCATCCCGGGGAACCCGTGCGCCAGGAACCTCTTCCTGGACGGCCCTATGAGCACCGGGAACCCGCCGGACAGCCTATCCGACGCTATTAGAAGCTCCATGTTCTGCTCCGGGGTCTTCCCGAAGCCGAGCCCCGGGTCCAGTATTATCCCGTCCCTGCGGATGCCTGCGGCGAGCGCCGCCTCGGCCCTCTCCGCCAGGAAGCGGGAGACGGATTCGACGGCGTCGCCCCTCATCCCGGGAGCTTTGTCGAAGATCCCTCCCTCCGCATGCATTATTACCGCCGCCACGCCGGTCTGGGCGCATAACTCCATCATCCCGGGGGCCCTCAGCGCGTTCACGTCGTTGACGATGGAAGCGCCCATGGAGATGCACCTCTCGGCCACCTCGGGCTTCATTGTGTCCACGGACACGGGGATGCTCAGCGAGGGGACGAGGTCCCTCAGGACGGGGACGAGCCTGGACAACTCCTCCTCGGCCGATACCGGGAGTGCGCCGGGCCTGGTGGACTCGCCGCCTATGTCGATGATGGATGCGCCCGCATCGGCCATATCGATGCCGTGGCGCACCGCGGCGGCGCCCGTCCAGAGACCGCCGTCGGAGAAGGAATCGGGGGTCGCGTTGAGGACCCCCATGATGACGGGGGGACCTGAGCGGTGCCCCCCGGCATGATAGGTTTGACTCATAGGAGCTCGTCTATGACCTCGACCAGGTCCCTGACCTCGATCTTCCTGTCGCCCTTGGCGGCGGACAGGTTGTTGACGCAGAACGGGCAGGTCGAGATGATGACATCGGCGAACTCCGCCTCGTCGAGGCGGGTGCTGGCGATGTCCATGGACTCCTCGGGGTAGGCGCTCCTGACGCCCCCGCCGCCTCCGCAGCAGTGGCTGAGGTTGCGGTTGTACTCCATCTCCCTGAAGTCCACTCCGGGGATCTGCCTGATGACCTGCCTGGGCTCGTCGTAGATGCCGCAGTGCCTGCCGAGGTGGCAGGGGTCGTGGTAGGTGATGACCTTGCCCTCGATGGGCTTGAGCTTCAGCTCCTGGCGGGCCAGGAACTCCGTGATGTGGAGGACCTCGAACGGGACGTCGACGTACTTGGGGTACTCGTGCTTGAACATCCTGTAGCAACCGGCGCAGGCGAGGACCAGCGTCTCGACGCCCATGGCCTTGATGCTGTCGACGTTCTTCTGCATCAGCGGGGTGACGTCGTCCTGGGACCAGCCGACCCTCTGCATGACGGATCCGCAGCAGACCTCGTCCACTGTGGTGAAGTCGACCTTCAGCTTCTCGAGGATGCTGAGGGTGGCGGCGGCGGTCTTCTTGGACCTGTAGGTCGCGGTGCAGCCGACGAAGTAGCCGACCTTGGCCTTCCTGGGCTCCCTCCCGAGCGCCTCCCTCCTGGAGGTCTTCTCGGCAAAGGGGTTGCCGTCGGCCAGGATGCTCTCGCACATGGCCTTGTGCTTCGGCAGGATATGGCCGTTGGCGACGAGGTCGGCGCGGCACAGCTCGATGATGTCCACGATGTCGACCTTCGACGGGCACCTCCTGACGCAGTCGGCGCAGGTGGTGCAGGTGTACATGTTCCTGACCACCGACTCGTCCGCCTCCAGGTCCCCGTTCAGCAGGCCGTAGGTCAGGACGATCCTGCCCCTCGAGAGGGCGGAGTCCCATCCGATGGCCTTGAAAGAGGGGCACACGCTCTTGCAGAATCCGCACATGGTGCACACGTCCACCGCATGGCGGACCTTCTCCAGGTTCTTCACGTCGAATGCCATTTTCACATCACCTTGGGAATCGTAACGCTTCCGTCCATGAGGACGATGACCCTCGCGTCGGGCTTCTCCCTGAAGGCCTCCGCGACGGCGTCAGCCACGCTGGGGAACGGCCTGATGTTGGCGTCCTCCAGGAGCTTGGGGTCCAGGTCGGTGACCGCCCAGATGGATGCCCATGTGGCGATCTCGGCCATCTTGGCCGCCTTGTGGTACCCGAGCTTGTACTCGGCCTTGAGGTTCTCCAGGACCTTCTGGGGGTCCTTGGAGGTGGAGAGCTGCTGCAGGAACGTGGCGTGTCCGATGCCCTCCCTGCACTTGGAGACCATTATGATCTTCCCGCCCTCCTTGAGAGCCCACTTCCCGTTGTCCAGCGCCTTCTGCGACTGATACAGGTCGACGTCCATGGGGTAGGGGGCGACGGAGATGACGACATCCGCCTTCTCCGGGATCGGGACGGAGAAGACCTCGTTGGCCCAGACGACCGCCTGGTCGAAGGCGGGGTTCAGGGCTCCGGATGCGGTCCTGTAGATGTTCTGATGGCGGTCCAGCACCATCTGGATGGAGAAGATCTGCTTCCCCTTGACCACGGCCAGGGCGTCCATCATGTCCTCGTGCACGGGGTTGCCCTCCAGCACGAGGGACTGCGCCTCCTTGCTCATGGCCAGCTTGTGGTTCGCCTCGACGGTCTTGAAGGAGGCGACTCCGGGCAGGAAGCTCTTCCTGCCGCCGGTGTACCCAGCGAAGTAGTGGGGCTCCACGGATGTGATTATGACGAGCCTGTCCGCGTCCACGGCGATCTTGTTGACCTCCATGGGGGTGCCGTTCTTGGAGGTCCCGAGGAACACGCACTCGGACTCCTTGGCGTTGTGGCAGATGATGCGGTCCTTCAGCTCGGCGTAGTGGGACCCGAAGACGAAGTCGTACTCCTCCTGGGTCATGTCCCTGTGGGTGCCGGTGGCGATGAGGTACCTGGCCTTCCTGAGGTCCATCCTCTTCGAGAGGGCGTCCAGGACCTTGGCGGTGGGCGTCGGGCGGGTCCCGTCGTTGACGATGAACACGATGTCCTTCCCTCCCTCGAGGAACGCCTCCAGGGATTCGTACCCTATGGGGTTGTCGATGGACTCCCCGATGACCTCGTCGGGGTTCCCGCACTCCACGTCCTTGGGGTAGAAGGTGCCGATGTAGTTCGCATCGGGGATGTCGACCTTCTGGACCCCGTCCTTTCCGTACTTCACGTCGATGATCATTTGGACCGACCAGAAGGGCCGATTGATTGGCGCTATTTAATAGCGCGCGTGATGCATGCGCGTACGGGCAGCTCGGTCCCGCCCGGGATAATGTTATATTAGCTCCCACTCATCCCGAACCGGCAGCGCCAGGCGCTGCTGGGGTCGTTCGAATGAAGGCAGGGGAACTGTATCCGGTGATCGCCGCAATAACGGTGCTGGCACTGGTACTCGGCGGGGAGGCTCTCATGGTAATGGCCTCCCACGACGACTTCTCATCCTCCGCCGAAGAGAAGGACGGCGCCGTCGAGTATTCCATCGGGTCCTCCCTCTCCCACGAGTACTGCGTGGCGTCCCTGGACGAGACCATGGGCGACCTGCAGTCCATGTCGGTCTACTACGACCCATCCTACAAATCGTTCGCAGAGAACGGCGCCGCCTCCATCGGCGGGAGGGCCCTGGACGAGGAGTACTACGTCCAGCAGATGCCCGCCACGCTCAAGATGCGCGGCGTGGACATGTGCCAGACCGTCGACGCTCGGGAGCTCGAGGGCATCGCATCGTCCCCCGGCGCCGGCTCCGCTGTCATCATCCTCTCTGGCTCGCTGCCGGACACTGTCTACGACGGCACTTCCGATTCGCTCATCCTCTCTTGGATATCCTCCGGCGGCCGCCTCTACTGGGTCGGCGGCCCGCTGGGATCCTACATCGCCCACCCCGAAGGCCTCGAGGAGGTCGACAACGGCGCCTCGCTGTTCCTGGGCTCCGAGTGCATAGGGCCGGAGGGCATCAACGCGTACACCGAGGTCGACAACGGCTACCGGGACGCGCTGAAGCTCCAGAACAACCATCTGGGCTGGGCCGTCGACTCCTCCCTGCTCCCCGAGGGCACCGCATCGCTCTCCATGGGGTACTGCGAGGGGTCCCTCTCCACGATCACCCTGGTGGCCCACGGGGAGGGCGCCGTATGCGTCATAGCCGGGGACTACACCATCCGCCAGCGCATGGACATGGCCCAGGTCGTCGCCGCGTGCATAGGGCCGGAGACGGTCCTCGTGGATTGCGAGGAGGGCAAGGTCAAGGGCACATCCACCGGCAAAGTCGCGCCCGGGGATTCCGTGTACATAACGCTCGGCGGGTTCTATCCCATGTACTGCGAGAGGCACGGGGTGGCCCGATGATGAACATCTTCGACGACCAGAGGTTCCTGTGCAAGGGCATGATCCTCGTGATAGTCGTCGGGATAGCGATGAGGCTCTTCCTGGGCTGGATCCTGGAGTACAACAACGACATCACCGCATGGACCACGACCATGGCCAACCTCCAGGCCGGCGGGGGACTCTACTCCATGGCCGGTTACTACTACACCCCAGTCTGGGGCTACATGCTGGGCTCGTTCGGCGAGTTCCTGGGCCTCATCGGCGTCGACACCTGGGCCCAGGTGTTCACCGAGCTCCTGTACACGGAGGACCTCACCGATGAGGCGGCCGTCACCACCGTCGGATTCAACATGGCGCTCACGATCTTCTACCTGGTCGGCGACATCCTGGGGGCCTTCGCGGTGTACTGGCTCGTCAAGCGCGTGACCGGGGACGTGCGCAGGGCGAAGATCGGATTCGCCATCTACTTCCTGGCCATCCACCTCGCCATGGTCGGCGCGGTATGGGGCCAGTTCGACACTTTCTCGGCGCTCATGGCCATCCTATGCATCTGCCTGCTCGTTAGGGGCAACCACTTCCTCGCGGGCATGATGTTCTCCGCTGCATGCCTCCTGAAGGTGTTCCCGGCGGCGCTGATCCTGGTGCTTATCATCTACATCTACCGCAAGGGCGGGGACCAATGGGTGCGCCAGCTCCTCATGTCCATCGCCGGCGCGGCCATCATGGCCGGCATGCTCATGCTGCCCCTGATCATGGACGGGAACGTGATGGACAGTATGACGTTCCTCACCGCCCGCGCGGAGGGGGGCTCCGGGGACATGAGCGACCTGATCCTGAAGTACAGCATGCTCACGATTTACCCCATCCTTGGTGTGTTCGAGCTCATCCTCGCCTGGTACTACCTGAAGAGGTACAGGTGCGAGGACGAGGACAAGGGGCTGCTGTGGTTCTCCCTCCTGGCGATGCTGGTGCTGTTCCTCTATCCCAGCACCCCTCAGTACATCCTGCTGCTCCTGCCGTTCGTAGTCGTGGGCATGATAGTGTTCGACATGCAGAAGGCAATGGCGAAGCCTTTCATCCTGATGGTCGTCGGCAACGTCATCCTGATGCTCACCTGCCTGAGCATGACCACGGTCACCAACGTGTTCTACATGGGCATGATCTCCTTCGAGGACTGGCAGGCGCTGGACGAATTCGTCCGCGAGTCGATGATCTTCGGCTTCAGCATCAGCCGCGTGCTCTCAGTCGTCGGGAGCGCGATCCAGACCGCAGGAGTGGCGTGGATGACCCTCGTAGCCCTGGACAGTATGGGGACTTTCGAATGGGTACGCGAGAGGAGGCAGCGCAAGGCCGCAGCGCAGCAGGATTGACAACGTTTTCATACCCTGCCATCCCTCCATTGACGCGATGAGCAACGCTTGGGACTGGAAGCAGGTCGATGACAGGGCGTACTGGATGGACCCCTCCGATGAATCCTACTTCTATGCCGAGAAATGGAAGAGGGAGGGCAGGAGGCGCGTCCTGGACCTCGGATGCGGCCTCGGCAGGCACTCCCTTCTGTTCTCCAGATATGGATTCGACGTCACCGCCATCGATTCGTCGGAGGATGCGGTGGAGCACCTCAAGATGATATCCGATGGGAAGGGCCTCGGCATCAGGTGCGATGTCGGGGACATGCACGACCTGCCCTACGCCGACGGCTCCTTCGACTGCGTCTTCGCCTACCTGAGCGTGAGCCACACTGACTCCGAGGGCATCGAGAGGATAATGTCCGGAATCCGGCGCGTCCTGGTGCCCGGAGGGGCGCTCTTCTTCACCCTGTGCTCCAAGGACACCTGGTCGTTCACCGATGGGGGCTACCCGCGCAGGGATGCCAACACCGTCGTCAAGACCGAGGGCGCTGAAGCCGGGATCCCGCACTTCTACGTGGACCAGAAGGACATCGAGGGGCTGCTGCCTGGATTCCGCCTGGTGCGCGTGCGCCATGTCGACGACTGCTTCTTCCAGGGCAAGTGGAGGAACAGCAAGCACTACTTCATCGAGGCCGAGAAGCTGCAGCGACTGACCGAACAGACACTGCGTGCCGGCCTGGACGGCAAAAACTGGATGGCACCCCCTGGCGTTGCCGCCGAGGGGATGCCAAGTTCGGAAGCGTTTTCGGAAGTCGGCCATGTTGTAACGGCTCAGGACCTCTTCCAAGATCATGGCGAGCTTCCCGCTCATCTTCTTGGTCATCTCCTGCACCTCCTCATGAGAGGGGGAGACGTCGGTCATGCCGGTAGCCATGTCCGTCAGGCAGCTGATGCCTGCGATGGTCATGCCCATGTGCTGGGCCGCTATGGCCTCGATGGCCGTGCTCATTCCGACGGCATCCGCGCCCATGATCCTGAACATGTTGGTCTCGGCGGCGCTCTCGTACTGGGGCCCCGAGTATTGCACGTACACGCCTTCGGCCATCTCGATGTCGTGGTCTTCGGCCGCTTCCTTGATGGCCTGGGTCAGCTCCTTGTTGTAGACGTCCTTCATCCCGAAGAACCTGTCACCCAGCTGTGGTATGTTCTTGCCCACCAGGGGCGATTCCACCAGGCTTATCTGGTCGGTTATCAACATGAACGTCCCGGGCTCGTTCTCGTATCTGAGGGAGCCGGCGGCGTTGGTGAGGATGAGCGTGTCGGCTCCGAGCTGGTGCATGACCCTGATGGGAAGGACGACGTCCTTGACGTCGTACCCCTCGTAATAGTGGACCCTGCCCTGCATGATGACCACTTCCGTTCCGCCCAGCTTACCGAAGACGAAATTGCCCGTATGTCCGGCTACGGTGGATGTGGGGAACCCGTCGATCTTGCTGTACGGGACGATGGTCTCGACCTCTACATGATCCACAACAGTCGACAGGCCGCTGCCGAGAACGATGGCCACATCGGGCACCATGTCCGTGAACTCCCTGACCTGATAGGCGCAGTGGACGACGCGCTCGTACTCGTCCATATCGTCATCCTGCTCCGAGTCATGGGACTGGGCGAGATACACGCAACAGAATAACGAGGCGACCGCTACCGCCACTGCGATGATAGCGATGACCCTGTCTGTTGAAATTGCCATGAGTGCGGATAATGCGTTTGGACATATAATCCGATGTCGATTTCAATCAGATGGACCGTCGCTGCATCCCGGAAGTGGTCTGGACAGGAAAAGTTGAGTGCTCCAGACGGGATTCGAACCCGTGTGTCAGCCTCGAAAGGGCTGAATGATTGGCCGCTACACTACTGGAGCAATATGTACAGACCCAATGCCACCATGTTTAAAAACATTGGCTTTGAACAATCGCAGCGGGCAATTCTGAGGTCATGGATAATCGGTTACTGCAGTATTTTTTTATCTCTCCGACAAGGTCCATCCTGCATGAAAGCAATAGTCATCAACGGGAGCCCCCGCAAGAAATGGAACACGGCGCAGGCCATCGACAAGGCGGCGGAAGGACTCAGGGACAACGGGTTCGAGGTCGAGAGGATAGACCTCTACGATTATGCTTACAAAGGATGCACCAGCTGTTTCGCGTGCAAGCTGAAGGACGCGAAGACCGACGGCGTTTGCGCCATGAAGGACGACCTGCGCCCCGTGCTGGAGAAGCTCAGGGGAGCTGATGCGGTGATACTCGGATCGCCCGTGTACTTCAGCCAGCCGCTGGGCCAGGTCAGGTCCTTCGTCGAGAGATGGCTGTTCCCGATATACTCGTACCATTACGAGGACGGCAAGCCCAGGGTATGCAGGGACAAGGTCATACCCTGCGGGATGATCTACACGATGAATCTGCCGGAGGACATGTATCAGAGCTGGGGGTACAAGGATGCTCTGAGGCACACCTCCGAGTCGATGGACCTGATCATGGGATACTGCGAGACCCTGAACATATTCAACACGTACCAGTTCAGGGACTACTCCAGATACGACATAACGCTGTTCAACGAGGAGGACAAGAGGGCGTATCGCGATTCCCATTTCGAGACGGACCTCAAGAACGCGTACGACCTCGGGTGCAGGATCGCAGAGAAGGCGAAATCCATCGGAAAAGCGTGAGACCCTGCGTTCCCGCTGGACTTCCGGATTAACATCGCTAACATGCGAATATTGATTTCGGCGCATGCCTATTCCGGGCTATGGACCTAGAGCAGTTCAACTCCCGCATCAGGGCCGACAACCGCGTCAGAGCCGGCTCCGACCTCCATGAGTTCATGATGAAGGCCGCGGAGGATGCGAAGAAGGAGATAGTCCGCATGACCCGCATCTACTATCCCCCGAGCGGCATCAGAAGGGCCGTCTCGAGGATAATCGGGAAGAAGATAGACGAGTCCGTGACGATATTCACGCCATTCTACACCGATTTCGGGCTGAATCTGGATCTGGGCAGGGATGTCTTCATCAATTCCGGCTGCTGCTTCCAGGACCAGGGCGGCATCACCATCGGCGATGGGACCCTGATAGGGCACCAGGTGGTGGTGGCCACCATCAACCACGACCCCGACAAACGCGCCGACATGATCCTGGAGCCCGTGGTCATCGGGAAGAACGTCTGGATCGGCTCCCATGCCACGATCCTCCCCGGCGTAACCATAGGCGACGGCGCGATAATCGCCGCCGGCGCGGTAGTCAACAAGGATGTGGAAGAGAGGACCATGGTCGGCGGGGTACCCGCCAGGTTCATCAAGAAAGTCTGATCGCTTCCAGGAGGTCCCTGAAGGTCGCCTGCTCCGGGACCAAGTCCGCGGGGCGCCCCAGTTTGACAAGTGCCTCTGCGGTGGGGCGGCCGATGGCGGCCACCTTGACGTTACTCGACATGATCGAGGAATCCCCGAAGCGCTCCTCGACATGCTTGAAGAAGGTCCTCGCCGACATGGGGGAGGTGAACGCCATCCAGTCCATCCTTTTCTCGGAGATGGCGTCCATCATGGCCTCGAGCTCGGGCGTCAGCCCGGCATCCACCAGCTTGTAGACGGCGACGTCTACCAGCTCCGCGCCTGCCTCCGGGATCCCCTTTGTGAGGACGTCCGTCCCGCTGTCGGAGCGGACCATGACGACCCTCCTGCCAGCTATCGACCCGCCGAGCATCTCCATGATGCCGTACGAAGAGAACTCCTCGGGCATCCCGGACACCTTCAGACCGTATGATTCGAGGCGGTCGCCGGTGGCTGACCCTATGGCGAGGACGGTGGCCCCGGAGAAGATCTCCGGGAACCTCTCGCCGTAGCGCTCGCGGCAGATGTCGGCGGCAGTGGTGGATCCGAAGATCGCGACAGATCCAGGCAGAGCGGATTCCATCCTGGAGAACTCGGAATCGTCGCCCATGCGAATGCTCATGGAGGGGGCGGCCATTACGGTGAAGCCCATGGCCTCCGCCTCCCTGACGGCCGCCTCCAGCTTGGGCAGCGGCCTGGTGAACCCGAGGACCGTCATGCCAGGTCACCGAGGACCTCGCGGAGCTTCGCGACGGTCCCCACGACCATGATCCCGGGGGCCTCCAGCTTCTCCTCCTCGATGGTCTGAGCGAGCTTGGAGACGACGGTGAGGGCGACCCTCTGGTCGGGCGTGGATCCCTTGGAGATGATGGCCGCGGGCATGTCCGGGGACATGCCGCCGTCGATCAGGTCCTTGGAGATGGCTGCGGCATTGCCTAGGCCCATCAGGATGACGAGGGTCCCGTGGCCTCCGACCAGCTTGGTCCAGTCGACCCTGTCGGCCTCGCGGTCGGCCTTCTCGTGACCGGTGATGAACGTGACGAGGGAGGTGTGGTCCCTGTGGGTGACCGGGATGCCCGCTAGCTCTGGCACTGATATGGACGAGGACACACCGGGGACGACATGCACCTCCGCTCCAGCTTTCCTGAGCTCCTCGGCCTCCTCGGCGCCCCTGCCGAACAGGAACGGATCTCCGCCCTTGAGCCTCACGACGACCTTCCCTTCCTTGGCGTACTTCACCAGGAGGTCGTTGGTCTCCCACTGCTTGAGGTGGTGGTCCCTGCTGCGCTTCCCTGCGTCTATCAGCTCGGCCCCTTCCTTGCACTGCTTCAGGAGCTCCGGGTTGGCCAGGGCGTCATACATGACGACGTCCGCCTGCCTCAGAAGCTCCATTCCCTTGATCGTCATGAGCCCGGGGTCCCCGGGGCCCGCTCCTACCAGATATACCTTGCCGGTCATGCTATCGTCTCCGTCTTCCCGATGAGGTAGTCAGCAATGGCGGACGCCTCCTCCTGGGTGTAGCCCACGGGCAGCCTGACGTCGACCCTCCTGGGCTCCGGCGTGTAGTCGAAGCTCACAGCGTGGATGGAGATGTCGTTGCCCACGGTAACCGCGTTTATGCCCACCGGCGCGGAGCATCCCGCGCCCATGAGCCTCATGATGTCCCTCTCCGCCTCGACGGCGATCCTTGAGGGCATGTGATCGAGTTTCCTGAGTATCTCCCCGTTGGCATCGTCGTCGGACCTGCACTCGACGGCGATTGTGCCCTGTGCGGGCGCGGGGATGAAGACCTTCCTGTCCAGCTTGTACATGGGCCTGTCGATGCCCATGCGGTCCAATCCGGCCTTGGCCAGGAGGATGGCGTCGTACTTCCCCGCGTCCAGCTTGTCCATCCTAGTGTGTATGTTGCCCCTGAGGGGGACGATCTCCAGGTCCGGGCGGGCCTCCTTCAGCAGGCGCTCCCTCCTTATCGAGGACGTGCCGACCCTCGCGCCCTCGGGCAGCTCCTCCAGAGGACACGGAAGGATGACGTCCTCCACGGCATCCCTCTCGAAGACCGCCGGGATCGTGAGCCTGGGGTCCATCTTGGTGGGGATGTCCTTGAGCGAGTTCACGGATGCATCTATAGCCCCGCGGATCATCGCGTCGTCCAGCTCCCTGACGAAGGCGCCGACATTGGACATCTGACTCAGCGGCGACGTGAGGTCTATGTCCCCCAGCGCCTTCATGCCGACGACCTCCACCTCCACATCGGGGCGGATGGCCCTCAGCTTCTCCCTGAATATGTCCGTCTGGCGCATGGCCAGGGCGCTCTCGCGGGTGCCGACCTTCACTGCTTCACGCTCCCGAAGAACTCCTTGAACCTCTCCGCGAGGACCCCGCAGTCCTCGTCGCTGTGCGCCAGCGACATGAAGTCCACCTCGAACGCGGACGGCGGGAGATAGACGCCCCTCTGGAGCATGAACCTGAACATCCTGTCGAACATCTGACGGTCGGCCTTCATGGCCTCCGTGCCGTTGGTGGCGCGGTCGATGCCGAAGAATATGGAGAACATGGACGCGACGTGGTTGACGCATCCCTTCACCTTGGAATCCTCCATGGACTCCCTGATGCTCTTGACGAGGGCGGCGGTCCTCATCTCGACCTTGGCGTAGTTGTCGCCGGAGCACATGAGGTCGATCTGCGCCAGGCCGGCTGCCGCCGAGACGGGGTTCCCGGCGAATGTGCCAGCGGCGTAGATCCCGCCCTGCGGCGCGACGTTCTGCATGATCTCCCTCTTCCCCATGAACGCCCCCGCGGCGAACCCGCCGCCGATGATCTTGCCCATGGTGGTCATGTCGGGGGTCACGCCGTAGCGCTTCTGGGCACCCCCGGAGGAGGCCCTGAATCCGGTTATGACCTCGTCGAAGATCAGGACGGTCCCGTGCTCCTCGGTGACCTTCCTAAGGTCCTCAAGGAAGCCCTTCTCGGGGGTGACAACGCCCACGTTGCCCATGACGGGCTCCATGATGACGCAGGCGATCTCGTGCCTGTCCATGATGTCCGAGAACGACTGGATGTCGTTGTATTCGGCCGTGAACGTGTGCTTGGCCACATCGGCCAGGACCCCCTTGGAGGACGGGGTGCCGCCCGAGCTGCCGGATCCGGCGTTGACCAGCGCGGCGTCGTGGGTGCCGTGGAACCCGCCGTTTATCTTGATTATGTCGTCCCTGCCGGTGAAGCCCCTGGCCACGCGGATGGCGTGCATGGTAGCCTCGGTGCCGGAGCATGCGAGCCTGACCATCTCCGCGGAGGGGACCTCCGTGGTGATCCTCTTTATCAGGTCCAGCTCAGGGACGCTCGGGGCCCCGTAGACCGTGCCCCTGGCGATCTGCGCCCTGGCGGCGTCCATGACCCTGCGGCAGGCATGGCCGGCTATGAGCGGGCCGTATGCCATGCAGAGGTCGATGTACTCGTTGCCGTCGACGTCGACGACCTTGGAGCCGCGGCCCTCGGCGATGAACAGCGGGTTGGGGGCGAACGCCCTCACCGGGCTGGATACCCCGCCCGGGGTGAGCTGCTTGGATTCGGAATATAGCTCCGCCGACCTGTCCATGGTCTCACAGCATCCTCGCCGCTTCCTCGGCGTAGTAAGTGATGATCATGTCGGCCCCGGCCCTCTTAATGCCGAGGAGGGACTCCATCATGATCCTCTCCTCGTCGATCCATCCGTTCTGGGCGGCGGCCTTTATCATGGCGTACTCCCCGGAGACCTGGTAGGCGGCGAGCGGCAGGTCGAACCTGTCCCTGGCCTCCCTGATGATGTCGAGGTACGGCCCGGCGGGCTTGACCATGATGATGTCAGCTCCCTCGGCGACGTCCAGCTCGATCTCCCTCATGGCCTCGAGGCGGTTGCCGCACTGCATCTGGTAGCCGGCGCGGTTCCCCTTGCCGGGCGCGGAGTTGGCGACGTCCCTGAACGGCCCGTAGTACGCGCTGTAGAACTTGGCGCTGTAGGCCATGATGGGGACGTTCTTGTGTCCAGCATCATCCAGGGCGCGCCTTATGGCGGCGATCTGGCCGTCCATCATGCCGCTGGGAGCGATGATGTCCGCTCCCGCATCGGCCTGCGACACCGCGGTCCTCCCGTAGAGCTCGATGGTCTCGTCGTTGATGACGCACCCGTCGTCGTCCAGGACGCCGCAGTGGCCGTGGTCGGTGTACTCGCAGAGGCAGAGGTCGGCGATCACGAGCAGGTCGGACTTCTCCTTCAGGCCGCTTATGGCCTTCTGGACCACGCCGTCCTTGGCGTAGGCTCCGGAGCCAACCGCGTCCTTCTTCTCGGGGATGCCGAACACCAGGATGGAATCCACTCCGCTGGACTGGATGTCCGAGGCGATCTTCTCGTACCCCGAGAGGGGGAAGGTCTTGACGCCGGGCATGGAGTCCGTGGTCTTCACATTCTTGATGTTCTGGTCGAAGAAAATCGGGAGGATGAAGTCGCTGGGGTGCAGCCTGGTCTCGGCGACCAGCTCCCTCATCTTCTCGCTCTGCCTAAGCCTTCTCATGCGCATCTCTGGATACATCATTCCGAATCCCTCACTCCGAATACGTTTGCCACCGCCTCGCAGCTGGCGAGGTCCCCTTCGCGGGAGGCCTCCCTCAGGTTGCTGTATACGTCGGCCGTTATCTTGTTTATTATCGCCCTGGACATGTCGCTCAGGAGCTGCGCCGTGTCGGTGCTGTCCTTGCGGGAGAGCGCTGTCTCCAGCTCCCTGATCCTGATGTCCGCCAGCTTGATCCCTATGAGGCGGATGATCTCGTTGGCCGCCTCCTCTTTGCGTTCCCTGTCGAGCTTCTGCAGCTCCTGGGCTATGATCTTCTCCGCGCTGCTGATCTCCTTGGTCCTGAGCTCGACGTTGCGCTTCGCGATCGTCTCCAGCGAATCCATGTTGTCCAGGGACACGTTGGGGATCTCTGCGAGGTCCGCGTCCGCGTTGTGCGGGATGGAGACGTCGATGATTAGGAGCTTCCTGTCCGGGCGGGACGCCATGCTGCGCTCCACCAGCCCCCTGTGGAGGACGGTGTGCGGGGCGCCGGTGGCGACCAGGACGAGGTCGCTGACGGATATCGCGTCCTCCAATCTGTCCATGCTCGTGGCCGTGCCGCCGAGCTCGGCGGAGAGCTCCAGGGCGCGGCTGTAGGTGCGGTTCGACACTATGACGGTTCCGAGGTTCTTCCCTATCAGGTTCTTCGCTATGACGGACGCGATGTCCCCCGCGCCCATGATGGTGATGCCCTTGCCGGAGAGGTCGCCTATCTTGGATTCCGCCAGCTCCACGGCCGCGGAACCCACCGAGACGGCGCCCTTGTTCAGCGCGGTCTCGGACCTTACCCTCTTCCCGACTATGGTGGCCTTCTCGAAGAGCTTCAACAGCATGCTCCCGAGGTGGCCCTCGCCCTTGGCCTTCGCGACGCTCTCCCTGACCTGGTGCTGGATCTGGTCCTCGCCCACGATCATGGAGTCGAGGCCGCAGACCACCCTGAAGAGGTGCTTGATGCTGTCCTTGTCCTCGAGGATGTACGTGATGTCGTTCGACGGGACGAGCCTCTGGGAGAGCTCCCTCAGTGCGTGGCGGACCTTGGCGTTGTCATCGCATGCTGTGTACAGCTCGAACCTGTTGCAGGTCCTGACGATGACGTACTCGTTGACGTCGGCCATCTGCGACACCGCGTCAGGGACCGCCTTCTCCAGGATCGTCACCACGTCGTTCAGGCCGACGGTGCCCCCGGCAGAGACGTATGTGACGTGCATGCTGACGATCATTCGAGCCCCCCTTTCTTCATGGCGAGGTGGAACGCGGGGTCGACGCCCTCCCTCTTGAGGACGTCCCATATCTCCTGGTCGTCGAGGATGCTGGCCAGGAACTCCGCCCTCTTGGACTGCGGGGACACCCGGTCCCTGATCTCCGGCCTGACCCTCATCAGGAGCTCCAGCATCCTGTCGTAGGACTCGTCGAGGAACCCGTCGAGCATCCTGATGACATAGGGCGGGAATGCGGGCACGCGGCCCTCCGTTGAGACCGTGACCGTGTAGCCCTCCCTGCGGAGGACGGACGGGATGAGCAGGTCGCCACCGCCGTGCGCGGAGTTGGTCAGGATCCCCTTGGACATGGAGATGTCGCGGATGGCGTTGTTGAGTTCTTGATCGGCCGTGGCCGCTACGACTATGTCGGCGCCTTCCATGTAACCGGCCGCCGTCGCGGGGTCGACGTTCTCGCGGACCACTTCGTCGGCGAGCTCCGCCAGCTCGGGCATGATCTCCCCGGCGACCACTTTGATGTGGAACCCCTCGAAATGCTGGCATTTGCGGAGGGCGACGCGCCCTCCCCCGAACACCGTGACCTTCCTGTTCCCCGGCGAGATCGCCACGGGCGACATGAGTATCCTATCCATTCGCGCACCTTGCCTATGAAACGGGCATGGACCTATTGGTTTATACGTCCGACCGTTCTATCGTGTTATTATCCCCGTACGGGGTAGGGGTATATACCGCTATCGTACGAACCTCGTCCGCCCACTAGCGTCAGTGGAATCGAATATGCCCATGGATTGCAATGTCTGGCACATACATAATGCGGGCAGCATTGACCGCCCCGTGGTCGCACTCCGCCATCATATGCCAGCCTCGGCACGGTCGACCCGAGCCGCCATGCTGGACGGTTCCCTCTCTCCAATATATTAATATATACCCCGCACATGGGAGCTTATATAGGAAAGGGATTAGAATGAGCGACAACGAACCCCTGGAGAGCCCGGACGAGGATGTAACCCGCGTCCGCCTGCCCAATGTCAAAGAGAACGAGATGTTCGGCATAGCCGACCAGCTCCTGGGCGCATCGAAGATCAAGGTCATGTGCGAGGACGGCGTGTCCCGCGTCGGCCGCATCCCCGGGAAGATCAAGAAGAGGATGTGGATAAGGGAGGGCGACCTCCTGATCATCTCCGTCTGGGATTTCCAGCCGGACAAATGCGACGTCAAGTTCAGGTACACCAAGACCCAGGCCGTGAACCTCAGCAAGAGGAACAAGGTCCCGAAGAACCTTGACATATTCTGAGCGGTGCCCGCATGACCTCATACGAGGAGGCCTACGCATACCTTGAGAGGCATGTGGACGCCCTCAAGACCAACAAGACCGGCGACGAGCGCCAGACAGACGCGGAGGTCTTCGACAGGAAGACCCTGATGACCATCTACGACTTCATGACGTCCGGGTACATCGACGCCGTCCAGTACCCCATATCCACCGGCAAGGAGGGCAACGTCTTCTACGCCACCGACGAGGACGGCGAGGCGATGGCCCTCAAGATCTTCAGGACCTCGACCTCCACCTTCAAGAGGGTGGCCAAGTACGTCGAGGGCGACCCCAGGTTCAGGGGGGTCGTGGGAAACCGCTGGAAGATGATCTACGCTTGGGTCAACAAGGAGTTCAAGAACCTGGCCCGCTACAGCGAGGCCGGGATACCGGTCCCGGAGCCCATAACGTTCAGCCAGAACTGCCTCCTGATGGAGTTCATCGGGGACGAGACCGGCCCGGCGCCGCAGCTCAAGGACGTGGTACTCGACGACCCCACAGACACGTACGACGAGGTCGTCTCATTCATAATCGACGGCTGGAAGGACGCGCACCTGGTGCACGGCGACCTCAGCGAATACAACATACTGATGATGGACGGCCAGCCCATAATGATCGACGTAGGCCAGGCGATGACGTCCGACCATTACAACGCGAAGGAACTCCTCGAGAGGGACATCCGCAACATCAACAGGTTCTTCAGGCACCGCGGCGCGGACGTCATCGACGACGCGGTGATCATGGAGGAGACCCTCAACGGGAAGGACGAAGACGAGGAAGAGGAGGAAGAGGAATGAGGACCATCAAGGTGCCGCAGGACAGGGTCGGCACGCTCATAGGGAAGAACGGGGAGACCAAGAAGATGCTCCAGGACATCTCCGGGATAAAGCTGGACATCGACACCGAGGAGGGGGACGTCATCATCCACGACGACGTGGAGCTGGAGGACCCCGTCATGGCCCTCAAGATCATGGACGTCATCAGGGCCGTCGGCAGGGGTTTCAACCCCGAGAAGGCCACCAGGCTCTTCGATGACGACGAGTACCTGGAGATCGTCGACCTGAAGGACTTCGTCGGCGACCGCGAGGGCGCCGTCCACAGGGTCAGGGGCCGCCTCATAGGGAAGGACGGCAAGACCCGCAGGATCATCGAGGACCTCACCGGCTGCGACATGATCATCTACGGCAACACCGTCGGCCTCATCGGGAACTCGATAAGCCTGCCCGTGGCCAAGCACGCCGTGGAGCTCATCCTGCACGGCAGCGAGCATGCGACGGTCTACCACTACCTCGAGAGCCAGAGGCCCCGCCTCAGGATCGCCGAGATGGGATTCGACGTGCGAGGGTTCCCCATGGAGCAGTGGATACAGGACAATTACGATAAAGCGAAGCAGCTGGCAGCCATGGGCCTCTGCGACCATTGCCTCGGCCGCATGTTCGGCAAGATAGGCAGCGGGATGACCAACGACGCCAGGGGCCGCATCATACGCGATGCCCTCAGGGAGAACGGGGACGACCTCCCCGCCGAGGACTTCTGCCCCCTGTGCGAGAACGTCTTCGAGCTCATGGACAGGTTCGCCGAGGCCGCCGCGGAGGCGGTGAACTCGGTCGAGTCCAACAACTTCCTGGTGGGCTCCAAGGTCGAGCCCGAGATAGCCGCCCGCGAGAAGCAGATCTGGGCGGATCTGGGTCTCGAGAGCCCGGAGTCCCTGAACAGGGAGCTCAACAGGGAGATCGGCAAGGCCGCGCTCCCCCTCATCAACCGCCCGGTGGAGTTCAAGGTGCCCGAAGTCGTGGCGCTGGTGGACACCAGGTTCGCCGACGTCACGCTGGACATCGCGCCCCTGTTCATCGCCGGCAGGTACAACAAGTACAGCAGGGAGATACCCCAGACCATCTGGCCCTGCAGGATGTGCCACGGCAAGGGATGCGACTACTGCCACGGCAAGGGGAAGATGTACGAGACCTCCGTCCAGGAGATCATCGGGGACATCGCCCTCGAGATGACCGGCGGCGAGGAGCACTTCTTCCACGGCATGGGCCGCGAGGACATAGATGCCAGGATGCTCGGGGACGGCCGCCCGTTCGTCCTCGAGATAAGCCGCCCCGTGCGCAGGTTCATCGACCTCGACGAGCTCGAGGAGAGGTCCAGCGCCGGAGAGATGGCAGCATTCAACAGCCTCCACTTCGTCAAGCGCGAGGCCGTGGAGAGGTACAAGGCCGCCGCTTCTGATAAAGTATATCGCGTGCACGTGTTGGTAGACGGCAAAGTTAATAAAGAGGCAGTAGTTAGGGCGGCACAATCGTTCAAGGACGCCGACATAAACCAGCGGACTCCGCGCAGAGTCGAGCACAGACGTGCCGACCTCGTGCGCCACAGGAGGATCCACTGGGTGAAGGCGGACTCCATCGGCGAGGACTCGTTCGATCTCGAACTGGAGACCGACTCGGGGACCTACGTCAAGGAGTTCGTGTCGGGAGACGAGGGCAGGACCGAACCGAGCTTCTCAGAGGCTCTGGGGGTCCAGTGCCGCGTCGAAACGCTCGACGTGTTGGCGATCAACTATCACGAACCACGAGGGATAATCCATGCAGAGATCCAGAGGAACGAGGACGAAGACCCGCAACGTCCTCAAGAAGAAAGTCAGGGCACGCGGCCTGTCGCCGATCACCAAAGGCCTCCAGACGTTCGAGGAGGGCCAGAAGGTCAACATCATCATCGACCCCAGCGTCCACAAGGGCATGCCGTTCTCCAGGTTCCACGGGAAGACCGGCGTCGTCGTCGGCGAGAGGGGAAGCGCCTACGAGGTCAGCGTCAAGGACGGCAACAAGACCAAGCTGGTCGTCGCCCGCCCCGAGCACCTCGTCAGGAACAACGACAGCTGAGGTGCGTCGCTTTGACTGAGCGCTACGTGTCGCTTGCCGAAGTAAGGGACCTGCTCGCCGCAGAGAGCGAGAGGAGGGAGCTCCTCACATCGCAGAAGGCGGCGCTGGACCACGCGCAGACAGTCAGCACCATCCCGCTGGAATCAGCCCAGAAGATCATCGAGGAGGTCAGCCAGCTGGAGGACGTCACCGACGCCATCGCGGTCAAGATCGCGGACATGCTTCCGCAGTACCCCGAGGACGTCCGCGCCATCTTCCAGAAGGAGAGGATCAACCTCGAGCCCGACAAGGTCGACGCCATCATCGCGATCGTCGAGAAATACATCTGAGGAGGCCTTCCGATGGAGGACTACGCTTACATCCTAGACTACCTGCCCCAGGGGGCGCAGGGCGCCGGCTTCGGCAAGAAGGAGCCGCTGTGCTACGCTATCGGAGACGAGGAGTTCAAGCTCTTCGAGCTCGTGCCCAAAGCAGGCGTGATGGTCAATATAGGCGTCAGGACGTACATCGGCAAGGACGACGCGGGCAAACGCGACATGATCGACCACGTCAAGAGGCGCATCAACTTCGACGACCTGACCAACAACGCGGTCGCCGAGCTGGACTACGCCCTGACCGAGATCGTCATGTCCAAGCAGGACAGGTTCGTAGCTTTCTTCAACGAGGCCCAGCCCATCAGCATGCGCAAGCACCTGCTGGAGGAGCTCCCGGGCCTCGGGAAGAAATACATGGCGGCCGTCCTCGAGGAGAGGAAGAAGCAGCCCTTCACCGATTTCGCTGACCTCTCCGCCAGAACCGGGATCAAGAACCCCGAGAAGCTCATCGTGGCGCGCATCCACCTGGAGCTCTCCGACAAGGAGAGGAAGCGCTATCTTTTCGTGAAATGTCCGGAACGGGCCAACTGATCTCCGAAACGGGGGTCGTCCCGAAGAAGTCCAAGGGACAGAACTTCCTGACCGACGGCCGCGTGGCCGACCGGCACATCTCCTACGCCGGCATACAGAGGACGGACCGCGTCCTTGAGGTGGGCCCCGGCCTGGGCATCCTCACCGAGAGGCTGCTGGAGAAGACCGACGACCTCACCTGCATCGAACTGGACGACATCCTGGCAGATTACATCTCCAGGACCTACGGCGACAGGCTCAAGCTCATCCACGGCGACGCCGTGAAGGTCCCGTTCCCGGAGTTCGACGTGTTCGTCAGCAACCTGCCCTACAGCGTATCCACCCCCATCATATTCAAGCTGCTCGACTGCTCCTTCAGGACCGCCGTCGTCATGGTCCAGAAGGAGTTCGCGGACCGCATGGTCGCCGACGTCGGCAGCCCCGACTACTCCCGCCTGACCGTCGGGCTCTTCTACCGCGCCGACTGCGAGATCATGGAGACCGTCCCCGCATCCCGCTTCAACCCGAAGCCGAAGGTGGACTCCGCCCTCGTGAGGATCACCCCCCGGAAAGCCCCGTTCGACGTCATCGACGAGGAACTGTACTTCAAGGTCACCAAGGTAGCGTTCGACCACCGCAGGAAGAAGATCGGGACCTCCCTCAAGGCCGCCGGACTGGTCAAGCCGGGCATGGACGTCCCGTACCTCGACGACAGGATAGAGAACCTGCGCCCGGCGGAGATCGCGGAGATCGCGGATGCCATATCAGGGTCCGGGAACCGAGCGGATCGGAGGCGAAGAGCACGAAGGACCATCTCGCCCGCAGGTACTGCGTCTTCTTCATGGGCCTAATCACCATAACATTCGGGATCGCGATCATAACAAAGGCGGACCTCGGGACCTCGCCCATCACCTCCATCCCCTACAGCCTGTCGCTGATCTTCGACGGGATAACGTTCGGCACGTTCACGCTGATGTTCAGCATCCTCCAGGTGGCCCTCCAGTTCGTGATCCTGGGCAAGGATGCCGACAGGTTCAACCTGATGCTCCAATTCGTGATATGCTTCGTCTTCGGCTACTTCGTCGACTTCGCAATGATGGCCATGTCGTGGTTCGAGCCCTCCGAGTATGCGGCCAGGGTGCTGTCTGTCGTCGCCGGCTGCTTCGTCCTGGCCTTCGGCGTCTACCTGCAGCTGGTGGCGGACGTGGTCATGGTTCCGGGCGACGGATTCGTGTACGCCCTGAAGATGAGGCTCCGCTGGGAGTACGCCAAGGTCAGATTCACCCACGACCTCACCCTGGTTGCAATCGCAGCCGTAATGTGCCTCATATGCCTCGGGGACCTGGGAGGCGTTAGGGAAGGCACCCTGATCAGCGTCGCATGTGTCGGGCTGATAGCCCGCCAGTACCTCAACCGCCTCGGATGGCTGACGAGGCCCCTCCTGCCACCCTCTCCCGAGCAACGATTGCCGGGGCCCGTACCTTCGGCTGCATGGCGAAGCGTCAGGCTTAGGAACCATCGGAAGACGACGGCTGTGAAACAATGTGCCAGCCTGATATTTTTTATAGATTTAGCATCATATGAAAAACGATGAACGATGAACGAGCTCTTCCTCATGCTTAGCCTTGGGTTGTTCACCTTGCTCGCTGGGATCTGCTCTGTCGTCTTCAACAAGCTGAAGCTGCCGCCGCTCATAGGATACCTCGTTGCAGGAATAATACTGGCCAACATCTGGGAGGTAAGTGAGGAGGGCGACCTAATCGTCGACATCCTCTCGGATATGGGGTTAGTCCTGCTGATGTTCTGCATCGGATTGGAGATCAACCTCAGGAAATTGAAGAAGCAAGGCATGTTCGCCATGATCGTGTGCATGGTGCAGATGCCTCTGATCCTGATCGGCGGCTTCGCCGCTGGTGCCTTCATGGGCATGGATATGGTCCAATCCCTGGCGCTAGGCGCCATCATGTCCGGCTCCAGCACAGCGGTCGTCCTGGCGGTCCTGGAATCACAGAACTACCTGGACAAGGACCATAACGAGATGATCATCCTCGTGCTGATCGTCGAGGATATCGGCCAGGTCGTTCTGCTCTCCATCCTCGGTCCCATGATGACCGGGGCGGACATGAGCCTCGACTCCCTCATGATAATGATCCTCAGCATCATCGCATTCATGGCCGCCAGCATATTCATCGGCCTCCGGATGATGCCCCCGGCCCTCAACTGGCTGGCGGACAACACATCGAAGGAGGTAGTAATCGTCTTGGCTGTGGGGATGGCCTTCACCCTGGCATACCTGTCTATGCTGGTCGGGCTGTCCATGGCCATCGGCGCCTTCCTGATGGGGCTGATAGTGGCTTCCACCAGGAAGAGCAAGGACATACATCATGCCATTGAGCCGATGGAACGCCTCTTCATGGCCATGTTCTTCATCTCCGTGGGGATGGAGGTCGCCATAGGGTCTTTCGTAGACAACATCCTGCTGATCATCGGTCTCTACCTGGTGTTCCTGGTTCTGAAGATCCTCTCCGTGTATCTGGGCTACTTCGTGGCCAACGAGAAGGGAAAGATCTGCTGGCTTTCCGCCGTGAGCCTCACCGTGATGGGCGAATTCGCATTCATCATCGCCAAGGAGGCCCTTGATAACGGGGTGATGGGCCAGGACATGTACACAGCCGTGGTGGGAGCGGCCCTGATATCGATGATAGCCCTCCCGGTGATAGCGAAATATGCCGAGCGCGGATGGGATGCCATGGAGAGGAGATGCCCCGAAGCGGTCGCCAGCGGGCTCGGCAGGGTGGTCCGCTACAGGGACGACATCTACGAGTCGTTCCTGGGAGCCTCCAATCGCTCCAAGAGGGCCATCCGCAGGAGCATGGCTTTCGCCTACGTGAACATGCTGCTCATAATCGCCGTGCAGCTGTTCTTCTTCCTATTCGCTGCCCCCATGGCCCATTGGCTGGATGACTGGACCCCCGTGATCAACTACGATGGATGGTGCCTCATCACCATGATCGCCAACTTCCTCATCCTGTTCCCGCTGGCCCTGCAACTCGTCAACAATGCGAAGATCCTGGACAGGGCGGTGGTCAGGAGCAGCAGGCTCATGGCCAAATCGGCAGGCTCCCAGAAGCGCTACCAGAAGATCCTGGAATTCAATTCTGGGATAGTCGCATTCGCCATCGTGACCCTCATCATCGCAGTGGTCCCGAATCCCCTGGGATTGATGCAGCATGTGATGCTGTTCATCCTCGCAGGGGCGTCCATAGCCTTCATGGCGTTCCTCGCTTACCTGAAGGAGAGGAACGATGAGCAGGAAGGAGGGGCCGACGAGGGAGCACCGGAGGCCGAAAAGCCCCCTGAGCCCGTCACAGACAGCATCAAGCATGAGGTGGACCAGGATGACACCGGCCAGCAGCATCGCGACGTGTCTGGCCAGGGGCTCTTCGAGGTCGTCAAAGCGGATAACGTGGATGGGGGATACGAGATATTCGTCCAGCCCGGAGAGCGCAACCTGCGAACCTATTTTATCTTTTTAAAGCGATTCTCCCGCTGGATAGGTATGGACGAATTCCTACTGCTGATCAACCTCACGGCTTTCACGACGGTTGCTGCAGTCTGCTCCATGGTGTTCAACAAAATCCGCCTGCCCCCTCTGATCGGCTACCTGTCCGCGGGCATCATCCTGACCACCGTATGGGAGGTCACCGAGGAGTCGGAGTTCATCATCAGCATCCTGGCCGACATGGGATTGATCATGATGATGTTCTGCATCGGAGTGGAGATCAATCTGAAGAAGTTGCGTAAGCAGGGGATGTTCGCCATAATGGTCGGGATGGTCCAAATTCCGATGATATTGATCGGGGGCTACATCGCCGGGACCCTCATGGGCTTCGGCATGGTGGAATCCCTCGCGCTGGGCGCCATCATGTCCGGCTCGAGCACCGCCGTGGTGCTGGCCGTCCAGAGGTCCACCACCATCCTTGACCGCGACCACAAGGAGATGCTGGTCCTCGTGCTCATAGTCGAGGACATCGCACAGGTGGTGCTGCTGTCCATACTCTCGCCCATGATGGCCGGGAGCGAGATGGACGCCGACGCGCTGATCATCATGATCCTGAGCATCATGGTGTTCATGGGCCTCAGCATCTTCGTCGGCCTGCGCCTAATACCGCCCGCGATAAACTGGCTGGCCGACAACGTGTCCCACGAGGTGGTGATGGTCTCCGTCCTCGGATTCACCTTCACCATGGCCCTCATGTCCGTCTACGTCGGACTGTCCATGGCCATCGGGGCGTTCCTGGCGGGTATGATGGTCGCCTCCACCAGGAAGAGCCAGGAGATCCATCGCAGCATAGAGCCCATGGAGAGCCTCTTCATGGCCATGTTCTTCATCTCCGTGGGGATGGAGATCACCGCGGGCGACCTCGTGGATAACCTCGGGACCAGCGCCCTGCTGTACTTCATATTCGTCGTGCTGATGGTCACCGGCGTGTTCATCGGCTACATGGTGGCCAATGAGAAGGGGAAGACCGCGTTCCTCTCGGCCGTCAGCCTGGCTGTCATGGGGGAGTTCGCGTTCATCATATCCAAATCCGCGCTGGAATACGGCGTCATCACCACATCCCTGTACACCTCCATCGTGGAGACCGCCCTGCTGTCCATGGTCATACTGCCCATAGCCGCGAAGTTCGCCGAGCGGTTCTGGGACAAGAGCGCCGAGAAGTGCCCCGAGGGCATCAAGCGCTTCTGCACCCGCATGCTGGCCAGGAGGGACAGCATCTACGCCAAGATGTCCGAGGCCACCAAGAAGTCCAGGAGGGCGGTCAGAAGGACCATGGCGCTGGCCTACATCGATATCCTCGCCATAATCATCATACAGATCATCTTCTTCCTCGGCGTCGATCCGGCTGCAAAGTGGCTCGCCGAGGAGACGGGGTCCAGCGAGCTGCTCTGGGACATGATCCTGATGACCATCAACTTCCTGGTCCAGCTGGTGCCCGCCCACATGGTCGTCACGAACGTCAAGTTCCTGGACGAGGCCGTGGTCAGGAGCAGCAGATACATGTCCAACGGGAGGCGCGGGCGCCTGGACCCCTCCAAGATCTACCAGATGTTCCTCGAGCTCAACTCCTATGTCCTGGCGTTCGTGATAGTCCTGCTGATCATCACGGTCGTCCCGAACCCGCTTGGGATCTGGGAGCAGACCCTGATGTTCGCCATCGCCGCCCTCATCCTGGTCCTGTCATTCTGGTTCAACATCCACAACAAGAAGGAGGCCGGCGACATGGACGTCTACGACATGGACGACTTCGCCAGCGACGGGGGCAGCGCCCCGGATAAGGATGGGGAGAAGGTTGAGGAGGATCCGGCGGAGAAGCCGGCCGCCCATTCGGTGCCCGTGAAGGTGAAGGAACCGAATCCCGAGGGGGAGTGGGACTCCGAGATCGAAGTCTTCATCCCCGAGGGGAAGAGGGAATTCCGATCGCCTCTGGCAGAGGCTCCTCCAGACGTCCTCGGACCTATCCATGACGTCGTCCACGTCCAGGGTGGCCACGCGGCCGTCGTCCACGACCACATCGCCCTGGCAGAGCACGGTCCTCACGTTGAGGCTGTTGGCCGAGTAGGCGATGTTCGCTATGATGTTCTCGGGCACGAGAGGCCTGAGGTTGGGGGACCTGCCGCTGAGGATCACGATGTCCGCGTACTTGCCGGGCTCGATGGATCCGAGGGAGTCCTGCATCCCGATGGCCTTCGCGCCGTTGATGGTGGCGAAGTCCAGGAGCTGCTGTGCGTTGCACACGGTGGGATCCCATCTGCTGGCCTTCTGAAGGAGGCCCAGGGTCTTCATCTCGGCGAACATGTCGAGGGAGTTGTTGGTGGTGCTCCCGTCGGTGCCGAACGATACGTTGACGCCGTTGGCCAGGAACTCGGGGACAGGGGCGACCCCACCTGTGGCGAGCTTCATGTTGGACACGGGGCAGGACGAGATGGACATGCCGGCATCGCCCATGAGCCTGACCTCGCGCTGAGTGAGCCACGCGGAGTGCGCGGCGACGCCGCGGGGGCCGAATACCCCGATCTCGGAGAGCCACTCGCCGGGTCTCATGCCGGTCTTCTTCTTGTGGTCGTTTACCTCCCCTCTGGTCTCGGAAAGGTGGAAGTTCATGGGGGCCCCGACGGAATCGGAGAACTCCTTGGCCTGGACGCAGGTCTCCTCGTTGCAGACGTAGACGCCCTGGAGGCCGACTCCTGGCACGATCTTCCTCTGGCCCTTGTACCTTGCGTGGAAGCCCTTGCAGTTCTGAACAGGGTTGCCGTTCTGGGTGGTCTTGTCCTCGTCCAGGCAGCACCAGCAGAGGACTCCGCGGATGCCGGCCTTCTTGACTGCCTCGGCGATGACGTCCTCCGAGTAGTAGAGGTCCATGAAGGTGGTGGTCCCGCCGCGCATCATCTCGATGCAGCCCAGCTTGGTCCCGATGTCGAGGTCGTAGTCGGTCCTGTCGGAGTCGATCCTGAATACGTTGTCCAGGAAGTCCGGGAAGGTCATGTCGTCCACGACCCCTTTCATCACGGTCATGGCGACGTGCGTATGGGTGTTGATCATTCCCGGCATGACGATGTCGCCGGTGGCGTCGATCTCCCTGTCGGCGGTCCCCTTGTACTCGGGGCCGACGGATACGATTCTCTCGCCGTCCACGACCACATCCCCGCGGATTACCCTGCGGGAAGCGTCCTGGGTGACGATCCATGCGTTGCGGATCGCTGTTATCATGAGGGGATGATACCCGTATGGGGTATATAGTTATCCGCTCGTCCGTAGAACTGCGGCGAGTCCCAGGAGGTCCTGCGCTTCTTGGCCTCCCTGCCGACCTTCTCGTAGAACTGGAACGCCGTGTCGTCCACGGACGGCGGGATGCTGCGGACCGCCTGCTCGAAGTGCCTCATGGACACCTCCCTCGCGTTCGGGTCCTCCCTGTACGCCGACAGCCCCGCCTCCCTGCAGACCATCGCCAGGTCCGCGCCGACGTATCCGTCGGTCATCGCTGCGAGGGCGTCTAGATCCACGCCGCCGAGCGGCATGTCCCTGGTGTGGATGCCGAGGATGGCCCTGCGTGACGCCTGGTCCGGCCTGCCCACGAGGATCATCGTGTCCAGCCTGCCCGGCCTCAGGAGCGCGGGATCGACCATGTCCGGGCGGTTGGTGGCGGCCATCACCGTCACCCCCTTGAGGTTCTCCACCCCGTCTATGGATGTCAGGATCTGCGCCACTACCCTCTCCCAGGCCTGGCTGTCACCGGACCCGCGGATGGGGGCGATGGAATCGATCTCGTCGAAGAAGATGATGCACGGAGAGAGCTGCTTCCCCCTCTTGAATATCTGGCGGACGGCCCTCTCGCTCTCGCCCAGCCACTTGCTGGCGATCTCCGGCCCGTTCACGGTGATGAAGTTGCACCCGGCGGCATTGGCGACAGCCTTGGCGATGAGGGTCTTCCCGGTGCCCGGAGGGCCGTACAGGAGTATCCCCTTGCCTGGCTTGATGCCGAGCCTGTCGAAGGCCTCGTTGCCGTCCTCCGTCGCTATGACCTCGTCCAGCCTCGACCTCACGGAGTCCAGGCCGCCTATGTCCCCCCAGGTGACCTTGGGGATCTCGACGGTGACCTCCCTCATGCCGCTGGGCTCTATCTCCCCGAGCGCGTCCATGAAGTCGTCCATGGTGACCTTCATGGCCTCGAGGACCTGCGGCGGGACTGGTTTGTCCAGATCCAGGGAGCTCATGCGCTTGCCCAGGCACTTCATGGCGGCCTCCCTGCACAATGCTGCGAGGTCCGCGCCGACGAAGCCCTGCGTTATGGATGCGAGCTGCTCCAGGGAGACGTCCTCGGTCATGGGCATCTCGCGGGCGTGGACGCTCAGGATGTCGAGCCTCGCCCTCCTGCCCGGGACGCCTATCTCTATCTCCCTGTCGAACCTTCCCGGACGCCTCAGCGCCGGGTCGATGGAGTCCTCGCGGTTGGTCGCGCCGATGACGATGACGTTGCCGCGGTCGCCCATGCCGTCCATGAGGGTCAGCAGCTGCGCAACGACCCTCCTCTCCACCTCGCCAGGGGCGGCATCCCTCTGCGGTGCGATGGAATCTATCTCGTCCAGGAATATTATGCTGGGAGCGTTCTCCGCAGCCTCGGCGAACATGTCCCTGAGGCGCTCCTCGCTCTCCCCGTAGTACTTGCCCATGATCTCCGGTCCGCGGATCGAGTACATTGATGCGCCGGACTCGTTTGCCACCGCCTCTGCGATGAGGGTCTTCCCGGTGCCGGGCGGGCCGTACAGCAGCACGCCCCTGGGCGCGGATATCCCGAGCCTATCGAACAGCTCCGGATGCTTCAGCGGCAGCTCTATGATCTCCCTGATGCGGCGGAGCTCGTCATCCAGGCCGCCCACGTCGTCGTAGGTGACCCTCTTCCCCCCTGGGCTCGCCTTGGACTTCTCCTGCGGGGAGTCCTTGACCGTGATGTCCGTGTCCTCGCCGACGACCACCGGCCCCTGCGGGGACGTGGAGACGACGGCGAAGGTGGACCTGTTGCCCATGAGGGCGATGTTGGGGACGATGATGTCCGTGCCTGCGATCAGCGGCCTGCCGATCAGCCCGTTGCGGAATACGCTCTCGAACTCCTTGTCGAACTCGATCCTCTTCCCCTCGGGGATGTTGGGAGCGAGCACTACCTTCCTGGCGGGCTGGGGCTCGCATCTGGAGACGGTGACGTTCTCGTCGACGCTGACGCCGGCGTTGGTCCTGGTCAGGCCGTCTATGCGTATCAGGCCCTGCCCCTCGTCCTCGATGGAGCATTTGAATACCTTGGCGACGACCGGGCGCTTGCCCTCGATCATGATGGTGTCGCCCAACGACAATCCCAGAGCGCGCCTGGTGTCCGAATCGACCCTGGCGCGCCCGAACCCGGCCTCCGACTGGCGCTGCGCCATTGCGACCTTGAGGACGATGGAACCGGGCATGCCATCGTGTATGCCTAGCGAGATAATAAAAGATGGGAAAGGGGCCCGGAGGCCCCTGGAAGTGTTTACTGGTAGCTCCCGCGCTCCATCCTCTCGAGCGCCAGCCTGATCCTCTCGACGGGCTCGGTGACGGTCATGCGGATGTAGCCCTCGGCGCTCTCGCCGAAGCCGGTGCCGGGGGTGACGATGATCCCCAGGTCCACCATCTTCTTGGTGAACTCGAAGGAATCCTCGCCGCAGTCGAACCAGACGTAGAAGGTACCCTTGGGCATGTTGACCTTGTAGCCGAGCTTCTTCAGCCCGTCGACCAGGACCTTGCGCCTCTCGGCGTAGACGGCCATGTTGTCTGCGATGATCTTGGGCAGCTTGCCGTCGTCGCCGTACAGCTCCAGGGCCTTGATGGCGGCCTTCTGGATGAAGATGGGGGCGCCGGAGTCGATCTGCCCCTTGCACTTCTTCAGGCCGGCTATCAGGTCGGGGTGGCCGACCGCGTATCCCAGCCTGAAGCCGGTCATGTTGAACGTCTTGGAGAACGATCCGAACTCGATGCAGTCGGGGCCGGCCTGCAGCGCGGAGGGCGCCTGGTAGCCGTCGTAGCACATCTCGGAGTACGCGTTGTCGTAGCAGAGGATGGTGCCGTTGGCCTTGCACCAGTCGTAGACCTTCTTGAGGTACGCGACGTCGCAGGTGGCGCCGGTGGGGTTGTTCGGGTAGTTCAGGTAGAGCATCTTCGCGCCCTTGGGGCACTCGTCGACGTCCAGCAGCCAGTCCTTCTCGGCCCTCAGGGGGACCTTGACGCACTTGGCCTCGTTGAACAGGGTGGACGCTCCGGAGTACACGGGGTAACCGGGCGACGGGGCGATGATGGTCTCGCCGCAGTTCACGAACGCCTGGGCGATGTTGAATATGGCCTCCTTGGATCCGATGGTGACGCACACCTGGGTGTCCGGGTCGATGTCCAGGCCGAACCTCTTCTTGTACCACTTGGCGACCGCCACGCGGAGGTCCCTCTCGCCCGCGGAGGACGAGTACTTCTGGTTCTCGTTGACGCACGCCTGCTTCGCCATCTCCTCGACGATGATGCCGGGGGTGGGGAGGTCGGGGTCGCCGATCCCGAAGTCGACCATGTCCCATCCTGCCGCCTTCTTCTCGCGGGAGAGCTCCTCCAGCCTGACGAAGAGGTACGGCGGGATCGCCTTCAATCTGTCTGCCTGCTCGAATGTTGTCATCAGTATCCCTCTATTTCTCCCTCGAAGACGAGCTCCGCGGGTCCCTCCATGAGGACGTATCCGAGGTCCGGGTCAACCGTGATCCTCAGCCATCCCCCGGGGAGCTCCACATCCACCGGCTTCCCGAACGGGACCAGCCCGTTGAGCGCCGCGGCCGTGGTGGTGGCGCATGCCCCTGTCCCGCAGGCCAGGGTCCATGCGGCCCCCCTCTCGTAAACCGTTATATGAATCTTCCCGTCCTCGACCCTGCAGAACTCCACGTTGGTCTTGCGGGGGAAGAACGGATGCGCCTCCAGGACTGGCCCCAGCGCCCTGACCTGCTCCTCGGTGAGCGGGTCGAAGGTGATGAAGTGGGGGTTGCCCATGGAGACGGCGTTCGCCCTGAACCTGACTCCCATGGCCTCGAAGGGCTGATCGATGAACCTGCCGTCGAAGTCGACGGGGACCTCCCTGCCCTCCAGGATGGGGGCTCCCATGTTGATCCTGACCGCGGCGACCTTCCCTCCCTTCAGGGACACCGTCGCCTCGAGGTCTCCCCTGAGGGTGTGGACGGTGAACACGTCGCCCTTCACGAAGCCGAAGTCGCGGGCGTGCTTGGCGAGGCACCTGATGCCGTTGCCGCACATCTCCGCCTCGCTGCCGTCGGCGTTGATGATCCTCATGGTGACGTCGGTGCCCTCTCCGGGGAGGAGGTAGAGCACGCCGTCCGCGCCGATGCCGTAGTGGCGGTCGCAGACCCTCCGGCACCACTCCGGGTCTATCTCCAGATGCTGGGTGATGCCGTCCACGAGGACGAAGTCGTTGCCGATGCCCTGGTACTTCCAGAACCTCATCGCTGCAGCCTCTTGGGGACGATCTGGTGCCTCCACATCTCCTCGATGGACTCGGCCTCGCGGATGAGCTCCGCCTGGCCGTCGTTGACCAGCACCTCCGCGCACAGGGGGCGGGAGTTGTAGTTGCTGCTCATGGAGAAGCCGTAGGCCCCGGCGTTGTAGACCGCCAGGATGTCGCCCTCCTGCGGGTCGGGGAGGACCCTGTCGTGGGCGATGTAGTCGCCGGACTCGCAGATGGGGCCAACGACGTCGTACTTCCTGGTGCACGCCTTGCCCATCCTGTTGGCGATGGCCACGTGGTGGTAGGAGTCGTACATCGCGGGGCGGATCAGGGTGTTGAATCCCGCATCGGTCCCGATGTAGGTCTTGACCCCGGTGTCCTTGATGTCGTTGACCGTCGCCAGGAGCACCACCGCATCGCACACGATGTACCTGCCGGGCTCGAGGACTATTGTCCTTACATCGGTCTCCTCCAGGATCATGTCCGTGAGGTTCATGGCCATCTCGCCGACGTCCATCTCCTCCTCCTGCGGCTTGTACGGGACCCCGATGCCGCCGCCGATGTCGATGAACTCCAGGTCGATGCCCAACTCGGCGATCTCGTTGGTCAGGTTGATGAGGACCTCGACCATGTCCATAAAGGGCTCGACGGACTGCCCGCCGGAGCCGATGTGCGCATGGATCCCCTTGATGTCGAACCCGAGGTCCTTGGCCCTGGCGTAGGTGCTGATGACCTGGTCCAGGGGGATCCCGAACTTGGCGCCCTTGGATCCGGTGATGACCTTGGCGCTGTGGCCGGAGCCCACGTTGGGCGTGATCCTGAACGAGACCTTGTGGCCGGGGGAGATCTCCGCCAGCCTCTCCATCTCGGAGACCGAGTCCAGGTTGATCATGACGCCGGTCTCGGCGACCTCCCTGAGCTCCCTGTTGCTGACGTTGACGCCGGTGTACATGATCCTGTCCGGCGTGAACCCCGCCTTGAGGCAGGTCCTGACCTCGCCGATGGAGACGGCATCGATGCCGGAGCCCTCCTGCTCGAGGATCCTGAGCACGGCCAGGCTGGTGTTCGCCTTGCAGGCGTAGTGTATCCTGGTGTCCATGTACCTGGAGTAGGCCTCGTACACCTTGCGGTAGTTCTCCCTTATGCGGGCCTCGTCCACGACGTAGACCGGGGTCCCGAACTCCCTGGCGATCTCCGGTGCGGAGACGCCGCCGATCATCATGTTGCTGTCCTTGGTCTCGAACTCGCGCATCATCGCTGACCCACTCCTATGTACCTGTCGTGCAGCAGCCTGACGACGTCCACGACCTTGCCCATGGGGACGACGAAGTTGAGGGACACCTCGGAGGCTCCCTCGGAGATCATCTCCACGTTGGCGCCCGCCTCCTTGACGGCGCCGAAGATGTCCCCGGACACGCCGCACTTGGAGAGCAGGTTGTCGCCCACAGCGCAGACCAGCGCCACGTTGTTCTTCACGTCTATCCTCTCGATGTCCGCGCCGCCGAGGCCGTTGAGCTGCCTCAGGGTGTCCTTCACATCGGTGTTGTGCACCAGGAATGCGACGGTGGAGAGGGAGGTGGATATGGAATAGATGATCACATCGATCTCGGCGATCTTCTCCACGATCTTGGCGACCATGGCGGGCCTGTAGGCGATCTCCGCGGAGCTGATGGTGATGATGGACAGGTCGGTCTTGGTGGCGACGGACCTGAGCAGGTCGCCCTTGGGCTTCCTGAGGTGGTGGATCAGGGTCCCGGGCTCCTCCGGCTTGAAGGAGTTCCTCACCTTGAGCGGGATGTGCTTGACCCTGACGGGCTCGATGGTCCTGGGGTGCAGGACCTTGGCGCCGAAGTACGCGAGCTCGGCGGCCTCGCCGAAGTTCATCTCGTCAATCTTCACGGCGCCGGGGATGATCCTTGGATCGGAGGACATGAAGCCGTCCACGTCGGTCCAGATCTCGAGCATGTTGGCGTCGATGGCGTTGGCCACCACGGCGGCGGAGTAATCGGAACCTCCCCTGCCGAAAGTCAGCGGGGCGCCGTCGTCGTTCATGCCGTAGAACCCGGTGATGATCGGGATGATGCCCTCGGACAGCAGGGGCTTGACGTTGAGGGTCATGCCGAGGGACGTCCTGGACAGGTCCGCGGAGCCGGACATGGGGTTGCCGACGGCGTAGATCCCGGCATCCTCGGATGTGAGGGCCTCGGACTTGTAGCCCATGGACCTGAGGAGGAACGACAGCATGAGAGAGGAGAACCTCTCGCCCTGGGAGACCACGAGGTCCCTGTAGTAGGGGTTCGCGCGGTCGGAGGAGATGGCGGCCTCCATGGACTTCATGCGCCTGTCGAACTCGGCGAGGAACTCCTCGTACAGCGGGGAACCCTCATCCATGATCTGCCTGGCCTCGGCCAGGTGCTTGTGCCTGAACGATTCCAGGACGACGGAGATGTCGCTGCCAGACTCGTCGACCAGCGCCACGAGGAAGTTGGTGACCCCGGACATGGCGGATACGACGACGACCTTGTCGCCCTCGGTGTTCACTACGATATTCGCGACCCTCCTGAGGGCCTCCGCGGAGCCCACGCTGGTCCCGCCGAACTTCATGACTGTGATCATATTAGCACCTTCAAATGCCGAGGGACTCCAGGATGGGGTCCACGATCTTCCTGCCGCTGTCGGACAGGGGCGTCAGCGGGAGCCTGGGCATCCCGTCGCCGTACCCCATGCGGCCCATGATGTACTTGATGGGTATGGGGTTGGTTTCGCAGAACAGCGCGCCGAACAGGGGGAGCAGCTTGGACTGGATCGAGCGGGCGAGCTCCACGTCGCCGCTGGCGGCGGACCTCACCATGTCGGATACCAGCCCGGGGCAGCAGTTGGATGCCACGGATATGACGCCGTCGGCGCCCTGACACATGAGCGAGAGGGTGAGCGCGTCGTCGCCGCTGAGGACGGAGAATCCCTCCGGCCTGCGGGCGAGGATCTGCTGGATCTGCCCCATGTTGCCGCTGGCCTCCTTCACGCCGACGATGCCGTCGAGCTCCGCGAGCCTCATCAGCGTGTCCACGCCGACGTTGGACCCGGTCCTGCCAGGGATGTTGTACACGATGACAGGGATGTCAACGGCGGACTCGATGGCGGCGTAGTGCCTGTATATGCCCTCCTGTGTGGGCTTGACGTAGTAGGGCGAGATGGAGAGCACCCCGTCCGCCCCCATGTCCTGGGCCTCCTTGCTCAGGTACACGGCCTCGGAGGTGTTGTTGCTCCCGGCTCCCGCCAGGATCTTCGCCCTCTTGGCCTCGTCGACCACGATCTTGATGACTCTCACGTGCTCCTCGTAGGACATCATCGCCGATTCCCCGGTGGACCCACACGGGACGAGGAAATCGACCCCGTTGTCCTCCTGGAAGCGGACGAGCCTCCTGAGAGCCTCCTCATCGACCCCGTCCTTGCAGAAGGGGGTCACTATTGCAGTTCCAGTTCCTGCGAACTTCATGTCATGCATCTCCGAAATGTTCCTTCAGGATAAGGCGGGTGCGCGTGCTGAGGATGTTGTCGTAGCGCCTGACGCGCTCGATTATGTCGTTGAGCATCTGCGATGACTCCACATCCACGATGGCTATTATGTCCTGGTCGCCGGTGACCTCGAAGACCTCCGTCACTCCCTCGTATCCGGCCAGCTCCCGGGCTATGTCCTGGGTGTCGGTGTTGACGTCGATCCTGATCTCGACGAGGGCCTTCACGTTCCTGGAGCTCGTCTTGATCGTGAACCCGCGGATGATTCCCTCCTCGGTCATCCTGTGCACCCTGCTGCGGACAGTCCCCTCCGAGACCCCGAGCAGGTTGGCGATCTCCACGAAGGGGCATCTCGAGTCCTTCTTGAGGATCTCGATGATCTTCTTGTCGAGGTTGTCTATCATGGTGCGCATCCTGCCTGTAAGGCTATGTTTGCGCTATATCCAAGCCCTATATATATTGTGGGATTTCGTTGTCGGAGCTATGGAATCCGTTCCTCGGGATGCCTCACACGGCTCTGCAGGCCATCCTCACTGCGGAATCCGCAGAATATCACTCGACGGTGTCACCCGGTCTCCTCTGACCGTCGCAGGGCAGGAGGGTGACCTCCAGCCTGTTGTACGGGATCTCGATGTCATTGTCCTTGAACAGCTTGAAGATGATCTCCCTGAGCTGGCCGGCGTAGGAGGCGCTGTTGTCGAAGTCGTCCACCGTGCAGCCGAGCCTGTACTCGATCCCGGAGTCCATGAACTGCGTGAGCCTGGTGTTGGGCATGTAGACGTCGCCCTCCGTGACCACGTGCGGGTGCATCTTGGCCGCCTTGATCATGAGCTCCTTGGCCAGCGAGAGGTTGGCGCTGTACGCGACCTCCATGTACACGTAGATGACGGTGTTCTTGCTGTCCCTGGTCAGGTTGACCATGGTGGCGCCGGTGACGACGTTGTTGGGCATGGTGATGATCTGGTCCTTGGCCCAGTTCCTGAACTCGGTGAACATGATCCTGACCTTCTGGACGATGTACACCTCGCCGTTGATCTTCACGTAGTCGCCCTTCTTGAACGGGCGCGTGGACAGGAGGACCATGCCGCTGAAGAACTGGTTGAGGGTGCTCTGCGCGCCCAGGGTGATCCCCAGGGACACCACTCCGGCGCTGACCAGGATGCCTCCGAGGTCCACTCCGAAGGACGCGAGTATGGCTGCCGTGGCGCCCACGGCGATGACCAGCTTGCCCATCATCTTGAACAGCGGGATCAGGGAGTTATCCACGCCCTCCACCTCGGTGGTGTAATGGATGCCGTTTATGAAGGCGGAGATGAGGAACATGTAGATCTGCCATATGATGTACGACAGGACGAGGACCGCCGTGGGCGTGCTCAGCATCTGCAGGATATGCAGCAGGTTGGAGGACGCTCCGGCGATGATGAAGCACTGGTTGAGCGCCACTATAATCATGAGGACTAACACGGTCTTCGTAAGGCCGCTCTTTAGGGCGGCCTTCTCCTCCGCGGTCTTCCTTAAGCCGACGATGCGGGCCATTATGGGGACTATAACCATCACGACGACATAGGTCAGGAGAAGCCAGATGACCATGGTCACCACTACCGTGACCCATACGTTGTCCAGCGGGGACGGCAGGGTGTTCGGGATTATCCCCATGAACTTGTTGTACATTCCGTCGCCGCCGAAGGAATCGTTGACGGTGATGTCCATGATGATGCTGATGGCGACGGCGGACTCTCCCGACTCGGCCGTATCCCTGACGGTGATGACGGAGGTCATGTCCTCGTGCTTGGTGTCGATGTAGTTGTCGATGGAGACGGTGATCTTGGCCGTGCTGATGTGGCCGTACTTGGTGTCGCCCACCGGCCCTATGATCTGGTTGTCCACCACGGTGGTGACCTTCACCCCGTGGGATGAGATCTCCTTGATGGGGGTGACGCTCAGATAGGAATCCGACTCGTTATCTATGAAGGCGTAGATGGTCATGCTCTGGCCGTTCTTCACGGAGACTTCGGTGTTGACCTCGATCTCCGTCTCGGTCACGGCGCCCGTCGTGTATTCGCTGGTGAGCGTGACCGAGATGTCGTCTCCGCTCACGGCTCCGTCCGCCTCGCCGATGGGGACGACCATCGCCAGAAACACCGCGACTAATAGGACGGACAGGGCCACTCTACGCTCCATAAAATGCTGAATGCTTAGATTATATAATAAAGACGTGGGCGCTCGTAGTGCCGATGACCCTCGGACTCCCAGAAATATCGGCGATTGTAGCATTGGCAGTGGTGGCTTCCGCGGCGATCCAGGATCGGCGCACCCGGAGGGTTCCCGACATTCATTGGACCCTCATGGCGGCCCTGACCATCCCCCTTGCATCCGCCATGGCATGGGACGGAGGCGGGGCGGCGGGCGCTCTGCTGCTCCTGGCCGGGGACGTCCTGCTGGCGGCGTACATGCTCTCCCCGGCCCTGACCGGCGTGCGGGGGGCGGCGGTGCTGTTCGCCTCTGCCGCCCTGTGCATGGCATCCGCCTGGGCCTCTGCGATGCCCGCGACCGCGGCCCCTCCCCTCCTCTGCATGCTCCTGGTGTCGATCAGGGGCATCGGCGGGGCGGATATCAAATGCCTGTGCTGCATCGGGATGGCTCTGCCGGAATGGCCGGCCGTCGGCACCTTCCTGCCCCCTCCGCAGCTGCCTGTCCTATCGATTGCCTTCTGCGCTCTGGCCATGTGCATCCCATACGGTATTCGCAACATCATCAGCAACATCGGAACAGGGTGTCCCGCGGGGCTAATAGCATCCACATCGGTGGTGCCCGTGTCCGAGGCCAGGGGCGCCTTCGCATGGCCCGCCGAGGACGTCGTCGACGGGGAAGTGCGCTACGTCGGGAGGACCGATGCCTCGGCGATAGACCGCCTGGAGGCCGTCGGATGCGAGGAGACCCGGATGATCCCAATGATACCGTTCATAGTCCCCGTGGCGCTGTCACTGGCGATGGTCCTGGCCATCGGCGACCCGCTGGGATCGCTTGCGCTCCTCTGGCACGATGTTCATCTCATGGCCGCACTTCGAGCATCTGGAGCCGTCGAGGCCGGTGATGTCCACGAGGTACCCGAGCCTCTCGATGACAACCTCGCCGCACTCGGGGCAGACGGTGTCGTCTGCGCCCTCGATCAGCGTGTTGCCCACATAGACGTAGTGCAGGCCCGCCTCCATGCCGATGTCCCTGCAGTGCATGACCGTCTCCACCGGAGTCCAGGCCACATCCATCATCTCGTTGTCGGGGTGGAACCTGCTGAAATGCACCGGGACGTCCTCCGACAAATGGTCCCTGACCCACTCGCAGAACGCGCGGATCTCGTCGTCGGAGTCGTTGTAGCCTGGGATGACCAGATAGGTGAGCTCCAGGTGGATTCCCTCCTCGTGGACGATCTCCGCGGACCTCAGGACCGGAGCCAGGTGCGCTCCGCACACCTGCATGTAGAATGCGTCGGTGAAGCCCTTGACGTCCATGTTGACCGCGTCGGCGATGGAGCAGAGCTCCCTCAGGGGCTCCTCGTTGATGTAGCCGTTCGTCACCAGGATCAGGTCCAGCGCGGCGTCCCTCTCCAGGACGTCCATGATGTACTCGAACCAGATGGCCGGCTCGTTGTATGTGAAGGCGATGCAGTCCATGCCCTCGCCCCTGCACATCGACACCAGGTCCCACGGGTCCTCGTAGGTGGTGCGCTTCTTCCCGGAGGGGAGCATGGATATGGCGTAGTTCTGGCAGTGCTTGCAGCGCATGTTGCATCCGATCCCGCCGACCGAGAAGCACCTCGACCCGGGGCGGTAATGGAACAGCGGCTTCTTCTCCACGGGGTCGACGCACAGCGACGACACCTTCCCGTAGGAGTAGGCCACGAGCATGTCCTCGTCGGCCCTGCGGGCCCCGCAGCGTCCGAAATCTCCCGGCTTGAGAAGGCAGCCGTGGGGGCAGAGGAGGCACTTGTAGAAGTCTCCCTGGCGCTCGTAGTAGCGCGCCTCGACGCGTTCGCCGTTAGTAGCTGCCATGTCCGATCCTGCTCCTGGAGCCTTCCCGTATCAGGTCCGGATGGTCGCCGTCGTGGACCATCCCTATTATGCTGAACTCCACCTCCATCTCGTACAGCTTCCTGAACCTGTCCTTGTCCGCGGTGAAGAGGAGCTCGTACTCCCCTCCCCAGTATAGCAGGAGGTCCTGGACGTCCCTGCCGGAGGCCTGCGCCATCTCCTCGACGCCTTCCCCGCGCGGTATGAAATCGAACTCGACGTCTATGCCGACATGCGAGTGCGAGCATATCCCGTTGAGCGCGGTGCCCAGGCCGTCGGAGAGGTCCATGCACGATGTGACCACCCCGGACGAGGCCAGGGCCATTCCCTCCGCGACCCTCGGGACGGGGACGTACAAGGACTGCCTCGCATCCTCCATCTCGACCCCGAGCTCCAGCGAGAGGAACCCAGCCGCCGGCCCGCCTATGGGCCCCGTGACGGCCACGATGTCCCCGGGATTGGCCCCCGAGCGGGTCATCGGCTTCCTTCCGTCCATGGACCCGATCGCCGTCCCGGCGACGATGCCGGATCCGAACTTGGTGTCCCCTCCGGCTATACCGGTGCCGCAGAACTCGCAGCACTGGTCGATGCCGCTCATGATGTCGTAGGCGGCCTGGGCCTCCAGGTCCGGCGGGAGGGCGAGGGCCGCGAGGAACCCCGTGGGCCTGGCGCCCATGGCGGCCAGGTCGCTGAAGTTGACCGCGGCAGCGTACCATCCGAACTGCTCGTATGACATGCCCGCCGGGAAATGCCTGTCGAAGGTGACGATGTCCGTGGTGACCACGGTGTCCTTCCCCAGCACCGCTGCGTCGTCGCCCGGGCCGATTAGGCCCTCGGGGCGGATGAAGGTCATGAAATCCTCTATGAGCGCGCGCTCGCCGATCTCCGATATCCTCGGCATCGCCACCTGTATGGCGATGCACCGATAAAACGCATCGGTCGGAAGAAGTCGTCCAGGCTCTTTACCTTGGGCTTGGGCTTGGGCTGCGGCATCTTGCTGGCGCCGCCCTTGGGGTCGTCGTCGGACGTTCCGAAATTGCCGCCGAACAGGGTGGCCTGCTGGCTCCCCATCATGAGGTCCTTCTCGGTCCACCCCAGCACCTCGGTGATCCTCGATGCGGTCTCCGCCAGCCTCTTGACGTAGTACTTGTAGTCGGGGACGGCCTCCAGCGGGACGCCGCTGACGAACGGCTCCACCTGCTGCGGGGTGGACGTGGAGTTGGTGACGACCCACGACACCTTCATGCCGGGGATGAACTCGTACCCGCGCTCGATGAGCTTCTTCGCCGCCTGCACGTTGGCCATGCTGTCCGGGTTGGCGTAGGCGTCGAGGCCCCTGCACGTCTTGGAGATCACCAGCCTCTCGGGAGCGACCTTGCCGGACTTGACCTCCTGTATGGTGGTCTTCACGTAGGACAGCGCCTCGTCCATCCTGTCGTCGAGGATCAGCTCGAACAGCCTCGTGAGCATGTCGCTCTGCAGATCGAACGAGTCCGACCTCCTGACCTCGTATCCCCTTATCAGCAGGTTGTCCTGCACCTCGGGCCACACGATCCTCCCCACGTACCTCTTCTTCATTCCGTGGGTGAACATCGGCTCGAGGAGCTTCTCGAACTCGAGCGTCCCGCCGTCGCGGGAGTACCTCTCGGCCATCCTGTTCCCGAACTCCACCGAGCCCTCGAGAGTGTGCTCCGGGGACTGCATGAAGACGGAGTCGGTATCCGAGTAGATCACTGGGATCCCCTCGGCCTCGACCTCCTCGATGATGCCCTTGACGTTGGCCCTCGCGAACGACGTGATCGCCGCTCCGATGCTCTTGTCGGTGAAGCGGTAGAACGTGGATGCGAACACCCCGTAGAAGGTGTTCATCAGGACCTTCACCGCGGCCTGCAGACCGTCGAGATAATGGTACTCGTGATCGTCCTGCGCGGCCTTCATCCTCTTCTTGATGGAGTCCCTCTCGTCCATGAGGTCGGCGAGGATCCTCGGCAGGAGCCCCTCCCTCCTCTCCTTGGACATGAACCTCGCGCCGGACGGCGCCCTGATCTCGCCGTCGTCGGCGAGGGTGGTGAAGCAGATGTTCTTCGCGATGATCAGCGAGGGGTACATGGACTTGAAGTCCAGGACGCAGACCCAATGGTACAGGCCGGGCGTCATGTTGTGCACGTAGCCTCCCTCGATCTGCTCCGCGCCGGCTATCCTCGCCCCCATCTGAGGGACCGCGACCTTGGCGCGGTCGGCGGCGCGGATTAGCAGCGAATCGGCGAGCTGCGAGGAGCCCGACGTGAGCACGTCCTCGATCGTCAGTTTCGACACCGCCGCGAGGTCCATGCCCTTGCGGAGCGTGCCCACTTCCAGGAGGATCCTGAGCGCTAGCTCCGCATCCTTGACGCAGTACTCCAGGACCTTCTCCCTGTTCCTCGACCACTCCTCGTCCATGTGCCTCGGGTCGACATCGAGCTTCTGCTCTCCGAGCAGCTCCAGCGCGACGGCGTTGAGCGTCTCCTGCTTCGGGCGGATCTCCCTTTTTGCTGCCCACCATGCGTCGCAGATGAGACGGCCCTTGACCCTCCAGAACCTGTCGCTCACGAGCCTCGGCTGACCCCCGTCCCTGCCCCACGGCATGGCGTCCGTCATCCTGTTCGTCTTGGCCCTCTCGCCGATCTTCGTGATGTCGTAGTTGTCGATGTTGTACCCTGTGATCACGTCGGGGTCGACCGTCTTGATGAGGTCGGCGAAGCCGTCGATTATCTCCTTCTCGGTGCCCACGATCGGCTTGCAGGGAGTTATCTTCCCGTCCTCCCAAACCACTGCGCAGATCGTCAGCAGGAACCCGTGCAGGACGCTGTTCTCGATGTCGAACGAGAGTATCCTGAGGCCGGGGTCGAAGGAGTCGATGTTCTCGAACGACTCCATCTGTATGGTCAGGTCCGTCAGGTACTGCCCCTCGACCGGGTCCCCCCTGACGCGTATGCAGGAGCCCATGTCCTTGTCGTAGAAGAAGCGGTGCTGAAGGCTGATGTCCGAGGACAGCACCGGGTGCCCGGCCTTCCTCAGGCGGTTCCTGAAATCCGATGCCTTCCACGGGTTCTTGATCGTGATCTTCAGGACGTCGTGCATCTCCGACTTGTACAGGAGCCTGTCCGGCTCCGTGGAGACGACCTCGGGATCCCTCGACAGGATCTCCGCCGTCTCGGGCCTGGGGTCCACGGCGTACAGGTAGGGCAGGTAGCCCTTGCAGACTATGGCGATGGACTCCTTGCCGCGGGTCTTGCCGAACAGCTCGACCACGGGCTCCCCGTCGACCATCAGGGATGATGCGCTGATGATGCGGACGTCCCACTCGCCCATGCTATCACTTGTTCGCCACGATGCGGATGACGTCGCCGTCCTGCAGCTCGTAGTCCGCCCCGACCGTGCGCTTGGTCTTCGCGTTCACGGCGCGGATGAACTTGTCGCCCAGGTCCGTGTGGACCCTGTACGCCAGGTCCCTGGCGGTGGAGCCGCGCGGGACCAGGAACGCATCGGGGAGCACCCTGCCGAAGTGGTCGGTGTACTTGTTCTCGTCCTCCACCGGGTAGACGGTGATGAGGTCCAGCATCTTGAACGCGGCGTCCTCGATGCACTTCTGCACACCGGTGCCGCCGAACTTGGCCATGTTGTCGGCCATGTACTGGAGAGCCTTCCTCTGGCCCTCGTTGAGGTTCACGCCCTCCTTGATCTTGAACATCGCATCGCCGGGGACGTAGTCCACCAGGCCCGCCGCCGCTGCCTTCTTCAGGGCCAGCTCGGTCTCGGCCATGGTGACGACGCACATCTCGTTGACGGACTGCACCCTCTCGATGTTCCCCTCGGGTGCGATGTCCGCCTTGTTCATGGCGGCGATCATCGGCTTGGCCTGCTTCCTGATCTCGGCGCAGAGCCTGAGCAGCAGGTCGTCGTCCTCCCACTTCAGGGGGTCCTCCGGGAACTCCACATGCTTAAGGGCCTCCTTGATCTGGTTCTCGGTCACGTTGAGCCCGGCCAGGCGCTCATGGAGGATGACCTCGGGCTTGCTGCCGTTCATCCTCGCCTGCCTGACGATCCTCCCGAAGCCGTTCTTGATGATCTCGCGCATCCAGCACTCGATCTCGGTCCTCAGGAACAGGATATCCTCCGCCGGGTCGTGGCTGCCGACGTCCCCGGGGACTCCCTCGATGTCGGTGGACCCGCTGACGTCGACCACGTTGATCAGCGCATCGGCCTGCCTCAGGTCATCCAGGAACTTGTTGCCCAGGCCCTTGCCCTGCCACGCGTCCGGGACCAGCCCGGCCACATCCAGGAGTTCTACCGGGACCATCCTGACGCCGTCTACGCACAGCGAGTTGTGCGGGGTGCACTTGACGCCCAGCTCCTTGCATGGGCAGGTCGTGCGCACATGGGCCACGCCCTTGTTGGGCTCGATGGTGGTGAACGGGTAGTTGGCTATCTCCACGGGCGCCATGGTGGCGGCGCCGAAGAACGTGGACTTCCCGACGTTCGGCTTGCCGACGATTCCTATCTGCATGTGATCGGCGTCTGGATGCCCTCTATCTTTAACATATTGTCGGTCGCGGGCGCGAACCGCACACGTCCTTATTTCAACTCGGACCCCCTGACCCCGCTCATGAAGGGCACATCGATCATCATCGACGAATCCAAATGCGACGGCTGCGGCCTCTGCGTAACCGCCTGCCACGAGGGGGCTCTTGCCCTCGTCGGGGGCAAGGCCAGGGTCGTCCGCGACGACCTGTGCGACGGCATGGGGGACTGCCTCCCCGCCTGCCCGCAGGGGGCCATATCATTCGCGGAGAAGCCGGCCAGCCGCCCGTCCGGGATCCCGATGATGCCCGCTGGCGGCTCCACAATGCCGCCGGCGCCTTCAGGCGTCCAGTGGCCCATCCAGCTGGCGCTCGTGCCCTCGACCGCCGGGTTCCTGAGGGGCAGGCTGGTCGTGGGGGCGGACTGCACCGCGTTCACGGCCGACGACTTCAAGAGGAGGTTCGTCCACGGCGATCCCCTGGTCATAGGCTGCCCCAAGCTCGATGACAGGGCCAGATTCGACAAGATCGCGGACATCCTGAGGGACAACGACATAACATCGGTGGACATCATCAGGATGGAGGTGCCCTGCTGCGGGGCTCTGGTGCGCCTGGTCCGGGCGGCCGTCCAGGCCTCCGGGAAGGACATCCCCGTCAACGAGATAACGGTCCGCAGAGACGGCTCGCTGCTCCGATCCGAAGAAATCCGACATTATCCGGGCCAGGGAATCCGCGTCCCCCGCTATCCTCCCGTCCAGGGCGCCCGTTATCATCATGTTGTCCATGGAGTGCTCCGCGGTGCGGACGTCGGTCTTGATACCGAAGCAGGGGATTCCCCTGGCATAGGCGTATCCGAGCTCCACGCAGGCGCCCTCGTCGGGCACGCGGCCGTCCATGTTCAGGACCAGCGCATCACAGGAATCGAGAAGTGCCAGATCAGAATCGAACACATACTTGGAGACCTTGTTGATGGTCTCGCGGTCCCCCTTCTCCACCCTGGGTATCTCCACCCCCGACTCCTGCGGAAGGAGGGCCTCGAACCCGTATCCAGAGAGCCTCTCCTTGAGCCTGCGGTTGTACTCCTGCTCGGCCTCGCAGAAGAGCGGGCCGGCGATGTAGAGCCTGATGGGAGCCATGGTAGGACATGGAAATCTGCATTAAGAAACCTACCAGAAGGAAACCCATATCCGTTACCTGTCCATGTCCTGAACATGGACGAGTCCGTATTCGCAGACGCCGAGCGCTACGCCGCCGAAATCTTCAAGGACGACAGCAGCGGCCACGACTTCTACCACACCGTCAGGGTGCACAACAACGCGGTGGCCATCTGCAGGGAGGAGGGCGGGGACATGGACACGGTGAGGTTGGCCACCCTGCTCCACGACGTGGACGACAGGAAGCTGTTCGGCGACAACGGCATGGCCAACGCCCGCTCGTTCATGGCGTCCCACGAGATATCCGGCGGGATGCAGGACTCCGTGTGCCATATCATCTCCAGATCTCCTTCAAGGGGAAGGACACCGTGGCCCCGGACACCCTCGAGGGGAGGATAGTGCAGGATGCCGACAGGCTCGACGCCATAGGGGCCATAGGCATAGCCAGGGCCTTCGCGTACGGCGGCAGCCGCGGAAGGGCCATGCACATACCCAGCGAGAAGGCCAAGGAGGACATGACCGAGGAGGAGTACTTCGCCAACCAGGGCACATCGGTCAACCACTTCCACGAGAAGCTCCTGAAGCTGAGGGACCTCATGAACACCCCGACCGCCAGGAGGATAGCCGACGCCCGCCACGAGTACATGGTCGGGTACCTGGAGGAGTTCATGGCCGAATGGGAAGGGGAGCGCCGAATCTGCTGATTCCATCAAAAATACTACGGATTCCGTAGCAAAATAACGATTATCGAACGATTCACGATAATTCCATGCGACTTTATTTTATATCATAACCCAGTAACGGCGCCCATGCGCATTACGATCGTGGGTTGCGGCTCCATCGGCCAGAAGCTGGCCGCCGCCGCTGATGAGATGGCCGAGGTCAAGAGGATCTACATAATGGACATCGTCAAGGAGAAAGCGGAGCAGGTTGCCTCCGGCCTGAAGAAGGCCATCGTCGTCGACGACGTCGAGGAGGAGCTCTACCACTGCGACCTCGTCATCGAGTCCGCGTCGCAGGACGCCGTGCGCACGATCATGCCCAAGGTCGTCGCCAGGGGCGTCGACATCATGATCACCTCCGTAGGGGCCCTCGTAGACGACGAGTTCAGGAACGCCGTCTACCAGAAGGCCAAGGAGTGCGAGGCAAAGATCTACATCCCGTCCGGGGCCGCCTGCGGCACCGACGGCCTCAGGTCGTCCGCCGTGGGGAGGCTCGACGAGGTCGAGCTCATCACCACCAAGGCCCCCGTCAGCCTGAAGGGCGCCCCGTTCCTCGACCTGGACCACCTGGACCTCGACTCCATCAAGGAGCCCACCGAGATCTTCAACGGCCCGGCCAGGGACGCCGTCAAGCTGTTCCCCAGGAACGTCAACATCGCGGCCACGGTGAGCCTGCTGGGCATAGGCTTCGACAAGACCAGGGTGAGGGTCATCGTGGACCCCGCCACCCACACCAACTCCCACGAGCTCAGGCTCAAGGGCGAGTTCGGCGAGATGGTCTGCCACACCTACAACGTCCCGGACCCCGAGACCCCCCAGACTTCCCATCTCGCGGCGATGTCCACCATCTCCGCCCTCAAGAGGATAGTCAGGAGCGAGTGGATCGGCATCTGACCGACCCCGTCCGCCTCGGCCTCGAAGGCCGTAGTGGCGCACCTTTTATATCGTGCGTGCCCATCCGCGCGTACAGGTGCTCCACCATGGAACAGAGAATCATCGAGCAGATCGAGAAGGTCGTCGGCAAGGAGGGCTACTCCATCGAGCCCGCGGTGCTGTACACTTACGGCTTCGACGCCTCCATTTTCCACAACACTCCGGACATCGTGGTCCAGCCCAGGACCACCGAGCAGGTCTCGGAGATCATGAAGATCGCTCATGCCAACAGGATACCCGTCGTCCCCCGCGGATCGGGTACCGGCCTCTGCGGCTCCGCCGTCCCCATCAAGGGCGGCATCGTCATGGCCATGCAGAGGATGAACAAGGTCAAGAGGGTCAGCGTCGCGGACCTGTGGGTCGACGTCGAGGCGGGCTGCATCTACAACGACCTCAACGCGGAGCTCTCCAAGTACGGGTTCTTCTTCCCCCCGTCCCCGGGATCGGCCGAGGCATGCCAGATCGGCGGCATGGTCGCCACCAACGCCTCCGGCATGCGCGCAGTCAAGTACGGCGCCACCAGGGACTTCGTCCTCGGGCTCACCTTCGTGAAGGCGGACGGAGAGATCGTCCGCTGCGGCACCAGGACCATCAAGGACGCCTCCGGCTACCAGCTGGCCAGGCTCATGTGCGGCTCCGAGGGGACGCTCGGCATCATCACCGAGGTCACCCTGAAGCTGACCACCAAGCCCAAGAAGTCCGCCTCCTGCCTCTGCTGCTTCAAGAACGTGGAGGATGCCGGGAAATGCATCTCCGCGATCATCGCCAGGCCCCTCATCCCCGCATCCTGCGAGCTGATGGACAGCGTGAGCATCAACGCGGTCAACAAGGCCAGGGGCAACCCCCTGCCGAACTGCGGCGCGCTGTGCATCGTCGAGGTGGACGGCGAGACCGACGAGGTCATCGACAGGGACCTGAAGATCGTGGAGGAGGTCGCCAACGAGATCGGCGCCACCGACGTCATCCCCACCAAGGACAAGAAGCTCATCGCCCAGTGGACCGATGCGAGGAAGTCCGTCATGACCTCCCTGTCCGCCCTGAAGCCCGGCTGCTCCTCAGTCTCCCTCGCGGACGACATGGGCGTGCCGGTGAGCCTGGTCCCCCAGGCGGTCAAGGCGTTCCAGGAGATCGCCGAGAAGCACAACGTCACCATCGCCACCTACGGGCACGCATCCGACGGGAACCTGCACACCAAGATGGTCATCGACCCGAAGAACAAGGACGAGTGGGACCGCGGAGTCGCCGCCGTCAACGAGATCTTCGACGTGTGCGTGAACCTCGGCGGGACCGTCACCGGCGAGCACGGGGTAGGAATCTCCAAGGCGCCCAACTTCGCCAAGGAGAGGGCCTCCGAGATGTCCACCATCAGGGCCATCAAGGCCGCCATGGACCCGGAGAACATCCTCAACCCCGGCAAGCTCGACCAGTGGGAGGGGTCGATCCTCAGGAACCTGAGGTACCCCTGCCCCGAGTACATGTGAAACCATCGGGGCCGGGAAGGCCCCGATTCCCTTCTTTTTGGATCACGATAAGGGGCGGAGCCATCGCTCCGCAGCATGATTCGTGAAGCGCGCGACCTGCAACCGTCGTATTCAGGCCCAGTAGAGGGTGGGCATGAAGAACCTTACGTAGGCGAACTCCAGCGCCGCTATCGCGATGACCACGATGTACACCGGCATGTTCCACCCGACGATCTTGGACCCGTCCAGCGGGGGGATCGGCAGCATGTTGAACAGGGCCAGGATGGAGTTGAGGCTCGCCAGCATGAAGAACGGGACCACTGCCCATCCGTAGTTGGTGAGCAGGCACCCCACGATACCCACGACCGCCAGCACGATGTTCACAACCGGCCCGGCGAGGCTGATCTTGGCGTAGGTCGCCTTGTCGGTCTGGCCGGAGATCATGACCGCCCCGGGCATCGCGAAGAGGAACCCGATGACGGATGTCAGCAGGGTGATGAACAGTCCGATGGGATACATGCGGTACTCGGAGGCCAGACCCGCCTTCTGGGCGGTGAACTTGTGCCCGAGCTCGTGCAGCAGGAAGCTGAAGATGACGAGACCGATGCACATCCCGAACAGGCCGACCCACTTCCAGTCCTCTCCGAGGTAGTACGCGAAGTAGTCCAGGATGCTGCTGTTGCGGTACAGGATCGTGAATGCCAGCGCGAGGACGCCCATGGAGATGAGGATGTCCCTGATCTCGATGCTGCTGAAGCTGATCTTTCCCTTCTCGGGGTTGATGCGGTACAGCCCGTCCTCGTCATACATACGGGTGGGATGGCACTCCTGTTAATAAAGGTAGAGCGCGCTCGGGTGCCCGATGGTCGGCGAAAGGAGGAACTCAGCCCACGGCAAGGAGGCGTTCAGGTGGTGCGATTCATGCGGCACGCTGCTCCTCGGCGGGAGCTGCTCCAAATGCGGCTCCGAGGGAAGGGAGTTCGAAGTCAACAGCCCCGGGGACATCAGGCCCTGCATGGGCGACTCCGTAGGAATAGTGAAGGGGCTCTTCGAGGAGGCCTTCGGCACATCGGCGCCGCTGGACGGCGCCATGATGTTCCTGAACAAGGTCCCGGGAGAGGACCGCACGGACGAGATCGTCGCCTACGGCGCCGTCCTGGGGATCCTGAGGTTCGACATGAGGCTGGACCGCCTGGTCCTCGAGATAAGGCAGCCCAGTGCGGACCTGTTCGCGCCCGTGGCCAGCAAGAACATCGTCACGTTCGCCGGCATGTCCGGCCACCTCAAGGGGAAGACCGTGCCCGGAGCCAACGTCACAGAGGTCGTCGGTGACTTCCGCGAGGGGGAGACCCTCATACTGAGAAAGGCGGCCAAGGTCGGCGCGGGCATCGCATTGGCGGACTCGTCCTCCCTCAGGGAGGCGGAGCGCGCGGTCAAGATAAGGGACCTGGACAACCCATCGGAGCCCAACATAGCCAGATGCTCGATCGACGGCTTCGTGGAGAGCAACCGCGCACACATAAAGTCGATAGCGAAGAAGGGCGTCAGGGAGATCAGGGCGTTCCTCGCCGAGAGGAACCCGAAGGGGCTCCCGGTCACCGTCTCGTTCTCAGGTGGAAAGGACTCCCTTGCCGCCTACGGCCTCGCATCGCAGGCGGCCGAGGGGCTGGAACTCATCAACATAGACACCGGCCTGGAGTTCCCGGAGACCCTGGAATACGTCAGATCCTTCGCGGAGAAGAACAAGCTGAAGGTCCACACCGCCCGCGGCGGCAGCGGCTTCTGGGACAACGTGGATTCCTTCGGCCCCCCGGCCAAGGACTTCAGGTGGTGCTGCAAGGTATGCAAGCTCGGTCCGGTCACCGACCTGATATCTGGCACATACCCAGACGGCACTATTACCGTCGAGGGGAACAGGTGGCTGGAGTCCTTCGCCCGCTCCGGGATCGGCTTCGTCACCAGGAATCCCTTCGTCCCCAACCAGATCAACCTGAACCCCATCAGGTCGTGGAACGCGGCAGAGGTCTGGGGGTACATCCTGATGTTCGGACTGGACTACAACCCCCTCTACGACAGGGACTTCGAGAGGATCGGCTGCTATCTGTGCCCATCCTGCCTGTCCAGCGAGTGGAGGAACACCGGCCGGATACACCCGGAGCTGTACAGCGTCTGGGAGGCCTATCTGAGGAAATACGCCGAATCCCGCGGGCTCCCCGAGGAGTACGCATCCATGGGATTCTGGAGGTGGAAGGTCCTGCCGCCGAAGATGGTGCTCCTGGCCGAGGGCCTGGACCTTAGGATGTCCCCGGAATCCGCATCCAACGTGTCCATGGACATGCTGAAGGGGGCTTCCCCGTGCACCGCCGGCGGCTACTCCATGGAGGCCGTCGTCAAGATGGAGAGGGTCAGGGACTTCTCGTACGTGGAGGACGCCCTGAGGACCGTGGGCGAGGTGAAGTACTCGCCGGAATTCGAGATCGCGCTGCTGAAGATGCCGAACGGCAGGGCAAAGCTCTTCGGCGGGGGCCAGGTATCCGTGACCGCCCCGGACGCGAAGAACGCCAAGCTGGTGTTCGAGAGGGCCGTGAAGGCCCTGATCAGGGCGGAGATGTGCACCGAGTGCGGGATCTGCGAGAAGGGATGCCCGAGGCACGCCATACGCATCAAGGGAGGCATGAGGGTGGATCCGGAGAGGTGCAGCTCCTGCGGCAGGTGCGAGAAGTCCTGCATGGTCATCCACTACTACGACAAGCTCATGCAAGGCCCGAAGGGCCGAGCGCCCGCGCACCCTCCTTTTTATAATAGACCCCCATCCCACCCGCATGGATTTGATGTTCGGCGTCTCGATGGTCCTCGGCATAGGGCCCGCCCTGGCGCTCATGTGGATCGTCATGAAGAAGTACACCTACCCTGCGGTGGAGCAGCCCTTCTTCAGCGACGCCACGTTCTTCCTGCTGTTCTTCTGCGGCCTCATCGTGGGCTCCGTGCTCTTCGCCGTGATGATAATGTTCCATCTGGCCAGCAGCATGGTCTACATGATCCTGCTGGCGGCGATCCAGGTGATGGTCATGGTCGTGATCATGAACCTGAAGCGGTTCAGGGGGAAGTCGGACTCCATATTCTACGGCTACGGGCTCGGCCTGGGCATCTCATGCGGCATGTCCATGGGCATCGCCTACACCATCACGTCCCTCATCAAGGACATCGAGGTGGATGCCAGCATAGTCATCCTGCTGGTCATCGCGGTCACCATGTCCATGATGCTTGGCGCCTGCGGCACGACCATCGGCGAGGGCATCGCGAGGAACAGGCTCATGGAGTTCATCTTCCAGGCCCTGCTGTTCCTGGTCGCCTACGACCTGATGCTCTACTCCGTGCTGAACACCGGCGCCGACGGCGGACTGGCGTTCTACGGCTCATGCATCCTGATGTGCCTGCTCGCCGGCGGATACTTCTACTACATGATGCACCTGAAGCTGCGCAACATCGTGCGCGAGGTGCTGAAGATGGAAGGGAAGAAGAGGAGCGACCTGCGAATCGGCCCTTGTAGATCCCGGGCCTGACCTCTGCGATCAGGCAGCGCTCCATCATTGCGCCGATGTACTTCCCGGCGTTCTTTCCGACGATCTCCTCCACATCGTCCTCCGTGAAGGTCCCCTTGCACTCGGTGAGCCCCCTGGCGAGGATCTCTAGCTTCTCCTCCAGGTCCGAGGTGTGCTCGAACTTGAAGACCATGGTGGAATATGGGTCGGTCTCCTCTATCCTGCGCTTCTTGGCCTTCTCGTCCGGGGGGATGTAGCCCATCGCCAGCCCCAGCGCGCGCCTGACGGTCGCCTGGTCCTCGGATGCGAACACCACGCGCATCTTCCTCTGGTTCTCGGTGTAGCCGCAGAAAGGGCACGAGGATTCCTTGTTGGACCCGTCGATTATGCGGGGACGGCGGCACAGGGCGCATTCGGCCAGACCGTACATCGCCTGTACTCCGTGAACACCAGGGCCGCCACGCAGCAGCCGTAGTTGTCCATGGGGATCTGGAGCTCCTCGGTGACGAACTGGATGTCCCCGAACTCCACGGACCTGATCCTGGCCATCTCGTCCATCTTCCAGCGGAGGATCTCCTTCAGGGACTCCGCGGAGCCGTGGATGTGGCCCTCGGCGACGTAGCCGCCCTTCCCGTCGAGGCGGTACGCGTAGGCGATGCCGGCAGCGATGGTCTCCCCTTCGCTGCCCCTCATCTGGGCCAGCACGCAGTGGGTGACCGCGCCCATGGGCATCTCGCACCTCTCGATGAGCTCCGCGCCTATCGGGATGACCGATGACACGGAGACCAGGTTCTGCTCCCCTATGCCGGAAGAGATCAGCGCCTTGTCGAACGCGTTGAGATCGGACACCTCGCTGACTGCCGAGCTGCTGGTGATGAAGAACTTCGAAGGGACCAATTCCATGGGCACTGCAAATGCAATGTAGGATAAAAGGGCCTCGCCCGTAGTACTGCACCGCATCGGAGGACGGGGCGGAGCTCTGCTCGTCTATCCTCTTCTGTATCTGCTCGGCCTCCTGGAGGAGGGGCTTGGAGTCCACCTTCATGCCTGGGACCATCTTCCTCAGCGGGGCGATGAACTCGGATGCCGCGCCGGGATCCGGGATGTTCTGGTTCGCAGGCTCCACCAGGGCCACGACGTCCATGCCGAAGGAGGGCGCGGAGTACATCATCACGCCGGTCATCCCGCGTATCATCCCGCCGGTCATCAGCGGGACGCCGGACTTCCTGGCGAGCTTCTCGGAGTTCTCCCCGGAGTGGCAGACCACCATGGTGTCCTCGGGGCTGAACCTGGGGACCCCCTCGAGGCAGATGACGGTGTCGCACCCGCACCTGCGCAGATGGTCCAGGATCGCCATCGACAGCTCGTAGCAGTCCTCGGGCTTCGGGGCGTACTCGGACATCACGACCGCGATGTCCCTGCACCTCTTCCCGTTGCCCTTCTTGCCGTACATCCTGACCGGGGGCATGGCGATTCCGCCGGACACGAGGCAGTACGGGGGCATGTCGGGAGATGTGAATCCGACCACTGGCTCCATCTCCAGCTGGGACACCAGGTAGTTGGGCGCGATCGAGCTGACGAGCCCGGCGCCCGGGAATCCTATGATGGCGACGGGGCGGTCCAGGTCCGGTCCGCCGTAGCGTATGGTCCTCGTGGTCATATCGAGCACCAATCCGTTACACATAATTATGGGTTGTCCATGGCACCGTCAATGAAAGGCCACTCCATCGAGTACGCCGCCACTTCCGGCGGGATACCTGTCGTCGTCGAGACCATCCCCGGCTGCGGGAGCTATGCGTGCATGGCGGCTGTCGCCACCGGCTCCAGGGACGAGTACCCCGAGATTTTCGGGCTGTCCCATCTGCTGGAGCACACGGTCTTCAGGAGGACCGGCACCAGGGACTCCTACCAGATGGCGCTGGAGATCGAGGGCGCCGGAGGGGAGCTCAACGCCTTCACCGGCAGGGAGATGACCGCCTACCACAGCATCACCATCGAGGAGACCGCCGCTGTCGCCAGGGACATCGTCGGCGAGATCGTGGCCGACCCGGCCATCACCGCCGAGGACACCGAGATGGAGAAGAAGATCGTGCTCCAGGAGCTCAGCATGATTAAGAACGAGCCTGACAGGTACATCCACGACCTGTACCTCACCACGCTCTGGAGGGGGCACCCGCTCAGCCAGGACGAGGGAGGCGACGAGAAGGTCGTCGCCGGGCTCACCAACAAGGAGCTGAGGCAGTACTACGAGGAGCGCTACCTGATCCCGAACATCTGCGTCTACGCCGCCGGGGCCGCCGACCTGGACGAGACCGTCGCCTGGGCCGAGGAGACCTTCGACGGCATGGCCGGCGGGAGGAGAAACCCGCGCTCGCCGCCCTCAATGCCCGGGTCCGAGTACAGGTTCATCGAGAACAAGGCCGACCACTACCAGGTGGCCATGGGGTTCCCCGTGGACAAGTCGAGGGTCCCCAGGAGGGAGATCCAGCAGATGTTGTCCGCCATCATCGGCTCCGGGACCAGCTCCAGGCTGTTCCAGGACATCAGGGAGAAGAAGGCCCTGGTCTACTCCATCTACACGTCATCCAACGTCGACAGCGACGCCGCCGCGCTCACCGCGTTCATGTCCTGCACCGAGAAGAACGTGGTCGAGGCCATGGAGACGACCTCCTCCGTGATCGGGAAGTTCCTGGCCGAAGGCATCGAGCCAGGCGAGCTCGACAGGGCCAAGAGGCTCATCAAGGGCGCCAACATCCGCCACATGGAGTCCACCGAGAACAGGCTCTACAGGCTGGGCGTGAACCATATGGTCAACGGCGAGACCGCCACCCTGGAGGACCGCCTGGCCAGCATCGATGCAGTCACGGAGGACGAGGTCATGAAGCTGGCCGAGGAGATACTCAGGCCGGACCGCCTGAACACCGTCGTCCTGGGAGCGAAGTCCCACAAGCTGAAGAAGTACGATTCATCGGCGCTCTCGTTCCGATCTGCGACCGACGAAGACTACCCACCTCTCCTCCGGGACGCTGAACGTCCTCACTGAGAAGCCGGCGGTTTCCATCATGGCGATTATATCGGAGTCGTAGCGGAGACGGCACCCGCATTCCCTGAGGGACTCCTCCATGAACGCCTCGTCTCCAGGGTTCGCCTGCATCTCCGAACCTATGACGAACATGCCGCCCTCGGACAGCACCCTGTGGGCCTCCGACATCCCCTTCTCCAGGTCCGGCCAGAAGAAATAGGTCTCCATGGCGGTGACCATGTCGAAGGACGCGTCCGCGTACGGGATCCCGCAGACATCGCCGACTGTCGCCTTCAGGGCGCCCTGGTCCACGAGGTCGGAGTTCAGCTCCAGGGTCATCCCCACGGACTCCTCGGAGATGTCCAGGCCGTAGAAGAGAGCGTACGGGTACCTCTCCGAGAGCTTCCTGATGAAGCCCCCGCCGCCGCAGCCGACGTCGAGAACGGAGCCGTCCATGGCCTTTGGCATGTGAGAGAGGCAGAAATCCCAGAGCCTGGCATGGTGCTCGTTCATATGCTCCAGGGTCAAGCGGCCCTCCTCCCCCTCGGGCTTCGAGTACTGCGTGTTGGTCCCGTCGGTCATGCCCGGGTGATGGCGGTCATGGGTAAACGTTTTTTCGTGCTTCCCGATTCACGGTCATGGAAGACCCCTCCGAGAGGATGAGGTACGACATCCTCGAGACCAAGTCATATCCGCTCGCCGAGCAGGCGGGGATGTTCTGCGATTCGCTATCCACCCTCCTGGACGGCGATTTCTCGCTGTTCGACGGCCTGGAGTACAGGTTCGAGCCCGATGAGCCGTACGAGATACACTTCGGGTGGTACGCCGACGGCCTGGACGCCCAGCTCGGGTTCTTCGCCGACCCGGACAACTCGTTCTGGGCCGTGACCAAAGGCGGGAGAAGGAGGAAAGGGAGGGCCTACGGGGATCCCGAGGCCCTCTGCGGGCAGTTCCTGGACGCTCTGAGGGAGCTCAGGCAATCGCAGCTTCTGCATCATGCGGACGGTGACGTCCCGGGTCCTGGGGACGCACTCGGCGTCCGCTATCTCCGACGGGACCGCCCATCTGAAGGAATCGTTCTCCGGGTTGAGCACCGGGTCTGAATCCACTCTGTATAGCATCGGATGGACCTTCCAGAGGGTGCTCCCTTCCCTGTCGTAGACGGGGGCGAGGCGGGCCTCGGGGGCCCCCACCTTGATGCCGGTCTCCTCCAGGACCTCCCTGGCGGCCGCCTGCTCCTCGGTCTCCCCGTCCTCGATCTTGCCCGCGACGAGGGACCATTTGCCCGGGTAGGAGTGGCAGTGATCGGGGCGGTGCAGCAGGAGGACCCTGCCGTCCCTGATGAGCGCCGAGGACACCACCTCGCGCACCCTGATTCCCTCTATGTCGACAGTGCCAGCATCCGCATCCACAGTGACGATGTCCCCATCCCTGAAGATGTCGGTCTGTGGTATCTGGTCCACCATGGGGATCGAGGAGATCACGGCGCCCGTGGCGACGATGGTCTCGGCGGCCTCGTTGATGACCGCGGCGGGCTGCTTCCCGTGGACCATGAGGTCGTACATGACGAACGAACCGACTGTGCTGCCCTTCCCCTTGGGGAATACCAGGATCTTCCCGGCCACGTTGCCGCCCTTGCCCACGCAGATCTCGCCGGTGGAGCCGTTGACCCCTCCCAGGAAGCTCAGGGGCTCCGGGACGGTGACCACCTCCCCCCTGGCCTTGCCAGGGGAGATCATCCTTCCCTGGAACGTGGTCACATGACCACCTCCAGCAGGGCCGCAAGATCGCGGCACATGACCTTCTGGGAGCACAGGGTGGGCAGGTAGTTGCCGGCCTTGGCCGAGTTGGTCGCTGTCCTCTGGAAGGTGCCCTCGATGGGGGCGACGACCATGCAGGTGTCGGCCAGGACAAGCCCGAACTGCTCCATGACCTTCACATCCTCGGCGCATTTCTCCCTGACGGCGGCCGATGTGCAGAACCATATCTCGATGTCGTCGCGGACCTTCTTCTTGCCCTTGAGGAACGCTGCGATCTGGTGCATCTCCTTCTCGGTGAGGTGCGGGCAACCCAACGCGATGAGCTGGACGTCCTCCACGGTGTTCAGCTTGGCGTAGGCCTCGTCAAGCTCCTTCTTGCCGATGTGGATCCTCTCCAGCTCCGAGACGTCGAATTTCCCTGCCTCCGGCGTGACGCCCTCGACGTGGTACAGCGCGACCGACCCGGATGCGGCCATGGCCGCGGAGAGGGTCTTGGCCTCCTCCACGCCCGGCCTTATGCCGGTGAAGTAGGGGACGCCGCTGCCGATGGCCATCCCGACCGCCTGTCCCAGCAGGGAATAGGAGAACAGGGACCCGTCGGTCTCCGCGTCGATGACCACGGTCGGCCTGCGCTTCTCATCGAGGTGCAGGCCGTAGTTCGCGGTCTTCCCGAGGATGGCCGCGGCCAGGGCCCCGGGACCGCCCTCGCGGTTGGTCCTGGCACCTATGAACGAATTGACGAACGACAGCGCCGAGGACTCGGCCCAGGCCACATGGTCGCCCAGCTTGGGGACGTTGGCGCCGGTGTACGGTGTGCAGGAGCAGGTGGTCTTGATGCCCATGCTGCCGTAGAGTTCGATGATTCTCAGCTGCTTCTCGGCGAACTGCTCGGTTATGTGCATCTCCTTCCAGCGTGTGCGGTCCATCCCTACGGGGTTGAGGGTGGAGGGAACGGAGACTCTGGCACCTCCGGCCACCATGTCCTCGAGGTACTTCAAGCCGCCGTCCCCGATGGTCTTGTAGGAGGCCCCGGACAGATGTGCCGACGTGATGTCTATCAGGTTCTCGGCGCCGTAGATCTTGCCGAGGGCGGTGACCAGCTCCATGGCTTTCCTGGGTCCTTCGCCCTTCTCGCCGTTCAATATCGCTTCTTCCTCTCTCGTGAGGTCCATGCTCAAGGGATATCCTTATTAATGATATAATCAATCCCAGTAATCACGGACACGGATATGGGTGATGGGCGAACTCTTCCTGTTGGTCAAGAGGACGATGGCACGAGCCGGAATCCTGGCGACTTTCCTTTCTTTCAGGAAAATAACGAGACCCGTCACCCGTATCCAACTATAGCGTGATCCCATGGCCGATACCGTAGCTCTGTTCGCAGTCGTGGCGCTGGGCGGGGCCATCGGTGCCGTGATGAGGTTCGCCGTCTACCGCACCGTCGATACGGAATTCCCTTGGGCGACGTTCATCGTCAACGTGGTCGGCTGCATGCTGGCATCCTATCTCATGTTCAGGTACGGTTTCGACATGGCGGATACAACCAAGACCTTCCTCTTCGTGGGGATCTTCGGAGCGTTCACGACCATGTCCACCTTCTCCATAGACACCATCAATCTGATGGCGGACCAGCAGTGGCTCCCGGCCATCGGCAACATCGCCCTGAACTCCGTGATATGCGTCGGAGGAGCGGCCCTCGGAAGGCTGCTGGCTCTTTCGATCCGACCTTGGCTTGCGGATGTCCGCGTAGGAGAAATCTATCATCCTGGGCAGATCCTCGACCCTGACCTCGATCTGGTACCCCACCTTGCCCGCGCTGAAGTAGATGCGCTCCTTCGACTGGGCGGAGGAATCGACGGTGATGGTCATGGGGCGCTTGATGCACAGCGGGGAGCAGCCGCCGTGGACGTAGCCGGTCAGCGGCAGGAGCTCGTCCTGCCTTATCATGGAGACCGACTTCTCCCCGACGCTGGCCGCCGCCTTTTTGAGGTCGAGGTCGCCAGATACCGGGACTACGAAGACGTGGTAGGACTTGGGCTTCCCGACGGTCACCAGGGTCTTGAACGCCTCGTCGGGGTCCTGTCCCATGGCCTCGGCCACCTCCATGCCGCTCATGACCCTGTCTCCGTAATGGTGGACGGTGTAGGGTATCCCGAGCTTGTCGAGGTGCCTCATCGGATTGGTCTTCTCCATGATGCTGGAATGGGGATTTCGGATAAATAACCGCCGTGGAGCGGAGGGAGAAGTTTGGCGGCCGCGCCGGCGGCCGCCGTATGATAAAGACGTTTCGATCGAAGATGAGCTCCAAGCCGTCGGATGTCCCCTCGGGGAGGTACTTTATCAGGATGCTCCAAGCCTCCTCGACGGTGGAGTCGTTGGTCATGTTCGCGATGTTCTCCGACTTGTAGATGTGGCAGCTGTCGCCTATCGTCACCTTGAACGACTCGTCGGCCGTGTCGGTGACCAATCCGGGGACCATGTTGACCTTCAAGGAGACGATGTGCCTGTTCACGAGGTCGCGGACCTCGTCCACGAGCTCCTCCGGAACGTTCAAACGCCCCTCCTTCTCCTTACCCGACTCCATCTCATAGAAATGGTACTTCATTACGAGGGCATCCGAGGAGTCCCTCTTGACGGTGATCGATGCTTTGCATCCGGTCATCGGCGCGTTCATCGTGTATTCGCACTCGAATTCGGTTGCCATGGGCAGTGGATGCCCTTCGAATGACAATAATATATCGTTGCAGAAGACGCGATGCCATCCCGCATCGGGGATGCAGCGTGATGAGCTCCCATGCGCAGTGCGCCTCGGTGCGAATGGGTATGGCCCATCCGCTCATCCCGGGCGTCACATACAGGCGCGTCCCCAGGCAGTCGTATTCCCCGCATACTTGGGGATAGAACAGCCTGTACAGCGTCTTCAGCGGCCACAGCTGCCCGGCATGCGTGTGTCCGGAGAGCTGCAGCGCGGAGACCTCCTCTTCGAGCTGAACGTTGTCGTAGGGCTGGTGGTCCGCGACGACCAATGCTCCGCCCGGATAGGGGTTCACCAGCTCGGACCAGTCCTTCCTCGAATCGACGCTGAGGTCCTCCCTGCCCAGCAGGACCAGGTCGGAGTCCACCTGCACGAACTCATCGGCCAGGACGATGATGCCGGCACCCTCGAGCGCATCCAGGAGCTGCTCGTCCGTATACGTGCGGCCCCCGACGAAATCCGCGCCCGGCTGCCTATCGTGATTCCCGTACACGAAGTACACCGGGATGTCGACGGTGGACAGGATGGAATACGTCTCCACCATCTCCTCGTACGTGGTGAGCTCGTCGGTCACGTCCCCTCCGAGGATCAGGAACTCGGCCCCGGATTCGTTGACCTGCCTGCAGAAATCCCTGAGGACGTCCATCGATTGGGCCGATCCGGTATGCAGGTCGGCTGCGAACGCGAATGTATGCGCCCTCTCGAGGCCGTCCGCCTGCCATTCGTGGATGTCCTCGTTCACCGTCTCCGCGTTCACGGTGCCGTACGCGAGCACGACTATGCAAATGGCCAGACCTATCGGTGCGCCTATCCTGTGATCGAACCTATGCCTCGATTCGCCGTCGGCATCGCCCCTGGCCCTTATCCAGCGGACGGCGTATTCGACGACGCTAGCGACCACGTCCCCGATCAATGCAACGTAGATGGCGCACATGATGCGGCCGAAGTTGTAGGGAAGCCACCACTCGATGGCCGAGAAAAGGACCGCCACCGCCGGGATCAGGATGAGCTTCAGGAGGAAGACCGCCGAACGCAGGACCCTGTGCTCTTCCTTCCTAAGAGGGATCTGGGCCGCGTACAGAACGGCCCATGCCAGGAAGGCCTCAGCGATGAAGAGCACATCAATCATTGTACATCGAACCCTCAACCCAGATGATTGGATGGTTGGTTGATAATCATTTCTGAAAAACAGCCGGCGTCGTCGACCTCACAAGTTCGCTGGGTCCGAAATCCCAGTGGAACACGCATCCCTGCTATTGCAATTATTCGTGATGCACACGAACCGATCATTTGGCTCCCGAAAGGCATCTGCACAGCCTTTTTTACTCTGGCCCACGATACACGCTGTGAAGTTCGATACCATGAAGGCCGGGATCATCCTCGCGATCGCTGCCGCTGCCGTTGTTATCTCAGCGGCAGGCATCATTCTGATCCATTCGGAGGGTGACCGGGACCTCACATGGCAATACATGGAACAATACAATCCAGATGCTGCCGAGCTTCTTTCCAGATACACAGATGACCTGACGCTTCAGACCGCGTCGCATTTCGCACTTTTGGATGCAGGTGTGACGGAATCCCTCCTCGGCGACTATCCATCATACTGGAACTGCATGGCAGAGGCCTGCGGCGTGAGTCCGGACGGCGATCAGGACTCGAAGGCCACCGTGGAGGATCTCAAGGCCCTGATCGACAAGGCTGAGCCGCTGAAGGCCGCCATCGGCGAAGGCAAGCCGCTGGTCGTTGACGGCCTGGCAGCGCCCATATTCGAATTCACGGACGGCAAGGCTGAGGAGTATTCCAATGCGGACAGCACCATAATGCGCTTCTGCGTCTATGTAGAGACGGAGCACGACATGGATCTGGACGGGAAGAGGGACTTGGTCAAGGTTTTCCTCCAGGTCCCGAGGTCCGCGATGGAGGGCAATTACAAGGCACCGGTCATATACGAGGGGAGAGTGTATTCAGCCGGCACCGGGGAGATCGTCTACGATTACGAGAGCTCCGAGTTCGATGTCGACGCGATGTACAGCAGCCCCGATCCCCGCACACCTGCGGGCGAAGCCGACCCGATGGAGCATGCCCTTTCCTCCCGGCAATCCGAATGGTACTACGAGGACGCCAGAGGGGAGAAGATGGCCTATGACAGGATCGATGCCTTCGACGACCTCCTCGTGCGCGGATACGCATTCGCGACATCATCGGGAACGGGGACGTGGGGCTCCGAGGGGATTCAGACATGCCAATCCGATCTCGAGATGGAGGCGCACAGGTCCGTGATAGAATGGTTCGCCGGCGATGCCGTCGCCTATACCGACAGGACGGGGAACGTCGCCATCGCAGCGGATTGGTGCAGCGGCGATGTGGGCATGATCGGGAAGTCCTATGCCGGATGCACATGCATATCCATGGCTGGGATGGGGATAGACAACCTGAGGGCCGTCTACGAGTACTCCGGCATGAACGGGATGTACAACTACGTCAACTCGCAGGGGTGCTACATTTACGCTGAAACCCCGTATCTGCCCGAATTTGCATCGCTCTACACCTCCATCATCAATGACGAGGAGGAATGGGACGAGGTATCCGAGATCCATCTGGCGTACTTCGGAAAGCTGAAGGAGCTCGAAATGGCCAATAACGGCGATTTCAACTCCGAATGGGCGAAGAGGGAGAGCACCGATGTCGTCCCAAGCGGCACTGCCGTGATGATCTGCCAGGGCCTCAACGACTATAATGTCATGGCCGACGGCGCCTATTCCTCATACCGGGGTTTTATCGATGCGGGAATGGATGCCAAGGTCATACTCCATCAGGGAGGCCACGACTATCTCTCCGACGCGAAGGGGCACTACGACATGCTGGTCGACGGGACGAGGAACTCCGTGCTGGTGAACAAGTGGTTCTCCCACTACCTGTTCGGTGCCGACAACGATGTGACCGAAATGCCCAGGATAACGATGCAATCCGCCGATTGCAGTTCCTGGACAAGTTATGATGACTGGGGCAACGGCGTGATGAGGGACTACGAATTCCCATCCGGCACGGTCGCCCTCGCCAGATCCGACTTGGATTACGACGGATTCGACTATGCGGAGCAGATCGTGGATCTGGATAGCGGCGCCTACCTCATGGACATCAATGGCACGGGATTGATCGACGGCAGAGGCGTATTCCATCTGCGCATCAGGACGGATGATCTCGGAAGGGACCTGCTGCCAGTATCCGTATATCTTTTCGATGTGTCCGATGAGGAGTTCGAGTTCGTCGATTACACCCCCGGGGAAGCGGATAAGATCACCGTCGGAGAAGGGACATCCTGGATAGGAGGAGGGCTCAGAAACTATGACATCCTGGGTTTCGAGACCAAAACTAATGACACCAAGATAGTGTCCTACGGATTCGCGGACCTCTACAACCCCGATTCCACCAGGGACCCGACGACCTGCGCGGAACGCACCGAATTGGACGGGGGATGGTACGATTACAACGTCTACCTCAATTCCACCCTGTACGAAGTCCGGGAGGGCCATCACCTGGTGGCTGCGATCACTCCGCTCCCGATAGCCACATTCGTCGCCGACCAGATGGAAGAGGAGATAGAGGATTACTCCTTCACGATAGACCTGGATGGCTCCTGGGTCTCCATCCCGTTCTCCCCATCCCGGTTGTGACCTTCACCATGTCCGTCGTGGGCTACTTCCCCGGTGCTTCCACTTTTCCACGATATCGGCATTGACCTCTGCATGCAAGGGCTCGATTGTGCTGATCCTCCGCGACATTTCCGATATATCCGCCATGCGATGAGTATTATCGAACAGGATTTATCATATGATTCCAATCACTGTCCGCAAATCATAATGCCGGCAGGCATAGAATGAGGGGGAACGGATGATGGAAAGGAAACTGCTGGCGATCCTGGCGATCGCAGCCATTGCCGTCGCGGCGGCCACCGTGATCGTAGCAACATCGCACACGGGCGAAAAGGTCGAAATCATCTACGATCTGAACGACGACCTGACTGCGGGAGTGGAGGATGTCACTGGCGACCCCGTCAGACTGACCATCCCCTCGCAGACCGTTTCGGACGGGAAGACATACACTGTGACGCATATCGAATACGGCGCATTGGACAAATGCGGCAAGATGGAGTATCTCAACCTCCCGTCATCCCTGATGTACATCGAGGACGGCGTCCTCGACAGCCGCTATTCCCTCAAAGGCATAGATGTCGCCGAGGGCAACGAGTTCTACAGCTCCGTCGACGGCGTCCTCTTCGACGCTTACAAGAAGCTCCTCGTGAAATATCCGGCATCCAAGACCGGCGAGAGCTACACCGTGCCGGAGAGCGCATGGGTCATAATGGACATGGCATTCTGCGGAGCTTCCAAGCTGAAGGGTGTCGTCCTGCATGACGGCATATACTCGTTCGGGAACTTCACATTCAAGGACTGCACCAGCCTCAGATCGGTGACGATCCCCGAATCCCTGAGCACCATCGGATTGGGATCGTTCAACGGATGCAGTTCCCTCGAAAGCATCGATGTCTCGACGAAGAACAAGCACTATGAGTCGGAGGACGGAATCCTCTATCAGATCGGAGGATACAGGCTCCTCCAGTATCCCATAGGCAGCTCCGCCGCGGTCTTCGAACTCCCCGAGATGGTCATGGAGATCTCCGACGGGGCATTCGCGGAATGCACCAAACTCAAGGAGATAACGCTCAACGGCAACCTCATATGGATCGGGGCGAAGGCTTTCGAAGGATGCACATCGCTAACCACCGTGCACAACAATTCCTGTCTGCCCGTGATCGCAGGATCGGACATGTGCGGTTCAGTGGCCAAATACGCTTCGGAAGTCGACGGCACCGTCGGATCGTACGTGGACGATGACGGATTCGCATACAGCTACAACATGAAATCCGGTATCGCGCAGATCACAGGATACAGAGGGGAAGCGAAGGACCTGTCCATCGAAGCGGATGTCGACATCGAGGAAGACAAGTACGAGATCAACAGCATAGGGATAATAGCCTTCCTCGGCACCGATGTGGAGAAGGTATCCCTGCCTAGCACCTTGGTGTCCATCGCCGCCACCGCATTCTATGGATGCGGTTCGCTGACGGACTTCGCCGCGGGAGGTCTGGCCTACATAGGCATATCCGCATTCTCTGGATGCAGTTCCCTCGCTCGGATAGACCTGGACATGAGCATCAGCTTCGTTGATGACAGCGCATTCGAGGACATCAGCACGATAAAGCGCATCGAGTTCGACTCGGGACTGATGTACGTCGGCGATGATGCGTTCAGCGGATTGGAGTTCTTCGACGGCGAGACGGAGGTCATACCGGTCGCGGAGGAGCTGAGCGGTACCATATGGACCGGCAGCGGAGACGGGAAGGTCTACTACTCCCGATCTCAGTCCACGGCCGTCAGGACGAGGTTCCCGCTGCCCTCGAAGGTATGCCCGGCGAGCTGATCCCAGTCCAGCCTTCCACCGTCCTTGTAGAAGCTGTACATCTTGAAGGCATCCGGTTCGACCGTCACGCCCTCCCCGATGATCAGCTTCTCGATGTAAGTGCTGAACAGGAACGAGTCCTTGCAGAAGACTGAGCTCCCGTCGGCGATCGCCACTTCCTTGAGCTGCACGTCCCCGAAGAAGGCTGCGCTCTCGACCTTCACATCGGCGGACGAGATGTGCACCGATTCCAACTTGCTGCATCCGAACGCCCCGCTGGAGATCTGCTTTAAGGTGCTCGGGAGATCAGCTGATATCAGGCCTGCGTAATAGAACGCATTCTTGCCGATGGATGTCAGTCCCTCCTTGAATTCGAACCGCTGCAGCGCATAGCAATTGGAAAAGGCCTCTTCGCCTATCGTCTTCACTGCCGGTGCATTCACCTTCTTCAGCTTATAGCAGCTTTCGAAGATGCCATCGGGTATGCCATCCATCGATCTCGAGAGGGTCGCCTCCGTCATATCCTCATTGACGCTGAACGCATAGTTTCCGATCGATGTCACGGAATCGGGGATCGTGAGCGATCTGACATCACAGTATGAGAACGCATACTCCCCTATGCTCTCGAGATTACGGGGAAGGGCAAAATCCTTCAGGGCAACGCAGCCGTAGAAGGCGTAATCGCCGATCTTCGTGATGGTGGACGGGAATTCCACGGTTGTCAGGTGCTTGTAGTATTTGGAGAAGCTCTTCACAGGTATGCTGGTCACCCCGTAATCGAAGATTATCTTCTCCAGCTTTTCCTGGCTGGCATGCCAAGGGGCCTTGCATTCGAACTTGTCCTTCCTCTCGCTGCTGTAGTCCTTCATAGGGCCCGAACCCGTGATCTTGATTTCCTTCAGGTTGGTCAGCAGTTCGATGGAGACCCTGCCGTATTCCATATCGCATGGAACCGTCATCTTGGTCGCGGAGATGTAGGGCCTAGCGGTACCGTCGAAACTGAATGTCCCGAGATACTTCACGCCCTCGCCTATGACTATGTTCTCGACCAGCAGGTCGTAATCCTCCCAGGGCGGATACACGATGCTCTGCTCCGGTCCGTAATTGTTTATCCTGCCATCGCCTGCAGATACTTTCAGGAATGACAGGGTCTTGACGGAAGGGTCCCACTTCCACTGCACGCCCCCTCCCGCGTCTCCCGTCTGGACGCCGTCGGCCTCCGAATACGACGAGACTATAACGGCAGAAGCGGAGAGCAGCATCAATGCGGATACGCCGACTACTATCATCAGGCCCTTGTGCTTGAAGATATCTCTGAACTCGACCTTGCCGTCCATGGTAGCGTATGTCCCTGGATTGGATATAATGATTATCGATTTCCTTCGGTTACCGGGCGTGAGAATCCTGGGATGACCCACATCGGAGATCCTTCCATGATGCTCCATACCTTTCTTTGATTCAATATGATGACTTTACTGCATCCATTCATGCAAAGGCACAAAAAGAGTCAAATGAGGACATGTCTGAATCATCAGCATACTTTTGCATACGAGTTGTTTTCGATGAATTAGGCGGACCCGCCGGGAACCGCTTGAGTCAATGGCCAGACATCAAAAATCAAGGTAACTTATACCCTGTATACAGGTATCAGTTCCGTAACTTATCTGATGAAATAATACTCGACAGAATGACAAATTCAGTCGTATATGTTGGATTTGTGTCCTATCTCAACCAACAGGATCACAAGTTTTCCCTTGTCGATCTTGCTGATGAGTCTGTAGTCCCCCACCCTGTATCTCCACAATCCTGCCTTATCGCCGGTCAGTGCCTTTCCCGAAGCGAACGGGTTGTCGGTACCATCAAGATGTTTGGAGATCCAGTTGAGTATCATCGTTCTCGTGAAACGATCCATATTCCTCAGCTGCTTGATAGCATCCTCGGCGTATTCGACGGAATAGTTCACTCTTCATCACCGAACATCCTGAGGACTTCCGCATGAGAGTAGGTCTTAGGATTATCGAGGTATCTCTTGTATGCTGCTTCGCCAACGGCAATGTCGTATTCATCCTCAATCTTCTCGAAGAGGGCCTGCTTGAAGGCCTCCCCCATAGAGACACCCATCAAGGCCGCGTATCTTCTGGCGAGGGTTTCCTCTTCTTCAGTGAGTCTTATCGAGAATGCCATTCGATCACTGATAATGTGTAGTACATTGTACTATTTAAATGTCCATATGGGGATTCGAACCTGAATCTAAAGCGGACCCGCCGGGAACCGCTTAAGGTAATGGCCAGACGTCAGAGATTAAGGTAACTTATGCCCCGTATACGGGCATAAGTTCGGTTACTTATCAATGAGGTCGGAAACGATCATTCCATTAACCAATCCAGAACGTTCCTGATCAGTATTCCATTCTCGTTCCCTAGACCGAAACGGTCCAGTGTCAGGATCGTCTTGGCATAGTTGTCCTTCGGCCTCAAGAGCGGTTTGACCTCCCGTTTACGTGTATCGTCCGTCATCAGGGTCTGGCAGACCTGGATGTACTCCATGGTATCATACCTCACGGCAAGGAAATCCACCTCGGAATCCCTGTAGCATCCTACCCTGACGTCATATCCCCTGCGCAGCAGCTCCACGTACACCAGATTCTCCAGCGGTTTGCTTATATCGGTACCTGCGGTAATATTCAGAACGGCCTTCCTCATCCCCAGGTCAGTGACGTAATACTTCCCGATGGTGGAGAACAGTTTCTTTCCGACCATGTCGTAACGGTCGCAGGGCAGTATGAGGAACGCTTCCTCCATGGCCTTCATGTAGATCCCGACGGTGGATTCCGGGATTCCGGTACCTTCAGATACTGAAGCTTTGCTGGTGATGTTGCCGATATTCGCATAGAGGAACCTCGCTATCACCTCCACCTTTGTGGGATCGCTGACGTTGACGTGTCTCAGGACGTCCTTGACGACGATTGTGTTGTACACTCCCTGAAGATAGTCCTGCCTGTATCTCAGATCCCTCGATGGATCCACTCCCGGCAGCCCCCCGCATTCGAGGTATTCGATGAATGCCTTCTCCCTGTCGGTGTACCTGTGCATCTCCATGTATTCGGAGAAGGACAAGGGGAACACTTCGATCTCCGTATGACGGCCGGATATGCGAGTGGCCAACTGTGATGAGAGCATATCGGAGTTGGAACCAGTGACATAGACATCGCAGTTCTTCTCTGCATTCAGTGCCGAAAGGGAAAGTTCCCAATCCTTCACATCCTGTATCTCGTCCAACAGAACGTACGTTCTACGGTCCGGATTGATTCTATGATGGAGATAATCGTTCAGCTGTTCGCTGGTCTTTATCTTCTGGAACTCGAATTTCTCGAAATTGATGAAGATGATGTCCTCCTCAGGAACGCCGGACCGTCTGAGCTCTTCGGCATAAAGTTCCATGATGACAGACTTTCCGCTACGCCTCATGCCCGTAATGACCTTGATGACTCCTGTATCATCACGTCCCGCACGGATCTTGCTGAGATACTGCTCGCGTACCAGATAATCTCCCATGATTTTGACATGTCATTGTATGTATAAATCTTTTATTAATCGTGGATTTATGTAAATAATTCATAAAAATTCGATTACTCGTATATTTATGCTATTAATCAAAATAGCCAGAGATGATATGCAGTATAATGATTCCTGTATACTGCCGGTATACTGCGGTATACGAACCATTTTTCAATAATTTGGCGGACCCGCCGGGATTCGAACCCGAGTCTGAGGCTCCGGAGGCCTCCATGCTATCCAAGCTATACTACGAGTCCTGGTAAGGAAGAAAGATTGTGGTTTCTAGAAGAATGAAAGGAAGGATGTGCCGGGGAGGGTGGCTCCCCGGCGATCCTGAGCCTCCGGATGAGAGGGTGGAGGCGAATGAAATGGATCCTTCTCAGTTCTTCTTCTCGGTGTACCCGCAGCGGCCGCAGGAGACGCGGTCCTTGTGGGTAGCCATGAAGGTGCCGGGTCCGCACTTGGGGCAGACGGGCTTGGTCCTGGAGACCTTGTCGCCCTCGACCTTGTATGCGTCGGACTTCTTGATCGCTTTCTTGGGTGCTGCTGCCTTCGCCATCTTCACTCCTCCGCGGGTGCCTCGGCGGGCTTGTCGGCCTCGATGCCGTTCCTCTTCAGCAGGTACTCCCTGTCGAACTCGAGCGCGGCGGCCTTGTTCTCGTAGACCTTGGCATATCCCTTGGACATGCCCTTTCCGAAGACGGACTCGATGCTGTCGACGACGACGCACTCCCTCTTGGACTTCATCTGCTTGGCGACTTCCTCGGCGACGGCGTTCCTGCCGGGGGTTGCCTCCCCGTTGTGGTCGATGGTGAAGTAGACTTCGACCCTCTTGACCAGGGGGTTCTCTTTCTTCTGGGTTATTTCCATTTTCATTCTTTTTCCTCCATTGCGGCCACGTACTTGGCGGCCGTTTTCCTGATGCCCTCATCCGTGGTGATTAGCATCATGCACTTCCCGGGCATGCCGTAGACGACATCCGTGCCGTCCGGGGCGCAGAGGATCACCGGCAGCAGGGCCAGGTCCTCCTCCCCTTCAACACGGATGAGCCCTCCGGACCCGTCCATGCACCCGCGGATCGCACCGGCCAGCTCGCCGGTTATCATACCCGCGGGGTTGGAGACGACGATCTTGGGCTCGTCCTCGACGAGCCTCGCGAACTCTGTCATCTCCCTGCGCTCGGTCATCCCGTCGTATATCGACAGGAACGGCCTCACGCCCATCTTCCTGAACGTCAGGGATACCACGTCCCCGACGGTCACTAAGCGGTTTCCCGCCCCGAGGGACTTGGCCTCCCCGTCGGGGAGCTCCCTTCCGAGCGGTTCCTTGAAAGACTGCCTGCCGGACTCCGGCAGGGCGAGGTCCTTCTCGAACATGATGGATCAGCGCACCCTGAGCGCGTATCTCCCGTTCTCGGAGATCCCCATGTTCTTGGCGATCTCCGACTTCTCGAAGTCGATGACGGCGAGGAGGCCCTGCCACTCCCTGGTTGTCTCTCCGCCGCAGCGGTAGCAGGCGTAGCCCTTGTCCTTCCACTCCTTCGTCTCTTCCTCGATGTAGTTGCAGTTCTTGCAAGCCCTGAGAACCGGTCCGGCCATGTCACTCGGCCTCCTTCCTCTTCTTGCGGTCCTCCTCGAGCCACTCGAGCTTCCCGAGACCGGGCTGGCGCATGGTGAGGCCGATCTTGCTGTCCTGGGGGTTCTTCTCGTTGAGGTCCACGCTGACGATCCTCGCCTTGACGACATCGCCGACGGCGAGGTACCTTCCGGACTCCTTCCCCACGAGCCTCTGGTTGGACTCGTCGATGTCCACGCGGTCATCCATGATCTGGCTGACATGGAGGAGTCCGTCCAGGGGACCGAACCTGACGAAAGCGCCGAATTTGAGGATCTCGACGACCTTTCCCTCGACGATCTCGTTGTCCCTGGGCTTGAACACGACCTGCTCGAACTTGACGGTCTGATAGACCGCGCCGTCCCCGTGGACGATGCGACCGGGTCCGACCGGCCTGACGTTCTTGATCAGGACGGTGAACTGCTTGTCGTCGCCAAGGCGGCCCTCGTAGGAGTACCACGTGAGTTCGTCTATCGCACTGGCGATGTCCTCCTTGAGTTCGGCCGGCGGAATGCGGACGACCTTCTCGACCTCTGTGAGCATGTACATGGTTAGCCCTCTTTCTCTGTGGTCGAATAGGCACGTCCTATATAAGCGTAATCACACGCGAGTGTTTTAATTATGATAGGGAAGGGGTTTGGTGCCGCCCTCTGGACGGCCTGAGGCTCACATGTCGGGGAACTTCTCGTCGTAGCGCTGCTTGCAGACCTTGATCATGTCGCGGGCGGCGTCAGCGTCCAGCATCTCCTTGGCCTCGGTGACCTTGCCCTCCAGGGCCTTGTAGACGCTGAAGAAGTGGCGGATCTCCTCGGTGATGTGCTTGGGGAGCTGGTTGATGCTGTCGTAGTCCTTGAAGAAGCGGTCCTTGGCCGCGACGCAGATGACCTTGTCGTCCTGGTCGCCGCCGTCGATCATCTTCAGCAGGCCGATGGGCTTGCAGTCGACGAGGGTCAGGGGCAGGATGTCCTCGGAGCAGATCAGCAGGATGTCCAGGGGGTCTCCGTCGAAGGCATAGGTCCTGGGGATGTATCCGTAGTTCCAGGGATACTGGACGGAGGTGGAGAGGATCCTGTCGAGGGCCAGGAGGCCGGTCTCCTCGTCAATCTCGTACTTGACCTTCGATCCCTTGGTGATCTCGATGACGGCGGTGAACTTCTCGGGGGTGACCCTGTCCTTGGAGAGCTCGTGCATTACGTTCATGGCACGGCCTATCCGAAAACAAGTATATCAGAGGAACGGCCCAGGACGGTCCGAGATGGCGCTCAGGGGGCGGTCGCCTTCGGGCAGCATGGCCACGGGCTCACCGGAAGCGTCCATGTACCCGTACCCGAAGGTCTCCACTGGATTTACGATATCGACACTGGAATACTTGCTGGCACATGATGCTCCGATGCCGCATGTGAGCGCCAGGACGGTGTCGTATCCGATGTCTGCGGGCATGCGGTCAGCCACCTTAGGCATGAGGCACGCGGCCGATGTCGAGGCCGTGCCGACGACGTCAATGCCGTCCGCCCTGAGCCTCGATGCGAGCCCCTCCGCGCCGTCGCGGCCGGTGACGCCGCACAGCCTGGCACATGTGGTGCATGACCATATGAGGACGTGCCTTCCCCTGAGGCTCTCCACAAGCTCCGAGTAGTCCCTGTCGCGCGCCATAACCATCATAGCGCTCCTGCGAGCCCCTGGGAGATATTTAAGGGATTCCCGCACAACCCATATATCCACCTTCATTATCGCGAGATTCAGTGAATTATCATGGCGTCCAAGAAAATGGATCTCATCGCAGTAGAAGACATCAAAGTAAAGAAGGGAATGACCGTCAACGAGATGATGATGGCCATGGGCAGGGCCGGCGGATTCACCGCCCAGAAGCTCGCCGATGCCACCGACATCGCGGCCAACATGATCCAAAAGGAGGGCTGCCTCAGGATCCTGTCATTCCCCGCCTGCATCATGGCCACCGGGACCCGCGGGGTCATCGTCGACATGGTAAAGAACGGCATGATCGACCTCATCATCACCACCTGTGGGACCCTGGACCACGACCTGTCTAGGACCTTCGCCCACTACTACAAGGGCGACTTCATGATGGACGACGCCATGCTCAGGGACGAGTACGAGATCTCCAGGCTGGGCAACGTCCTGGTCCCCGACTCCTGCTACGGAGAGGTCCTGGAGGACAACCTCCTCCCCATGTTCGACGAGATATTCGCCGAGACCACCTCCCTGACCACCCACGAGATCATCGACCAGGTGGGCGCGAGGCTGAACAACGAGGACTCCCTCCTGTACCAGTGCCACAAGCACAACGTTCCCATCGTCGTCCCCGGAATCACCGACGGTTCCTTCGGATGCCAGCTCTGGATGTACTACCAGCTCCACAGGAAGCTCAGGATCGACCTGTTCGCCGACGAGCAGATGCTGTCCGAGATGACCAACGACGCCGAGTACACCGGCGCCATCATCATCGGAGGCGGGATCTCCAAGCACCACGTCATCTGGTGGAACCAGTTCCGCGGCGGCCTGGACTACTGCATCTACCTCACCACCGCCATGGAGTACGACGGTTCCCTCTCCGGCGCCCAGATAAGGGAGGCCGTGAGCTGGGGCAAGGTGAAGCCCGAGGCCAAGAAGATGACCGTCGAGGGCGACGCCACCATCACCCTCCCGCTGATCTACGCGGGAGTGGTGGACAGGGTGCTCTGATGGATACCGTCCTCGTCATACCCGGCGACGGGTTCGGCCCCTCCGTGGTCGACATCGCCGTGAAGACGCTGGAGGCCGTCTCCACCGGGATCGACCTGATCCCCGGGGAGATCGGCTACGCTGCGTACGAGAAGAGCACGCAGGACATCACCCTCGAGACGCTGGAGGCCCTCGCGGAAAGCAAAGGCGTGCTCTGCGGCCCGTGCAGGGCAAGGACCGATGACCGCGGGAAGACCCACGACCCGCTGGATATCCTGAAGACCCACATGAGCCTTTTCGCCATGATGAGGAGATTCAAATCATACCGGCCCGGAGGGCCGAGGGTGGCCCTCGACCTCTGGGCCAGCATCACCGCCGTCGGCCGCGACACCGTCGAAACGGCCGAGCTCGGAGGCATCACCCTGACCAAGTACGTCAGGACATCCAACTACGACCGCACGATGGGGCTGGCCTACTCCATCATGAAGGTGCACAGCAGGAACAGGATCGCCTGCATCAGCAGCGATGACATCTTCCCGGAGAGCAGCAGGCTGTTCAGGGAGGAGTTCGACAGCATCTTCGGAGAGGGCTTCGAGACGGAGCACATGAACGTGGCCGAATGGTCGGAGGACGCGGTGATGCACCCAGAACGCTTCGACGCGGTCATATGCGCCGACCTCTACAGCCGCATGGCGGCTGGGGTGATGGCCGGGATCACGGGCGGCAACCATCTGTCGCCCTACCTGTACCCCGGCGAGAAGGGGAGCCTCCTGTACACTAACCGCATCGATGACTTCCCCAAGGACCGTGCCGCATACGCCAACCCCACCGCGGCGATCGCCTCCGCGGCCATGCTCATGCAGGCCATGGGCAGGGTCCCCGGGGCCGATGCCGTATTCAGAGCCCTGGAGGAGACCTACGCCGAGGGGAGCGCTACCCCCGACATGGGCGGGAACCTCACCACGGCCGAGTTCGCGGACAGGTTCTTCAGGCACCTGCGAACCCTTTCTTTTATACGGGCCCCGCATATTACAGGGGGATAACATGAAGGACACGGGTCACAGGTCATGCGTTGAGTCCGCGCTCAGATTCGAGGAGACGGACCGCACTCCCGTCAACAACTTCTCCCTGGTAACCGCCGCGCACAGCGCCGGCGTCACCGTCGAGGCGGCCAGATGGGACCCTCGGATGTCCGCGAAGGTCTCCGTCGACTACGCCATGAAGACGGAATCCGACTTCGTCAAGCCCGTCCTGGACTCCCAGGTGCCCTTCATGGACCTGGGCATGAACGTCACCCTGCCGGAGAACGACTACGGCAGGGTCCACGGCCACATCGCCTCCAACGCGGAGGAGATCGACGATCTGGCTCTTTTCGACCCGTACGCCGCCGAGGAATGCCCCAACTTCACCAAGGTCTTCGTGGAGAGCCTGGAGGAGACCGCGAGGATCCTCCCGGAGGACCTCCACATCTGCGGCCTCTCCTGGGGCCCTTTCACCACCGCCGGCTACGTCATGGGCATGGAGGAGATGATCATGAACACCATGATGGAACCGGACCTGGTGAAGAAACTCGTTGCCAAAGTCACCGACTACGTCTCCGGGATCCAGAGGCGCATGGTCGACGCGGGCGCCACAGTCATGTGGATGGCCGATCCCTCGTCCTCTGAGGACATGATATCCGCCGATATGTTCAACGAGTTCTCCCGCGACGCCATCAAGAGGTGCATCTCCGACGTCAAGGCCGAACACAAGGACATCCCCGCGTTCATCCACATCTGCGGGAAGACCCTGGACACCATCCCGTTCCTGTTCGATACCGGGGCCGACTGCCTCAGCTTCGACCACGCCGTGAACCCCGGCGCAGCCAAGAAGGCCGCCAAGGGGAGGATAGCGCTGATGGGCAACATCGACCCGGTGGCCCAGATACTCTATGGGACCCCCGAGAGCATCACCCAGGAATGCTACAGCATCCTGGACCAGGCCGCCAGCGGAGGAGGGTTCATCCTCGCCCCCGGATGCGAGACGCCCCTCAAGAGCCCGGACGAGAACGTGCTGGCCATGGGCCGCGCGGGCAGGGAGTTCTGGAAGAAGCGAGGGGCGACCAAATCTTTATTAAGAAGGTGCCTGTACGGAGCCCTAAGTGCAAGGGTAGTCAAGCATGGCCAACGACGCTAGCTTGAGGGGCTAGTCCTTAGCGGTCCGCGAGTTCAAATCTCGTCCCTTGCACCATTTTCGCTCCCAATTGCTCCCTGTTCATCGCTGCAAAGGCGCCCCTATGGCCCGATTCAGCGCCCGCCGGCCTTTTTCCAGCCTTAGTTATTTATGTATAACCACGCATGCGCGCCCTAAGTGTGCTGATGTCCAAGACTTATGAGCAAATCAACGAGAGGATCCGTTCCGGCAAGGCCGTCGTATACACGGCCGAGGAAGTCATGGACCTCGTCAGGAAGAAGGGCGCCGAGAAGGCGGCCGAGGAAGTGGATGTGGTGACCACCGGCACGTTCGGTGCCATGTGCTCATCGGGAGCGTTCGTGAACTTCGGCCATTCGTCCCCTCCCATCCGCATGACGGACATCAGGCTCAACGACGTCGAGGCCTACGGCGGCCTCGCGGCCGTGGACACGTACATCGGCGCCACGGCGCTCACCGAGGACCCCAAAGGGGGGTACGGCGGCGCCCATGTCATCGAGGACCTCATCGCGGGGAAGAAGATACACCTCCGCGCCTGGGGCCCCGGCACCGACTGCTACGTGAGGAAGAGCATCGACACTTACATCACTCTCGACGACATCAACGACGCGTACCTCTACAACCCGCGCAACTGCTACCAGAACTACAGCGTCGCCACCAACACGTCCGAGAGGACCATCTACACCTACATGGGCAAGCTCCTGCCCAAGATGAAGAACGCCTCGTTCAGCTCCGCCGGCCAGCTGTCCCCCCTCCTGAAGGACCCCCATCTGGAGACCATCGGCATGGGGACCAGGATCTTCTTCGGCGGCGGGGAGGGCTACGTCACGTGGCCCGGCACCCAGTACAAGACCAACGTGGAGGAGGTCGACGGCGTCCCCGTCGCAGGGGCCAGGACCCTGGCGCTCATAGGGGACATGAAGCAGATGGACAGCAAGTTCGTCCGCGGCCTCGACATCACCGGCTACGGCATATCCATGGCCGTCGGAGTGGGCATCCCGATCCCGATCCTGAACAAGGAGATCATGGAGCACGCCGCGAAGAGCGACGAGGAGCTCTTCGCCGAGATGGTGGACTACAGCCAGCCCGTGGACAGGCCGCCCATGGCCAGATACAGCTACGCCCAGCTCAGGTCCGGCAAGGTGGAGTACCAGGGCAGGATGATCAGGACGTCCTCGCTTTCGTCCTATTCCGGCGCCAGGAAGGTGGCCAGCATCCTGAAGGACTGGATCGAGCACAAGGAGTTCACGCTCAACCAGCCGGTCATGACCTTCCCGAAGGAGATGAAACTGAAGAAGCTCGAGGAGAGGGGGTGCCGAAATGGAGAAGAAGCTCAAGATCCTCTTCGAGGAGTTCAACGTCCAGGACTCCGTTTCCTACATAGTCGTCTCGGAGTTCAATCTGAAACCCAACGTCCTCAAGGCGGAGATCCACGGGGACGGGTCAGGAATCATGATCCTCGGCCTGAACGGCGAGGAGGAGAAGCTCAACAAGGTCATAGAGAGGCTGGAGGAGGCGGGGTTCCAGGTCAAGGAGCTGGTCAAGCGCATAGACAGGAACGACGACCTATGCTTCCACTGCGGGGCCTGCGTCTCGCTATGCCCGTGCGCCGTCTTCAGCCACGACCCCGAGACCTGGGAGGTCGTCATGGACACCAGCAGATGCATCGCATGCAAGGCCTGCGTGAACGCCTGCGCGGTGCACGCCCTCAGCGTCCACCTATGAAGCGCCTCTTCCGCTACAAGGAGACGATCGCCACCATCGTCGGCGCCGAGCCACATATCAAAACGGCGGAGTCGGCCATTTTCGAGGCGAGGGAGATCATCGAGAGGAAGGTCTACGAGGATCCATTCTTCCGGATCACCTACGAGCCCTACCCGGCCGATCCGAGGGACCACGAGCTCATCCAAAGGATGTGCCAAGCATCAGAGCTGGCTGGAGTCGGACCGTTCGCCGGCGTCGCCGGTGCCGTGGCTACGTTCGCCGTCGAGAGGATGGTTTCCGGGGGCGCGGACCTGGCGATCGTGGAGAACGGCGGGGACATCGCATTCTACTCGCCCGAACCCAGAACCATCGGCCTGTTCGCAGACCACCCCGTGCTGAAGGGCGTGGCATTCATGATGCGTTCCGACAGGGTCACAGGGGTATGCTCCTCATCTGCCAAGATAGGCCCCTCGGTATCGCTGGGGGGATCCGACGTATGCACCGTGTTCTCCGACGACGTCATCCTCGCGGATTGCTGCGCCACCGCGCTCGGGAACCTTGTCAGGGACGAATCCTCCCTCGCCGGAGCGCTGGAATCCATTGGGTCCATAGAAGGCGTGAAGGGGTGCCTGGCATGCATAGGCGACAAAGTCGCCGTGTACGGGGACCTGCCCGAGATGGTCGAGGCCGACACGGACGATGCCGTGGCGATGATGATGGGATGATATCGTCATCAACCAGCAGCAGAATGTGATAATGCTCCAGGAAAGAGCCGAAAAAGATTGTGTCCACAGTGTGGGTAAAATCCCTGGGAACATCTCGTAGAAGAACACACCACCCCCGCATTGAATATAAACTTCACAAGGAAACCTAAATCTGCGGATTGTAGTACTACAGTGATGTAACCATACGGATCTGACGTTTTTCTTTATATGTTGGGTAAAGAGCCAGCACATTCCGGGAAGGTATTAAATATGTAACCTTACATATAGG
>SUTA01000018.1 GCA_015063135.1 Thermoplasmata archaeon
TACGCCACGTTCCTGTAGCCCTATGTTTGTTAGACATGAGAGAGCGTACAGGAACGCCCGTACTTCTTCATTGCCCAGAACTCTCGAAAATGCCCTCGATCCTTACTCGATGTGTCAAAGTTAGGTTATATCCATCATGCATTGTTGCGCTACCTACCGAGGCGCATCTGATATGAACGGATTCGAAGTGGATGAGAACGGCTTCACCGAGGACGGCTATCGCCGTCTCGAGGGATCTGCAGTTCCGTCGATGTACGCAGGTAATGCCATAGGCATAGCCGCAGGGCTCGCTCTCCTGGCGTTCTACTACCTGTTCCTCGAGAGGTACTTGACCGACTTCGCGGCGGAGACCGGGATTGCCCTCTGCGTCATTATCGCGGTATTCATCGCCTACCAGCTTGTTTCGCCAATCGTGTTCTTCCGCAGGTACCGCTACAGGATCGATGCCGACAAGGTGGAGATCCGCAGGGGCGTCTTCGTTGTGAGCCACACCCTGGTCCCCATCGAGAGGATCCATCAGGTGGAGGTCTCCCAGGGCCCCATCAACCGCCATTTCGGCCTCGCCGACCTGACGATGACCACCGCCGGAGGGGTGGTGGCCATCCAGTACCTGGAGAAGCCGGTGGCGGAGGATATCGCCGAGAAGCTGAACGAGACGGTCATCGGCATCCTGAAGGAGAGGTACCAGGATGCGCGACTCCATGAGGGCGCATCCCAGCGTCATCCTCGAGGGCACTCTGAGGGGCCTGGTCTTCGGGTTCGTGTTCTCCACGATATTCACGAGGGCGATGGGGGCCATGTACTCACTGGCCATCACCGCCCTGGTGACCGTCCTGTTCACAGCGGTCTCCGCTCTGATCTGGAGGAAGACGGAGTACATCTTCGACGACAGCGAGCTGCATGTGGCCAGGCGCACGATCTTCGCAAGGGACGTCAGGGTCCAGTACTCACGCCTCGCATCCGTCAATATCAACCGCAGCCTGATCAACAGGCTGACCGGCACGGCAACCCTGATGTTCAATGTGAATTCGACGGTCAATCCCATGATGGCCGAGGCTAAGCTCTGCCTCAGGGAGGATCTGGCGGAGGCTCTCCGCAACGAGCTGAGCTCGGTGATATTCCACAAGGAGGTGACCGTGGAGGAGGACCTACAGGTCGAGACTCTGGCCAACGTCTCCAACGCGGAGATCGTTATGCACGGCTTCCTCTCCCAGAGCACCCTCCAGCTTCTGTTCGGAACCGCCATGCTGGCCTACTCGATCCTTCAACTCGTCTACAATGACGGAAGAGGCATCATCCTGCCACTCATCATGTTCATCCTTTCGGAGGCGTACCCGGTCGCCCGCATCATCCTGAAGTACTTCAACTACAGGATATACCGCGTCGGCGACACCGTCACCGTCGAGAGCGGGCTATTCACGACCTACCGCAGCTCTTTCAGAATCGGGAAGGTGAACTCCGTGCGCATCAGGCAGCCGCTCGTCGCCAGGGTCCTCGGGATGGCTACGCTGGAGGCGGAGGTCATCGGTATCGCGGGGCAGGAGAAGATGCCCCTGCTGTGCCCGCTGAAGCCCAAGGCCGAGGTGGACTCCCTGCTGGGAAAGCTCCTTCCGGAGTTCGACATCCCCGTGGACGAGGTCCATGAGCCGCGCTCCGCCTTGTTCCCGACATCGGTATCGGCATTGGCATCGGCCGCCGCATCCGTAATCGGAATCCTGGCGCTGCTATTCATCATGGGGAAGTACGATCTCAGCTACATGGACGAGCTCGCATGCTATGCTGTCCTGGCCGGGCTCGCGGGCTTCGCCGCGGCCATGCTCGTCCGCGCGGTGCTCCTGCATCGCAACAGGGCGATAATGCTGGGGGAAGACATCCTCGTCATGGACCTGGGCGGTTACGACACCAGCCGCGAGTACTTCCTCTACGACAAGGTCCAGATCGCCGGAACCAGGGCAGGCCCGGCCTCCAGGCGCAGGGGGCTGTCCAGATGCAGGATCGGGATGATCTCCGCCACCGGGAAGAGGAGCGTCGTCTCGGGCATCTTCGATGATGCCGTCAGCTCCAGGGTCCAGGACATCGTCATGGACCGCATAAGGGATGGCCGTTACGACTACCGCAGGTACCAGCGATTCGCTGCTTGGAGAAGTACTCCCTGCCGCGGTCCATCAGGTCCTTGAACTCCCGGGGATCGGTGCTCAGCGCAGCCTCCACGACATCCCTGGCGGACGTGCTGAACTCAGTGAGCATCTTCTCCCTGTAGGCGTTCAGATGCTGGATCTCGTAGTAGAGGTAAGGATCCTCCAGCGCGACCGATGTGTTGGACTCCATGAGCTTGGAGTATGTGGTGGATGCGACGGACTTCATGTCCTTGAAACTAATCCCGCTGCGTTCCAGCACCGTGAAGAACGCTATGTTCACGGCGTGGCTCAGGCCGAGGACGTAGGCCATGTACTTGTCATGGTCCTCCACGGGCATGGTGCGTATGTTGGCGCCGCGGTTGCCGAGGAGTTCCTCGGCTTCCCTGACCGCTTCCTCGCTCCCGCAGTCGCAGATGAGCAGGTTGCGGTCGAACATGGATGCGGCCGATGGTCCGAACATCGGGTGGATGGAGCAGACCTTCCTGCGCTTCGCCATGTTCCTCAGGACATCTATGAACGGGGATTTCAGGGAGGACACGTCGAAGATGAGGGCGTCCTTCTTGGCGATGGAATCGATGTTCTCCAGCATGCAGCCGGTGCGGGAGATCGGGATGGATATCATGACGATGTCGGCGAAGCGTGCATCCTCGGCGGTGAGGCCGTTGCCGGCGGACGGGTCTATGATGTCCACCTTGTGCCCGGAGGCGGTGAAGAGGTCCGCGAACCATTTGCCCATCTTCCCGTTGCCGCCGACGATCGCTATCCTCTTCGGAGAGGAGTCGGATTTCGGGAGGGTGGCCTGCCTCTCCACGGATTCCTGCATGAGGAGCTTGCAGACGGCCTCTGCGACATTAGGGTTCATGCCGTTCTGCTCAGCGTACTTCCTGTACCTGGCGATGACCTTCTCCTCCACAGGGATGTTCCTGATTGGGGTCCCGGTCTGAGCCTTGGTTCTGCCGACATCCTCGGCGAGCTCGAGCCTGCGCTTCATGAGCTCGACTATCTGGTAGTCGGTCTCCTCGATCTCCTTCCTGATCTCATCTAGCTGCATCGGAATCCCCTAAGCAACTGGTCGGCTAAGGTAATTGCGGCCATCGCCTCGACGACGGCGACCGCCCTCGGCACTATGCACGGGTCGTGCCTCCCCTCAACCGTGACCTTGGCGTCCTCGGCCCTCGACAGGCTGACGGTGTCCTGCTCCTTCGCGATCGAGGGGGTAGGCTTGAACACGACGTCGAACCGGACCTCTGCGCCGTCGGCCATCCCGCCGACGATGCCGCCGAGGTGGTTGGTCTCGGTGATTATCCTGCCGCCGTCCATGCGGTAGGCATCGTTGGACTGGCTGCCGCGCATCTCCGCGAGCCTGAAGCCGTCCCCGAACTCTATGCCCTTGCATGCCGGGATCCCGAACATGGCCAGGGCCAGCTGCGCATCCAGGGCGTCGAACCATATCCCGCCGAACCCGATGGGCAGGCCGGTGATTACGCATCCCACGGTACCCCCGACGCTGTCGCCGTCGGCCCCTGCGGATTCGATGCACTCCCTCATCCTGTCATCAAGCTCCTGGGTGCATGCCCTGGTGGCGTAGTCCCTGGAGCCGTGGATCTCGGCGGCAGACCTGGCGGCACCGTCGCGGACGCCGCCTACCGACATCGTGTAGGCGTTGACATCCATGCCGAATCCGGCGATGTACTGCTTGGCGACCGCTCCAGCGGCGACCATCGCCGCGGTGAGGCGCCCGGAGAACTGCCCGCTGCCGCGCAGGTCGTGGTCCGGGAACTTGAGAAGCGCCGGCAGGTCGGCGTGGCCGGGCCTGGGCGTGTCGTAGAACTTCATGTACTTCGAGCCGTCGGTGTCCTTGTTGGGGATCTCGATGACCATCCTCTCGCCGGTGGTGACCCCGCCGTCGAGCCCCTCGATGAACTGCGGCACGTCCGCCTCCCTCCTGGGGGTGCCCAGCTTGCCCTTGGGCTTGCGGAGGTCCATCTCAGCCATGACCTTGTCCATGTCGACCTCGAGGCCCATGGGCAGCCCCTCGAGGACCGCCCCGACGCAGGGCCCGTGGCTCTTGCCGTAGAGCGTGAACTTCAATCCGCTTCCGAAAGTGTACATCGGATCTCCTCCGAACGAAGGCCGATGCGGCGCATGTCATCGGGGAAGCTCGGGAACGAGACGGCGCAGCACTCCGTGTCATCCATCTCGACCGGCCCCTCGCATGCGATGGATGCCACCGCCGCGGCCATCATTATCCTGTGGTCGCCGAGGTGGACGATCCTCCCGCCCCTAAGTTTCCTGCCGCGTAAGATGCAGCCGTCGTCCGTGGGCGTGGCATCGCCGCCGATGGCGTTGATCATGTCGGTGACGGTCTTTATCCTGTCGCTCTCCTTGAAGCGGAGCTGAGGGGCGCCGTACAGCCTGCTCTCGCCGTCCGCGGATGCGAGGAGCACAGCCACGATGGGGAACAGGTCCGGGACGTTGCCCAGGTCCACGTCGCATCCCCTCAGAGAATCCCTGGACGCGGTGATCCTGTCGCCGTCGACCTCGACCTTCCCGCCGGCCCTCCTGATGATGTCGATTATGGCCTTGTCGCCCTGGGGGTCGCTGAGGTCCATGTTGTCCGCGGTGGCGGTCCCTCCGAGGGCGCCCGCCACCAGGGGGAAAGCCGCCGACGAGAAGTCGGACGGCACCCTGTAGTCGTACGGCCTGTACCCGGTGCCGCCCCTGACCCTGAAGACGTTGCCGTCCCGGGAGGCCTCCGCTCCGAACAGCGACATCATCCTCGCGGTGACGTCCAGATAGGGGACGGACACCATGGTGCCCTCCACCGTGATCTCGGTGTCGTTCGGGAGCATCGGCGATGCCAGGAGCAGCGACGAGATGTACTGGGAGCTGATATGGCCGTCTATCGAGACCTTCCCGCCCATGTTCGGCCCCTTGATGTACACCGGGGGGAACCCGTTCTCGGAGCGGCAGCTCACGCCCATCGATTCCAGGGCGTCCAGCAGCGGCCCCATGGGGCGCTTCCTGAGGGACGCGTCGCCTGTGATGCCGACCTCCCTGTCGAACATGCTGCAGATCCCGGCGTACAGCCTCATGGTGGTGCCGGAGTTGTCCGCATCGATCATGGACTCCGGGGCGTGGAGGTCCCCGCCGTCGATGACGACGCGCCCCTCCTCCATCCTCCATTCCGCGCCCATGGCCCTGCATGCGGCCAGGGTGGCCCTGGTGTCGTTGGACATCAGGGGCCCGCCTATCACGGACCTCCCCCTGGCCATGGAGGCCAGCAGGAACGCCCTGTGCGTATGGCTCTTGGACGGGGGAGGGGTGATCGTCCCGTCTATGCTCCCGCCTGTGAATCTCATGGATGTCATTGTCCGCACCTCGTGCGTGTGTGTATCGTTTCCCTCTCCGGGAGCCCAAGGTCCCTGGCGAAGGATGAGCCGTCCCCCTTAGGGACGACGATGGCGACCGCGGGGCCGGAGCCGGACATGCCCGCTCCGAGAGCTCCCATGGACATCGCCCTCTCGGCGACGGAGTTGTCCACGTCGGACGCCTTGGAGATGATGCGCCCGTTCTCGGTCATCGCCCAGAACGGCTCGTCGACCGCGCGGTCGATGACCCTCCGGATCTCCGGGGCGACGGCCCTGAGCCTGTCGAGTGGCAGCCCCGTCTTCCTGATCTTGAATTCGGGGACGTGGATGATGATATCATACTCCCCCACATCCCTCTGCGCTATTATCGCGTCCTCGCGGTTGTCCGTCATGACGAACCCGCCCAGCCCGCATCCGCAGGCGTCGTCGAAGGAGCCGGTGACGGTGACCTTGGCCTCCCTGGCGCAGTTCACGCCCAGCCTTATGAGGTCCACGGGATCCATCTCGTAGGACAGCTCGTCGAAGACCGCCCTTATGATCGCGTTGCAAGCGGCGGAGGAGCTCTTCAGCCCCCTGGACACGGGTATCTGCGAGCGGGTTGCCAGCTTCCAGCCCTCAGGCTCTTCAGCCCCCGCCTGCCTGTATGCGTGGGCGACGCATATCCTCGCCATGGCGTCGTTCTCGCCCGGGTCGTTCCCGATGGTGACGACCCTCGAATCCCCGCAGACGGAGAACTCCGCCTCGGTCGTCAGGCCCGCGCCTATGGTCGCGCCGATGCCGCAGGGCATGGCATTGATGACGGTGATCGATCCGTGCGAGGATCCCATTCCGGTCATGGGAGCACGCTCCTCATGGTACTGAACATGTCCGGGACCCCGGTCCACAGCTCGAAGGATGCGGCACCCTGGCCGGCGAGCATGTCGGCTCCGTCGGCGATGCGGCATCCCTTGGCCCTCGCCTCGGCGACGATCGGGGTCTCTTTGCCGTAGACCATGTCGAACACGGTCTGCTCCGATTTTATGGATGTTATGTTGACCGGGTACGGCCCGTCGGAGTACATCCCCACGGGGGTGCAGTTGACGACTAGGTCGTACATCATGACGGAGACGGACTTGGGCTCCCTGAAAGTGGCTCCGAACTCCTTCGCGAGCTCCGGCCCGGTCTCGCGGTTCCTGCCGGTGACGGTCACGTCGCAGCCGTAACCGGACATGCAGTGCACGCACGCCCTGGCCGCCCCTCCGGACCCCAGGACCAGCACCCTGCGGTCCTCCGCCTCGAACCCGCACTCCTCCAGGGCCCTGCGGATGCCGATGACGTCGGTGTTGTATCCCGTGAGGATGCCGTTCTCGTTGACCACCGTGTTCACCGCCCCGACCGCGGAGGCGTCCCTGTCGATCCTGTCGAGGTGGTCCATGATGCCCTGCTTGTAAGGGACGGTCACGTTGACCCCCCTGATGCCGTAGGCCCTGATGGCCTCGTCGCATTGGTCCAGGTTCGGGGACTCGAACGGGAGATAGATCCCGTTGATCCCGGCTTCCGCAAGGGCGGCGTTCTGCATCTTCGGCGACATGCTCTTGGATAGCGGGTTCCCGATGATCCCGAGGACCATGCAGTCGTCGCCCAGCGCCCTCATCTCGGAGACGCTGAGCTGACCCGGCGCGGTGGGCTCGCCCACATAGCCGAAGGAGAACTCGTTGCCCAGCAGCTCCTGCCTGATGCGGGTCACGGTGCCCATGGGGCACATGCCCAGGATCACGTGCCTCTTCCCGATGGAGGCGGCGGCATCGCGGATGCTCATGAGGTCCCTGAAGTCCCTCACGGCCGTGGCCGACTTCCTGATGTCGGCGTCCATGCCGTTCAGCACGGAGAGCAGCCTCTCTGATTCGGGGGTGCCCTCGAAATCGTGATGGGATGCGAGAACGCGCAGCTTCGTGTCCGGCCTGTCCTCCTCCCCCACGTCAACGATCCCGGAGAAGCCCTCCGGCAGGACGGACGGGTCGAAGGGGTCGCGGAAGGTGACCAGCGTCTCCTTCCCGCCGGTGTCGGGCACCTCGCCGAGCAGGTCGAGGCGTATCTCGACCATGTCGGCGTCGCCGATCCCGGCCAGGTCCTCCGCGGAGCTGACGGACGCGCAGATGCGCATCATATCTCCCTGATCGTCTCTTCGATCTTCATGCCGAAGTGGCGCCCGCCCTCCTCGACCCTGGCCATTACCTTGTCGCCCTTCGCGATCTTGGAGACGGATTTCGCTCCGTCGGGGGTGACCAGCTTGACGGTCTCGGCGTTCTGGAGGATGGTGGTGTAGACGGCGTTGCCGTCGGTGGCCGTCAGCATGAGGAGGGGCCTCTGCTCGATCTTGCACCTGCCGACGGACGACATGCGGGCGTTGCCCTCCCTGTCCACGAGCACGATGGGCTCGCCGGACTTCAGCTCGGCCAGGTACCTGGTCCTGCCCTCGGGCCCGAGGACGTAGGCGTGGACGGCCCCGGCGTTGACCCTGAAGGGCCTGGCGGCGACGTATCCGTTGTCCTCGCTCTCGGATTGCACCAGGAACAGGCAGGCTGCCTGCGACCCGATGAGCATGCCCTCGCCGGGGACCATCATGGAGATGGTGTCGACGCAGACCCTGTCGCCCATCTCGATGTTCTTCACCGAGAGGACCTCTAGCGCCTGAAGGTCGATCTTACCGGCCCCTCCGATGGCGCCGGCGAACTTCCTGATGTCCTCGGGGTCGTCCACGTCTATGACGACTCCGTCGACCCCCTTCTCGAGGGTCTGGGTGTAGAGTTTGGCGTCCTCGATGTTCGAGGCGCATGCGAGCACCTTGGTCTTGGTGCCCCTGAACTTGGCGATGAGGTTCTCCAGCGGGATGATGGTCCAGTCCTTGGAATCGAGCACGACCGCATCGGCCTTGCCGGCCATGGCCATGGCCCTGTCCTGGTCCTCGGGCGTCCTGAGCTCGACGAGCTCGACGTCCTTCCCCGCCACATGTAGCGTTACCTTCCCGAACTCCGCGAAATCGGAGTCCTCCGCCCTGACGAGCGCCACATCGACGCCCGACTCCAGCGCGGAGATGACGGTCTCCTTCCTCTCATCCTTGTCGTCCGACCTGTCGGCGCGGACCCATATCTCCTTCGACATGATATCCCTCACTGGAGGTTCTCCTTCATAGCCTCTTCCACATCGTATCCGCGGAGGACTATGTCGGAGATCGCTTTGGTCATCTTCTCCACGTTCCTGTGCTGGAAGACGTTCCTTCCGATGGAGACGCCGTGGCCGCCTGCCTGAACGGAGTCGTAGACCATCTGGAGGATCTCGAGGTCGGAGCTCATCTTGGGGCCTCCGGCGATGACGACGGGGGCAAGGGCGCCCCTGACGACGTCCCTGAAGGAGTCGATGTCGCCGGTGTAGCTGCACTTGACGACGTCCGCTCCCAGTTCGGTGGCCACCCTGGCGGCGTGGGCCACGGCCTGGGGGTCGTAGGAGTTCTGGATCTTCGGGCCGCGTGCGTAGGCCATGACCAGCAGGGGCATCCCCCACTCGGCGCACTCCTTTGAAACGTCGCCCAGGTCGCTGAGCATCTCGGGCTCGGTCTCTGCTCCGACGTTGATGTGAACGGAGACGGCATCGGCACCGACCTTCAGGGCCTCCTCGACGGTGGCGACCAGCACCTTGCTGTTGCTGGTGACTCCGAGGTCGGTGGATGCGGAGAGGTGCAGGATGAGACCGATGTCGTGGCCGCTGGTACGGTGGCTGAACCTGATGAGGCCCTTGTGCATGAGGACGGCGGTGGCTCCGCCGTTCGCCACATCGTCGACGGTCTTCTTCATGTCGTACAGACCGTCCGTGGGTCCGATCGATATCCCATGGTCCATGGGCACAATGACGCAGTTGCCCGTGTTCCTGTCCATGATCCTCTCAAGCCTGATGCTTTTCCCGTACATCCTATCACCGTGATGCATGCTGGTCCGCAATCGTCATGCTACCAGCTCTATGGTTGATGCGAATCCTGAACCTATATTTATTACGCGCGCGACTATAATGCAGAAAAAGGTGCAATTTCGGTACATTCGCACGTTTTTGTGCATTGAAAAACCAATGCGTTCTCACGCGGCAACTCGGAAAAATATATAAGCGACATGAAAATAGGGAGCCTTAAGGGCTGGTAGATCAGCTGGAAGATCGCCTGCTTTGCAAGCAGGAAGTCGCGCGTTCAAATCGCGCCCAGTCCACTCATCATTATTTCCATCATTGGTGATATGTAACCCGCCGATTCGCTGCGGGTCGCTCTTCGACTGAGCGGCGTTTCCCGAAAGGCCTGTACGTCTTCTCCGTGCGCAGCAGCGCCCATGATATCAGCGACAGGATGGGCAGCTCGATGAGCGGTCCTATCACAAGTGCCAGGGATACCAGCGGCTGGTCGGGGAAGGCGGCCACGGCGATTGCCAGGGAGAGGGGCGAGTTTCTCGCCAGGGATGTGAACGACAGCGCGGTGCAGTCCGGATACGGGAACCCCTCCGCCCTGCCGAGGAGCTGCGATACCGTCAGCAGGCTGGCGAAGAATATCATCAGCGGGATGAACATCTCTAGCAGCAGGGACGTGTTGTCCAGGAGGTCCCTGCTTTCGCCGGCAAACATCATGGCCACCGCGATGCACAGGAACAGGATCTGCAGGTTGTCCCCGTGGGCGTCCAGGACGGGTTCGATCCTCTGCGTGCCAGCGACCCTCTTCACCACGAGTGCCAACACGAACGGGATGGCCAGGACCATGACCATGCTCCAGAGCAGCGACGGGACGTCCATGTCGATCTCGCTGCCCATGAAGACGAACAGGTACACGGGCATCAGGGCGATCTGCAGTGTGAGGTTCAGCGGCAGGATGGACAGCCCCAGCTCGACGTTGCCCCTGCTCATGCCCGTGAACACCAGGTACCAGTCGGTGCAGGGGGTGGCCAGGAGCATGATCAGTCCGATGCGGATGTCGGGCTCGTCGCCGAAGAACAGCAATCCTAGGCCGAATGCCAGGCAGGGGGTCAGAATGAAGTTCAGGGCCAAGGCGGATGCCGCGAACCTGAAGTTGGAGAGCGATTTCCTGATGGCACCCAGGTCCACGCCCAGGAAGAGCAGGAACAGCAGCGCCATCAGGGGGATCTCGATGGCCATCGCGGGGGTGCCGTCGATGCCCAGCAGAGTGCCCAGGGCAATTCCGATAACGGCCGCGCCGATGATGGCCAGCGGTTGGAACCTGCCGATCTCCATATGCTTGGAAATGACTTAACGATAGATAAATGGGAACCCCGGCCAGACGGCCGGGAATGGGTTTCAGTCGAACTTGCCGACGACGGCCTTGATCCTCCTGACCCCGGCCGCGGAGCTCTCCTCCTTCTTGATCTTGAATCCCTGGAGCTCCCTGGTGTTGGAGACGTGGGGTCCGCCGCACATCTCGGCGGAGACATCGCCGATCCTGTAGACCTTGACGATCTCGCCGTACTTCTCGGTGAACACTCCCTCGACGCCCTCCTCGCGGGCCTGCTCGTAGGGCATCTCGACGCAGACGACGTCCAGCTCCCTCCTGATCTGCTCGTTGACCCAATCCTCGATCTGCTTGAGCTCCTCGGGGGTGCATTTCCTGTCGAGGTTGAAGTCGAATCTGAGCCTCTCGGCGGTGATGTTGGATCCCTTCTGGTGGATGTCGGGGCTGACGAACTTCCTCAGCGCCGCGTTGAGCAGGTGGGTGGCGGTGTGCAGCTTGGTGGTCTCCTCGCTGTGGTCGGCCAGCCCGCCCTTGAATGTGCCGCCGTCGCCCCTGGAGGCGTCCTGGTGGGTCTTGAACCTCTTGTCGAAGTCCTCCAGGTCGACCTTGAGGCCCTTCTCGGCCGCGAGCTCCTGGGTCAGCTCGATGGGGAATCCGAAGGTGTCGTAGAGGTGGAACACCTTCTCGCCGTCCAGGTACTCGCCCTGGTGCTCGGCGACCATCTCGTTGAACCTCCTCAGGCCCTTGGTCAGGGTCCTCTGGAACTTCTCTTCCTCGGCGGTGATGTTGGTGTAGATGAAGTCCTTGTTCCTCTCCAGCTCGGGGTAGGCCGCGGAGTACTCGGAGACGATGACCTCGGAGATCTCCCTCATGCAGACCCTGTCGACGCCCAGCTTGGACAGGTACCTGCTGGCCCTCCTGATGAGCCTCCTGAGGATGTAGCCCTGGCCGATCTTGGCCGGGACGACGCCGTCGCCCAGGATGAAGGTGGCCGCCCTGAGGTGGTCGGCGATGATGCGGAACGCCCTGGTGGTCTCCTCGTCGGAGCCGTACTTCTTCCCGGAGAGCTCCTCGACCTTGCCGATGATCCCGGCGAACAGGGGGGTGTCGTAGACGGTCTCCTTCCCGTTCAGGATGCGGATGACCCTCTCCAGGCCCATGCCGGTGTCGACGTTCTTCTGCGACAGGGGCGTGAAGGTGCCGTCTGCGTTCTTGTTGTACTGCATGAAGACGTTGTTCCAGATCTCCGTGAACTTCCCGCAGTGGCAGGAGGGCCCGCAACTGGGGCCGCACTTGGGCCTGCCGTCATCGTAGAAGATCTCGGTGTCGGGTCCGCAGGGACCGGTCTGGCCGGCGGGGCCCCACCAGTTGTCCTCCCTGCCGTAGAAGTATATCTGGTCGTCCCTGAGGCCGTGGCTCTTCCAGAGCTCGGCGGTCTCGGTGTCCCTGGGGATGTCGCCCTCGCCCTCGAAGGCGGTGACCGCGAGGTGGTCCGGGTCGAATTTCAGGACGTCCGTGAGGAGTTCGTAGCTCCAGGCGATGGACTCCTTCTTGAAGTAGTCGCCCAGGGACCAGTTGCCCAGCATCTCGAAGAACGTGAGGTGGCTGGCGTCACCGACCTCGTCGATGTCCCCGGTCCTGACGCACTTCTGGAAGTCCACGAGCCTCTTTCCGGCGGGGTGCTTCTGCCCCAGCAGGTACGGGACCAGGGGGTGCATGCCGGCGGTGGTGAACAGCACGGTCGGGTCGTTCTCGGGTATGAGGGGGGCGGACCTGATGTAGGCGTGGCCCTTGCTCTTGAAGAAATCGACATAGGTGTCTCTCATCTGTTGGGCGTCCATGATAACACTTCTGCGGGTTACTATGGGACGTCCTATAAATACTGACGTATGCGCGCACGCGCATTCGCGAGAGACGGCTCGGTTCCTGAGGGCATCCCTGAACGGGCCGTCCGCCAGGACTATCCTGACGCCGTGGGCATTCAGCATCTTCTCGGCCAGCGGGCCGATCTCCAGGACGACGACGGTTCCGCAGTCGGACAGCATGGAGGCTATGCCGCGGAGGTGCGCCTTGTGGTCCGTGCCACGGACCGTGAGCTCGTCGCTGGCTCTGCGCACGTCGACCTCCACGAGGCCACTGTCCCTGAGGTCGTAGATCCTGAACTCGCGGGCGTTCCCGAAGCCCCCGTCCACGTTGATCCCGTCGGTGGTGGCCACGGCGATCCTGCCGTCGTCCTTGACCTTCAGGGCCATCTCCACGCCCTCGTCCTCATCGGCCGGGCCGCATCCGCAGCCCCTGAACTCCTGGGACCTGTCCTCGCCCAGCTTCCCGATGGCATCGGCCCTGCACTGCCTGCAGTGCCTCATCATCCTGATGTCGAGGCCGCAGATGTCCATGAGCTCCTTCCTCTCCTGGGGCGTCGGCGCCCTGAGGTCCGAGAACCTCGTGCCGTCCACGGGGATCAGCGGGAGGATGTTGACTATGTAGGCTCCGAGCTCCTTGACCCTCTTAACCAGCTCGGGGATGTGGGAGTCGTTGATCCCGGGGATCATGACGATGTTGATCTTCACGACCATGCCGAGGTCCACGCATTCCTTCGCGCCCTGCAGCTGCCTCTCGATAAGCAGCCTCGCGGCCTCGGTACCCTTCAGGGTGCCATCCGGTCCCCTGACGAACTCGTACACCTTCGCTCCGACCTCGGGGTCGACGGCATTCATGGTGACGGTGACGAACCTCACCCCGAGGTCGTACAGCCTCCTCGAGTTCCCTGGGAGAGCCAGCCCGTTGGTCGACACGCATAGCGTGAGGTCCGGGAACTCCTTCCCGATGAGCTCCAGGGCCCTGAAGGTCTCCTCGTTGGCCAGGGGGTCCCCCGGGCCGGCGATGCCGATGACGCTGAGCTCGGGTATCCTGGCCTTCACGGCGCGGACCTTCTCCACGGCCTGCTCCGGCGTGAGAACCTCGCTGGTCACCCCGGGCCGGGACTCGTTGCTGCAGTCGTACTTGCGGTTGCAGTAGCTGCATTGGATGTTGCACTTCGGCGCCACGGGTATGTGCATGCGCGCGAAACGGCGGTGGGCCTCCTCGTTGAAGCAGGGGTGGCTCGCCAGGGCCTGCTGGATGCGGTCGTCCATAGTGCCCCTGGATGGGATGGGCGGCTTATAATGGTGATTGGGGAGCCTACCAAACTGTATATCCTTAGAAGACATCCGGCATGCATTACCGGAGATGGTCCGATGGGTCTGGATAGGGATTGACTCGGGGTAGCGGCATGCCTGCTGGCATCCTTCATCACCACGTATTCCCTCATGATGGTGGCCGTCAGCCTGGACGACATATCGGAGTCGCTGGACATAGGCAACGACGTGGCCCTCCTGTTCACATGGTCCCCGGTGATCTCCACATTCGCCATGAGCACGTTCTCGTCCTCTCTCGCGAGCCGCTTCGGGAAGAGGAACATCATGGTCGCCGGTCTGGCCATAACCGCCGTGACGTCCATCCTCATCTTCTTCACGATGTCCTTCCAGGTCGCGGTCGTCCTGCGCATGATGCAGGGTGCCGGGATGTCGTTCCTGTACGTGACGATGGTTTCGCTGCTGACGGATCTCTCCAAGGAAGGCAGGCTGGACAGGAACATGGGTCTGAACGTGGTCTTCAGCCAGTTGGCCACGGTGGTGGCGATCATACTGGGCTACGTCTGCACGCCCATCTTCGGATGGCAGTCCCTCTGCATCCCGCTGATACCGCTGTCCATCCTGGCCATGGCGATGGTCTGGCGCGTCCCCAATACGAGGAAATCCGGATTCGATCCCAAATTCCTGGATAACGTGCTGCTTGCCTTCGGCATATTCATGATCCTGTACGGGCTGGGAACAATATCCATGGGCCGCCATTGGCTGGTCCTGGCGGGAGCCGCCCTCTTGGTCGTGTTCTTCCTCAGGCAGCGCAATCGCGACAACTGGGTCTTCAACTACGATCTGTTCGGGAACAGGGCGTTCAAGACCGCGTGCATCGGATGCGTTGTCCTGTTCACCATAGTGTACAACGTGACTCAGCTGACTTTCAGCTACGTCCAGTTTACCGAGGACAACGGGCTGCTGGAACTGGTAATAGTATTCCAGATGGTCACGCCGATAATCACCGCCGCGTTCACCCCGCTGGTCACCAAGAGATACGGTGGGGGCCGTAGGTCGCGGCCGTCACCCTCGGCCTGGTCCTAGCGGTTTTCTCCGTCCTGTCCTTCGCCGCCGTCAGGGGAGAGGGGCTGGAGGATATGATCCTGATCAGCGCGGTGTTCATCGCCGCCGGATTGGCATCGGCGCTGTTCACGGCCCCCAACATGGCCATCATGATGTCCACCGTTGACGAGGGGGACCGCAACGACGCGTCCTCGATGAACAATTTCCTGAGGCAGTTCTCCAAGATCAACGGCACGATCTTCATGATGGTCTTCATGGCAGGCGTGTCCTCGGATCAGCTCTACAACACTTTCCACCAGGGCCTGATCCTCTTCAGCGTCCTGATAACGGTCCTGGCATTGGTCTGCGTGGTAATATTCTGGAGGTACGGGCGCTCCGTCCGGGACGCGCGATCCCCCCTCCCGGCAGCCGTAGGATGAGGCCCGTCTTCTACCTATATTATAATAGAATAGTATTCGGGGAGCATGGATGAGGAGGGATACGTCCGGTCGATCATGTCCGAGCTCAACCGCAACCTCGCCACAGAGCGCATGACCATCGAGCGCATGGTGGACGAGGGGATCCGCACGTACAAGGTCAGGGACGGGTCCATCGTCGAAGTGCCGCAGGATCAGATAGACCTCTTATGGGAGGTATGCGCGCGTATGGGCGCGTACAACCTGCGCATCCCGATATACGTCACGACGGACACCGCAGGCGAGCAGGGCTCGTGGAGGGTGGACGGCAGGATGGAATCGGATGTCATCGCGGAGATCCTCGGGAAGAGGAAGACCAGGGACGATTCCGTCCGGCTGCACTTCGCGGACTACCGGGAGCTCCGCAGGAAGATCCCGGACCTCGTCATGGTGGTCTTCGCCCCCTGAAAATGAAGGAATCGTCAGAAAACTCCGATATTTGTCCAGCGGAAATACTGGCCATTCCTAAATTCGTGGTTTTCGGCGGAGCCATAACGGAAAGGTTTAAATAGGAAATGTATGTAAGGGGTTTTGCGCTATGTCAGAACGTAGCGTGGTCCGGCACTTAGGTGCGGTGGATCGCGAACGATTGACATGGGAGAAATCCCGTGAATGAGAAGGCTTATATACCTCCTCAATCTACGGGAATTTCGCGCCTAACCCAAACGGGTTGGGAGATTCAAATCGAATCAAGTCATGCACCCTGACAGAGGTCCTGATCGGGGGAAGTGGAATAGGGCTCCGGTAAAGGAGGATGAGTACGGATCAAGCCCGATGATTTCCAATCATACGAAACCTGGACGTGTGCTAGATCATACGCCAGCGGCGATGCTACGCCGCATGGGGGATGGTTCGGCTAGAGCGCTGAAGAAGGTCGTGTCAAGCTGCGATATGCGTCGGGTAGGTGCAAGAAGCCTATGATCCGATGATGACCTAATGGGACTTCCTATTCTTCGGAATAATCAGTAATGATTGGGAACGCGGGGGATTGAAGCATCTTAGTACCCGCAGGAAAAGAAATCAACCGAGATACCGTTATTAAAGGCGATCGAACGCGGTATAGGGCAAACCGAATCCCTTATCGAAAGGTAAGGGAGGTGTGGTGTTGTAGACTCTTTTACTCCTAAACTCGAATACTCGCACTTGGTTGGAAAACCAGGCTACAGAGGGTGATAGCCCCGTAGAGGAAGGCGAGCATGGAGATTGAAGATGTTCTCGAGTAGCGTGCGTTGGATATCGCGCGTGAATTTGGGAGGCATTCACTTCCAACCCTAAATACGTCTCTAGTCCGATAGTGTAGTAGTAGCGTGAGCGAAAACTGAAAAGTACCCTTAACGGGAGGTAAAAAGACCTGAAACCATGCGGTCAAAGATTTATATAGCATCAAAGGGAAGAAGCTATTATTAGCAGACCAGTGTTATATTGTTCGTTTCGAAAAACGATCCAGGGAGTTCTGGTCATTGGCGAGGTTAACCATTCAATTGGGAAGCCGAAGGGAAACCGATTGTCCGCAGTTTTTTACGAGGGACATCGTGTGCTCGCGAGGAGTCAATGGTGCGGATACCCGAAGCCGGTCGATCTATGCCTGAGCAGGTTGAAGCCTCTCGAAGGGGAGGTGGAGGACCGAACCAGTTCTGATGTGCAAATCGTTTGGATGACTTGGGTATAGGGGTGAAAGGCCAATCTAGGCCGGAAATAGCTGGTTCCCCCTGAAACTAGTCGCAGCTAGACCTCGATCGAGGTAGAATGTGAGGTAGAGCACCGATTGGGTACTTAGGGGAAGAAATTCCTCGGTATCTTGTCAAACTCCGAACTTGCGTTCACCGTAGACGTCGGGTGTGAGGCCATCCGGGGTAAGCTTGGTGGCCATAAGGGAAACAACCCAGACTATAGTTAAGGTCCCTAAATTTCGGTCAAGTGTAATACGAAATGGCGTCGGCAGTCTAAAACAACCGGGAGGTGGGCTTAGAAGCAG
>SUTA01000019.1 GCA_015063135.1 Thermoplasmata archaeon
AGTATGCGCATAGTTTCTCAGAATCGTCGAACCTGTCGATGTCCACTATCATGGACATTATCTGGACGGCCGTCTGCCTGGCGATTCCGGGAATGGTCGTCAGGATCTCCACCTCCCTGGAACCCGGGAGCCTGGATTCCACCTCCTTCTGGACGTGATCCCTCTCCTCGAACAGCCTCTCGAGGTCTGCCATGCGCCTCATCAGCGTGATGTCCGCCGGGAAGGCGGACCTCACATAGTCCCTGGCCTTCCTGGCCTGGAAGTTGTCGAAATCATCCGGAAGATGCTGGCAGTTCCTGGACATGTGGGATTTGATCCTCCTGGTCTCGTCGCCGATCTTCTTCGAGATCTCCTCGCGGTACCTGCATATGTCCTTCAGCTCGCATTGTTCCCTCGTGGGCATGAACGCCATCTGCAGGTCGATCTCCCCCTTCTTCCACAGCCTCAGCATCCTCACGATCGTGTACGCGTCCTTCTTATCCGTCTTCTTGTCCGATTGCGTGATGACCTTCAGCGCCTGGGCGTGGACGACATGGGTCTCCACACCCCGGTCGGAGAAGAATCTGAACGGCTGATACGCGTACGTCCCGGATTCCATCATCACGCAGAATCCGTCCTTGTCACCGTATTCCATCAGCTCGGAAAGATTCCAGGATTCTGAATCCTTGATGAAATCCTTCTCGAACTTCGGCTTGCCAGTGCTCGTGAGCACGCAAGCCGTGATATTATCCTTATGTACATCTAGGCCAATGTATCTCATGCGGCATTCGCTCCTGTTTAGCGATCGAGAATGAATGTCGCACTTTTTCAGTCCTTGCACTCACCCTCGAAGAGCTTGCCGCTCGTTTTTGTTGCTGGTCATTTATCAAACTCTATACTTTGTATATCTCCGAACCCTGGCGTATCCATGGACAGACGGATCGGGATCGCGGCCGTGCTGGCGGTCGCCGTGATCATAGGGGCCTCCGCATGCTACGTCATCTACAATGGCTCGGAGCGGTCGAGCATCGAAGCCGTGCTCTCCGAGGAGGAGCACGCCCGCGGCCTGGTCATGAGCGTCATCGGGATGGAGCAGGAGCTAGTGGATGCCGTGAAGGCCAAGCTCACGGCCCGAACGTCTGGATGCCGCGTGGCGCGACATTAATTATACGATAATCCCATGCGCGCACAGGGTTAAGATGAGCGGATGGACGTACGCCAAATCGGGAGTCAACATCGATCAGAAATCCAGTGCGATCAAGGCGCTGGTTGACGAGCTGGGATACAAGAGGGACGGCATAGGGCAGGCCGTGCGCATGCCCGGGCTGTTCGCCAGCCTGATCGATTTCGGCGACATGTACATCACCATGGCCACCGACGGGGTGGGCTCCAAGCTGCTCATCGCCGAGGCCCTGAACAAGTGGGACACCGTCGGCATCGACTGCATCGCGATGAACGTCAACGACACCATCTGCGTCAACGCCGAGCCCACGTCATTCGTGGATTACATCGCCATCGACAAGCCAAACGACGACATCACCAGGGAGGTCGGCATCGGCCTCCAGAAGGGCGCGGAGCTGTCCAACATGGAGATCGTCGGAGGGGAGATAGCCGTCCTCCCGGAGCTCGTCAACGGCCTGGACCTCTCGGGAACCTGCCTCGGATACGTCAAGAAGGACAGGATCATCACCGGCGCCACCTGCGCCGAGGGGGACCTCATCGTGTCCCTCAGATCCTCAGGAATCCACTCCAACGGCCTGACCCTGGCCAGGAAGATCGTCGAGGCCAACGGCCTGAAGTGGACCGACAAGGTCTCCGGCCTCTCCAAGAGCATCGGCGAGGAGCTCCTCACCCCTACGGAGATCTACGTCAAGCAGGTCCTCGACATCACGTCCAAGCACGAGGTCCACGGCCTCGTCGACATCACCGGCGGCGGCCTCAGGAACATCCTCCGCATGAAGGAGGGCCTGCAGTACGTCATCAGCGACCCCGTCAAGCCCGCGCCCATCTTCAAGGTGCTGCAGGAGATGGGGGAGGTCGAGGACAAGGAGATCTACCAGACCCTCAACATGAGCATGGGATTCACCATCATCGCTCCCGCGGACGAGGCAGAGGCCATCGCCAAGGAGAACCCCAACGCGGAGGTCGTGGGAAGGGTCCAGAAGGGCGCGGGAGTGCTCTTGGAGCCCGGGAACATCCTTTACGACCACTACCGATGCCGTGATTGGATTTACGCACCCGATCGTTAGCTTGAGCTCTCTGGATATAGTAATAGTATAATAGTACTGATTATATTCAAAATACTAGTATGATAGTACTATATCATGGTTCATCGCAGATTGTGGAGCATCCCCAATTCGGGCGGGGGAGGATCCATAACGACTATGGACAGGGATTCTATTGCACCGAGGTCCAGGAATTGGCGATGGAATGGGCCTGCGGGGAGAATTCCGACGGATACTGCAACCAGTATGAGGTCGACGAATCGGGATTGAGCATATTGTATCTCGACTCAGGCAGGTATTCTATTCTGCATTGGATAACGATGCTGATCGAGAATCGCACTTTCGATATATCCTCCGAAATTGCAGATGCATCCAAGAGGTTCCTCATCGATAATTATCACATAGATCTGGAAGGGTTCGACTGCATAGTGGGATACCGCGCCGATGATTCTTATTTCCGCTATGCCCAGGATTTCATTTCAGGAACCCTAAGCATCGAGCGCCTTTCCCAGGCGATCAGGCTTGGGGACCTGGGCAAGCAGTTCATGGTCAGATCCCCATGCGCATTCGATGCCCTGAGATTCAAGGGATATACGATCTGCGAGGCGGAGAGATTCTATAGAACCCGCAGGTCCAGGGAGGATGAGGCAAGGGCCGCATACAGGCTGATCCGCTTCCAGCCCTTCGACCCCGAGGAGATAACGATGCTGGATCTGCTGAGAGGGACGGTGAGCAAGGATGATCCACGGCTATCATGAGGATTATGTCACGTTCGTAATGGGAAATTTCGGCAAGATGTTCGACATCGCTCTGCGTCAGATGGGCATGGAGCCGGAAGAATTCCAGGATATGCTCATCGGCTCCAGTGCAGCGGACTCGATCTACAAGGGGGAGCACAGATACATCGTGGGGATGTCAGGCACGGAGCTATTGCAGTCGATCATGGGGGATGAGGGCATCCTGGACATCGACCCGCTGCATCCGCCCGGCAAGGAGTACTGGGCGGGCTATGTGGCCGCATATGCACAATGGTTCTGGTTCCGCAGCTTCAGGGAGCTGTTCGAATCGATTCCGATCAGGGAATTGATGGGTCTTTACAACCCCTATCATGAAGCCGACATCTCTAAAGTGAACGAATTGATAGGGCGGCGCCTGGTTATGGATAGCATAATCAAAGTCAGGAGGAAGAGGCTCGGGCTGACACAGAGGAGACTATCGGAAATCACCGGTATCAGCCTGGCCACGATCCGCGCCTATGAGCAGGGGAGCCTGGATCCCTGCAAGGCCCAAGCCGAGAGCATATATGTCCTGTCAAAGGCCCTGGGCTGTTCCATGGAGGAGCTGCTCAGAGGGCGAAGAAGGGGAAGTGGTTTGCCGGTCACAGGGGCGGTCTCGCCTCTGGCCGGTGATGTAGATGACGTGCCAGCCGAACTGGGTCTGGATGACGGTCATGTCGCCGACGTTGTAACCGAAGGCGGCATCCTCGAAGGGCTTGACCATCTGGCCGCGGCCGAACCAGCCCAGGTCCCCGCCCTTGTACTTGGAGGGGCACTTGGACCTCTGCATGGCCAGCTGGGCGAAATTGGCACCGGCGTTGATCTGGTTGTAGATGTCGTAAGCTTCCTGCTGGGAGTCCACCAGGATGTGGGAGCAGCGCGCTTCTCTTACCATGGTGGGGCGATTGTGCAGTGGGATAAAAAATAGTGGTACGGCCCCAAGCGGGGCCGCACCGATGGGAGTTCGCGCCTCGGCGTAGAACTCTTCCATCTTCTCGCTTATGGTTTTGATGTCGTACATGCCGGAGTAGTCGACGGTGCCGTCCGGGTTCTTGATGACGAGGACCGCATCGGGAACGGTCCCCTTCTCCACGGCGTTCTCGTCGTATCCTTCCTCTCCGTAGCCGATGACTGTCTTCTCGGAAGCGGAGATCGAGAACAACATCCCGTCGGCCGAGGAGCCGACCTCCATGTTGCACGAGCCTCCTCCGGAGCTCTCGCCCAGGATCATGATGCCGTTGTGCTGTGCCATCACTGGCATGAGGTTGCCGCTGGAGTACGATACCGTGCTGGTCAGGATCCCGTAGTCGAAGCGGTAGGGCTTCTCGTGGTCCTTCTCGTCGAATTTGCCATCGAGGTTGATGTCGCAGGCGATCTCGAACTGGCTGACTTGATCCATCAGGGTGTTCAGGGTCTGATACAGTACGTTGTCGGCCGTCATCAGCCCGTTCATCAGGATGGTATCTGAGACGTAGCCTCCCTTGTTGGTGGTGAGGTCGATGACGAATTTGTCTATGGCGGCATTCGAATCGGCCTTCTTGAGCGCTCTGTACAGGTACCCGATGCAATCATTGGGCAGTTCGCCGCCGTCTTTCATGTAATTGGTCCAGCCCTCCATGTCGAGGTCGAACGAATTGAAGATGTAGACTGCGGTGTCGCCCTCTTCGTAGTAGGCGGCACCGGGACCGAGGCGCTCCATCTTCCATGTGAAGGTCCTGAGGCTGTTGAGTTCGCTTTCGGCATTCTTGGCGGGGAGCGCGGGGCCGGTTATCTTAGCCGCCTTGTCATTCACCTCTTCGATGAACTCCTTCATATGATCCTTGGATCCCAGATTGTTGATGGATGAGAGCCAGGCCCCGGTGTTCGTGTGGCCTCCGTCGTACAGGAAATCGCTCAGGCGCTTCATCCCGGCCAGGTAGGAAGACCATTCGGGGGATTTCAGGTACTCCTTGAGCAGGCGCGTGTTGTCATCGTACATGTCCAGGGCCTTGTCCAGGCCGTATTTCGCCTGGAGATCGGATATGGCTCCCAGGCCGGGCTTGCCGTAGAACAGATCGAATACGAGGCACATCTCGTTATACGAGTATTCGCACATTTCCGCGGGCCTCTGCCAGTTCTCGGAGATCATGGCGTACATGCGGGAAAGGACCTGCTCGTCCGTGAAGAAGTACCTGCTCCCCATGATACAGCTGCTGTCGATGAAGAATGCGCCATCGCCGATGATGAAAGCGTAGTAGTTGTTGCCGTTGATGAAGAGGTCCGCCACGGTCTGGAACGGCATCCAGATGTCCTTGGAGCCCTTGTCGGTATGGACGGTTATGCCGTATTTCGCCAGATCGATGGTGACAGTATCGGCCGATTTGAGGGATGCTTCGTCCACGGTCTTGATCAGCGGGAAATCGACGCCCTTCTCCTCGCTGTTCACATTCGTGATGTCCCTGAACTTATGGTAATTGTCGCTGGAGATGGTGCGCTTGTTCAAATCCAGGGTGGCGCTGCCGGCCCCCTTCTTGTGGTTGTCGAGGGTGAATATCCCGTTGCCCTCGTGGTAGGCGGTCAGATTCTCCTTCTGGAGCTTGTCATAGTATTCACTCATGCTGATGTAGGGGATGCTGGGGGAATCCTCGTAATAGCGGAGGGTCACGGTGCTCTGCTTGTCCGCGTCGGGCGAGTACATGAAGGCGGTGGCCCCGACCTCCCTGTATTCCGCGTCGTCATCGGGCCAGGTGGCTTCGTTGTCGCCGAGGAGGAAGATCGCTGCGACGGCACCGGCCAGGATCACGATGCCGATTGCGGCCAGCGCTTTCGCGTTCATGGTCGTCATACTGGATGCCATGTAGGTCTGCAGATATATTGTTCGGCTCGCGCCAGCCTGGCGCTGATGGCCCCGCAGACGGCCCCGAGCGCGGTGCAGGTCTCGAGGGAGAACCCGCCGGGCGTGATGTCGATGTTGTATCTGGGTATGGAGGCGGTCTTCTTCGGGACGCCGTGGGGGCCGATGCCGAAGACAAGGAGGACGCTCTGCCCCCTCTCAACCATGCCGATCAATCCGTCAAGGTCCAGCCGCTTGGATGGATCCGGCTTGCTGGTGGTCAGCACAGGCTCGCCGAGCTGCGGCGGGAAGCCCTTGTCCGGGTACGGGAACTTCATGAACCTGCCCTTCTAGGCCAGCTCCATGAAGTAGCCGCCGTGGGCGCCGATGCTGGTGGTGCCGGCGATCCATTCGGCCACCTCGACAGGAGTCCTGGTCTCCTCGGGGATGGGGAAACCGAACAGTGCCAGATTCATATCGAAGGCCATCGCCAGGTCCCCCGCGCGGGCTATCGTCCTGCGGTGGGGCTCCCTGAAGTTCTGGTCGTATGAGTTGTACAATCCTATGGTGATCCTGCCGCGCCCCATCGCTGCTTCCTCCTGGCGACTATCGCGTAAGCGTCCCCGTCCATGATTATCTCGTGGTCCGGGTACTCGAGCTTCAGCCGCTTGATCTCCTCCATGACCTGCGCCATCGTGAGCTGGCACGTGCGCATGTCGATGAGGACGATATCGGGCTCCATAGGGGGGTCTCCTGATGGATGTGAGAGAAGGTATGGTGCCGTGAGCCGGGCTCGAACCAGCGACTTCAAGATCTTCAGTCTTGCACTCTCCCAACTGAGTTACCACGGCGTGATTCCTCCCTATTGCCATCCCGTTTATAAAGATATCGAGCCCCGGGCGGGTGCCCAGGGCCCGATCGTTTCATTCGGAGGGCGGTGCGGGCGCAGGGGCGTCTCCGGTGGCCTCGTCCTCCTGCTCCTGGGACATGACAGGCTCCACGGCGGTGACCTTGTCGCCGTCGCGCATGTCCATGATCCTGACCCCCTTGGCGTTGCGCCCGGTCTCGCGGATCTCGTCGGTGTTCATGCGGATGATCTTCCCGGACTTGGAGGTCAGCATGAGCTGGTCGCCGGGGTTGACCTTGCGGACGCTCACGACCATGCCGTTGCGCTCGTCGGTCTTGATGGTGATCACACCCTTGCCGCCGCGGTGCACCAGGCGGTATTCGTCCACGTCGGAGATCTTGCCGTACCCGTTCTCGGACACGGTCAGCAGCCTGTCGCCGCCCTTCACCACGGCCATGGATACCACCATGTCGCCCTTGTCGAGGGTCATCCCCTTGACGCCCATGGTGTCCCTGCCGGTGGCCCTGATCTCGGACTCGTCGAACCTGACGGCCTGTCCGGAGGCGCTGGCTATTATGATCTGCTCGTCGCCCCTGGTGACGGCGGTCTCGATGAGCTCGTCGTCATCGTCCAGCTTGATCGCCTTGATGCCCCTGGACCTGACGTTGCCGTAGGCGGCCATGGCGGTCTTCTTGACCACTCCCCTGCGCGTGCAGAAGACCATGAACTCGTCCTCGGGGAACTCGGCGGCGCAGACGGTGTTGACCACCTTCTCGCCCTCCTCCAGGTCCGCCAGGAGGTTCACGATGGGCTTGCCCTTGGACTGCCTGCTGCCCTCGGGGATCCTGTATCCCTTCAGCCAGTGGAGCCTGCCGTGGTTGGTGATGAACATCACGTAGTCGTGGGACGAGGTGACGAACATCGAGGCCACGTGGTCCTCCTCCTTGGTCTGCATGGCGGTGAGGCCGACGCCTCCCCTGGCCTGCTGCCTGTAGGTGCTCAGCGGGATCCTCTTGATGTAGTTGTCATTGGAGATGGTGATGACGACCTGCTCCCTGGGGATCAGGTCCTCCTCGTCGGTGTCGATGGCGTTGGGGTCGATGACGGTGCGCCTGTCGTCGCCGTAGGCCTCGGACATCTCCCTCAGCTCGGACTTGATGATCTCCCTGACCCTGGCGTCGTGGGCCAGGATGTCCTTCAGGTCGTCCATCAGGATGATGAGGTCCTCGTACTCCTTCTTGATGGAGTCCAGCTCCAGGCCGGTCAGCTTCTGGAGCCTCATGTCGAGGATGGCCTTAGCCTGTTCCTCGTCGATGCCCAGCAGGTCCTGGAGCCCGGCGTTGGCGGTCTCCCCATCCGGGGACGCCCTGATCAGCTCGATGGTCTCGTCGAGCATGTTGATGGCCTTCATGAGGCCCTCGAGGATGTGGAAGCGCTTCTCCGCCTGGGCGAGGTCGAACTTGGTCCTCCTGATGACGACGCTCCTGCGGTGGTCGATGTAGTGGGAGATCAGCGCCTTGAGGCTCAGCAGGGAGGGCTTGTTGTCCACCAGGGCGATGTTGATCACCCCGAAGGTCACCTCCATGTTGGTCTTCTTGAACAGGTTCTCCAGGACCACGTTGGGGATCGCGTCCTTGTGGAGCTCGATGACTATGCGCATGCCGTGCCTGTCGGACTCGTCCCTGAGGTCGGTGATGCCCTCGATCTCCTTGGTCTTGACCCTGTCGGCGATCTGCATGATCAGCATGGCCTTGTTGACCTGGTAGGGGATCTCGTCGACGATGATCCTCTCCTTGCCGTTGCCCATCTCCTCGAAGTGGGTGTTGGCCCTGACCTTGAGCCTGCCGCGGCCGGTCTCGTATGCGGACCTGATCCCGGAGAGGCCGTAGATCGTGCCGCCGGTGGGGAAGTCGGGGCCCTTGACGAACTGCATCAGGTCGTCGACGGTGGCGTCGGGGTTGTCGATGGTGTGGGCGATGGCCTCGCAGACCTCCCTGAGGTTGTGCGGGGGCATCTTGGTGGCCATTCCGACCGCGATACCGTCCGAGCCGTTCACCAGCAGGTTGGGGAACTTGGAGGGCAGGACGGAGGGCTCCTTGAGCGATCCGTCGTAGTTGTCGACCATGTCGACGGTGTCCTTGTCCAGGTCGGCCATCAGGTCGCTGGCCATCTTGGTCATCCTGGCCTCGGTGTACCTCATGGCGGCCGCGGAGTCGCCGTCCACGGATCCGAAGTTACCCTGGCCGTCCACGAGGGGGTACCTCAGGGAGAACGGCTGGGCCATCCTCACCATGGCGTCGTAGGCGGCGGAGTCGCCGTGGGGGTGGTACTTACCAAGGACCTCTCCGACCACGGTGGCGGACTTCTTGTGGGGGCGGTTGTAGGTGAGCGAGAGATTGTCCATGGCGAACAGGATCTTCCTGTGGACCGGCTTCAGGCCGTCCCTCACGTCGGGCAGCGCGCGCCCGACGATGACGCTCATGGAGTAGTCGATGTACGAGCGCTGCATCTCGTTCTCGATCGTCTGGTTGATGAGCTTCCTCTCTCCGTCCATGGTATCACACATCCAGGTTGATCACTTCGTGGGCGTGCTCGATGATGAACTCCCTCCTGGGCTCCACGTCGTCGCCCATGAGGACGGAGAAAAGCTGGTCAGCGAGGATCGCGTCCTGGATCATGATCTTCTTCATTATGCGGGTCTCGGGGTTCATGGTGGTCTCCCACAGCTGCTGCGGGTTCATCTCTCCCAGACCCTTGTACCTGGAGACGTTCGCGCCCTGGCCCAGCTCGGCCATGGCCGCCGCCATCTCCTCGTCGTTGTAGCAGTAGACCTGCTTCTTGCCCTTGTAGACCCTGTAGAGAGGGGGCATGGCTATGTAGACGTGCCCGCCCTCGATGAGGGGCTTCATCTGCCTGTAGAACAGGGTCAGGAGGAGCGTGCCGATGTGCGCGCCGTCCACATCCGCATCGGTCATGATGACGATGTTGTGGTACCTGATCTTGGAGACGTCGAACTCCTTCCCTATGCCGCCTCCGATGGCGATGGCGAGGTTCTTGATCTCCTCGTGGTCCAGCAGCTTGTCCGGCCTGGCCTTCTCCACGTTGAGGATCTTCCCCCTCAGGGGGAGGATGGCCTGGAACGCGCGGTCCCTTCCCTGCTTCGCGGAGCCCCCTGCGGAGTCCCCCTCGACGATGTACAGCTCGCACTTGGAGGGGTCCCTCTCGGAGCAGTCGGCGAGCTTGCCGGGCAGGCTGTTGGTCTCCAGGACGTTCTTCCTCCTGGTGGCATCCCTGGCCTTCCTCGCGGCCTCCCTGCCCTCGTAGGCGGAGACGGCCTTCTTCACGATGGTCTGCGCCACGGAGGGGTTCTCCAGGAGGTATTCGGCGAGCTTGTCGTTCATGAGGCCGCTGACGGCCCCCTGGGCCACGCTGCTGCCCAGCTTGGCCTTGGTCTGCCCCTCGAACTGGGGCTCCGACATCTTGATGCTCACGATGGCGGTGAGGCCCTCCCTGACGTCCGCTCCCTCGAGGGTGATGTCCTTCAGGAGGTTGTTGGCCTTGCCGTAGTCGTTGATGGTCTTGGTGAGGGAGGTCCTGAAACCCGTCAGGTGGGTGCCGCCCTCGGGCGTGAAGATGGTGTTCACGAAGGAGTCGATCTCCTCGTTGTAGCCGTCGGTGTACTGCATGGCGATGTCGATGATGACGCCGTTCCTCTCCCCGGAGAAGTGGATGGGATTGGGGTGGATGGGCGTCTTGGACCTGTTGAGGTACTGCACGAACTCTGAGACGCCGCCGTCGTAGTGGAAGACCTCCTTCTTGCCGGTCCTCCTGTCCTCGAACTCGATGGTGGCCTCCTTGTTCAGGAACGCCTGGTTCCTGAACCTGTTCTGCAGGGTGCCGTAGTCGAAGGTGACGGTCTCGAACATCTCCTTGTCCGGCCAGAACTGGATGATGGTCCCGTGGTCGTCGGCCTCGCCGATGACCTTGACATCGTCGTCGGGCACGCCGATCTTGTACGACTGCATCCAGATCTTGCCCTCGCGGTGGACGGTGGCGATGAGCTTCTCGGAGAGGGCGTTCACAACGGACACTCCCACTCCGTGCAGTCCTCCGGAGACCTTGTAGCTGTTCTGGTTGAACTTCCCGCCCGCGTGCAGGTCGGTCAGGCACATCTCCAGCGCGGACTTGCCCTCCTCGTGGTTGATCCCGGTGGGTATCCCCCTTCCGTCGTCCCTCACGGTGATGGAACCGTCCTCGTTGATGGTGACCCAGACCCTGGTGGCGTAGCCCGCCATGACCTCGTCTATGCCGTTGTCCACGACCTCGAAGACCATGTGGTGGAGTCCGCGGGTGTCCGTGGATCCGATGTACATGCCGGGTCTCTTCCTGACAGCCTCTAGGCCTTTTAGGGCCACGATGCTGTCCGCGTCGTAGTCTTCTCCCGTAGGGTTGTTGATTTCCCCATCCATTGTATCACTCTCCCTAATGCTCCAGCCATATATAAACGCGCGCGTGTTAAACGCGTTAGCGCGCGCACGCGCAAGGGGCGCAACCGTTATGACCGCGCAGCGCGGTCTGGAGGGCGATACCATGACGTCCACCACCAGGGCTGTGATGAAGGCTTGCGAGCGCGAGGCCAGGGTGACCGTCTCCCTGAGGGACGACGGCGACCTGGACGTGGCGATAGAGTCGGACTGCGACGTAGTCATGGGGTACGCCGAGCGCCTCGGGGGCAGGATATCGGCCATGGACGTCTACGGATTCCAGCAGTCCAGGATCAATTCCGACGAGGTCCGGGGGAACCTCACCCCCACCTGCCTGGTCCCCAACGCCATCTATAACGCCGCCTTCCTGGAGCTGGGGATGATGACCCGCTCCCTGGCGGAGAAGGCGGGGGAGAACATCGTCGAGCTGGTCGAGCGCGGCGGGCATCGATTTATGTCCGGAAGGGGGTATCCGCCACCATGGAGGACATCCGCGAAGCATTGGCATCCCTCGACCGCCCTGCGCTGGCGTTCTCGGGCGGCTGCGACTCATCGTTCCTGCTGCACGAGTGCATCGGGGCCGGGATCGACTTCCGCGCGTACACCGTCGCGACGCAGTTCCAGTCCGAGCGGGAGACGGAGAGGGCGATGGCGTTCTGCGAGGAGCGCGGCGTCCCCCTGGCGGTGATCCGCCTGGACATCCTATCCGTCCCCGGCGTGGCCGTCAACGGCCAGGACCGCTGCTATCTCTGCAAGAAGGCCGTTTTCTCGGCGATAGCGGCCCGTTCGGGGGCCGACGGGTGCGGATGCATCATCGACGGCACGAACGCCACGGACGACCCGTCCCTGCGCCCCGGGATGAGGGCCCTGGAGGAGATCGGCGTGGTGTCCCCGCTGAGGGAGTGCGGGCTCAGCAAGGAGGACGTCAGGGCGCTGTCCCGCGAGGCGGGGCTGCCTACATGGGACCTCCCATCCGATTCCTGCCTGGCGACGAGGCTCGCGACGGGCACGGCCATAACCGAGGCCGACCTCCGGCGCATCCGCGACTGCGAGGCGGAGCTCAGGGGCCTGGGCTTCACCGGCCACAGGTTCAGGTTCGACGGGTCTGCAGGGCGCTTCGAGGTCCCAGAGGGCCAGATGCACCTCCTGGATTCCACGAGGCGGGAGGCGGAGGCAATCCTTCTCAAATACTGCGATAGCGTTACCTACGGCGTCAGGAGATCCGAATGACCCCGATGGAGATGCTGGAGGCTGTGAGGGACGGCAGGCTGTCCCCCGAGGAGGCTGAGCGCATGCTCCGCACCAAGCCGTTCGTCGACCTGGGGTTCGCGAAGGTCGACACCCACCGCGCGATAAGGTCGGGATCTCCAGAGGTGATCTACGGCGCCGGGAAGACCCCGGAGCAGTCTGTTAAGATTGCTGGCACATTGCTAGACAACGGTGCTGGGTGCGCCATGATCACCCGCTGCAGCCCAGGTACATGGGAGCTCGTGCATTCGACATTCGACGATGCCGTGTACCACGAGAAGGCGAACATCATAGTCATAGGGAGGCCGCCTGAGCCCTCCCCCAACAGCTCGGTCTGCGTCGTGACGGCGGGGACCAGCGACATACCCGTGGCCGAGGAGGCCGCGGTCACCGCGGAGACCCTGGGCAGCAGGGTGGATCGCATCTACGACGGAGGGGTGGCCGGTATCCACCGGCTGCTCGCCAACATGGAGCCCCTGAGCAGGGCGAGGGCCGTGGTGGCCGTCGCCGGCATGGAGGGGGCCCTGCCCAGCGTGGTCGGGGGCCTGGTGAACGTCCCCGTCATCGCCGTGCCCACGTCGGTCGGCTACGGGGCGTCCTTCGAGGGCGTCGCCGCGCTGCTGGCGATGATGAACTCCTGCTCCTCGGACGTGAGCGTCGTGAACATCGACAACGGCTTCGGGGCTGGGTACATCGCATCAATGATAGACAGGAGGACAGCGCCGCTATGAGGATACTGTACTTGGAATGCAGGTCGGGGGTCGCCGGGGACATGGTCCAGGGGGCCCTCGCAGGGCTCCTGGAGGACCCAGAGGAGCTGTCGGAGATGGTCTCCCGCGCGGGGATCCCGGACGTCGAGGTCAGGGTCCTGCAGGCCGCCAGGCGCGGCATGTCGGGGATCAGGGTGGAGGTGCTCGCCATGGGCGCCGAGGAGGCCCAGGGGCTCCACGGCCACGGTCACAGCCACAGAAAGCTGGACGACGTCCTCGGAATCATCGATTCGCTCTCTGTGTCGGACTTCGTCAAATCCCATTCCAAGGAGATCTACGCTGAGATCGCGGGGGCGGAGGCACGCGTCCATGGCAGGCCCGTCGGGGAGGTCCACTTCCATGAGGTGGGCATGTTGGACGCCATCGCCGACGTGGTCGGGACCTGCATGCTCATCGAGAGGCTGGCCCCGGACCGCATAGTGGCATCCCCAATCTGCACCGGGTTCGGGACAGTCGAATGCGCCCACGGGACGATCCCGGTGCCGGCGCCCGCCACCGCCGTCCTGCTGGAGGGGGTCCCCGCGTTCTCCGGGGACCAGGAGGGCGAGCTCGCCACCCCCACGGGGGTCGCCTTAGTCCGCCATTTCGCGGAATCGTTCGACGGCATGCCGCAGATGGTCTCCGAGGGCGTGGGATGCGGCTTCGGCAGCCGTGAGGACTCCGCCAGCATGGTGAGGGCGTTCATCGGCGAGCAGGGAGGAGCATTGCCCACCGTGTTCCAAATCGAATGCAACATAGACGACATGACCCCGGAGGATCTCGGGCCGGTCATCGACCTCCTGATGGCCCAGGGGGCCAGGGACGCGTACATCGCCCAGGTCATCATGAAGAAGGGCCGCCCCGGGTACCTGCTGACCTGCGTCTGCCGTCCGGGGGAGGCCGACGGTATGGCGAGGTTGATCCTCGAGCGCACATCCACCATCGGCGTGCGCATGCACGAGTACAGGCGCTACCAGATGGAGTCGAGCATCGTCACCGTCCACACGGAGTACGGGGACGTCAGGGTCAAGGTGTCCGAGGGCTACGGCGTCCGCAAATGGAAGGCCGAGCACGACGACCTGGTCCGCCTGGCGGATGAGAACGGGGTGCCAGTCGAAGCCGTCCGCAGGGCAATCAGGTTCGAGCAGTGACGTCCGGCGCCTGTCTTTTTCGACAATTGTTAAAAGCGTGATGCGGATAGTCCAGGCGATATCGCATGAGCACCATCATGGAGCAGGCCCGCAGGGGCGAGGTATCGCCCCTGATGAAGGAGATCGCAAGGAAGGAGGGGGTTTCGGAGGAGTTCATCCGCAACGGGATAGCCTCCGGCCGCATCTGCGCGCCGCACAACCCCGTCCATGACGCGGAGCCCGCAGCCATCGGCGAGGGGCTGTCCATAAAGATCAACGTCAACCTGGGCACCTCCAGGGATATGGTGGACCTCGACTCGGAGCTGCAGAAGCTCCAGGTCGCCCTGAGGTACGGTGCGGACGCCGTCATGGACCTGAGCACTGGCGGCGACATCGACGCCATCCGCGCCAGGCTCCTGAGGGAATGCCCCGTGATGATGGGATCCGTCCCGATCTACCAGACCGGGCTCACCGCCGCGAGGAGGAACGCCGTGGTCGAGATGACCGAGGACGACATCTTCAACGGAATCGAGAAGCATGCGAAGGACGGCATGGACTTCATGACCGTCCACTGCGGCATCACCAAGGAGAGCGTCGGATGGCTCAAGAGGGCCGGAAGGACCACCGACGTGGTGTCCCGCGGCGGCTCGTTCCTGACGGCGTGGATCCTCCACAACGAGGAGGAGAACCCGCTCTACAAGAACTTCGACTACCTATTGGAGATGGCCCGCAAGTACGAGTTCACGCTGTCACTCGGGGACGGCTTCAGGCCCGGGTGCATCGACGACGCCTCCGACCAGGCGCAGCTCACCGAGCTGATGACGCTGGGCCATCTGGTCCTGAGGGCCCGCGAGGCCGGCGTCCAGAGCATGGTGGAGGGCCCGGGGCACGTCCCGCTGGACCAGGTCCCCATGAACATGAGGCTGGAGAAGAGGCTCTGCCACGATGCGCCCTTCTACGTCCTCGGCCCGCTGGTGACCGATATCGCCCCCGGCTACGACCACATCGTCGGAGCGATCGGGGGGGCCGTGGCGGCCCAGAACGGAGCGGACTTCCTGTGCTACCTCACACCGGCGGAGCATCTATCGCTCCCGGATGTCGATGACGTCAGGGAGGGAGTGATCGCATCGAAGATCGCCGCCCATGTGGGCGACCTCAGCAGGGGCATCGGCAGGGAGAGGGACTCCCGCATGGCCAGGGCCAGGAAGGCCCTGGACTGGGAGACCATGTTCGACACCTGCATCGACGAGGAGAAGGCTCGCAGGTACAGGTGCAGGGGATGCACCGAGGAGAGCGAGGGCTGCTCGATGTGCGGGGACGTGTGCGCGATCAAGATCGTGAACACTTACATGAAGAAAGAACGAAGGGTCCATGGACAGGCAGACCCGCATAGTCAGGACGAGCATCGTCGGCATCGTCGTCAATGCGATGCTCTCGGTGTTGAAGGCGGTGATCGGGGTCGTCACCGGTTCGGTGGCCATCCTCATGGACGCGGTCAACAACCTGACGGATGCGCTGTCCTCCGTCATCACAATCATAGGCGCCAAGCTCTCCAGCAAGGCGCCGGACCGGGAGCATCCGTACGGCTACGGCAGGATCGAGTACCTCAGCGCCATGGTCATCGCGGTGATCATCCTGTACGCGGGATTCTCCGCGCTGAAGGAGTCGGTGGACAAGGTCATCAGCCCGGTGGTGCCCGATTACTCTGCCATCGCCTTGGCGATAATCGCCGTGGCCGTGGTTGCCAAGGTCCTCCTGGGGCTGTACTTCAAGAGGGTCGGGAAGGAGGTCAACTCGAAATCCCTGATCGCATCCGGCGTCGATGCGCTCATGGACTCCGTGGTATCGGCATCCACGCTGGCCGCCGCCCTCGTGTTCATCTTTTTCGATATCAGCGTAGAGGCCTGGGTGGGAGTGGCCATCTCGATACTGGTGGTCCGCACCGGTTTGGAGGTCATGAGGGACACCCTCTCGGACATCCTCGGCAGGAGGATACCGCCCGAGGAGTCCAGGGCGATCAAGGAGACCATCTGCTCCTTCGACGATGTGCACGGGGCATACGACCTCACGCTCCACAGCTACGGACCCGAAGTGGTCATCGGCTCGGTGCACATTGAGGTGCCGGAGACCATGACCGCCAAGGAGCTGGACCTCCTGGAGAGGAGGATCTTCGACAGGGTCCTGGCGGAGAACAATGTGTATCTCACGGGGATCGGCGTGTACTCCACCAACTTCCAGGACGAGGAATCCAGGGGGATCTCGGACCGCATAAGGGATATCGCATCGTCTTATCCGGAAGTGATACAGACCCATGGGTTCTTCATCGATAGGGATTCCAAGAGCATCACGGTGGATGTGGTCGTGTCCTTCGACTGCGAGGACAGGTCCGCCGTGGCGGAGGCCATAGAGAGGGAAATCTCCGAGGAGTACGGGGATTATTCGGTGGCCGTCCAGATCGATTCCGATTTCAGCGACCGATGATGGGGAAGAAGAGCCACTGGAGGGAATCGAACCCCCGGCCCACGGTTTACGAAACCGTTGCTCTACCGCTGAGCCACAGTGGCATTTATGCTCGGTCAATCGGATACCGATATAAAAACCATATTATTTGGCCGGTCGGACTCGGTTATCCAGCGCCCAACCGGGTGGTAATCTGGGAAACGGCCGGGCGGGACTCCATTAGTTTCCTGATGCAATCCATATCCAGGTCGGTCAGTTCGGATACCTTCTCAGGGGCCATGCCGTCAGCGAGGAGCTTGACGGCAACCTTCTCTCTCCCCTCCCTCTCCGCATCCATGCGCATGGCCTCGTCGGCCACGTCCTGGTTGAATATCGCCTCGTAGTATCCCATAACCTCGACCCATTTCTCTCTTACGTTAATTCGGCACTTTGAGCAACGATTTTTTCCGAGCCCGGATCGGCTCGTTTCTTCGTGATCCGGTGCAGAGAACGGCGCCGGATCGATGGTTTTCTCATGGTTCCATGGAGCGGCAGCGATAG
>SUTA01000009.1 GCA_015063135.1 Thermoplasmata archaeon
GAACTCACTTTCATCTTGTTGTACCTGACATGTTTCAAGGAGAAATACGGTGGATACAGCAGTTGGAAGGGGTATGATTTCCCGACGCTGGACCGGTTGGAAGAGAAGGGTCTGATCATGCAAGGTAGGAACAAACACCGTTGCAAATCAGTATACATCCCAGAAGAGTCTGTGGCCAAAGCAAGAGAATTGCTCCTGAAGTACGGGATATCCGATCGGGAATGATCGTTCGACGATTCTCAGAACGATTGATTACACGATTGGATCCAAGAGCGGTCAGGAAGCATCCCATACCAATCATGATGCATACCGTCCGGCATCATCCGTTAAAGAGGGTAGGTGGAGCCTTATCTCCATAAAGCGTCTTTCCATCGATCAGGATGATGCCGTTCTCTTCCGAGTAATCGATAAGATCCTGTTCGAATCCCAACGCAGAGAACAGAACGAAGATGACATTCTCCGTGAACTTCGCGACCTTCGCTCTGGATATAAGCGTATTGTACGCAGTGAATCCCACGGGTTTCCTGCTGAGTTTGCACTCTCCCACCAATGTGCGTATCAGGCGATGTTCGTCTGATATTTTTGCTACGACATCTATGTCCACGTCAGTGTCATCGATCCTTCCCCACCACTGACCACGTTCAATCACGGTATATTTCGAGTCCAGCCATTCGCCGCACAGTTTCTCGAACAGCTGCCCAATCTGACTGTTTATATCGTTCTTGAGGAAATCATATACAGCAGATTTCGAAGAACCGTTCTCGATCATCCTGATATTGTTGCTTATGATGTTGTAGGAGAATGAGATGAAAGGGTCCTTGATGGAATACACCGGTTTCTTCGGGGAGTTCCCCATAGGGGTCCTGCGTTCCACGATACCGACGAATTCCAGATTGTCCAGCAGCCTCTTGCATGCGGCGCGGTCCATCATCAGTTTGTCGGCTATCTCGGATTGTCTCACCGTCCCGTCCGCAATGCATTTGACGGCCCCGGTGTAATCCCTGTTCCCATCGAATTCCTGGAGGATGATGCTTGCCGCATCACCCCTCCATGAACTGTCATCGTCGAAGAATTTCTCCTCTATGAGCTGCCGATAATCCTTGCCATCTGTATTCAGATGATAGTAAGGGATCCCTCCGACGGTGCAGTACCATCTCAGGGACGTTTCGCAATCCATATTCGGATGGAATTCCCTGCATGCCTCTATCGATAGGGGTTTGATCTGTTTCCTGTTATCGAACCTTCCGTACAGGGGTTTGCCGGCATCCTCGGTCTCCCTGCGCATGACGGAGACCGATGAGCCGCAGATGACGAACATGCAGTCCAGTCCTTTCAGGGCCTTGTCCAACGATTTCTGTATCACGGAGGAGGCCTGAGGTGTAGATTCCAACAGATAGGGGAGTTCATCAAAGATGACCAGGGTATGTTCCTGCTCGCAAATCTCCTCTATCGTTTTCATCAGATGCGATAGATCCTGCGATTGCGGGATATCCTCTCCAAGGAATTCAGATATGTCCAGTGATAATGATGAAAGGTTCTCGTAATACGATCCTTTGATCCCATGCAGATAAAGGGTCCTTTTACCTTTACCGAATTCTCTAAGGATAGATGTCTTGCCCACCCTCCTGCGACCCCATATGCAACAGGTGACCAGTCCTTTCCTGTTCCAAAGGCCCTCAAGATATGCCAGTTCCGAGTTTCTTCCAATGAGCTCTCTATCCGACATATTGAATGGATAGATTTTTGATAATAAAACAACTTCTTAACTAATTGTTTTAGGAACAATTAATTTTTTAATTAATTCAAAATCAATTAACCATATTATCGGTGCGAGTAACACATCATAGATGTCTCCTAATGTCATTCGTCATTCCGATCTTCTGCTTCCATGCCTGTCCATCATCTTCTTCGACAGGAGAAGGAACACGAAGACAGCGCTCAGGATCAGCACCACCGTGGCCCCCGGAGGGGTGTCCATGGACAGCGAGAGGAACAAACCCATTATCGATAGGACCACAGCGAAGAATGTTCCCAGCAGCATCGTGCCCCTCAGGTCCTTCGAGAATAGATTGGCCATGGCGGCAGGTATGGTCATGAGGGCCATTATCATCACTATGCCGACCACGTTGGCCACCATCACGCAGGTGACGGCGATCAGGATGTACAGGATCAGATCCAGGATATCGGTGTTGATGCCGCTGACCTTAGCATGTATCCTGTCGAATGTCAGTATCATAAGGTCGCGATAGAAGAACGCCATGACCGACAGGACCACAGCTGTCATGATACCCATCACCAGGAGTTTAGTGGAATCGATCAGCAGCATGTTCCCGAACAGGATCGATTCGTATGATGAAGGCACAATGACGCTGCGGTCCATATAGCACATGAATATGACTCCCAACGCCATACCTACGGCCCAGAGGGAGCCGATGACGGTATCCTCCCTGAGCTCATCGACCTTCTAGCACAGGGCCATCAGTATGGCCGCCACCAGACTGAATATCAGCGCACCGATCATGGGCGTCATCCATGAAACGGCGAAAACGGACATCAGGTAGTAGGCGAAACCCACACCACCGAAGGTCGTGTGGGCGATGCCCCCAGTCACGGCGACCATACGGTTCACGACGACGTATGTGCCGATGACTCCGCACAGGAGACAGGCCAGGGTCGTGCCGATGAACATGTTCTGGATGAGCGGGATGCCAAGATACTCGATGATGCTGGTCATAGTAGACCATCCCCGCAGACATGTCCGTGATGGTCATCTTCGTGGACCTCGGATACCGTACGATCGACCCGGACGATCCTTGTCACGCTGTCCTCGATGCCACTGAGGTCATGGGTTATCATCATGATCGTGGCACCGTCGGATGAGGCTTTTCTCAAGATATCATAGACTCCGGAACGCATCTCCGGATCCAGGCTCGCCGTGGGTTCGTCGAGCAGGAGTATCTCAGGATTTGACACCAGCGCCCTGGCCAGAAGGGTTCTCTGAAGCTGACCGCCGGAAAGGTCCCCGATCCTCCTGTCCGCGAAAGCGTCCACGCCGGTGTATTCCATCGCTCTTCTTATCAGATCGTCATTGCCTTTCGAGGAAAATGGATTGATGGTCTGCATGGAACGCAGGCCCATGCCGACCACATCCTTCGCAAGCGAAGGATATTTACGGTCGAACGATCCGAACTGCGGCACGTAGCCTATGCTCCTGCATCCTTTCGAAGGTGCGGCGCCCATCACACTCACCGAACCCGATGTGGGCTGGATGAGACCAAGTATAGTGCGGAAGAGTGTCGTCTTGCCGCCTCCGTTGGGCCCCACTATGGCAATGAAATCCCCCTTATGGAGCTCAAGGTCCACATTGCGGAGTATAGTGTTCCCGGCATATCCTGCGGAAACGCCGGTGAGTGAGATGAGCGCTTCTGTCATTCTATCACGCGGACTGGAGATCCGACTTGAGGAAGTCAAGGAATTCTGCAACCGCTTTTATCATGTCGTCAGCCGTCGGGTTCACAACATGTACCGTGATCCCGGCTTCCTCCAGTGCTTTGCGTCCTTCGTAACCCTCGTCGGTGGTCGACACGAATATGGAATCACATCCCTCTTCTATGACGATCCTCGCAGCCTCGGCTGGACTTACCTCTCCATCTTCTTCGACGGACTCCTGGTGGAAGTCGGCACCGAATCCCTCAGCGTACTGTTCCAAGAGATACTGCCATGCAGGGTGCCACACCATGACGTGGGTGTGCTCATCTCCAACAATCGCAGCGATCTCCCTCATCTTAGCATCCACGGCATCGATCCTCTCGTCGTACGCCTTCAGGTTTTTGGCGTACTCCGATGCATTGGTCGGATCAAGTTCAGAGATCTTCTTCGCCATGAGCGATGCGATATCCCTGAGAATCTCGGGGGATGTCCAGATATGAGGGTCGTAAGCGGACTCCTCATGCTCTTCCTCGTGATCGTGTTCTTCATCATCATGGTGGTGATGGTGGGTGTTCGGGAGCGGAGTGTACTCGATGCTCTTCGCTATGTCCACAACTATCACGCTGGACGGGATGTCCTTCTGAACGGCGTCGAAGAATGCGGTTTCCCATTCAACGCCGCTGCCTATCTTGAAATAAAGTTTGGATTTGTAAAGGTCAGAGATATTGCTGGGTGTGGAGTAGTCCTCGTGGGGGCTCACATTGGATCCCATCATGGAAGCGACCCTGTATCTATCTCCGACTATGTCCTCGACGATATCCTTCTCCCAGCTCATGGTCACGGTTATGGTGTCCCTTTTGTCATCGCTGTCCCCGTTCATGAGGAATACAGCACCTATGCCGGCGACTGCTATTATCGCTACGGCGACTGCTATGATTGAAGTTGAATTCATAAAAGGTTGTTGACTATTTGATTATTAATAATTTGACTTAATGTTAATAATATTTGAAGTTTTTGAGCCTCGATTATAATAACTGACTCGAACACTTTATGACTTTAAGTCTAAGGGTCAACGAAGGATGGATTACATGAGAGGATACTGTCATGACGGAATGTTCTAACGAACAGTCGTATCCAGGAAAAGTACGTTTTAAGCAATTCTGGAAAACGGGAAAATGCCCATTTAGGCCATTTTAGAAAACGGGAAAAATAGAAAGACCTATATTATACGAAGCTATCTAAACAATATGGTCGCTGTAGCCAGTATCTTCAGACGCAAAGCATATGATGTCCTCAGAGATTGGAAGGACAGGTCCAATGGTTCCACTGCAATGCTAATCGAGGGTTCGAGAAGAGTCGGAAAATCCACATTGGCGAAGAGCTTCGGCGACAGAGAATATTCAGTGTGCGTCGTCATCGATTTCTCCAAAGCATCTCCGAGGCTGAAGGACCTGTTCGACGATCTGGAAGACATCGATGCACTATTGAGGGGGCTGCAGCTCCATACCAAGAGGATATTCAAGGAAAGGGATACTTTGATTGTCTTCGATGAGGTCCAGAGATTTCCTCGTGCAAGGGAATCCATCAAGGCCCTGGTTCAGGATGGTAGGTATGATTATATCGAAACTGGTTCGCTGATATCCATCAAGAAGAATGTGGAGAACATACTCATTCCGAGCGAGGAAGAATCTTTCATACTTCACCCGATGGACTTTGAGGAATTCCTCTGGGCGAATGGGAACGAGACGTTTGGGCTTCTGGAGGGCGTATTCAGGGACAGGAAGGGCCTTGACGATTCCATCCATTCCGTGATGATGAAGCGTTATATGGAATACATAGCGGTCGGCGGGATGCCGCAGGCGGTGGAAGCGTTCGTAAACGGGAAGAGCTATCAGGAGATAGACAGGGTCAAGAGGAACATAATAAAACTGTACATGGACGACTTCAGGAAGATCGATAGCAGCGGTATGATAGGGAGATATTACTCCAACATACCTTCGGAACTGTCAAGAGAGACGATGCGCTACAGGACCACCAACATCGACGAGAGTGTGGGTCCGAACAGGGAAAAGGAACTGTTCGCCGAACTGGAGGATTCGAAGACCGTCATAGTCAATCGTCATGTCAATGATCCGCGTGTCGGTATGAGCATGACGCTGGATCCTGATTTCTTCAAGATGTATTTGGAGGACACAGGATTGTTCGTCACTCTCTGTTTCATGGATAAGGACATATCGGACAATATCATCTATGAGCACCTGGTATCGGGAAAACTGCCTGCGAATCTGGGGTATGTGTTCGAGAATGCGGTAGCGCAGGCGCTTGTCGCTGCTGGATACAAGACGTTCTACCATACATTCCCTAAAGAAGACAATAGACATTACTACGAGATCGATTTCATCATCCCGTCCGGTAAGAAGATAATCCCGATAGAGGTGAAATCTTCCAAGATCAGACCGCACAAATCCATGGACAAGTTCATTGAGAAACATGGCAGAGATATCGATGTCCCGATTATCATATCGACCAAGAATATCGGGGAGGTCGACAGTATTATGAACATCCCCATATACATGACTGGTTTTCTGAACAGGAAATGACAATGGATGATAATAATAGTGAGAAGCAGGTCGTATTATCGACACACCTCTTATTACCATATTCACTTCGGATATTGTCATATGAATGGTCTTCAGACCAACGATTTTAATTGGAATAATTACGGAACAGGGCCTAACAGGTGAAACCCATTCTCCCCTCTCCATTTAGTTACATTCTTACAAGATATATCTATAATGTCTCCTATCGGGAAGCAGAATTCATCTGGTTTTCAGTCATTTATTTATATATGTATATACGCCGATTATCAGCCAGAGAATAATCACTATGGACTCAAAAGTCATTGTAGCTATTGCTGCAGTAGTAGTGGTCGTGGCCGTTGCAGGGATCGCACTCTTCGCGATGTCCAGTGGAAACGGTGGCGACGCTCCCTCCGATGGTATCCTTTATGATGGGAACGGGGGAAAACTGCCCAATGGCGATAAAACATACAGCAAACACTCAACAAGCGTAGATACATGCTCATTCGTAAAGGAGGCTACCACTGGATCATCTGGAACACCAAGTCCGACGGTAGTGGTACAAACTATAACGAGAACTCAGTCGCACCGGCGAAGACCACGCTCTATGCCCAGTGGTCCAATGCAAACACGCTTTTCGGTAACAACGACGCCATCGCCTACATTTCTATATTCGTCGCCGACAGCAACGGCGGCAAAGAAGTAAACATCGACACTGGTTATGCCGATCTGCCCTCCAGCGCCGTATTCATCGCCAAGCCGCAGTCCAGCGTTACGCTCAAGGCGTACGTCGACGGGAAGGGCATCATCGCTGAGAAACCCGATTCGAAGAGATACATCGAGTACAGGACCGGAACAAAGGCCGTCGCGTTCGAGAACTGCAGGATCAGGGATGACGGCTCGGCCGTGTTCGAAGTGAGGCAGACCGTCTCCAACCAGAACATCTTCCTCGGCTGTTTCAGCACTTCCGCCATCGCTGTCCTGGATATTAAAGGAACTAGAGATGTCCTTACGGACATAATGGATTTCAGCATCAAGGGGTACTCGGGTCCAATCGAGATCAACAACACCGGATCCATCATGATCGGAGCCAATCCCGAGATCAGCATCAAGGCCATGAAATCAGGAACCACCGTGGAATACGACGGCGAGTCCATCATTTTCACCCTGGATGGAAAGAAATACAATGTCCAGTTCAATTTCTCGAATGGAGCGGAGTTGGGCGGAGTGTCCGTAGAAGGGGACACCGCAGTCATCACCTTCACATTCGATCCCAGCATGGATCCCGTGTTCTACCGTGTCATAGGCCAGTGAAACCTGGAAGGGGGCACCGCCCCCTTCAAACCATTTCAATGCATTGCAAGCACGGTGGTTTCCCTCCGTAACCTAACCGATTGTCAAGGCCCGTGTCTTAAAAACCCGAAAATCGAGTTTTCCGAAGATGCTGGACAAGAATGGTCCCCACTCCCTGATTTGAACAGGGGGCCTGCTGATTTCAGCGGCTGTATCGGATTTCCTTCCGAAAACACTCTACAGTCAGCCGCTCTGGCCAGTCTGAGCTAAGTGGGGACAAATCGAAGATATCGGCATGGTATATAACCGTAACGTCAGCCGATGTAGGAAAGATCGTTGCGGCCGGCCGCGAGACTCTGGACCTCGTCGTTCAGCTGGTCGATCATCTGGACCGACTCGTCGAAGTCGGAGAGGTCCATCTCGATGCTCAGGATCCCCAGGACAGCCCTTACGACGCACCTGGCGCTCTTATGGTCAAGGATGGCCCCGGAGGTCTCCCCGATGATGCTTACGGCGTCTATGCCGTACGCCTGTGCCAGCGCGATGAACATGGCTGCCGCGCCGACGATGCCGCCCGCGGGCTCGCCCTCGTAGAACCCTATCCCGTGCTGCTCCAGCCCCTCCTTGAGGGATTTATCGCTCACGACCCCCAGCACCCTGGGGTCGGTGACGACCTCCCCGATGCCGTAGCCGCCGAGCGTGATCACGAGCTCCGGGTCGTAGCGGACGATGATGTCGAAGATCCTCTTGGACAGCTGGTACTGCCCCTGGGGGGTGGCTCCCTGGTACTCGCCCAGCAGGAAGACCACGTCGCGGTCGCCCACACGGCACCAGCGGAGCTCGTGCTCCGCGGGGACGGCCTCGCACCCCTCGCCGACGACGACCTGCGGCGGCAGCTCGTCCGACATCAGCGTCAGGAACGTCTCCGCCTCCAATTTGGAGGCCATGAAATCGGCGGCAATCTTCCCGACGTTCCCGACTCCGGGGAGGCCGGTTATGAATATGATGCGGTCCAGCTTGGGACGGGAGTACCAGGTGACGATATCGCTCATCCTTCATCGACTCCAGCTTCGCCATGCGGCGGTACTTGCCCATGCGGTCCTCCGGGGAGTACCTCGGCGGAACGGGGCATGAAGTGGGGGCGCCGCAAGAAACGCACTTATCGGAGAGGGCGTACCTCCCGCATGCAGTGCAGCGCCTCATCTGCGAGCTCATGTTCGCTTGCTCTCGCGGGTCAGCGTGGCCTTCCCGCCGTTGGACACGAGGTCGTCTATGGCCGCCTTGGAGACCTTCTTCATGATCTCCTCGGCCTCCTTGTACTCGGATGCCGTGACGACGACCCTGTACCTGGGGCAGCCCACGCAGGTGATGCCGACATCCTCGCCGTCCGCCGCGGCCAGCCCGGCCAGCAGCGCGTTCTTGACGACTTCCATCCCATCTGGGGCGGAGGACGTCATCTCGAGGATGCCCTCGATGTGGACGGTCGGCGGTGCGACGTTCTCCCTGGCGACCTCTATGAACGCGTCGGTCCAGGTCCCCGAGAACTCGGAGAGGAAGTCGTCGGTCTCGGCTACGGCGTACTCGAACGCCGCATAAAGTGTCTCGTAAGCTTCCAGCAGGTCGTTTCCGAACTCGTCGTAGGCCTTGTCCACGGAGATCCCCGCCCTCTCGGCGACGATCTCCATGAGCTTCTCTGCCTTCTTCTCGTTCTTCCACTGCTGGATCTTCTCCCTCTTCTGGTGCTCGTTGACCGATTTGAGGGAGAGGTCGATGTGGCCTTTAGAAGAATCGACGCCCAGAACCTTGCAGACGATCTTCTGGCCTTCCTTGACGTAATCCCTGATGTATTTAACCCAGCCAGAGGCTACATCCCTGACATGGACGAAACCCTCTTTGTCGTCGTACTCGTCGAGTGTGACGAACGCACCGAAGTTCTTCACGTTCTTGACGGTGCAGACGACGAGGTCGCCGTTCTCGGGGAAGCCTTTGGTCCTGGACATCAGCCGACGACCTCAAGGACTTCGCCCTTGATCTCCCCGATACCGCCCTTGGGGACGATGAGGGTGGCGCCGCAGACGTGACAGGTGACCTTGGTGGCGGCCTTTCTGAAAGCGATCTGCTCGTTTTCGCAGTCGGGGCATTTGATCTTGATGAAATCTCCGGTCATGTTGATCACTCCGTGAGCTCGAACTTCTTCGCGCGGATGCAGGGGGAGATGTTGGCCTTCTTGCACTGGGTGCATCTGTACCTGAGGTTGATCCTCTTGGTGGGCTTCTCCCTTCCCTCGGGCTTGGGCCTGGGGAAACCTCCGTAACCGGCGGTGACCTTTCTGAATCTCCTCTGACCCCATTTGAGCTCGCTGGCTTTCTTCTTCTTGACCCTCTCCACTTCCTGCTCGGTGTGGGTCTGGCAGTAGGGGCAGTACCTCTTGATCGTTCTGGGCATTTTCATGTTTAATCACCCAAGTGAATGGATGGGTTTCCCCTAAAAAGCAGGTCATATAAAAAGGTTCTACATGACCAGCGGAGGATGGCAGTATCTATCTTATCCCTTTTTAAGAGCGGAGTCCGCCATCGATGTGATGTTCCCGTCGGGATCGCATATGAGGACGTCCACCGCGGTGTTCAGGAACAGGCCGTTCTCGACCACCCCGGGCTTGGCGTCCACCATGGTCTCCAGGTAGAACGGGTTGTCGATGCCGTTGGGGAACCTGCAGTCGTAGATGTAGTTCCCGCCGTCTGTGACGAAGGGCTTCCCGTCCCTCATCCTGAGGACGGGCTCGCATCCCTGCCTCTGAAGGGCGTACCTGGTGTGCTGGTGGCCGAACTGGAGCACCTCCACCGGGAGGGGCGCCTTGGTGCCGAGCTTTTCGACCAGCTTGGAGGAGTCGGCGACGATGACCTCCCTCTCCGTGGCCGCGGCGACGATCTTCTCCCTGAGGAGGGCGCCTCCAAGGCCCTTGATGAGGTTCATCTTGGGGTCGACCTCGTCGGCGCCGTCGATGGTGACGTGCAGCCTGTCGACCTCGTCGAGCTCGACGACCCTTATGCCGCATTCCCTGGCAAGGTCCTCGCTCTGGACGGATGTAGCGACGCATGTGAGGTCGTACCCGGATGCGACGAGCTCCCCGATCCTCTTGATGGCGTAGTACGCGGTGGACCCTGTGCCGAGCCCGACGTTCATTCCGTCCTTGACGTACCTGTTAACCGCTTCCTCGGCGACCGCCTTCTTCATACCGGCTGCGTCCAACATCCTTCCAGCTCCATGGGGCTATGGGCTCATCAAGTCAAATAACTAACGGGGCCGTACTTCTGAATCATGCTACGACCGACCCGGATCTGCGAAAGATGCTGATGATTCTACGATTCACGTTTTGATATAGGTAAAGCCAGCATTAAGCGGGGAAGCATATTGCATGGGTCACCGGGGCGGAAGTCCAGCACGTGACGACTTCCCAGCCTCGCGAGCCGGGCTCCGTGTCCTCGAAGGAGGTGATCTCATCGCCGACAAAGGAAAGGACCAGGGCCACACGCTCGACAAGCTAACCCTGGTCCTCGAAGTGATCCGGCTCTTGGTCGAATTGCTTCGCTGAAAACCACTTACCTCCCCTTCGGGGGAGGGCTGCAGTTCGCGATTATGATTGTCGGATGACGGATTTAACCGTTGCTGAGCATACGGGCCCTCGGGCACCCAATAAATACGGGTCGTCCGTTCCCATTGGCATGAAGCTCGCGTCCCTCTACTCCGGCGGGAAGGATTCCACTTTCTCGATGTACCTGGCGGAGCAGATGGGGCACGAGGTGCCGATCATGGTCAACATCATGCCCGAGGATGCGGCATCGTGGATCTTCCACACCCCGAACCTAGGGGTGGTCCCCGCCATGGCAGAGGCCATGGGGAAGACCCTGGTGACCGCTCCCAGCACCGGGACCGAGGAAGGCGACATGGAGGGGCTCAGGAGGGCCCTCGAGGGCCTGGACGTCGACGGCGTCGTCACCGGCGCGGTATGGTCCGACTACCAGTGGGACAGGATGAACCTCGTCTGCGGTGACCTGGGCCTGAAGGTCGTCTCCCCCATGTGGAGGAAGGACCAGGACATGCTCATGGAGTCCATGATCGACTCCGGGATCGTCGCGGTCGTCGTAGGATGCTTCGCCGAAGGCTTCGACGAATCGTGGCTCGGCAGGAGGCTGGACCTCGAGGCCCTGGACGAGCTCAGGGCCCTGAGGAAGAGGTACGGGATCAGCGTGATGGGCGAGGGCGGGGAGTACGAATCCATGACCCTCGACTCGCCGATGCACAGATACCCGCTCAGGATCGCGTCCTCCAAGAAGGTCTGGAGGAGGAACGAGGGGCTGCTGAAGGTGGGTGCCCTCGAGCCCTGCGCAGGGCCTTCGGAACGAATCCCCTCATCCTGGCCGCATTGGTCACCACTGATATCGAGGACATCGACATAGCCAGCGCGGAGATCATGGGCATCTCCGACACCAGTCCGTCGTAGCCGAGGACCACCGGGAGGCCGGCGGCTATCGGGATGCACACGGCATTGTAGCAGAATGCGAAGAACAGGTTCTGCCTGACGTTGCGTATGGTGGCCCTCCCGATCTCCAGGGCGGCCGGGACGCTCCTTAGGTCATCGTTCATCATCACGATGTCAGCGGACTCGATGGCTATGTCCGTCCCCGAACCCACGGCTATGCCTATGTCGGCCTGGGTGAGCGCCGGGGCGTCGTTGATGCCGTCCCCGACCATGGCGACGCGCTTCTGCGCGACCTGCTTCTTCTTGACGAGTGCCAGCTTATCCCCGGGACGCGCCTCCGCATGGACCTCTTCGATGCCCACCGAGGACGCTATGGCATCGGCGGTGGACTGCCGGTCGCCGGTGATCATCACCGTGGTGATGCCGTCGGATTTCAGGGCCGATATGGCGTTCGGGGCCTCCGGCCTCATAGGGTCGCGGATGCCGATTCTTCCGATGTACGATCCGTCCGATGAGGCGTAGATGTACGTGACGCCGTCGTCGATCTCCTCCGGGAGGCCGCTCGCGCCCTCCTCGGAGAGGAACCTACGGCTCCCGATGGCGATGCGCTTGCCGTCCACCGTGCACCTGACCCCGCCGCCGGTGACGCTCTCGAAGCCCGAATGATCCGGGATGTCCGCGCCCTGCTCCTTTGCGTACCTCACGACGGCCTCGCCGAGCGGGTGCTCGGAATCCGATTCCGCGGCGGCCACTGTGCCCAGGATGTCCCCATCGACGGAGGACACCTCCGGCCTGCCCATGGTTATGGTGCCGGTCTTGTCCATCATCACCGTGTCGACCTTGGATGCGGCCTCGAGCGAAGCCGCGGTCTTGTATAGGATCCCGTGCCTGGATCCGTTCCCCGTGCCCACCACGATGGCCAGCGGGGTGGCCAGACCGAGGGCGCACGGGCACGATATGACCAGGACCGAGATCGCTATTGTGAGGGCGAACTGCGCGTCCTTCCCGGCGATGAGCCATATGATGCAGCATGCCGCCGCTATTGCGATCACAGCGGGCACGAAGACCGCGGCCACCCGGTCCGCCAGGCCCGCCACAGGAGCCTTGGTCCCCTGGGCCATCTCCATCATCCTGGCTATCTGGAAGAGCACGGTGTCCTCGCCGGTCTTGTCGACCCTCGCCCTCAGGCTCCCGGAGCCGTTGACGGTGGCCCCGTAGACCACGTCCCCGGGCCCCTTGGTGACGGGGATGCTCTCGCCCGTGAGCATGCTCTCGTTGATCGAGGAGGATCCCTCGATGACGGTGCCGTCGGTGGGGACCTTGTCGCCTGGGCGTATCAGCATGACGTCCCCCGGGACCAGTTCGGACGCGGGGATCGTCATCTCGGCCCCGTCCCTGAGCACCGTGGCCTCGTCGGCCGCCATGGACAGGAGCTTCCTCAAGGAATCGTTGGTGGACGACTTGGACCTGGCCTCGATGTACTTCCCGACGCTCACCAATGCGATGATCATCCCGACGGAGTCGTAGCTCAGGGAGTGGGCGGCATGGACGTCGCCGGTCGACACCAGGTACGTGTTGTATAGCCCCAGGACAAGCGATGCCGTGGTGCCGAGGGCCACCAGGGAGTCCATGGTGGGGCTCCTGGAGAACAGCGCCGGATAGCCCTTCCTGTAGAAGCGCCGGCCGGCATATATGATCGGCACGCACAGTGCCAGCTGCGCGAGGCAGTAGTACAGGGCACCGTCCCTGTCGCCCGGTATGTCGAAGAGCCCGACCATGGGGCCCATCGCCAGGACTGACAGCGGTATCGCGAACGCGATGGCTATGGCGAGGTCCCTGCCCTGCCTCCTTACGGCCTCCCTCTCCTCGCGCGCTGCCTTCTCGCGGTCGTCGCTTATCAGGGAGTACCCTGCGGACGCGACCGCCTTGGCTATCGCCTGGTCGGACTCCGGGGTGCCGTCGTAGATAACGGTGGCTGTGTTGTTCCCGAAGTTCGCCGATACGGACTCCACGCCGGGGACTGAGCCTATGGCCCTCTCGATCCTGTTGGAGCAGGCGACACAGGTCATGCCGCCTATGCGGAAGACCCGCGTCCTGCTCATGAGAAGAGGCCTTTCTTGACGGAGGCCCTGAACCCTGCGTCCACGACGGCGGAGATCAGCGCCTCGTCGGGGACGCCCTCGTGGGTGACTGTGGCGGTGCCCTTCTTGAGGCTGACCTCGACGGCAGAGACGCCATCGAGGGCCTCCAGGCCTTTCTGGACCTTGCCGACGCATCCTTCGCACATCATTCCCTCTATCTTCAGAGTGGTTTTCGCCATGCCCGGGGGAATGCCCTGAGTGCTTTTAAAATGGTCGCAGGGGCTCGGACGCGAGCCGGACGATCGTCTTGAAGACCGCTATCGCGTCATCGTAATCCATGTAGCCGCTGTCGTGGCCGCCGGACCCGCGGCTGACGGCGGTCTCCGGGTGGTACTGGATGCCGACTGCGAACGTCCTGTCGGCCCTCTCCACGCCCTCTATTATAGCGACCCCTCCGGCATAGGACATCGCCGAGACGGTCAGCGACGTGCCCTCGACCGACAGCACGGCCTGGTGGTGCCAGGACGGGCACCTCTCCAGCAGGGCCTTCCCATATATCGAATGGAGGATCGTCCCCTCGAAGACCTCCACCGAATGCTTGGCGAAGTCGCGGTATCCGGACTGCGGCATCGGATTCCTGTGCTCATAGCCGTACGGGACGCCCTGGTCCTCGAAATAGCCCTGTATGTCCTGGACCATCGCGGCGCCGGAGACCACGGATAGCATCTGCATCCCGCGGCATATGGCCAGGACCGGTATGTCCATGTCCAGGCAGTAGGACATCGTGAGGTAGTCGGACACATCCCTCTCCGGGTTGCTCGGGACGTCCTCGCCGGTGTCGACCCATGGCTGCGGGTCGGCGTACAGGTTGGGCGAGATGTCCTCCCCTCCGGTGAACACGACCGCCCTCAGGCTCCCGACGGCCTCGGCCGCGTTGGATGCGCGCCATGTCCCGGCTTTGACCGTCTGCGCGGCCTCCGGGCCGAGCATCCCGTTCTCCTCCAGACCGGAGACGAGCTTGCCGCGGTCGTCGTATTCCAGGTTGTCGCAGAAGACCTGGCCGAGCATCACGTATGTGCCTCCGGCCTCCTCGATGGACTTGCAGGCGTCCACCAGCGTCTCGGGGCTTCCCTCGCGCCATGCGACCCCCACCTTGACCTCGGGGCCGCTGGAGTTCATCAGGGCCAAGCCCAGCGATGCGAGCGCCACCAGGGCCACTACGGCGATGACGGCGACCTTGGCGTTGTCCATCTCGCGCCCTCTCTATGGCCTCTACTATCCTGGCGATCTCCTTGTCGGGGTTCTTCCACATGCCGGGGGTCCACACCCTGTGGATCCTCCAGCCGCGGGACTCCAGGTACTTCTGGCGGTGGTAGTCCCTCTCCCTGGTGGACGAGGACATCTCGTACAGCCTGCTGTCGCACTCTATGCCCAGGATGTACCTGTCGCCCTGCTTCACCGCCAGGTCGATGCTGTAGCCGCCGATTCCGACGTTGCGCTCGACGGTGTAGCCCTTGCGGATGAGGATCGCGTTGACCCTGTCGGCCACCGTGGACGGCGCCATGTCCCTGGGGTCCTCCCACCTGGCGTCCCCGAAGGACTGCAGGATGGAGTCCGCCAGCTCCCTGTTGCCGTCGCTGATGGCGTCGGCGTACTGGAGGTACTTCTTCAGGATCTTCGGGCCGTCGTTCTTGACGTCCTCCACCTGGAGGTCCTCGGGCTCGAAGGACCTGACGATCATGATCTTCCTCTTGGCCCTAGAGATGGCGACGTTGAGCCTGTTCTCCCCGCCGCGGTTGTTCAGCCACCCGAACCTCTGCATGAGCTTGCCCTCGGAGTTCCTCGCGTAGCCGATGGAGAAGATGATGACATCTCTCTCGTCGCCCTGGACGGACTCGATGTTCTTGATGAACAGTCCCGTGTCCTCGCCGTTGTCGAACCTGTTTGTCTCGTCGTTGACGATCTTGCCGAACGAGGGGTCCCTGGCGCACTCGTCGTCCAGGACATCGTTGATCAGGTCCCTCTGGGACGCGTTGAAGGTGATGACGCCGATGGTCTCGTTCTCCTTCCTGGTGGCGAAGAACTCCCTCAGCAGGGAGACCACCTTGTCAGCCTCGGCGCGGTTGGACTTGTCCTCCCAGAGGCCGTCCACCCTGAACACCTCTATGGGCGGCCTGGGCGGCTGGATGACGTTGGGGGAGACGTACAGCCTCCCGCCGTAGAACGCGTAGTTGCTGAATGCTATGAGCTCCTCGTACTTCGACCTGTAATGGAAGTTGAGCAGGATCGAGTCGTACCTGGCCCTGGCCAGGTCCAGAAGGGACTCCTCCTCCAGGGCCGCCCCGATCTCGTCGTCGAGGTCCTCCTCGTCGGACTCGAACTCCATCCTGCCGGTCCCGAGGCTGGAGGGCCTCAGCTGCTTGTGGTCGCCGGCGACGACGACCTTCTTGGCGCGGAATATGGAGGGTATCCCCTTCTCGACGTACATCTGCGATGCCTCGTCGAAGATCAGCAGGTCGAAGATCCCCATCTCCATGGGAAGGATCTCTGACACGACCTCGGGGGTCAGCAGCCATACGCGGACGCCCTTGAACAGCTCGTAGCCGTAGCGGGCGATGAACTTGTTGAGGTTCCATTTCCTCTTGGACTCCACGATCCTGTTGATGTCGCCGCGCCTCTTGGACTCGGTGATGTACTTCAGGTTCTCCTGGAAGACCTCCTCGACCTTGTCCTTGGATAGGTTCCTCTTCTCCACGATCTTCCTGTCCATGTCGGCGACGATGCTGTCGAAGTCCCATATCTGCTGCATTATGTCCTTGTGGGACGCGTCGAACCTCTGGAGGTGGTCGTTCAGGATGTACTTGTAGATGCTGTCGTTGCTGGTGCGGTCGTCCATGTTGGTCTTCGCGGAGACGCCCAGGATGTCCGCTCCGTACATCCTCTCGTTGCCCGAGAGCTTGCTGTAGACGGTGGACACCGTGGAGAAGGCCTCGTAGCTGTCCAGGCCCTCGCAGATCCTCCCGGGGTCGTCCATCAGCGTGCGGAGCGTGTGCTCGTTGTAGTTGGAGAAGTACTTGTCCGCCATGAGGGTGGCCTCGCGGGTCACCTTGCCCTTGGAGAACAACCTGCTGACGAAGCCCTTGGAGTTGAACTCGATCATCTGCCTCTCCAGGTCCATCAGGTCGGCCTTCATCTCGCCGATGCTGAACTCGGACAGGTCCGGCTTCATCTGCGTCATCCAGGGGTTCTCAGCGGAGAGCCTGGAGTACTCCTTGAAGTTCCTCATGGCCACGGCGTCGCCGAACTTCCTGTGGAGCTCCTTGACCTCGGGGTACTTGGCGGACAGCAGGGGCTGCTCGACCGTCTCCTTTATCATCCTGTACTCCTCGAACTGCCTCTTGTCGCCCAGGTCCAGCCAGCGCTCCATGGAGTACAGCTTGTACGGGGCGATGCCGAAGTCGCCCGGGCTGTACATGACGTCGGCGATGTTCTTCAGCATGGAGACGTCGCCGTCTATGCTCTCCGATATGGACTCCAGGTCCGTCCCGGTCCTGGGGACGGAGGTCTTCAGCATGCGCTCCAGCTGCCTGTAGAAGATGTCCTTGTTGGCCACGTCGTCGATCAGCAGGCAGTACTTCGACAGGGTCCCGAGGCGGGAGTAGACCACGTCCAGCGCGGTCTTCTTCTCGGACACCATGATCACGGTCTTGCCCTTCAGGACGGCAGAGGCTATCAGTCCGGTGATGACCTGGGACTTGCCGGTGCCGGGGGGCCCCTGGACCACGAGCTCGTCCTCCCTGTCCACGGCGGTCAGGATGTTCTCCTGGGCGCTGTTGAGCTGGTTCAGGTAGACGAGGTCCCTCTCGGATGCCTCCATGCCCTTGCTCCTGATCTCCTCCTCGGAGAGCGGGGCGGGCAGGTCCGAGAGGAAGTCGGACCTGTTGAGGTCGGCCACCAGGTCGTTGAGGATCCCGTTGATCTCCCTGCTGGCCAGCATGGTGTCGAAGTCCCTCTGGATCGAGCTGGAGTACGTGGGGTACTTGCCCAGGACCACGTTCTGGACGATCTCCATGTCCCCGGCGAGGTACTGGGGGAACTCGCCCACCCTGTAGTCCACGAACTGCGATGGGTATCCGCCGGCGTCGTTCAGGACGATGCCGCTGTCCCTGTAGAACGCGATGAGTTCGTCCAGGAACGTCGCCTCGTCGTAATCCTCGATGATGTTGCTCGGCAGGGGCGCGTTCCTGCCGGTGGATTTGATGTAGCCCAAGATCAGCGTGTTGTTGTACATCGCGTCCCTGGACGGGTCGGGCACCAGCGTCATGGTGCGGCTGTCCCTCTCCAGCAGGACCGGGAACAGGGCCAACGGCGCCCTGATGTCGAAATCGTTGTTGGGCATCTTGCCCTGAACGAACGGGTAGCCGATGTACAGGTCGTACTGTCCCTTGTCCCTCAGCTCCCTGTTGACCTCGCGGTATATCTCGTTGAGCTGCTTGTACACGCGGGCCTCGGCGGGGCTCTTGGCCGAGTCGCAGAGCTGCAGGGACCTGGTCCTGCCGAACACGAGGTCCAGGGGGTCCTGGCCCTCCACGGACATGAGGTCGAACGTGTTCTTCTTGGACATCCTGCCCTGGAACAGCAGGCGGTTCCCCCTGCTGATGTTGATGAGCTTCTTCTCGAGCTCCCTGAGCGTCTTCGCGGCGTCGGCGTCTATGTTCCCGCCGTTGGCGGCCGTGATGGCGTACTTCCTGGTGACCCTCAGGAAGTCCTCGCCGTACTGCTCCACGAACCTCTGCCCCACGCCCACGATGGCGGAGAAGTCCTCCACCTTGGTCGGCACGCGCTGGGCCATCTCCCTGAGCGCCTCGTCGGAGCAGACGTTCGGCACCCTGCCATTAGACATCCTGTACTCCTCGCGCAGCCGCTCCCTCAGGTCGTACAGCTCGCTGTAGAGGTCATCTTCCAATCCCATGGCCGGCCCCATCGCGTTCTATGTAGTAAAGGGTTTTTCAACGGGGAGCGGATGCGGATGGCATGATGCAGCCCGGCATGAAGGCGGAGAAGAGGATTACGGTAGGCCCTGAGGACACTGCCGAGATGGTCGGCAGCGGCACGCTGCCCGTGCTGGCGACCCCGAGGATGATCGCCCTGATCGAGGCGACGGCATCCGCGGCTGCGGCCCCCGGCCTGGAGCCTGGCACATCCACCGTCGGCACCCTCGTGAACGTCGCCCACACGTCCGCCACCCCCGTCGGGATGGAGGTCGTCTGCACGGCCGAGCTGGTCGAGGTAGACAGGCGCCGCCTGGTCTTCCAGGTCGAGGTCCGCGACGCCTCCGGGCCCGTGGGTTCCGGCACCCACGAGAGGTTCGTCGTTGACGATGCGAAGTTCATGGCCAAGGCGGAGTCCAAGCTCGGAGCCTGAAGATCAGCGCCGGGAGCAGGAGGCTCCCGCACAGGACGGCCCTGCCCGTGCCGCAAACGTTGGGGATGAACCCCGCCACGGAGCAGAGGACCATGACGGCCAGCCCGTAGGGGCCCGTCAGGAGCAGCACCAGGATTGACACCAGCAGCGCCACCGCCGTGCTCATCCTGCGCTGGTCCATGCGCCCGATGACCCTCGAGAAGACCCTCCCGGAGGCAATGGTCAGGTAGAACCCTGCGGCGGAGGCCACCGCGGCCGCCAGGAGCAGGGCGAGGAAGGTGGGCGACATGAACCCCGACACCGAGTCCCCGGCGACCTCCCAGACCGCCAGAGCGATGCCCGTGCGCCCCCTGCCGGACACCGACAGCGTAACCAGTGCCAGCACCGAGGTGACCGTGCCTATCGAAGCCACTGTTGCTATGAACCTCTCCGGGCGGCTCTCCGGCATCACGCTCGCCGCCATCGACGCCCCAACGGTGGAGGTTATCCCGGGGAACCACCCCGCTATGCACCCGGTGACGACGCCTTTGAGCCCCGGCCATATCCCGACCGGGTCCTCGCGGCCCCGCCTCTGGGGCGGCCGGCCCCCCGCTTCGCCCGCCGACAGCAGGATCGGGAGCCCGAAGAGGCCCGTCAGCATCGGGAACATCACCGAGCCCTCCCCCAGGATCCCTTCCACCGGGATGGGCCTTGTCATGCACGCGTAGCCTATCGCCCCGGAGATCAGGAACGCGGCGGCCCCGGAGAGGCCCGTCCTGGGTCCGTGCCTGAACTCCCCCGCGACGAGTACGAACGCGGCGATGCCCAGGACCATGGGCGTCGCGGCGTCCACGATGCCGTAGGCGCCGTTGAGCATGGCGTACTGCATCGGGATGCTGAGGGCGATGGCCGCGGAGCACCCCACGAGGCTGCCTATCGCCGCGGCGGAGACCGCCTCCTGGCCCAGGCCCTGCAGGAGCAGCCTGTGGCCCGGGAGGACCGACACGGCGTCCTCGGAATCGGGGGCCCCCAGGAACACGGACGGGACGAAATCCACGAAGGAGTGGACCACTCCGGCCGCCACGATGCAGCAGCAGACGAGGATGGAGATCCAAGCGTCGGGAACCGTACCGCCGATGGTCTGAGAGATCGGCGCGTACGAAGATAGCAAGAGCGCAGCCAAGGTGTTGACGTGGATCCCCGGGACCAGTCCGCTGACCAGCCCCAGGACCGACCCTGCCAGCGAGGTGATGACGATCGCAGCGAGCAGCAGAGGGTCCATGACCCCGTTTCGCCGCTGACGGGTTATAAAGCAGGCACCGTGCGGTCACAGAATGACGGGACGGCCGTCCCTGACCCCTATATCGAGCATCGTGCGGATGTTCAGGCCGGTCCGGCGGCGGACCTCGTCGAGGTCGTCCGACTTGTTGTATACCACGGCGGTTACGACGACCTCCGCGCCGGCGGACTGCAGCCCCTTAGACAGTGCCAGCAGCGTGCCGCCGGTGCTCACGACATCGTCGATTATGGCCACGCGGTCGCCCTTTGAGACGCCGTTGATGTACATCCTGGATTCGGAGTACCCGGTCTTCGTGACGACCTCTATTTCCCCTGGAAGTCCGTACTCCCGCTTGCGCATGACGGAGAATGGGATGCGGGTTTGGAGCGAAACCCCCGCCGCAAGGTGTATCCCCATGGCCTCGGGGGCAAGGATCAGGTCTATGCCGCCCTTGCACAGGTCACAGAGCCCCCCGACCACCTCTTCCAGTAGAGCAGGGTCCACCTTCGGGATGCCGTCGCTGATCGGATTCACGAAATACGGGTATCCGCCCTTATCCACGATCGGGCTCTCCAGATAGGCCTTCTCCAGCAGCGGGAACCTTCCTGCCATGTTACGTGGATTGTGCACCTTTTTTATATTATTCGCGGATGCGGAGAGCGATTGCGATGGACATCGAAGAGAGATTCGCGCTGGTTACAAGGAACTCCGAGGAGGTCGTCTCCGAGGATGAGCTCAGGAAGCTGCTTGCCGAGAAGGAGCAGCCTGTGGCATATATCGGCTTCGAGCCCTCCGGCATGGTCCATCTCGGCTGGGTCCTGGTCGCTCAGAAGATCAAGGACCTTTGCAACGCCGGGTTCAAGGTCATCATATTCTGGGCCGACTGGCACGCCTACATCAACGACAAGCTCGGCGGGAACCTGGACAACATCAGGATCTGCGCCAGGTACATGGAGGATTGCTTCCTCGCCCTCGGCGTCCCAAGGGACAAGATCGAGTTCAAGTACGCCAGCGAGCTGGTCTCCGAGACCGAGTACTGGGAGAAGGTCATCAAGGTCGGCAAGGCCACCACCCTCGCCAGGGTCAAGAGGGCCATGACCATCATGGGGAGGTCCGAGAACGACGACAACATCGACGCCGCCAAGGTCTTCTACCCCATCCTGCAGGCCACCGACATCTTCTGCATGGACGTGGACCTCGCCTACGCCGGGCTCGACCAGAGGAGGGCGCACATGCTCGCACGCGACGCGGCGGAGAAGCTGGGCTGGAGGAAGCCCCTCGCCCTGCACACCCCCCTGCTCCCCGGCCTTAAGGGCGGGAACAGGATGGACCCCGTGGAGAGCAAGATGTCCAAGAGCGACCCCAGCGGCAACATCACGATCCACGACGACAGGGACGCCATCGCCCAGAAGATGAAGAAGGCGTTCTGCCCGCCCGAGAAGGAGCACGAGAACGAGAACCCCGTGCTGATGCTGTGCAAGCACATCATCCTCCCCAGGAACGGCGAGGTCTTCGTCGACCGCCCCGAGAAGTACGGGGGCCCCGTGACCTACCACAGCTACGAGGAGCTCACCGACGCGTACTTCAGCAGCGCCCTGTCCCCCTTCGACCTGAAGACGGGAGTCACCGACGGCATGGCCAAGACCCTCGCGCCCGTGGCGGAGTACTTCGAGGCCCACCCCGAGAACCGCCAGGCCCTCATGGACGTCCTGGCGACGGTGAAGAAGCTGCGCTGATTCGCTGCCTGTCCCTTATGGAGCGGAAGAAGTCCATAGCCCTGGACATGCACATCGAGAGCATCGCCTCAGGGTCCCCTATGCCGGATATCCCTGCGGCTCCGCTGTGACCTCCGCCATCAGACCCCGTCTCGGAACCGAGCCCCTTCATGAGCTCTCCGAGGTGGAGGCCCTTGGCGACGATGTCCTGGGTGGCCCTGCTGGAGACCCTGTAGGTTTCCCCGCGCTGGGATGCCACGAAGGCGACGTCCGCGCCGGAATCCACCATCGCTCTCGCGACGGATGCCTCGTAGTTCCCGCAGACAGCGGTGGCGACGATGCACTCGCCGACCCTGTCGAACTTCAGATTCCCGAGCCCCTTCATGACCGCGACCCTCTCCGAGATCGTCATGGGGTTGTCCGAGATGGCGTTGACCTCCTCCATGCAGAAGCCGTGGAGCTCCATGAGGTCCGCGAAGGCCCTCAGGGTCCTGGGGTCTGCGAACCTCAGGTGGGCGGTATCCGACATGATGCCGCAGAGCAGCGCCAGGGCGGCGTCCCTGTCGATCTCGGCGCCCGCATGCTCCATGACGTCCTTGACGACCTCGCAGCAGGAGGTCCTGCCCTCCTGGCAGTAGAATACGTCCACATCCCACTTGCCGGTGGGCATGTGGTGGTCGATGACGACGGCCGAGCGGGGGATTTCGAGATCGGCCTCCAGCTGCTCAGGGGACGACGTGTCCACGATGAAGATGGAATCGTAGGACGAGAGGTCGCACCCCTCGATGACCGGGATCCCCATATTGGCGACCACGTTCTTCGTGAGGCGGTCCATCCCGTTGGGCGCGTAGATATCGGCCTTGAAGCCCCTGGCCAGCGCATAGGCCGACCCCATGGCGTCCATATCGGCGTTCGAATGGACAAGAATGACCTTCTTCCCTGAGGCCAGCTTCGCGCATACCGCGTCCAACATACCGTTCGCGATAGTTTCAGACAATAAAAAGGAAAGGGTTTGCGGAGAGCCTGTTGAAGGAGGGCGTTGCCTCCGTTCAGCATCATGGGTCGTAGTTCGTCACGAAGACGCCCATATTCACCGCGGCTGACCCGTTGGGGGTGAACTTTATGCAGGCGGTGCCGGAATCCTGGATCACCGGGTCATCGGCGGTGGTGTTCGGCAGCACTATCGAGACGTAGTTTGTGTCGAACTCGCCGGGAATCACTATCTTGCTGCCCTTCAGGGACAGCTCCGCGGACGGGTTCTTGGATACCAGCACGATGACCGGTTTGTCGGGGATATCGAACGTCCCTCCGGCATCGATAAGGGTCCTATCCGAGGATCCCTCCTGGCCAAGGTACAGATTGAACAGATAGTCGGCCATGTTCTTCTCGGCGACCAGCTGGACGCCGTTGGTGACATCGGCGACCTTCTTACCGTCGTCCTTCAGCAGGACCACGGCCGCTCCAGCAGCCGCTGCAACCACTACGGCTGCGACTATTACAATGAGCATCTTGTTCATGCTATCGCATGAGAAGACGGCCTACGGGGATGATAAATGTTCCCGGCAGGCAGCGGATTTCGAATGCGTCGTGCACCCGACCGCGGCCCGGATCGCCCCGGACCGCGGCCGGCATCGGGGCATCGCCCCTTCCTGAACTTCTGGACGGCCTTGCTCTGGCCCAGCCCGGTGATCAGTATATCCGAGCCGTACAGCCTCACGGTGATGAGGATGGTGACCGCCGCGAACACGGCCATGTACGCTATCCCGGTGAATACCAGCGTGTAGTCCCCGAACATGAGGGACTGCACCGCGATCATCGGATGGGAGAACGGTATGGCGAAGGTGACTCCCTTGATGACCATCCCGGAGCCGTACCATCCCGAGAACATGATGACGAACATCGGGAGCATGGCCATGATGCTCAGGGGCATGGTCATGGTCTGGGCGGACTTGTAGTTCTTCGCGAAGGCTCCTAGGATCATGCAGATGCCCAGGGCGCAGACGATGGCCAGGAACATGGACAGCATCAGGATGGCGTAATCCGTCATGGTGAGGGCTATGCCTATGTCGGCGAGACTCACATCGCCCGCCACCGACGACAGGGGATTCATCATGTTGGTCATGTAGAAGCTCATGCCCACCATGTACGCCGCGCCGTAGACCAGCCCCACTATGGCCGCGGCGATGATCTTCCCGGTGACGATGGATGTCCTCCTGATCGGGAGCGTCAGCAGCGTCTCCAGGGTCTTGTTCTCCTTCTCGGAGCCCATGGAGCTGATGACGATGCTGCCGACCATCATGATGATGATCATGATGATTATCGGGACCATCATCGTGCTGCTGGACACCGCAGAAGAGATGGCCTGGGGGGTCACCCCGGTGCACTCCTTTCCGTTGACGACGGTGTTGAGGTACTCGTCCCCGTACTTGACCGGGTGGGCGAGGAAGCTGTACTGGCTCTTGTCCTCTATGCTGCTCTTGATGAGGAAGGCGGACAGGTCGTCGCTCATGGCCGCCACCAGCGTGGAGACGGTCGTGGAGGACACCGAGCCGAACATGCCGGTCGGCTCGTAGAGGTAATATTGGTAAACCGCCGGGCGGACTATCTGCTCGGAGCCTGCCATATCGCTCTCGATCTTCTCGCCGAAGCCCTTCTCCAGCACTATCAGCGCGTTGACCTCGTTCTCGACCATGACGTCGTGGATGTCCCCGGCGAGCTCGACCTTCTTGACGTAGTTGCCGATCTCCTCCGCCGGCACCTTCGATCTCTCGTAGACCTCGTAGAAGTACGTGTAGGCATCCCACTCGGTTCCGTCCTCGAGGGTGACGTCCCCGTCCTCCCAGTTTGCTATGCCGAACACCGGCAGCGCCTTGGCCTTGTCCACCTCGCCGCCGATCAGCCCGCCGAGCCCGGCGAACAGCATGACCATGACGAGGACGGATACGATGGAGCCGGGGGTCAGGAGCTCCCTGAGCTCCTTCTTGACGATGTTGGTGAGGTGGGTCATTGGGATCCCTCCGCGCCCTTGATGACCTTGACGAATACCTCCTCGAGGGATTTCGCGCCGTACTGGTTCTTCAGTTCCTCGGGGTTGCCGAGCAGCACGAGGTTGCCGTGGTCTATGAGTCCGACGCGGTCGCACAGCATCTCCACCTCGAACATGTTGTGCGAGGACATGATCACCGTCACGCCGGAAGCGGCGATGGAGCGGATGATCTCCCTTATCTCGAACGCGTTGATGACGTCCAATCCGGATGTGACCTCGTCCATGATGGCGAGCTTCGGGGACGGCATGATGGCCCTGGCAATGAGCAGCCTGCGCATCATCCCCTTGCTGTAGGTGTCCACCTTGGAGTCGATCCTGTCGCCCAGGTCGGCGAGCTCGATCCCCTTCTGGACCATGGCGTCCTTCTCGGCGCCGGTGGCGAAGAAGTTGGCTATGAACTCCAGGTACCTCCTTCCGGTGAGGTCCTTGTACGCGCCGGCGTCCTCGGGCAGGTAGCTGATGAGCTCCCTGACCTTGTCCGGCTCCTTGGCCACGTCGTATCCGTAGACCTGGATGCTCCCGGAGGTGATCCTGAGGAGGGTGGAGATCATCCTGAGGGTGGTGGTCTTCCCCGCTCCGTTATGGCCGATGAGGCCGAAGATCTCGCCCTCCTTCACGGTGAGGGATATCCCGTGGACGGCCTCCCTGTTGCCGTAGGACTTATGGACATCGTCTAGAACGAGTGCGTCCGTCATGGAGACCCCAACGGCATCCGATTATTTACGGTTGGCAGTCGCCGGGGCAATGGATGGAGAAGATGTAAAGGGTTTGTGGAACGCGATCGCTCCTCGTCCTCGTTGGAGGGCGCGGAGGCACCGCCCATGGCGGCGCTGATGGTCTGCTGGAGCACGGTGTACTTCTCCTTGAGGGAGGTCTCCTGGCGCTCCATGCTGCTGATCCTGACCTCCATCATCTCGATGGAGTCGTCGAGCTCCGCCTTCAGGGCATCGACGTCGTCGACCTTGATCAGCAGGGATCCGGCCGTCCTGTAGACGGTGCCGGTGCTCTTCTCGAGCTCCTCGCGGGTCCTGACGAGCTCCCTCCTCTGGGCGTCCATCTGGACCTTCTGGGTGGTGATGGCCTGCAGCTGCTGCTGGACCTGCTGGAACTGAGCGATCTGGTTCTGGAGCTGGGGGCTGATTCCGTTCATGTCTTCACCTGGTCAAATCGCCGATGTCCTCAACGACTTTGATGCATTCGAGGTACGAGTTCACCGCCGCCCTCATGGCGGAGGTGTCGGAGGCGGTTATGCGGATCACCGCTGCGCCGTCCTCCCGAATGATCTCCGTGGAGGTCCTGGGCAGTTCCCTGCCCGCCTCCGGGGAGATGGCAGCGGCCGCCGTGCCGGCGGCCGGGCCCTCGATCCTCAGTTCGGCTCTGAGCATGTCAGTCGGATTTCAGGACCTTCTTCACGTTGGGTCTCTCCTTGAAGAAGATCTTGGATCCGCACTTCTCGCACTGGAGTCCCAGCGCGTTGACGTTCCTGACGGGCTCGTTGCACTTTGCGCATCTGTACATTCGGACCACCGCGGGTTCACTCTTCGACCTGGGAGAGCTCCTTCTTGGTCTTGGGGGTGTAAGCCTCGGCGGCGAACTTGACGCCGCAGTGCTTGCAGCTCCAGATGCCGGAGCTGACCCTCTTGACCGCCATGTGGTGGCAGACGGGGCACTCGTGCTTGGCTTTCTGAGTGGCCTCGATGGACTTTATCCTGTTGCGCACGACGACGCCGTACCTGGCACCGAACCTGCCGGAGGATCCTGCTTTCTGTGTTCTCTTCGACATGATGAATCACCCGATGATTTTCCTTATCTCGATTCCCTTCTCGACGGCCCTGTCGAGGCACTGGCTCAGTTCCTCGAGGGTGATCGATCCGCGACCGCCTTTCTGCATGGCCCTGAAGTTACCGTTGTCGTCGGTGGTGACCGTCAGACGCGCGCTCGAGATCTGTTCTTCGTCGAAATTTGGGTCTACTATTAAATGATTTCCGAGTTTGCACTCCGTTATGGATATTGGCGTGCAGGTGATGGGCAGGGGCTTGTTCTCGCCCTTGCCGTACTGCTCGCCGGGGATGGTGGCGTTCTTGAGGGCGCACACCGCGGCCAGGTTGGCAGCGTCGAACAGGTTGCCGTCGTGGTTGATGGCGTAGATGTCGACGAAGCACATCCAGACCTCCTCTCCGGGGACGATGCACAGGGCCTCGACGTCGACCATGCCGGACTCGCGGATTCCGCGGTCCACGACACGGGCGAGCTCGATGGCGTCCTCGCCGGGCGGACCGGACTCGAAGGTGGGGTGGGCCATGGGGATGAGCTCGGCCCCGGTGGTCAGGACTCCGATGTTGGGGGTGTCCGGGAACGGGGTCCCGGGGATGATCTTGACTCCGGCCATGACGACGGTCTTGCCGATCTTGACCTTGGCGGATCCGTCGGCGGACTCGATGAGGCCGGTCTCGACGGAGATCTTCCTGAGGTCGGTGGGGGTCCTGCCGTCGACCCTCTTGCCCTGCTCCAGCAGGTTCATCATGTGGTCGCGCTTGATCTCGGACATCATCTCGACGCTCATTCCGACACCTCCTCTCTGTTGGCGGAGTAGCGGCGCTTGAGGGCGTCCCTCTGGAGGTCGTAGACCTCGTGGCACGCTCCGACGGCCATCTCGATGGCGTGGTCGAACTCCTCGCGGGTCATGTTGCCGTCCATCTGCAGCAGGACGATCTCGTCGGTGCTGGGGATGATGGCGATGGGCACATCCGCCTGGCCGTAGTTGTCCTCCTCCTTGTTCAGGTCGAGGAGCACGTGGCCGTCGGCCTTCCCGGCGGCGATGGCGGGGACGATGTCCCTCATGGGGATGCCCGCGTCGGCCAGGGCGACGGATGCGGCGGTGAGGCCGGCGCACCTGGTGCCCGCGTTGGCCTGAAGGATCTCGATGTACACGTCGATGGACGCGCGGGGGTACAGCTCGGTGAGAACGACTTTCTCGAGGGCCTCGGAGATGATCTTGGAGATCTCGATGGACCTCCTGTCCGGGCCGGGCCTCTTCCTGTCGCTGACGGAGTAGGTCTCCATGTTGTACTTGCACTGCACGATCGCCTTGGTGGGGTCCTGCAGGTGCCTGGGGTGGCACTCCCTGGGACCGTAGACGGCCGCCAGGACCTTGTTCTTGCCGATCTCGACGTAGGCGGATCCGTCCGCGTTGTCGAGGACGCCGGCCTCGATCTTGATGGGCCTGTGCTGCTCGGCGGTCCTGCCGTCGATCCTCATCCCGTTCTCATCAACCAGAACCATGTCTGTGTGTCCGCTCATGGTCACTCATCCTCCTTGTAACCCTCTTCCTGAGGGATCCTTCCCTCGATAAACTCCTTGACCGCGTCGGTGAGGTTCCCGGACTGGGCCTTGTTCTCAATCATGGCGATGGCCTCGGCGGCGACATCGCAGTTCTCTTCATCCCCGTCGATCCAGATGCGGCCGTTCTGCCCCACGGTGATGCGGCAGTCGGTCATGTTCTTCAGCATCGAGATCATGGACCCGCTCTTCCCGATGACCCTGGACACCTTGGAGCAGGGGATCGTGACGATCCTCCCGCCGGTGATGCGCCTGAGGCCGGAGTCCTTCATGGTGACCTGGATCTTCCTGCTCTCGTCCACGGACAGGATCTTCAGGATGACCACGTTGCCCATGCCGAGGTACTTGGATGTGTCCCCGAACTCCACCTTCCACGGGACCTCGCTCACATGGAGCGGGGCGGGGTACGGTGCGTTTATGTCGACCATCCAGTTGGACGGCCCGATATCGTTGATCACGCCGATCACGGTGTCCCCGGCCTTGGGCATGTAGCAGCCCTTCAGCGGGATGACGCCCACGGTGTTCTGGAACACGTTCCTGACACCGGTGATGCTGGCGCGGACCTTGCCATCGACGACGTATGCGTTGTCGCCCGGTTTCATCCCCGTCTCGTCGAGGACGTCGCCCGGGACCACGATCTCGCGCGTCTGTCTGGCGTTTCTCTTTTCCATTTTATCACTCTCGCGAATGTCAATTAATCAATTTGACGGAGGCCGAGCCCTTGGTCTTGTGCTTCAGCTTGTCCGTCATCTCAGTTATCAGCCCTGCGGGGATCTCCATGACCCCGATCCAGGAGCCATCGGCGGTCCACTCCTCCCTCTCCACCAATCCGTAGTGGATGAGGTCCTCGTAGCAGCGCCCGTAGTCGGCTCCCGAGAGCTTCACGGCCACCTTGCTCTTCTCGAACCTGATCGGGATGAGCGGCCTGAGGAGCTTCATGGCCTCCTCTATCTCCTTGTCCAGAGGCTTGAACGGGTCGACGTGGAACTTGGCCTCCTCCAGCGCCATCTGTATCCTGATGGGCGGGTGGGGGGTCTTGGTCTGGGGGTTTATCGCGTTGGCCGCGATGTATGTGATGACCTGGTTCATCTTCGCGTCGAGCATCGCCTTGCGCTGCTCGGCGGTCATCTGGACCTCCCCCTTCTCAACGATCTTCCTCGCGATCTCCGCGATGTCCTCTGTTCCGAACGCCTCCTTGATCTTGTCCTCCGCGGGCCTGGTGCCCTTGGAGGCGTTCTTGAAGACGTCCTCGACCGCCATGTAGTCCAGGATGTCGTAGGGCTTCCCCTGCTTGATGAGGTCCACGATCTTCGGGTCCAGGAGGATCTCGAAGGTCTCGCCGTGACTCTCGAGCCTGGCAACGATGGCGTCGTCTAGGTTGACCATCTCGCTCACAGCTTGGAGATGAGCTTGGAGATCTCCTTCTCGGAGAGCCTCCTGAACCTGGCGTCCTTCTCGGCGACGCCGATCTCGACGGCCTCGGCCTTGAGGTCGTCCTCTATGGCGGCCTTCAGCGCCTTGAGGGCGAGGACCAGCGCGTCGTCCCTGGACATGTCGTCCTGGAACTCCTTCTCGAACATCTCCATGACGACCTGGCGGCCGCTTCCGATGCTCGTGGCCTTGTACGCGACGAGGGCCCCGCTCGGGTCGGTCTCGTAAAGGTGCGCTCCGTCGTCATCGGTTCCCGCGACGAGCAGGGCGGTCCCGAAGGGGCGCCCTCCGCCGTACTGGGTGTAGTTCTGCTTGATGTCGCAGATCCTCTTGACGAGCATGGATACGGAGATGTTCTCGCCGTACTGTACCCTGTGGGTCTGGGCCTGCTTCCTGGCCTCATCGACGAGGACCCTGGCGTCGGCGACGAGACCGGATGTTGCGCATCCGATGTAGTCATCGATGTCGTGGATCTTCTCGGTGGACTTGGGCTCCAGCAGCCTGCTGGGCGTCTTCTTGTCGACGACGAGGGCCACTCCGCCCTTGAACTTGATTCCGATCGTGGTCGAGCCTTTCTTGACCGCCTCGCGGGCGTACTCGACCTGGAAAAGCCTTCCATCGGGGGAGAAAACGGTGATGCCCCTGTCATAAGCCATCTGTCCGGGTTGCATTAAACTCTACGCTCCTCTTTTATTAGGCGACCCTATCCTACCCTCCTATAAAGAAGTATTGGGGTAGCGCTCGCTTCTTGCGGCGGGGCACCCTGAGCTCCGGGTACCTGTCGCGGAGCGTCTTGAGGGTCCCAGACGTGAGCACGGGCTCCGAGCCGGGGAAAGCGCCGGTGACGGCGGAGATCGCGGATTCCACCTCGGCGGGGCTGCAGCGTACCACCGCCCAGCCATCCCCGCACGTGATAACCTTCAGCCCCGGGATCGGCCCGGAGAACGGCTCCAAGGCCTTCACGAGACCGTCCCTGCGGAGATCGCTGGGCACGCGCATCGCGACGTAGCGCCTCCTCCCGCGGACCGATTTCACGACCATGGACCTCCATCGGCGCCGGGGTTTTAACCATATCGAATGGCGGCTGGTTCGCCTACTTTTCAAGTTGGAGCCGGAAGGATTCGGAACGGGTTGCCATCGGACTCTCGGTTGTTACTAATCGATTATTCGTGTTACTAGTTGGATGGATTGCGATTCCAGCCCGTGGATGGAAATACCCAGACTCAAAAATATTAGTGTTTTTTTATGCTTATTATATTTAAATCATGTGGTTAAGTAAATCATTGTGTTATCAACAAAAAACACCCTGATCGATTCATACAAGAATGTGGATTTTTAACCATTATACTTGTAGAATTATCCATTTAGATAATCCTTGATAAAACATAAAAATTCATTGCTGGCTATTTAATTTTTAGCCTACCCTAAATAAATTAGGAACGCTTTTAGACCAGAAATCAGAATGCCCTTTTACAATAAGATGATACTATAAATGCCTTTCTTAAATCCCTTAATATATTATCCCCTGTATTACAGAAATCATTCCAAACACCGTTTGGTAACGGAGGCAAAGATTTGACAAAATCGGCTTTGGTAATCGGTGGAGGAATCGCGGGAATCCAGGCTTCCCTGGATCTTGCTGACAGGGGCATCCATGTCTATCTCGTTGAGAGGGACGCCACCATCGGTGGTGTGATGTGCCGTCTGGACAAGACGTTCCCTACGAACGACTGTTCCGCGTGTATCCTCTCGCCTAAAATGGCGGATTGTAACGGACACCCGAACATCACCACCCTGACCTACCACGAGGTCCTCAGTGTTGATGGGAAGGCGGGAGACTTCAAGGTGAAGGTCCTCAAGAAGGCAAGGTACGTCAACCCCAAGGAGTGTACCGGCTGCGGAGACTGCATCGCGAAGTGCCCCGTGAAGAACATCCCCGACAAGTACGAGTTCGGGCTCACCAACAGGAAAGCGATCTACATCCCCCACGCTCAGGCCGTCCCCCGTGTCGCCCTGATCGACAAGGACTACTGCAACATGCTCAAGAAGGGCAAGTGCGGTCTCTGCCAGAAGACTTGCGGCAAGGGAGCGATCCACTACGACGACAAAGATGAGGAGATCACCCTCGAGGTCGGATCCATCATCGCCGCGGCCGGATTCAAGGTCTGGGACGCGAAGATCGCCACCGAGTACGGCTACGGCAAATTCCAGAACGTCGTGACCGCCATCGAGTACGAGAGGATCATGTGCGCCTCCGGACCCAACAGGGGACACATCGTCATGCCCTCTTCCGGAGAGGACCCCAAGAAGATCGCTTTCATCCAGTGCTGCGGATCCAGGTCCGAGAAGAAAGGCTGGAAGAAGTACTGCTCCTCCGTGTGCTGCATGTACGCGACGAAGCAGGCCATGATCACCAAGGAGCACGGAGACCTCCAGGAGGACATCTTCTTCATGGACATCAGGTCCTATGGAAAGGAGTTCGAGGCCTACATCCACCGCGGTGAGGACGAGTACGGAATCAACATGCACAGGGGCGCCCGCGTCTCCAACGTCGAGGAGGACCCTGTGACCAAGAAGCTGACCATCAGCTACACCGACGATGAGAACAACGGAGTCTCCGAGGAGTTCGACATGGTCGTCCTGTCCATCGGACTCGCACCCCCGGAGGGCGCCGAGGAGTTCGCCAAGACCCTCGGAATCGAGCTCAACGAGTACGGGTTCTGCAAGACTTCCGTCTACCACCCGCTCGAGACCACCAGAGAGGGTATCTTCGTCACCGGAGCCTTCGCCGCTCCCAAGGACATCCCCACCTCCGTCGCCGAGGCAAGCGGAGCTTCCGCCAAGGCCGGAGCCTGGATCGTCGACGAGAACTTCGAGCGCTGCGCTCCCAAGAAGTACCCCGAGGAGAAGAACGTCGAGGGAGTCCCGCCCCGCGTCGGTGTCTGGGTCTGCCACTGCGGTATCAACATCGGATCCGTGGTCGATGTCCCCAGCGTCGTCGAGTACGCGAAGACTCTGCCCAACGTCGTCATCGCGAACGAGTCCCAGTACGCTTGCGCACAGGACTGCCTCGAGAGCATCTCCGCCGCGATCAAAGAGCACGACCTCAACAGGGTCGTCGTCGCCTCATGCACCCCCAGGACCCACGAGCCCCTCTTCAGGGAGGCCTGCAGGGACGGAGGTCTGAACAAGTACCTGTGCAACATGGCCAACATCCGCGACCAGTGCTCCTGGATCCACATGCACGAGCACGAGGCCGCCACCAAGAAGGCCAAGGACCTGCTCAGGATGGCCATCGCCAAAGCGAGCCTGCTCGAGCCCCTCGTCGGTTCCGAGATCCCGGTCACCAACGCCGCCGCCGTCATCGGTGGAGGTATCACCGGTATGACCGCCGCTCTGGACATCGCCGCTCAGGGATACCCTGTCCACCTCGTCGAGAGGGAGAAGGAGCTGGGAGGATTCGCCCGCAACTTCCGCCACAAGGAGGATGGAATCGCTGTCCAGGACTTCCTGGCCGAGACCATCAAGAAAGTCGAGAGCAACAAGCTGATCCAGGTGCACAAGGGCGTCACCGTCAAGGACATCCCCGGATTCGTCGGCAACTTCAAGCTGCAGCTGAGCGACGGCGGAGAGTACCCCGTCGGAGCCGTTCTGTTCGCAGTCGGAGCAGCCGCCTACGAGCCCACCGAGTACAACTTCGGCAAGGACGACAAGGTCATGACCCAGATCGTCGCCGAGAAGCAGATCGAGGAGGGCAAGTTCAAGGGACAGGACGTCGTCTTCATCCAGTGCGTCGGATCCAGGAACGACCAGGTCAAGTACTGCAGCCGTGTCTGCTGCGCCGCCTCCCTGAGGATGGCCATCCAGATCAAACTGCAGAACCCCATGGCCAACGTCACCATCATCCACAAGGACATCAGGACCTACGGATTCCGCGAGGAGCTCTACAACAGGGCCTGCCAGATGGGCGTCAAGTTCCTGAGGTACCCTGTCAACGACGCCATGCCCGCGTACGACGGAAAGGTCGTCAAGGCCTACGACGCCACTCTCGGCGCCGAGCTCGAGATCCCCGTCGACACCGTCGTCCTGGCCGCCGGTATCACCCCCATGAGGGAGGAGAAGGAGGTCCTGGCCAAGATGGTGAAGGTCCCCATCTCCAAAGACGGATTCTACTTCGAGGCCCACCAGAAGCTGAGGCCCGTCGACTTCGCCACCGAGGGTGTCTACGTCGCCGGAGCAGCCCACTGGCCCAAGTTCATGGACGAGTGCATCGCCCAGGCCTCCGGAGCCGCATCCAGGATGCTGACCGTCATCTCCAAGGACAAGTTCATCTCCGAGGGTATCGTCGCCGTGTCCAACCACAACCTGTGCGACGGATGCGGAGTCTGCGTCGGATGCTGCGACTTCAACGCCATCCAGCTCGAGGAGCAGCCCAACGGAACCCTCAAGTCCGTGGTCAACCCCGGTCTGTGCAAGGGATGCGGATGCTGCGTCGCCTCCTGCCCCGCAGGTGCGATGGAGCAGAGAGGATTCAGGAACAAGCAGATCATCGCTGAGATCGACGCTTGCCTGGACTACCCCGTAGGAGGAGAGTGATTACGATGGCTGACTTCGAACCTAGGATCGTTACCTTCTGCTGCAACTGGTGCTCCTACGCGGGCGCCGACGGAGCAGGAGTCGCGAGGCTTCAGATGCCCACCAACTTCCGTATCATCAGGACCATGTGCTCCGCGCGTGTCGACCCCGAGTTCATCCTCAGGGCCTTCTCCAAAGGAGCCGACGGCGTGATGGTTCTCGGATGCCACCCCGCTGACTGCCACTACATCGGCGGCAACTACAGGGCCAGGAGGAGGATCGCCCTCCTCAGGATGGTCCTGGAGCAGTACGGATTCGACCCCAAGAGGCTCAAGCTCGAGTGGGTCTCCGCTTCCGAGGGAGAGAAATTCCAGAAGACCGTGTGCGAGTTCATCGACACCATCAAGGCCCTCGGGCCGACCCCCCTGCAGAAGGAGGCGAACTGAATGGGATTCTTCAGCAAGATATTCAAGAAGGAAGAGAAAGCAGAGCCCGCCAAGAAGGCTGCAGCACCCGTCAAGGACGCAGCCAAGGAGGCGGCGGCATGCGGATGCGAGACCAAGGACGCGAACGCAGTCGTCGGACTCCAGGCAGCGGACCTGGGAGAGCTCCTCCCCGGCGCGCCCCCGGGCGGAAAGATCAAGCTAGCCATCTACTGGGCAGCCGCCTGCGGTGGATGCGACGTCTCCATCCTGGATACCAACGAGAGGATCCTGACCGTCGGAGACATGGCCGACATCGTCATGTGGCCCATCGCAGCCGATGGGAAGGAGAAGGACATCGCCGCCATGGACGACGGCGAGATCACCGTCTCCATCATCTCCGGAGCCGTCAGGAACGCCGAGAACCAGCACATGGTCAAACTGCTCAGGCAGAAGTCCAAGATCGTCGTCGCCTACGGAACCTGCGCCTGCTTCGGCGGAAGCCCCGCCCTGGCCAACCTGGTCTCCGGTGCCGATGAGATCCTCGACTACGTCTACACCAAGACCCCGACCACCGCCAACTTCCAGGCCGACTACAGCAAAGACAAGCCCGTGATCCCCCAGTACAGCTACCAGGCTCCCGAGGGAGAACTGACCCTGCCCATGCTCTTCGACACCGTCAAGACGCTGGACCAGGTCATCGACGTGGACTACTTCGTCCCCGGATGCCCTCCCCTGCAGGAGACCATCAGCCACATGCTGAAGGCCGTCGCGGACTTCGCCTACGCCGGAGTCGCCCTCCCGCCCAAGGGAACCATGATCGGTGTCACCACCAAGACCCTGTGCGAGGAGTGCCCCAGGAAGAAGGAGAACGCCAGGATCACCAAGATCTGCGAGCCCTACCAGGTCAACATCGACCCCGAGAAGTGCCTGATGGACCAGGGAATCCTGTGCCTCGGACCCGCCACCATCGGCGGATGCGGCGCAAGGTGCACCAGGGTCGGCCAGCCCTGCCGCGGATGCTACGGACCCACCGAGGACGTGCAGGAGCAGGGAGCCAGTATCTTCACCGCCGTCGCGTCCATGTTCCCCATCAGGGAGGACGATGGAATCATCGGCGAGGACGAGATCATCGAGATCATGAGCACGATCAAGGACCCGCTCGGGTACTTCTACGCGTTCACTCTCGGAAAGTCTCTCATCAAGAGGGCTGTAAAAGAAGGAGGTCAGTAAATGGCTGCACCTATCATTTGGGATGACAAGAAGAAAGTCACTGAGAAGCGTGTGACCGTCGACCCCATCACCCGTCTCGAGGGACACGGAAAGATCGAGATCTTCCTCGACGACAAGGGAGACGTCACCAACGCCTACTGGCAGGTCCCGGAGCTGAGAGGCTTCGAGAGATTCTGCATCGGAAGGAAAGTAACCGAGCTGAACCAGATCACCGCCAGGCTCTGCGGTGTGTGCCCCGGCGCGCACCACCTTGCCTCCACCAAGGCGATCGACGGATGCTACAACGCGAAGCCCACGCCGACCGCGTTCCTCCTGAGGGACACGTTCTACAACGCGCACTTCGTGCACAGCCACATCGCGCACTTCTACGCACTGGCTGCACCCGACTTCGTCTGCGGCCCCGCTGCACCCGCGGCGGAGAGGAACGTCCTGGGAGTCGTCGCCCGCGTCGGCCTCGACCTCGGTGGCGCCGTCCTCAAGACCAGGGCCGAGGCCCAGAAGGTCCAGGCTATCATCGGCGGAAAGCCCACCCACCCCGTCATGGGAGTCCCCGGCGGAGTGACCAAGGCCATCAGCAAGGAGGAGCAGAAGGAGATCATCGGCTACGCCGAGGGAATGGTCGAGTTCGCCAAGACCTCCCTGCAGGTCTTCAAGGACGTCGTCCTGGCCAACAAGGAGTACATGGACATCGTGCTGAACAAGGACCTGTACTACCACGAGACCTACCACATGGGACTCGTGAACGACAAGGGCCAGTTCGAGATCCACGACGGAAAGGTCAAGGTCGTCAACCAGAAGGGCGAGCAGACCCACCTGTACGACCCCTACGACTACCTCGACAACATCGGAGAGGCGGTCGAGCCCTGGTCCTTCGAGAAGTTCCCCTACCTGAGGAACCCCGGCTGGAAGGACCTCGTCGACGGACCCGAGAGCGGAATCTACAGGGCCACCCCCCTGTCCAGGCTCAACGTCGCCAAGGAGATGCCCACCCCCATCGCTCAGGAAGCCTTCCTCGAGTACAAGGGCATCCTGAAGGACGCCGGTGTCGAGGGTCCCTGCCAGTTCACTCTGGCGACCCACTGGGCCAGGATCATCGAGCTGATCTGCTGCGCAGAGAAGTGCCTGATCGATGCCCAGAACCCCGACATCACCAACGGAGACATCAAGCAGACCGACCTGATCCCCGGCGGACGCGGAGTCGGATGCGTCGAGGCCCCCAGGGGAACCCTGACGCACGACTACACCTGCGACGAGAACGGAATCGTCACTGCTTGCAACATGGTCGTCGGAACCACCAACAACAACCCGCCGATCTGCATGGATGTCGCCAAGGTCGCGAAGGCCCTGATCCACAACTTCGAGGTCTCCCCCGGTCTGCTGAACATGGTCGAGATGGCGTTCAGGGCATACGACCCCTGCAACTCCTGCGCCACGCACAGCCTGCCCGGCCAGATGCCTCTGACCGCTGTGATCAGGAACGCCGACGGATCCATCTACGACACCGTCACCCGCAACTGATTCCTAAACCGAGGGGGGCCTCCCCCCTCCCATTTACAGTTTTTATAACAATATCCTGATTGCCACATCATGGATTTCATCGAGCTCGCCGAGAAGCGCTACTCAGTCAGGAAGTACCAGGACAGGCAGGTCTCCAAGGACGACCTGGACAGGGTCATCAGGGCCGCCATGCTGGCACCCACCGGGAAGAACAACCAGCCCTTCAGGATCTACGTCCTGCAGTCGAAGGAGGCCGTCGCGAAGATGGCGGGGCTCTCCCCCTGCGTGTTCGGGGCGCCCACCGTGCTGCTCTTCGCATACAGCAGGACGGAAGAATGGGAGAACCCCCTCGAGGAGGGCGTTCACTCCGGCGACCAGGATGTCTCCATCGTCGCCACCCACGCAATGATGGAGGCTGCGGACATCGGCCTCGGGACCTGCTGGTGCAACTACTTCCCCAACTCCGAGGCGGAGAAGGTGTTCGGCCTCCCGCAGAACGAGCGCGTGGTGCTGTTCATGCCGATAGGCTACCCCGCCGAGGATTCCGCGCCCTCTGCGATGCATTCGGCCAGCAGGCCCGTGGAGGAAGTAGTGAAGTACCTGCGAATCGGGAGTACTTCGCCCTGCGCTTGGGGTCGTCCTTGAACCTGGAGTAATCCTTCCCGTCGACCATCAGGTCAGCCCTCCTGCCCAGGTCTATCCCGTCCAGGAGATAGATGCGGGCATCGTCCAGGTCGAGCCATCCGCTGTTCAGGATCGGCCCCAGGAGGTCCTCGTCTATGACGTTGACGGGGGACCCTCCCAGCATCCTGTTGAACGCTGGAACCACCAGGAACGATTCCGGGAGCCTGGCGTATCTGTCGGAGCTCCCGACGCTGAACCTGCCGCGGAACCAGCACGGCTCCGTGGTGCGGCGCCCGACGCCGTCCTTGAACATGACGGCGGGATGGTTGTGGGCCATCACGAGGGTCCCACAGGCCATGACCTCGTCCGACGGCCACGTATGGCCGTGGACGAATCCCACGCCGTCCCTCACCAGCCCCGTCGCGGGCCTTATCCTGACCCTCCCGGGCAGAAACTCCTCTATCTGGGTATCGTGGTTCCCGCGGACCACGGAGACCTCCGTGAAGCGCTCCAGGAGCGCTTCGAAGAAGTCCGGGATCTCCGCGAACTCCTGCTTAGTGGAACCAGGGACGGAGTCCTTCACGTCCCCTATGACGATCAGCTTGTCTATGTCCTCGTCTGCGGACGAGATTATTGAATCCAGCATGTCGCTGGTGCGCGAGACCAGGTGGAAGCCCTTGGCCCTCAGATGCGATTCTACGCCTATGTGCAGGTCACCTATGACCAGGCTCCTGCCGGCCCTGAGGGCCGGTACGCCGTGGACGGGCTGCAGGTCCATGCTCACCTCAGGCCGTCCCTCAGGACGTGCGGGATCTCCTCGATGACGTCCGATGCGATCAGGCCGTAGGACTTGTCGGCGAAGGCCCTATCCCCCGCAGAGCCGCAGATGTACGCCGCCAGGCACGCCGCATCGAACTGGCACATGCCCTTGGAGAGCAGGGCCGCGGCGCATCCTGCGAGGACGTCGCCGGTCCCGCCGCAGGTCATGCCGGCATTGCCGGTGCGGTTGACCCTGGTACGGGAGCCGTCTGATATCCTGTCCTCCTTCCCCTTGAGAAGGACCGCGCCGTAGCGCCCGGCGACGGCCTCCAAGGGGCCCTCGAGGGCCTTGAACTCGCCCGCGTGGGGCGTCAGAATGGCATTCGGAAGCTCCATGGATGCCGCGACCGCTATGGCGTCCGCATCGATCACCATAGGCTTCCTGCATCTGGAGATGAACTGCCTGACGGCCTCCAGGGTATCGACGGCCGAACCCAGGCCGGGACCGACGAGCACCGCGTCGTACCTCTCCGAGAGCTCCAGGAGCATGTCCACGGATTCAGCGGTGAGGCGGGTACCCGGGAGCATCGTCCCCGTGATCTCGGGGCAGGCGGACGCCGCTATGGAGAAAGCGCTCTGAGGGCAGCAGAGGTGGACCAGGTCCGCCCCTGCGCGCATGGCCGCCCTGCAGGCCAGCGCCGGAGCGCCGAAGTACGGCCCTCCGCAGATGGCCAGCAGCCTGCCGTTGGCGCCCTTGTGGCTGCCGCTGTCGGGCACGGGGTACCTGAGCATGTCGCCCGGACCGACGGCCCTCCAGGCATCCTCCGGGATGCCTATGCCGGCGACGATGACCCTGTAGGGAGCGCCCTCCATGCCCTCCTTCCTGTCGTGGAACGTCACGACCTCCCCGGGCTCTATGGCCGCGGTTGTGCCGAACCCCGAGGGCACGTCGAGCGACACGATCGGCTTCCCGCAGGAGTTAGCATCATTGATGAACGTGAGGTACGGGTCCTTGACCTCGCCCGAGATCCCGGTTCCGAGGGCGCAGTCGACGATCACATCGCCTCTGGAGAGGACCTCTTTGGAGTATTGGACAATATCGCACTCCAGAACTGAATAATAATCGCGGGCCGCGTCGGTCCTGATGTTGGATGCTTTCTTCAGAAGGGCCACGGTGCACCTGGACGGGTCCAGCTTTAGGGCCGCGGCGAATCCATCGCCGCCGTTGTTGCCGGTTCCGCACACGAAAACGTAGGACTTCCCGGGATAATTCTCCTCCAGGAACGCCGCGACGGCGGCGCCTGCATTGCCCATGAGCTCCTTCACGGAGACCCCGAGGGCCTCGGAATTGGCGTCCAGGACCCTGGATTCCAGGGGCGTGATCATGCTATCACTTCTTGGAGTTCTCGACCAGGATCTTGCCGATCTCCCTGAGGAGCTCGGTCTTCTGGAGCTTGCCCCTCTCGACGCGGACACATCCGTGGCGGGCGCGGTGGGTCTTGGGATAGGACATGTTCTCCAGGACCTCGTACTCCAGGTCGAGGATCGTGGCGCCCTTAGCTATGATATCCAGGTCGGGGTCCTTCACGCAGAGCTCCTTGGAGAGCCTCCTGCCTTCGGCCCTCGTGCGGCCGCTGTCGAAATACTCGGGCCACAGGGTTATCGCTACATCCGGGTCGTATGCCATGTTACCACCTAAAGGAGAGGTCATTATAATAATTTAGTAGAAGGGGAAAGGCCCCCGGAGGGGCTATAGAAGTGGTTTGTGTCAATGTGATTACTCGAGCAGGACTGCATTGATCGCCCCGTCCTGGCCGGGCCTGGACGTGACGATGGCGTCGCCGATCTCGGTGGAGATGGTCGCGCCCTTGTTCATGATGTTACGCTGAACGTAGTTAGGGTCAGCGGGGTTCGTCTTGACGGTGAGGATCTTGACCTTCTTCACGGTGTTGGTCTTCTTGTCGACGACGTTTGCGTACTCTGCGCTGAGCATACCAACCTTGACACTGCCGCCGCGTCCGCGATACTGCTTGAGGGACTGCTCGCCGATCTTGGTGAACTGCTTCTCTCTGCCGATCTCGAACTTGCGCTTGCCCTGTGCGGAGACGAGCCTGCCTCCGGTGGACTTCCTGTTGGATTCACCCTGCCAAAGTGCCATTGTAATCAACCCTCGAATTATGGTTCCCTATATAAGCATTAGCCCTGTCCACCCTTAATATAAGGGGGTAATGAAGGGGTTTTCGGCCGATTCGGCTCCTTCCGGGGCCGATGAGCCGCACGTCGACCTTGCCGTCGACGATGTCGATGACCGCGGCATAGCCGCTCATGGCGGGGCCGGGGTTCACGAACGTGGTGCCGCCGTAGGTCTTGACGCCGATGGCCTCGTGGATGTGCCCGGACATCGCGAGGATGGGGTGGTACTCGTCCACGATCCTCTTGACGGCGGGGCTCCCGACGCTCTGGCCGGACGGGATCTGGTCCAGGATGCCGTAGGACGGGACGTGGGTCATGAGGACCATGCCCTCCTTGGCGTTCGCCTTCAGGCCGTCGTAGAGCTCGTCCTCGGTGAGCTCGAAGGGGGAGTTGAATATGGTTATGTTGGATCCCCCGATGCCGCAGAAGCGGTAGCCGCCGATGTCGGCGCCCTTGCCGTGCATGTCCACGCACACCCCGGAGACCTTCTGGGGCATGTCGCGGGCATCGCAGTTCCCTGGCAGGCAGTACACCTTGGCCTTGATGCCGGAGATGATCTCCGCTGCCTCCTCCCCGGTGCCCATGTCGGTGACGTCGCCGAGGCATACGACGAACTCGGCGCCGCTCTTGGCGATCTCCGCGTTGATCCACTCGATAGCGGACTTCTTCTGGTGCAGATCCGTGAAGACAAGGAATCTCATAGAGCGCGAATCTGCTACCGCAGTATATAAATGGTCATGCTTCCGGAGGCTCTTCGAGCCTCTTGCAGGCCAGATTCGTGATGTATCCGACCCCGAACATGATGCAAGCGCCCACGGCCACCGGCATCAGCAGGAAATCCCAGGCGGGGGCCGCCAGGGTGACCGTTATGAGGGCGGTGGCGCCGCCCGGCGGGTGCACTATGTCCAGGATGACCATCAGGAAGATCGATATGGCGACCGCCGCGGCGGCGGTGTACCAGAAGCTGCCTACCAGAATAGCCAGCGAGAGGCCGACGATTCCGGAGACGATGTGCCCTCCGATGACGTTCTGCACCCTGGCGGCGGGGCTTTTGGGCATGGCGAAGATGATGACCGCGGAGGCTCCGAAGGACGCCATGAACAGGGGCTCCCCGCACTCGAAGGCGATGTAGCAGATGATGGCTATCGCGACGGCGGAGCCGACGACGCGCACCAACTGGGGCTTCGTCATCCTCTTCCCGAGCGTCTCCTTCCAATCCGCCATGGTACCATCATAAGGATATGGGTGGTGGACCCGGCCGGGATTGAACCGGCGACCTTCGCCTTGTAAGGGCGACGTCATAACCACTAGACCACGGGTCCGCTGGGGCGAATAACGGCGGTTCGGTATTAAAGGGTAGGGGTATGGCTTATATCCCCACGGGCATGGCGGTGCATGCTCACTTGCGCAGACGAGCCGGAGGTGACCGGGGAGGTCTGGAACCTCTACATGGGGTCGTTCACCGACCCGGAGAGGATACCCAGGGCCAACCTCGACAGGGCCCTCTCGGCCGGGGGGTTCCTGCACGTTTTCCGCGACGAGGGCGAATTCATAGGCTTCGCGTACGGCTTCTCCAACTCGGGGATCGCGTTCCTGGTGTACCTCGCCACGGTGCCCGAGGTCCGCGGCAGGGGGTACGGGAAGGAGATACTGGCACTCCTGCGCTCCATGCACCCGGACGAGAGGATCTTCCTCGTGACGGAGATGTGCGACGAGTCCGCGGACGACTATGGGATGAGAGTCCGCAGGCAGGACTACTACCTCAGGAACGGCTGCTCCCGCACCGGCTGCACCGTGGTCACCGACGGGGTGGTGATGGACACGATGGCCGTCCAGGGGGAGCTCTCGGTCGATGAGATGTCCGAAGCCGTCAGGTACTACGAGGACGTCCACAACGGCAGGCTGCGAGCGCTGGCCCATCGTCATTCCACGAAGTCGGTGGGCACTTTATCTATCGGGGATGCTATACAGTCCTGATCTTCCCATGTGCGGATACGAACCCAAATTCACTGTATCTGCCGAGTGCATCAACCTCGTCGCAGACATCTCGGCCATGCTGGCCAAGATCGAGCCTAGCTCGATCTCCAGAGACGTCAGGCTGAGGAAGATCAACAGGGTGAAGTCGATCCAATCCTCCCTCCAGATAGAGGCCAACTCGATGACCGTCGAGCAGGTGACCGCCATAATCGACGGCAAGCGCGTCCTCGGGCCCCCGAGGGAGATCCTGGAGGTGCAGAACGCCATCCGCTCGTACGACATGATCCCTGAGCTGGACCCGTTCTCGGTCGAGGACCTCCTGAGGCTCCACGGCGCCATGATGGCGGGCCTGACCGACCAGGCGGGCATGTTCCGCAGCGTGGGAGTGAACGTGGTGAACTCGGCCACCGGAGAGGTCATACACCACGCTCCGCACCCCGACTTCGTGCCCAGGTTCATCGGGGAGCTCCTGGAGTGGGCGGCGTCCTCAGAGCACCATCCCCTCATCGTGAGCTGCGTGTTCCACCACGAATTCGAGTTCATACACCCGTTCACCGACGGCAACGGCCGCACAGGGAGGCTCTGGCAGACGCTGATGCTCACGAGATGGAACCCGGTCTTCGAATGGATCCCCGTGGAATCCGCAGTCAGGGACCGCAGGTACGACTACTACAGGGCGATAAGGGAGGCGACGGATGCGGATGACACCTGCGTCTTCATCGAGTTCATGCTGAGGGCCATCCGGGATGCCCTTGATGAGATGGCCAAAGCCCGCGGGGGGACGGAAGAAGCGGTTCTGGGCTTGATCGCGTCCGGATCCTACTCGAATGCGAGGGATGCGGCAGAGAGGCTTGGGGTGTCTGTGAAGACCGTGGAACGCTCCATTTCAGTACTCAAGGAGCAAGGCAGGATCGTCAGAGAAGGCTCGGACAAGAAAGGATCGTGGGTCATCGCCAAGGAGCGATGTCCGTGTAAATGTCCGTGTAAATGTCCGTGTAAATGTCCAGCCATCGCTTGGAACGCCCGCATCGACTGACCCCGCACTATAAGAATGGGCATAGACCTATACCTTTGTCATGGACAGGAAGGTCAAGGGCATAGCGATATCGGCAGTCGCAGCTTTGATCCTGATAGCGGCGATCCTCGCCCTCATCCCCCGCGGTTCCGATGAGCCCACCGTCATAAAGGCCCAAGTCACCGGGTTGGATGCCTTCGATAACTTTGTCCTGGACGTCACGGAGGAGCAGCTCCACGGCATAGGGGCGGATGTGGGCCACGAGATGTACCTGGACGTCAACGGAGAGCGCATCATAGCGATACATTCCCATAACTGGAGCGGGGTGCCGCATGCCGCAGTCTTCCTCAACCACAGCCAATCCACGAACGAAATATCCCTCGGGATGTACAACGCACATCCATGAGGAGATCCAGCTCCATACCGGGGACGAGGTGGGCATCTCCTACAAGGGGCCCAACAAGTACTACGATTCCCTCGACAAGTACCTGAGGCCTTTCTCAGGCAATGCCGACGACTATGACGACGAGGAGACTTTCGCCAACTTCCGCATGCTCACCGGAGGCTCCCTCAGGGACGATCTGATAACCGCTCGGCGTCCCCGTGGACGACCAAGGACGAGCGCGTGTTCTCCGTCAACAGGCTATGCGGCGAGGCGGGGATCGAATCCATGCTCATACTCGACATCGGCCAGGAGGACCTTGCAGAGGCGGCCCTCCCGTACAAGGACCTCTACTGCTACGGGCTGCTCGAATCCGGACGCGTCCAGGCCAGCAAGCTCCATCCCGCCGTGCTCAACGACACCGAGGACATCGGGGAGTTCTTCGAGATGCTGAATAAAGCCGAGGGCAAGGTGGACATCGCATGCAAGTACGGGAAGGACCGCACTGGCACCTACTGCGCGATGCTGCAGGCCCTCGCAGGGGCCTCGTACCAGGAGATCTGCGACGAGTTCATGAGGTCCATGACCAACTATTACGGCATCGAGAAGGGGACCGCCGAGTACAAGGCGGTGGAGAGCATATACATCTGCCCGCTGCTGTACTCGATCCAGCACCCCGAGATCATAGGCAATTACCACAAGGTCGACTGGGACAGCATCGAGTACAAGCCGTTCGATCCGCACGATGCGGTGTACAGCTTCCTCACGTCATACGCGGGCATAGACCCCGGGCTGATCGACGAGGTCATAGAGAAGATCACGGCGCGAGGGCGCCTAGCACAGCGATAGTGGACAGCGATCCCGTCCACCAATGGACAATCTGAGTGAAGATGAATGGTGGACAAGGCGAGATTCGAACTCGCGACCTCTACCTTGCGAAGGTAGCACGCTACCGGGCTGCGTCACTTGCCCATGGAAAATCCCGGCACGCCCAGTTAGAGACGACTCAGATAAAAACCTATCTGATATGGAGCGGGCCGCCCATCCTCGGTCCCTCCGGCCTCATTCCGCCACGCACTCGGCGAAGATGTCCCTCAGCCTCTCGTTGGCCTCCCTTATGCGCAGGTCGTTGACGTCCACGTAGCACCTGAGCGTGGTGGACACGTCCGCGTGGCGCATCATGGCCTTGACCGTCTGGAGGTCGCACTCCGCATCGTAGTAGAGCAAGGTGGCGTACAGCCTCCTGAGCGAGTGGGTGGTCATCTTGAACCCGCACCTGCTGCCCAGATCGGAGACGACCTTGGACAGCTGGGTCGGGGGCATCTTGTGCAGGCGGCCGCGGTGGTCCCTCACCTGGATCAGGTAATCGTCCATTGAGACGCCCTGCTTCATGTCCGATGCCCTGTAGGCCGCTATGGCATCGAGCACCGGCTTGTTCAGGTGCACGGAGGCCACCAGGCCCTCTTCCCCGTGGCCCTTCCCGTGGACCGTGAGCACCTCGCCCGAGATGTCCGCGTTGGTGATGGAGACGATCTCCGCCCTCCTGAGCCCCAGGAGGCCCCCCAGCAGCAGCACCAGCCTCTCCATCTCGTCGGACGACCTGTAGGCCGCCACGAACTCCTCCTTGGTTATGAAGACGCGGTCGCGCACGTCCCTGTTGTACAGGATGTTCGCGTCCTTCACCGGGTCCTTGCCCGTGTGGTACTGTATCATGTTGGCCAGGCTGCGCAGGTAGGCGCGCTTCACCCCCTCCTTCAGCCTCAGGGCCTCCCAGAGGTAGATGACCTCCCCCTGGCCTATGTACGCCGCCTTGGTGCTGAACCCGGCCGCGTCCAGGGCCGCCAGGCACTGGTAAACGTTGTTGCGGTGAGTCATCACCGTATTCGACTTCCTACCGTTCCTGCGGAGCTCGGCGAGCCACTCGTCGGTCTCCGTCAGGAGCGCGTCCTTGTCCCTGAACGATTGGATCATGGGCGCTTCCAGCCCAAACCCACGTTAAAACCCCCCTGACCTACAATTTTCGGGGGCAAGCCTATCCCAACCCATGTTATATAAGCACAGGGCGATACGGGGCGCATGAAATCCACAATCGTTCTGCTCGGGCCCCCTGGCTCCGGCAAAGGCACCCAGGGAGAAAAGCTGTCCGACGAGTTCGGGTACGTCAGGCTCTCCACCGGCGACATGCTCCGCGAGGCCGTGAGGAACGGCACCGAGCTGGGCAAGAAGGCCAAGTCCTACATGGATGCCGGCGGGCTGGTCCCCAACGACATCATCATCGGCCTCATGAAGGAGAAGATCGCCGCCTGCAACGGCAAGGTCCTCCTGGACGGGTTCCCCCGCACCGTGGAGCAGGCCGACGCCCTGGCCGAGCAGCTCGATGTCGATCTGGCACTGAACCTGGACGTCGCCGACGAGGAGCTCATCTCCAGGCTCACCAACAGGCGCTCCTGCCCCGACTGCAACGCCGTGTACCACCTGGTCACCAAGAAGCCCAAGAAGGACGGCGTCTGCGACAAGTGCGGCGCCCAGCTCTACCAGAGGGACGACGACAAGGAAGCGACCGTCAAGAACAGGCTGGAGGTCTACCGCAAGAACACCATGCCCCTCATCGACTACTACCAGAAGAAGGGCACCCTCGTGACAATCATGGGCGTCGGGTCCATCGACGAGATCTACGAGAAGGTCAGGAAGGCCGTCCAGCGAATTTCCATGCGGGGAGGCCCGCCTCCCCGCCCCTTACCTTTGTGCCAGACGTCCCGATCCATTCCTTCTACGAGATGCTGGCCATACCCCAATCTTTATCTATCTCCACTCTTTCGGGTGATTCAATAGCCTCGTAGTGTAGTGGTCAATCATTGGGGACTCTGGATCCCCGGACCCAAGTTCGAATCTTGGCGAGGCTACTCATCCCCCTTCTCCTCGGTGCATCCATCCTCCCAGTCAATACGCTTATTAGGGCGCGCGCGTATGGACGCCCAGTTGATACCATGATCAGCAGAGACGAGGTTCTGGGCAATCTTGAGAGGTACGACCTCAAGAAGGCCAAGATAGGCGTGGTCGCATCCCACTCCGCGCTCGACACCTGCGACGGGGCCATATCCGAGGGATTCCAGACCGTCGCCGTGTGCCAGCAGGGCAGGGACGCCACATTCTCCAAGTACTTCAAGTCCCAGAGGGACGCCAGCGGCAACATCGTCAGGGGAGTCGTGGACGAGCCCATGGTGCTGGACAAGTTCAGCAGCATCCTCAAGCCCGAGGTCCAGGACAGCCTGATGAAAAACAACGTCCTGTTCATCCCTAACAGGTCCTTCGTGTCCTACTGCGGGATCGACGCCGTGGAGAACGACTTCAAGGTGCCGATGGTCGGCAGCAGGAACCTGCTCCGCTCCGAGGAGAGGGGCGACGAGAGGGACTACTACTGGATCCTCGAGAAGGCCGGAATGCCGTTCCCCAAGAAGGTCGAGAAGCCCGAGGACATCGACGGCCTCACCATCATCAAGGTCCACCACAAGGTCAAGAAGCTCGAGAGGGGCTTCTTCACCGCCAAGGACTACGACCAGTTCGTCGAGAAGTCCACCGAGCTCATCAAGCAGGGCGTCATCGAGGAGGACTTCCTCAAGAGCGCCAGGATGGAGCAGTACATCATCGGGCCCGTGTTCAACCTGGACTTCTTCTACTCCCCGCTGGAGGAGAAGGGATCCAAGATCGAGCTCCTGGGCATCGACTGGAGGTTCGAGTCCTCCCTGGACGGATACTGCAGGCTCCCCGGCAAGCAGCAGGTGGAGCTAGAGAACGACGGCATCATCCCCGAGTACACCGTGTGCGGCCACAACTCCGCCACCCTCAGGGAGTCCCTCCTGGACAAGGCCTTCGAGATGGCCGAGAAGTACGTCGCCGCATCCAAGAAGTACTACGACCCCGGCATCATCGGGCCCTTCTGCCTGCAGACATGCGTGGACAAGGACCTGAACTTCTACATCTACGACGTCGCGCCCCGCATCGGAGGTGGCACCAACGTGCACATGAGCGTGGGCCACCCCTACGGCAACGCCCTCTGGAGGAGAGAGATGTCCACAGGAAGGAGGCTCTCCATGGAGGTCCGCAGAGCCATCGAGCAGGAGCGCATAGAGGAGATCATCACATGAAGTACGCCTACGCAGCCATAGCAGCCGTCGCCATCATGGCGGCGGCATTCTGCCTGGTCCCCATGGCCGAGTCCGACGCCGCGGAGGCGTCCTGCTCGATCGGCCCCGCCCAGGCCGGGAGCTTCGACACCATGAACGGCGGGAAGATCACCATCGCGATCAACCACAACTCCTTCGAGTTCGACCTGAAGATCACCGTCACCGAGAGCGGCTCGACCTACAAGCACGTGGAGACCCAGACCATCGCGAAGGGCCAGGACGAGATCGTCATAAAGATGGGCGACATGGACAGCTCCGGCACCCATACCATCACGATCGTCCTGGAGCCCGCCCCCGGGTCCGGCGCCACCCTGTCCTGGTACGAGCAGTCCATGTCGATCAAGGTCGGCAGCAACCCCCTGTCCAACTGGACCACCTACGCGATCATCATCGTCGCCGTGGCCCTGATTGCCATCGTCGCGTTCATCTTCATCCGCGGAAGCACCGAGAAGAAGGCCAAGGAGCAGACCATGACCTTCGAGGAACTCGAGGCCGAGAGGAAGGCCGAGATGGCCGCGAAGGCCGACAAGAAGGGCACCCAGCCCAAGGCCTCCTCCACCGAGAGGAAGAAGTACAAGGCCGGCAAGAAGGACTGAGCCAAACCCGTTCCAGGGGGCTCCGGCCCCCTCATCCCCCCTTCTGGCACCTGCGTCCCACGAACGCTGCGTTTTTCTACGTACAACCCGTTCCGATCGCCATGAGAGGCCGTCTTGTCGCGCTGTTCGCAGCCGTGCTCTCGGTCGCCATGTTCTTGGCGCCGGCGCTGTGCGAGCCTGCGGACGCGATATCCGACGGCGACTACAGGGTGACCATACCCCAGTGGGAGGGGCCTGGCACCATCAATTACATCACCATAGGCAACGGGCACACGATGGATATCGTGGTCTACGTCGAGAACTTCACGGACCACTACATGGACGTCGATTTCGCCGGCGAAACCTATTACGACTACATCCACGGGAGCAGGATTGCGAACGTCACCCTGCCCCCCGCCGACGGCGAGACCGCATTGATGATCGAGGAGACCTTCGTCATCAGCGCGGACGAGACGGCTCCCGCCCGCGTCAACCTGGACCTCGACCTGGTCATAACCATCACGGACCTCTACGACGGGACATCCGAGAAGGTCGTGGTGATGTTCGAGGTCGAGGTGGTCAACGCGTTCGACCTGACCAGCTCCTTCAACAGGTTCTTCGGCATCATCCCCAACACCCTGCCGGCGCCGTTCAACACGTCGATGACGGCGTTCCTGGTCACCCTGGCGGCCTTCATAGGGATAGCCCTGCTGGCCGCCATGGCCCTGATGCCGGTATTCAGGAGATACACCTACATGGGGACCAGGTACAAGGGCTGGCGCCTGCTGTGGCCCCTGGGCCTGGCCACGGTATCAATATCCCTCCTGATCTTCACGCAGATAGGCCCCTGGATACTTGGGTACGACCTCACGACCACTGACGTCGTCGAGAGGGTCTGCACGGCGATCCTGGTCGTCATGCTGTTCGTGGCCGTGTGGAAGGGCTACTCCGCGGCGGTCTACGGCCTGCTGAGGAGGATAGACACCGACGAGGGCTACAAGCAGAACACGCTGGGGCCGGTGCTCAGCTCCCTTGGCATGGTCGCCCTCTGGGGGGTCGGCGCGGCGATCATCCTGATCGTCATGGGCGTGGACCCCGTCAGCGTCCTGGTGAGCTCTAGCCTGATCACCCTCGGCGTCTCCATAGGAGCGAAGGATGTGCTGTCCAGGATGTTCAACGGGATCAACATCATCCTATCGAAGAGGTTCAGAGTGGGGGACTTCATAACCGTCGGGGACCACCATTACTTCGTTAGGTACGTGGGCATCATGTACACCGAGCTATGGGGCAAGAAGAGGGACAGGGTGACGGTGGTGCCCAACAACACCATGGCGGAATTACCCGTCGAGGACAGCGAGATCTTCACGGACTCCTACGTATTCATGGTGGATTTCACGGTGCCCTACGGGACGGACCTTAAGGCCCTGGAGGCGAAGGTACTGGAGTTCGCGAACGGCCTGGACTTCGTCAAGAAGGGCGAGGACATAGGGCCCTCGTTCAGGCTCCAGTCGTTCGATGATTCGGGGATCAGGGTGGCGCTCAAGGTCTGGAAGCCGTTCAATATCAGCGAGAAGCGGATCCGCAGGTTGTTGTACGAGATGTTGCAGAAGGAGGGCATCAATGTGCCCTACAGCAGGTTGGAGATCATGATAACAAACGGGGAGTCGGGGGATAGCATGGAATCGGATTGGAGGTCGAAGGAATGAGCGCTGTTTTTTCTACTGGCCGCGCGATACGCAGAGGGATGAACGCTAAGAGGGTCGCGATAGCGGCCGCAGTCATTATGGCAGCCATGTGCCTCGTACCTATGCTGGCGGAGGACGGCGAAGCCGTCACGGAAGACGACTTCAAGGTCTCCATGCCCCTCTGGTATACGGACGAGCCCAACCACGTGACGATCGGCAACGGGCACTCCAAGTCATTCATCATCTACGTCCAGAACTTCAGCGAACATATCATGGACGTCGCTTTCATCAATTTGATTCTCGGCAATAATGTCAGCGGCTCCGAGATCCGGAACCTTACCCTGATGGGCGCCGGGGACCCGAACGGGGGCGACCTCCTCAAGGTGGAATACACCCTCAGCGTGGATGAGCTGTCGAGATCGTACAAGAGCGTAGTTGTCCGGCTGAACATCATGCTAACGGACCTGACGGACGACAGCACGAAGTCCAAGACGCTCATCTTCGATGTCACCATCAAGTCCAGCTTCGACATGTCCGGCAGCTACAACAGGTTCTTCGGCATAATCCCCAACACCCTGCCGGCACCGTTCGACACCTCCGTCACCCCGTTCGTCGTCACGCTGCTCGTCATCCTGGGCATCGCCGGCATAGTCATCAAGATGCTGATCCCCAGGCTCGGGGCGATGATGTCGGAGCACGCCACGGAGAAGACCACCAGGAGAGGAAAGATCCTGCTCACCCTGGGCGTCCTGATCATCGCCCTGATGATATTCATGGACCCGGGGCTGAAGATCCTGGGCATCAGCCTCGAATGGTACTACTACCTCGACAAGATCTCCCTCACGGTCCTGACTATAGTGCTGGCGGTGACCATATGGAAGATCTACATGATCGTGTCCGAGAGCATGCTCTACAGGCTCGGGAAGATCGAGGATTCCCGCGTGGACCTGACGCTGCTGCCTATCTTCGCCATGTTCGGTAAGCTGATCCTCTGGATCGGGGGCCTGGGGACCATCCTGCACCTGTACGGCATCGACCTGTCCGGGATACTGGTCAGCGCGGGCATCGTCACATTGGGCATCACGCTGGGCGCCCAGAGCGTCATATCCCAGTTCTTCAGCGGCATGTCGCTGCTGCTCACCCGGCCGTTCAGCAGGGGCGAGTACATCGAGCTCAACGGCCAGACGTACATCGTCAGCAAGGTCAAGCTGATGTACACCGAGTTCTTCGGCGTCGACCAGGACCGCATCATCACCATGCCCAACAACGCCGTCGCTGCGGCGACCATCGTTAACCTGAGCAAGTACGACAGGGCCTACAGGCTGTACATCGGGTTCACGATCCCCTACGGCATCGACGTGGACAAGGCCGAGGAGGTCATGCTGCAGCTCGCCGAGGAGAGCGAGCACGTCGTGCACGACTACACCAAGTACAGGAAGCCCGCGGTGAGGCTGATAGATTTCCAGCCGTCCGGAGTGGAGCTGAGGCTCGAGGTCACCATCAAGGACTACGCCCGCATGAGGGTGATCCAGTCCGACCTCAAGAAGGAGCTCTACGTCAGGCTGGCCGAGAACGGCATCCACGCTCCGTACAACAGGCTGGACGTCACCATCCTCAACTACGAGAGCGAGGGCAATCCCGGCAATGCCGAGCGCCCGGCTCCGGGAGAGTGAAAACATTAAGCGGGACCCGGGCCTCGCGGCCCGGGATCCCCGGGTTTACCATTCGCACTTTGCGCTTCTTCAGGATGATTGCGGCGGCGATGGCGAGTATGACGACGGCGATGATTATCGCGACGTAGAGGACGGTATTGCTGCCGGAACTGTCGCCCTGCGGTGAATCGTCCTCGACCATGTGCTCGATGGAATCGCCGGGGAAGAACTTCCCGCCGAGGTTCTCCACGATGGGCTCCAGCTCCTTCCCGCTGGCATCGTAGAACACGTGATCTGGGAACGTTACCGCACACGGCATGGCATGCGGTATTAATCAGTATGATGGCCGGTTCTCGGGTATTGGCGGTTATGCCATCGGAGCCTCAGCTTGGGGTCCCTCAGGTCCAGCAGCGCCACCTGGCGCCTGTCCATGAAGAATCCCAGCTTCTTGTGCAGCATGATGGACGGGGCGTTGTCCTCCTGGATCATGCTGTGGACCACGGTGGCCCCCTGCTCCCTGCCGATGCGCGCGCACTCCCTCAGGAGCTTGAACCCGATGGCGTTGCGGCGCATGTAGGGGTGGACGCCCATGTTCTCGATCCAGACGACGTTGGCCTCGTCGAAGACGTGGTGGAGCATCTGGGCGAAGATGAATCCGACGATCTCGCCGTCCTCCTCCGCCACCAGCGACAGCCCGCTGTCGAGGTACGCCTTGAAATGGTTCCTGCTGCTCGCGCCCAGGTTGTCCTTCCAGTCCTGCGGGAGGTCCTCCCACTTGTTCTCGAGGGTCTCGGCGAAGTACTCGCGGATGCAGGAGAGCTCCAGCTCCCTGACGGCCTCGACGTCCCTGAGGCGGACCGGGCGTATCTCCATGATCGCATCTCCTCGGGAGCGCCCATGCCCAGGCAGTCCAGGGTGTCGGCCAGGACGGTCCTGGCGCACTCCACCAGGGTCAGCCTCGCGTCCCTCTTGTCGGCCTCACCGAGCACGGAGACGTCGGCGTAGAACTTGTTGAACGCGGCGGCGACCTCGTGGGCGTACTCCGGGAGCATGTGGACCTTCCTCATGTCGCCGGCGGCGGCGAGGACCTCGCCGTACCTGGACAGGGACTTGACGAGCGCGAGCTCGCTGGGGTGGGTGATCTTGGATGCGTCGGTGCACCTTTTGAAATCGCCGGCCTTCCTCATGACGCTGCAGGCCCTCGCGTGGGCGTACTGCAGGTACGGGCCGGAGTTGCCGTCGAAGCTGAGCGCGTCCTCCCACTTGAAGACGAACTGCTTCTCGGGCTGGACGCTGACGATGTTGTACCTGACCGCTCCGATGCCGACGATGCGGGCGATCTCCCTCATCCTCTCCTCGGGCATGTCGGAGCGGCGCTTCTTGATCTCCTGGTAGGCCCTCTCGACGGACTCGTCGATCAGGTCGTCCAGGTAGACGACGACCCCTTTCCTGGTGGACATCTTGCCCTCCGGCAGGGAGACGAACGCGTAGAACAGGGGCTCGGGCTGCTTGTCGGAACCCAGGATCTCGAGGACGGAGCAGAGCTGCTTGGACCCGAGCTTCTGGTCTTCCCCAAGGACGTCGATGACCCTGTCCGCCCTGGTGAACTTGTCCAGGTGGTAGGCGATGTCCCTGGTGGTGTACAGGGTGGTCCCGTCGGACCTGGTGAAGGTGAACTTGGTGTTCTTGCCCTTGATTCCGAAGTCGGCGAGGTCGACGAACCAGGCGCCGTCCTCGGTCTCCCCGGCGTACTTGGACTTCTTCAGGTCGGCCACGACCTTCTGGGCGGAGCCGTCGGCGATGTAGCCGGACTCCCAGGTGTACCTGTCGAGGGTGACGTTGATGGCGCCGAGGGTCTCCCTCAGGCCGCCGAGCATGATCTCGGCGGTGTGCCTCACGTCGGCGATGACGTTGGCATCCCCGGCCTCGAAGCCGCGGAGCATCTCGGAGATCTCCCTCTGGACCTCTGGCTCGGCCTCCATCCTCTTGTTGGCCACGCGGTAGTTGGCCACGAGGCGGTGGTCGGTCTTGTCCCTCTCCTTCTCGTTCTGGCCGATGGTGCGGGCGTGCTCCTCCCTCTCCTCCTCGGCCTCCGCGTCGGAGACGTTGTTGACCCCCCAGGTCAGCACGACGACCTGCTTGCCCACATCGTTGACGTAGTACTCGGTGGTGACTTCGTGCCCGCACTTCTTCAGGCACCTGGCGAGTGTGTCGCCGATGATGGGGTTCCTGGCGCGGCCCACGTGGATGGGGCCGGTGGGGTTGGTCGACGTGTGCTCGACGTTGACCCTCTGCCCGGTCTTGGGATGGGACCCGTAGTCCCTCCCCTTGGAGACGATCTCCTCCATCACCGCCCCCACCATCGCGGAGGGGTCGATGTAGAAGTTGACGTAACCGTTGACGGCCTCGACGCGGGCGATGAGCCCGGCGGGCTGGATCCTGGATGCTATGGCGGAGGCGTACTCCATGGGGTTCTGCTTCGCCATCTTGGCCACGGGGAACAGCGCCATGGCGGCGTCCGCCCCCGACTTGCCGCTGACGTCCACGGGCAGCTTGGAGAGGTCGAAGCCGGTCTCGCCGACCGCGCCCTCCACGGCCCTGCGGACCTGAACAGTGAAATCGTCCATGACGGACATCGGCTCACCTTGTACCTGAGTATGGCGGCGATCCCACCGAACGCCCTCATGAGCATGTCGCCCTCCTCGGAGTCCGGGGAGATGATCTCCACCTTTGTGTTGTACTCGTCCGCCTTCATGAAGAAGTCGTCGATGAGGTCCTCGTCCTTGATGACCTGCGCGTTGGCCTTGCACTCGGGGCACTGGATCCTCTCGTCCGCGTCGGGGACGGTCAGGTCGTGGGTGTGGCCGGAGGGGCACTGCACGGTGACCCTGCGCTTGTCCAGGGCCTCGGACAGCAGGAGCATGTCCACGGCGCCCATGTCCAGGGCGTTCCTGACCATGGCCTCGCCGTAGCAGGACAAGCCGCCGTCGGCCTTCCTGATCTCCCTGAAGAACCTCTGCATGTACTCCTTCTCCTCGGTCAGGCGCACGTCGACGATGATGCCCTTGGCGTTGTCGACCAGCTCCCTGAGGCCGGACTCGTCGGTGTAGCCCGTGTCCACGAGGGGGGAGATGACCTTCTTCCTGAGCTCGTGGTGCAGGTACTCCTCCTTGACGAAGAAGTCCTTGGTGGCTCCGGGTCCTCCGACGAGGATGCCGATGAGCTCGGGGCGGTTGAGGAAGACCTCCGTGGCGTTGTCGGCGACCTTCTTGAAGAACTCGTGGGCGGCAATCTCGATCAGCCTCTCGAAACGGACGGACGACTGACCTCCCTGGTGGTGCTTGGAGGGGACCAGGGAGTCGAAGTGCTTCAGCACCTGTATCCTGCTGCCGCTGAGGATGCCGAGGGTGGCCTCGGACCTGTCGATGGTGATCAGGCCGTAGCTCCTCTTGTCCAGGAGCATGGCGTCGAGGGGATCGGTGAAGAAGGTGGAGTCGCACCTGTACATGAACGCGGTGATGGCCTCGGGGGGGTTGATGACGTACTGGACCATCTTGGTCTGGTCGCCTGCGCGGGGGACCTCGCCGCAGAAGATGACCACGCCGTTCGCCGGGGGCGCCTTGTAGGTCTTGAGGCGGGCGGCGATGGAGTCGATGGCGCTCTGGACGTGGTTCATGGTCGTCTTCGACTTGATGTTGGATGCCTGAGACTGCTCGTTCCTGAGGTAGGCCATGACCTCGGAGATCTGCTTGTTCTCCGGGACGTAGACCGAGATCAGCTCGGTCCCGCGCCCCCTGTAGGATGTGATCTCCTGCATCGCCTTCTTGAAGTCGTATTTCGCCCTGTCCGCATCGTTCTCTGCCATGGGTCCCCTCTCCTTATATGCGGACGCGACTGCGCGCCCGTATATAAGTATAACTTTAACGGAAGGGCAATCCTTTATACGGTTGAAGCCGTCTGGACGGACAGGTGTTATGACGGACAGCGTGGTTGTTTCGATAGGCGGCTCTATTCTCATTCCCGGCGATAACGATGCGGAGTACATCGGCAAGCTGGCCAAGATGCTCAAGGAGGTCTCGGAGGAGGTCTCGGTGTCAGTGGTCGTGGGAGGGGGGAAGACCGCCAGGTACTACGCGTCCAACGCCGCGGAGCTCGGCGGCTCCATGTTCGACCAGGACATCCTTGGGATCGAGGCCACCCGCCTGAACGCCCAGCTGCTGTCCCTGGCGCTCGGGGACATGCCCAAGAGGGTGCCCGAGACCGTGGAGCAGTTCGTGGAGGCCCGCAGGACGAGGACGATCCCCGTCATGGGCGGGACCGAGCCCGGTCACACCACGGATGCCGTCTCAGCGATGATAGCCAAGGCGATCAAGGCCGACAGGGTGGTCAACGCCACCTCCGTGGACGCCGTCTACACCGACGACCCCAGGAAGAACCCCGGCGCGAAGAGGATCGAGAGGATGACCATCGACGAGCTCGGGGACATCGTCTACAAGGAGCACGGAGCGTCCAAATCCAGCGTCTTCGACCCCATGGGGGTCGGGATCGCGAAGGAGAACAGGATCGATATCCTGATGGTGGACGGCAGGAACCTCGAGGAGCTCAGGAAGGCCATCCTGGGACAGCCCTTCAGCGGGACCTTCGTCGACTCTCACCGAGCGGGTCCAGATCCGCCGAGGTCACCGTCTCGTAGCCCAGGGACTGTATTATCGCCGTTATGCGGCGCTCCTCGGGCTTCTTCATGGACTTCCTGTGCACATAGACGGAATCGGTGCCGGTGGCCTCGCATGCGAGCCTGACCATGCGGGCGACGTCCTCGTCGTCCCTGCCCTCCGTCTGGTATGAGGGCAGCATGTGGCCGAAGGACACCCTGAACCTCAGGGCGACCTCGGTGAACCTCGGCGCGTAGTGCCCGCCGCCGACCCCCACCAGCTTCCTTGCTTCATAATCGGGGTCCAGGTCGGAGAGGACCTTCGCGAGCACCTCGGCCGCGTGCATGTTGCCCCAGTTGGTCTCGTCGCTGCCGATCTCGATGAAGAAGGTGGGTATCTCGAGCCAGGGGCCGTGGTGGGTCACCTCGAAGCAGGTCTGGGTGCCCTCCATGTCGTTGTAAGCCACTATCCTCCTCAGCGCGTCCGTCATAGCGGCGGGCGCGGGCCTGACCAGGGCGCCCTCGCGGCCGCCGTACTGGTTCTCATGGTAGTTCCCTATGGGATGCGCCGTGAGCGCGGGCTGCCCGCTCTTCGCGGAGTGCTTGGACATCACGACGACCTCGTCCGGCCTGAATGTCCCCTGGATCTCCCTGTCCAGGTCCTCGTGGCGGATGTGCATGTCCGGGATCGACAGCATGACATCGTCGCCCTTGGCCATGCACGGGTACCCGGCGATGGGGTCCATGTTCTCCCATCCCCCCATGTCGACCATGCATTTCCTCATGTTGACCGACGGGAGGTCGGGCTCGCTGCAAAGGAACAGCCTCCTCATGCTACACCCGATGCGCTGAACGGATAGAAAACGGGTGCGGTCGTGCCGCCGTGGTCTGTTGAGCGTTAACGAGCCGTTATAAACGGGTCCCGGTTGATTCAAACATGCCCGAACTGACGAAGAACGAGATGGCGCTCCTATACCTGGGCGGCTTCAGCAACTCGGACCCGGTGCTGTCGGCCAGCGTCCCCGTTGGGATGACACAGGACGGCATAGCCGGGGCCCTGGGGATCAGCCGCGGGTACGCCGCGCTGATAACCAGCAGGATGATGGCGCTGGGGCTCGTGGAGGGCATCCAGAAGCACATAACCGGCAGCAAGGGCAGGAGGCTGGCCTACTTCCTCACCCCCAAGGGGATGGAGGAGGCCTCCCGGATAAGGAAGGGCGCGGAATCCAACGGCGATGACGTCACCGGCATGTTCCTCAGGGGCGGCGTGGACGGATGCTCCGCGGAGGAGCTGTCCGCGCTGGACCCCGACGACAGGGACGTCCTGGGATGGCTGTGCCTGATGGAATCAGATGTCATGAGGACCGAGATCCCCTCCCGCGCCGCGCCCATCCTGAGGTTCGGGAGGCGCGGCGAGGTCCGGCTGATGCCCGAGACCAGGGAGGCCATGCTGGCGACCGCCTCTGAGGAGGACCTGGTGCGCTGGCACTGCATTGCGGCCGAATGGTTCGCCGACCGCAGGCCCCAGGACCCGGAGAGGCTCATCCACCTGGCTCTCGGCAGGAGGTCCATCGAGGCCTCCGGGCTGGTGATGGAGCAGAGGTGCCGGATCCTGGACTCCCCGGACATCGTCCACCTGAGGGCGCTGAAGGAGGTCTGCAGGGTGTCGAAGGACCCGCGCGTCCATGAGACCGCGGTGATGCTGGCACTGTCCCTCCGCGACATGGCCTCGGCCCGCGAGGTCCTCTCCGGGGCGGCCTGCCTCAAAGGCGACGGGCTCAAGGCGATGAGGGCGGAGCTAGCGATAATGGAGGGGGACTGCGCCGAGGGGCTAAGATGCGCGGTGGACTCCTACAGCGGGGACCCCGAGAGCTCGCTCAGGCTGGCCCGCGGCTACCTGGTGTCGAGGATGCCCGAGAGCGCCCTGCCCTTCATCCGCCACGCCGTGAGGGCGATGTTCAGGAGCGGGTGCCTTTTCGGGCTGGACGAGGCCTACAGGCTGGAATCGCTGGCGCTGATGAGGATCGGCGACTGCGGGAGGGCCCTGGACAGCCTGGACCTGGCCATGGAGGCCTGCACGGACGGCATCCGCGCGGAATGCATCGAGCGGATGCGCACGGAGCTCGCCAGGATCGCGGCCTCGGAGGACGGGGTTCGCCCTGAGGGTGTCCAGATCGGATATGTACAGATCCCTGATGTCCTTTATGTCCCATTTGAGCATGGCCAGCCTCTCGAAGCCGAATCCCCATGCCAGGACCGGCACGTCGATGCCGAAGGGGGCCACGACCTCGGGCCTGAATATGCCCGCCCCTCCGAGCTCCATCCACTTGCCGTGGAAGAAGACCTCGAGCTCCAGCGAGGGCTCCGTGTACGGGAAGTACGCGGGCCTGATGCGGATCTTGTCGAAGCCCATCCTGGCGTAGAACTCGCGGATGATGGAGATGAGCATGTCGAAGTTGGCGTTCTCGTCGATGACGATGCCCTCGATCTGGGTGAACTCCGGCAGGTGGGTGGAGTCGATGGACTCCTTCCTGAAGATCCTGGAGATGGAGAACGCCTTCCTGGGGGCGTCGGGGTGCTCGGCGATGTACTTGATGGAGCTGACGGTGCTGTGGGTCCTCAGGAGCGCGGCCTCGGCCCTCTCCCTGGACCACTCGCCGCCCCAGCCGGTGGAGCCGGTGTCCCCTCCGTTCTCGTGGATCGCCCTGATCTGGGCCACCAGGGCCTCGTCGTCAATGTGGATGGAGGCGGGGTGCTCCAGGTAGAACGTGTCCTGGAGGTCCCTGGCGGGGTGGTCCTGGGGGGTGTAGAGCACATCCATGTTCCAGAACGCGGGCTGGACGTACTCGGAGGACATCTCGGTGAATCCCATGTCGGTGAACAGCCTGCGGACCTGGGCCCCGAGCCTGGTGAGGGGGTGCCTCTTCGCGGGGTAGACGGAGGGGGCGAAGGTCTGGATGTCGTACTTCCTGAACTCCGCGTCCTTCCACTCGCCGCTCTGGATGATGCGGTCGGTGATCTCGGTGATCTGCTTCTTGAGCTCGATGCCGGATGCCGCGGCCTCCTTCCCGAGGTCGGTGAGAGTGACGGTGCGGGTGGTGACGACCTTCTCCTGGATCATGCCCTGGCGGCCCTTGAGATCCTTGATAACGGCCTTGTCGGCCTCGGCCTCGGGGACGTCGCCGGCTGCCATCCTCTTGAGGAGGGCCTCGTCGGGCATCTCCTTGGACAGCATGGCCTTTCCGTTGTCGGTCAGGACCAGGACGTTGGAGTCCCCGTCCCTGACGATGTCGGCCAGCTTCTTCCTCTTGAGCCATCCGACGGCGATCTTGTCGCCGCCCTGCATGGCCTCTGCGAGGTCGGACATGGGCATCCTGCCGCCCGCCCCGTCGACGAGCTTGATGGCGATCCTCTCCGGGAGCCCCTGCTCCACGGCGGACCTCTCCTCGAGGGAGTAGAACTTCTCCACGGTCTCGGAGATCGCGGCCAGCCCCTTGGACTCCAGCCACGATGCGGCGCCCATGACCTCCAGCTCGATGTCGAAGTCACCCGCCGCTATGAGGTCGGCGGGGCTTGCGCTCCCGCCCCTGGCGTCCAGCGCCAGAAGCAGTCTCTTCTCGTTGTAGCTGAGTCCTTCCATTATTGAAGCGTCCACCATGGGATCACCATTCGAAACCGTCGTAGGTCATATCGCCGACCACGTCGCGCGCCTTCTCCCTCTTGTCCTGGTGCTCCTCGAGGAAGACGTTGATCCTCTCGGTGAGGCACATCTTGCACTCCCCGCAGAGGATGGATCCGGAGCGGCACTTCTCCGCCAGCTCGTTGAGCCTGGCATCGTCGTGCTCGAACATGTAGTAGAAATACTTGAAGACGGCGCAGACCTCGGGATTGCCGCCCTTCTCCCTCTGCTCCTCGACGGAGACGCATCCGCCGGTGAACGCCCTGCCCACCTTCTTCTTCACCTGCTTGGGGGTGTCTGTGGTGTAGATCGTGGCGTTCTCGTCGGAGGACGACATCTTGTCGCCGCCGTTGAGGCCGGGCATCATCTTGCAGCAGATGAGCGCGGGCTTGGGATACCCCAGACCGGGGGCCACGTCCCTGGTGACCCTGAAGTGCGGGTCCTGGTCTATGCCGCAGGGGATCAGGACGGGCACCTGCCTCCCGGCGTCGATGGTCGGGAGGAACGCGGGCACGGCCTGCATCGTCGTGTAGAATATGGAGCCGATGTTCGTGGAGTTGTCGAACCCGAACACGGCCTTGGCCGTGGAGAAGGTGACCTTCTTCGCGACGCGGAGCGCCACGGGGTACATCTTCTGCACGTTCTTCGTGTTGAGGATTATCCTCGTCTTCTTGGGGTCGAAGCCCAGGGCGACGATGTCCAGGGCGTTCTCGTAGGCCATGGACGTCGTGTCCTCGAGGGTCATGTCCTTGAAGAGGAACTTCTCGTCGTCTGTGAGCTGGAACAGCAGGTCGGTGCCGAAGGTGTCCTGGATCCACTTGGTGAACATCCAGGGCATCATGTGGCCCAGGTGGGTGTTCCCGGAGGGGCCCCTGCCGGTGTAGAGGCAGAATCTGTCGCCCTTGTCGTAGCCGTCGAGGATCTGGACCAGGTCCCTGTGGGTGTAGAATATCCCGCGCCTGATCATGGGGTGCACATCCCCGTACCTCTCCAATCTGGCAATGAGGGCGTCGTCTATCGGCGTGGTGCCGAACGACCTCTGGAGCGCATCGTAGTCGATGTCCCCCGTGACCTCCCATGGCGTGACCTTGAACTCCTCGGGCATGTGCTCTACCTCGTTGCGGGTAGGCGCGATATATTATAAACCTTAGCGGGCGCGACGGCGCGCATATAGGTAAGTAATATATCGCCCAAGTGGATGCATCGGTCATGACACTCAGGGTTAGGGATCTCATGACCACGGACGTGGTCACTCTGCAGCCGACGGACACCATCAAGACCGCGGCCATCAAGTTCGCGGTCGACAACATCTCCGGTGCTCCGGTCGTCGACAACCGCAACCACCTTCTCGGCATAGTGAGCCAGAACGACATCCTGAGGACCCTCCTGAAGTACCAGGACCTGCTCGACAAGGACAACCCCGAGGGGCTGTCAATCCTGAAGCACTCCCTGGACAGCGGCGAGGGCGGCGACAGGATCGTCAAGGCCGTCGACGAGATATCCGACATGGAGATCTCCACGATCATGACCTACTCCACCCTGACGACCTCCGCGGACGCCCCCATCCTGGACGTCCTGAGGGCCATGATCACCATGGACGTCAACAGGGTCCCCGTGATCGAGAAGGGCGTCCTCATCGGAATCATCTCCAGGGGCGACATCACCTTCGCGCTCTACAAGAGAAAGGCCTGACCATGCTGGAAGCCCATGTGCTCGCCAGCGGCAGCGATGGCAACTGCTGCGTGATAGAGTGCGACGGCGAGGCGGTGATGATCGACTGCGGCCTCAGCTGCAGGAGGATCATGTCGCTGATGGACCAGGCCGGCGTGGACTCGTCGATGATAAAGGCCATACTCGTAACCCATGAGCACGGCGACCACATCAGCGGGGCCCAGGCCACCGCCAGGAAGCTGGACGTCCCGATAATGACCAACCTGGCCACCTTCGAGGCCAGCGGGTTCTCCAATGTGAAGTACGTGCCGGTGGACCCGTCGAAGTCCTTCGAGGTCGGGTCCATGAAGGTCACCCCCCTGCCGACGTCCCACGACGCCGTGGACCCCCACTGCTACTTCACCGAGACCGACCAGGGCAACGTCGTCATCGCCACCGACACGGGGAAGATGAACTTCCAGATCGCCCATGCCATATCCCTATCCGACATAGCCATCGTGGAGTCCAACTACGACATACAGATGCTCCGCGACGGCCCCTACCCCCTGATACTCCAGAAGAGGATACGCGGCGAGTACGGCCACATGTCCAACGTGGACTGCGCCAGGACCCTGAGGGACCACATGAAGCCCGGGGCGACCGTGTTCCTGGCGCATCTTTCCAAGAACAACAACCTGCCCGACGTCGCGCGCCAGACGGTCTCCGACATCTCCGGCATTGACCGCCGGAAGATAGACTGCATGGAGTTCCAGTGCGACATCAGGACGCTGAAGAAGCGAGCGCTCCCTTCTCACGGCGCCGGCCTGACGATGACGGCCTTCTCCATCCTCACCAGGGCGTCCGCCATGACCTTCGGCATGGTGATCACGTCCTCCTTGGACAGCTCGTAGTCCCTCTCGGGGCCCACGAACGCCGGCAGGTCCTCCAGGACCCTCAGCAGGACCATGGTCTCCATGTCGTCCTCCGTAGGCTCCGGCACCGGCTTGGGCGCCTCCTGCATCCCGGCCATGAAGACCGCGTCGGAATCGTCAGGGAAGTCCCCAGGCATGTCGGCCGGGTCGTCGAACGGCTCGAAGTCGTCGACGGGCTCCTCCTCCGGGATCTCCGCGGGCTCGGGGGCCGGCTTGGGCTCCTCAGGGGCGGGAGCGTGCCTGGTGACGACCGCCGGCTCCTCCGGGACCGCCGCAGGCGCGGGCTCCTCGGCGGGCTCCACGTCCAGGCGGGTGTCGGTGTAGGGGCGCCTGCCCCTCAGGGCGTCCACCGTGGCGGCGTGCTCCGCGAAGATCGCCGACAGCCTGTCGTAGAAATCCTTCTCCTCGGGGGTCAGGGCGTCCAGGGCGTTCCCGGCGCCGGTCACGGTCCTGAGGGCCATCTTGCTGATCTTCATGGACCTGAGGCTGATGACCTCCTTCACGAGGGTGTCCGCCTTCTTGCGGCGGGAGTTGGCCCCCTCGCACATCAGCGACTCGGGGTCCTTCCTGAGCTCCCTCTCGTAGTCGTCCCTGAGGCGGTTCAGGAGCTCGGCCATGGCCTTGAACAGGTCCGGCCTGGTCTTCGACAACGCCCCGCCCTTCATCTCGACCCTGTAGAGCTCTGACAGCTCCTCGAAGGTCATAGGCTCGTAGACGGGGCTCATGCTCCACCCATGCTCGGGCGCGTAGATAACCTTTCGGTATCGCGCGAGCGCGTCCTCGGACATGAGGTATGCCAGGCGCGCCCCCCTGTACTGGTTGGCCAGGTCTATCGGGTAGGCGCCGCAGATGAAGGCGACCCCGGCGTAGCTGCCGTTGTCCCAGCGCCCGCCGGACGTCATGGAGTTGGTGCTGCCGTCGGAGCTGTTAACGATGTCCCCGGGGAACTCCGGGTCGGAGTAGGCGGCGGCGTTGGCGTTGGATGCCGTCGGGGTGTCCCAGGTGGCCGATCCGGTGGATGCGGAGGCGATGACGCGGTGGGGATCGCCCCCTTTGAAGATGTCGGCCCAGGGCTGGCCGGCTGAGGGCTGGGGCCTGGATTCGATGAGCGGTTCGCCTCCCAGGAAATTGCCGGCGTACAGAACCATGGTGTCCTCGGAGTCCCCGGCCACGTAGGCGTCGCCCAGGAAGGTGTTCATGGACCCCCAGAAGTTCTCTATGAACAGCTTGGACGAGACGCTCCCGTCCTCGGTGGAGACCCGCCCCGACGCGGAGACCGTGGAGGCCGCGTTCCCGATGAACCCGACGGCATCGGTGCTCCCGGTGACCGCGGGTGAGTCGTTTTCCCCCGTGTACCCGGCGCCGACCATGACCTGGGCGTTCTTGGTCCCCATCACCGTGTAGGCCATTATCTTGCAGAGGGTCCACTGGTAGAAGTTCCACTGCTGGTAATCGGATTCGAGCCCGTCGCCGGATGCGGGGATCAGCGCGTCGGCGAGGCCCTTGAACCCGTCGACGTTCGGGCCGGAGGCCGGGACCCTCCCGCTCTGGGACACCATCGCCCCGGAGACGATGTCGGCCTCTGAGGTGGCATACGATTCGTAGACCCCGATCCCGAGGTACGGATAGACGCTGGACTCGAAGTCGGCCACCCCGCTGACCGTGCTGGCGGAATGGGCGTACGCCACCATGCCGGTCACCTTGGCGTGCCCGGCGGGGGCGTAGGACGGCTGCGACGAGGCGTAGAGGACGTTGTACTCAGTTCCCTCCACCAGGTTACCGACGGTACTGTCGGCCACGACCGTCTCGGAGACCCAGTACACGGTGGGGACCACCAGCATGACGTTGTACAGGGTCGTGTCGAACTCGTGCCCGGCAAGGGTCTCGCGCAGGTTGCCGGGGTCGAGGATGTACGCGACGCATCCCGCGGATTCGCTCATCCTCCCCTCCGCCCCGTCGTCCGCATCGTACGCGGGGCAGTCGTCCACCAGGTTGATCGCGGCGTAGAACGCCCCGAACGGGCCCCTGCCGGTCTCCCCGTCGAACCCCCAGAAGCTGCTGATCCCATCGGGACCGATGAAGGAACGGTACTGCTGACTCATCGCAGTGCGCTTGCCTCCTTCCGTGTGGGACTCGTACACATCCACTATGTTGAGGTTCTCATGGTCGGTGTATATGGCGTAGAGGTAGCCATCGGCATCCGATCCTCCATCGGCCGTCAGAACGACCGCGGCGGCCAATACGGCCGCGGCGGCCAACACCGCGGCTACGGGCAGGACCTTCATGCCGACAACATGCGCAGGCTATTATTACCGTCTTGCGGAGACACGTTTATCCGTGGCCCGCCCATTGAGGTGGCATGGACATAGAGGACGTTTCCCGCGAGAGGGCCGGCAACCTGGAGGTCGATGTTCTGGTATCTCCCAGGTCCAGCAGGTCCGGCCCGGAGGGCTACGACGAGTGGAGGAAGCGCCTGATCCTCAGGGTCAAGGCGCCGCCGCTCGACGGCAGGGCCAACCAGGAGGTGGAGGAGACGTTCAAGGGGATCACCGGATTCAAATGCCAGGTGACGTCCGGGCAGCTCAACCGCCAGAAGACCGTGACGGTCTACGGCGACCCGGCGAGGGCCAGGGAGGCCCTGAGGGAGGCTGCGGATGGACGCCGCCGAGAGGCTGGAATGGTTCGACTCCGTAATCGAGGACCTGGACCAGCTGGCGCTCACCCACATCCTCCTCGTGGAGGGGAAGAACGATGTGCTGGCGCTGCACGAGCTGGGGGTGGAGGCTGACATGTTCTGCGTCCAGAGCGGCGGAGGCCCCGTGAGGGCGTCCGAGTACGCCTGGGAGAAGGGAAGGCCGGCAGTGATCCTCACGGACTGGGACCGCAGGGGCGATTCACTGGCCGACGACCTGAGGAGGAACCTGTCCTCCCTGTGCGTCAGGTACGACGATTCCATCAGGGACCGCCTGGCGAGGGTCTGCGGCCCGTTCTGCAGGGACGTCGAGAGCCTGCACCTGATACGCAGGATGCTGGAAAGGGAAGCCGGAAGGCTTCGACCGCATTGACGGCATCATACCGGGTTTCTCCGAATCGTTATACTGATAGAGAATCGGGATTCGCATATGCCAATCTATCCTCAATCAATTGCTATAACTGAACTGAGTCTTAAAACGACAAATCCTATTGTAGGCGATTGCCAGGGTGGAAGTCCGGCACGTAAGGACTTCCGCGCCTTGCGAGCTGGGTTTCGGGCCCTCGCAGGAGGTGATCAAATCACTGAAAAAGACGAGGACCGGGGCTTATGGCTTGCCGGCTTGGCCCTGGTCCTCGAAGCAACTCAGCTTCTGCTTGAGCTGCTGAAATGAAACTTCTTACCTCCCTTAGGGGAGGGTTCAAGTTCACATATCCATAGATGAACCGATTAATAAAATCGACTGCTTGTTCTGATGCCTACCCTGGTTTCGACGGCTAGCACTACATACGATTTCGACAATCACTGAAAAAGACGAGGACCGAGTCATGGCTTCAGGCTTGACCCTGATCCTCGAATTAATTCGGCTTTTGGTCGAATTAATACGTTGAAAACCATTTCCTCTCCTCTAGAAGAGGGTCAAGGTTCCATGCCCTCCGTCGCCGAACTCGGGAAAAAGCATTGCCCCGATGGCCCCCGGGGCGGATGGATAAACCTAATACGGAATCCCCCGATACATCCCCGATGGAAGGCGCTCTCATCGTTCTAGAGGGTATCGACGGCGCGGGGAAGACCACGCTGTCGAAGAGGCTGTGCCAGGAGCTCGAGTCCAGGGGCAGGTCCGTGGTGCTCACCGCGGAACCCACCCACGAGGGGATCGGCGCGTTCATAAGGAGCGGCGCTGCCGGCGACATATCCCAGTCCACCGAGGCGCTGCTGTTCAGCGCCGACAGGAACGACCACACCGAGAGGATGATGCGGTGGGTGTCCGAGGGGAAGGTGGTGATATGCGACAGGTACTTCGCATCCACCGTCGCCTACCAGTCCGCGTCCCTCGAGGGCACCAGGGCCGACACGGAATGGCTGCTGTCCATCAATTCCGATTTCATACAGAGGGCCGACATCACCATCCTGCTGGACCTGGACCCCGAGACGAGCATGTCCAGGGTCGGGACCAGGGGCGAGGAGGGTAGCAAGTTCGAGCGCTCCGACTTCCTCTCGCAGGTGAGGGGCGGGTACCTCGGCCTGGCCGACAGGTTCGGCTTCGAGGTGGTGGACGCGTCCGCGTCCGCCGATGAGGTCTACGCCAGGGTGCTGGCGATGATAGAGGAGGTTATCCGATGCATCCGTCAGAGGAGATATTCTGCGAGATGAGCAAGAGGCTCAGGGGGAAGACCATCGTCATGGGCATCACCGGCAGCATAGCCGCCACGGAGTGCTTCGCGACCATCAGGGAGCTGGTGCGCCACGGCGCCACGGTGAAAACCGTGGTCTCGGAGGCAGCGCTGAAGCTCGTGACCGCCGATGCGCTGGAGTTCGCCAGCGGGTACCCGCCGGTGACGGAGCTCACCGGGAGGACCGAGCACATCGACCTCGTCGGCTCCGAGGTGTCCGCGGACCTGTTCCTCATCTATCCCGCGACGGCCAACACCATCTCCAAGATCGCCTGCGGCATCGACGACACGCCCGTGACGTCCATGGCCACCGTGGCCATCGGCACCGGGATCCCAGTGGCCATCGCCCCCGCGATGCACGAGTCCATGTACAGGAACCCCGCCGTGAAGGAGAACATCGAGAAGCTGAGGTCATGGGGCATCCAGTTCATCGGCCCCCGCACCGATGGCGTGAGAGCGAAGGTGGCATCCAGGGACGAGGTCGTCGCCTGGGCGTTCAGGATGCTCTCTAGGAACTACCTGTCCGGCAAGAGGATCCTCGTCATCGGCGGGAGGAGCGAGGAGCCCATCGACTCCATGAGGATCATCACCAACCGCTCCACCGGCCTGATGGCCGCGGAGCTGGCGACGAGGGCGTTCGAGAGGGGCGCCGACGTGGAGCTCTGGATGGGCGGGGCCAGCGTGCCGCTGCCCGATTACATACCGACGAAGAGGTTCGCCAGGGTCTCCGACCTGGTGACCATGATAGACTCCATAGACCACGACGCCGTCATAATGCCGGCGGCGCTGGCCGACTTCGCGCCCGGGTCCGCGGCGGAGGGGAAGATCCCCAGCGACAAGGGGTTCAACCTGGGCCTGGAGCCCGTCCCCAAGGTGCTGCCGATGATCCGCTCCAAGTGCAGGACGGTCATCGGCTTCAAGGCGGAGTCCGGGCTGTCCAGGGACGACCTGGTCAAGAGGGCGGAGTCCCGCATGCAGGCCTACGGCCTGTCCGCGGTGGTCGCCAACGACCTCGACGTCGTCGGGATGAAGACTTCCTCCGCCGTGCTGGTCACCCCGGACGGGACCACCGACATCTCCGGCACCAAGGCCGAGGTGTCCGATGCGATCCTGGACCTGGTGCTGAGGCTGCTATGACCCTCCGCGCGTTCTGCCCCGGGCACGTCACGTGCTTCTTCTCCCCCGGCAGGAGGGAGGACCCCCTGGAATCCGGCTCCAGGGGCGTGGGGTTCCTCATGGACTCCGGTTCGACCGCCGAGGTGTCGGAGAGGCCCGATTCCAGGATCGAGATAACGCTGAACGGTGAGCCCTCGGAGGCCTGCGTGACCAGGTTCGCCTGCGGGCTCCTGGCCCCCGGGAGGGGCTTCGACATCGCCATAGAGAACCCGCTGCCCCTGGGGCAGGGGTTCGGCACCAGCGCCTCCGGGACCGTGGCCGCGACGATGTGCATCGCATCCATCATAGGTGCTTCGGATGATGATGCCCTCAGGGTCTCCCATATATCCGAGGTCGTCAACGGAGGGGGCCTGGGGGATGTCTGCGGGATGATCCCCGGCTCCGGGTTCTCCGTCAGGGAGACGGCGGGGTTCCCTCCCCACGGGAAGTGCTCCCCGCTGGATCTGGCGCATGGAAGGCTCACCGTCGCCGTGGTGGGTCCGCCCATAAGCACGGCATCGGTGATCAACGGCTCCACGGCCCAGATGATCTCGGAGGTCGGCGCCGGCTGCATCGACCGCTTCATGGGCAATCCGACCATGGCGATGCTGTTCGCCTGCTCCAACCAGTTCTCCGCGGCCGCGGGGCTGGAGGGGCCGCATGTGAAGAGGGCGGCGAGGCTCCTGTCGTTCAGGAGGTACAACTGGGGCATGTGCATGCTCGGCAACAGCATCTTCACGGATGCCCCGGAGGACGTGGTCCACGATATTGCCGGCCCCGACGCCTTCGTCATGAGCGTGGAGCCCGGATGCAGGCCCCGCGGAATGCTGTGAGACGGCAGAATTCCCTTCGAGCCGTTATTCTCTCATTGATCCCCATCCGATAATGCAGGATGGTGGCAGACGACCATCAGCATTACATCGTCCGCGGACCGCTGAGACGTAATAGGCGTTCATATCCGGAAGCCCTATCACTAGGAACGCCAGGGTGGAAGTCCGGCGCGCAAGGACTTCCATGCCATGCGGACCGGGCTTCGGATCCTTGGTAGGAGGTGATGTCAATCGCCGATGATAACAAGGACCAGGGCTAGTGTCTTGCAAAGCTCGCCCTGGTCCTCGAAGCGATTCGGCTGTTCGTCGAATTGCTGAGGTAAACCCCTTACCGCTCCTTCGGGAGCGGGTCCGAGTTCTGATATGAGGATTGCCGAGGATGTAGATAAACGCATTGCGATACACCTCTGCCCAGGCATATGCATCGGAGAATGAGGCCCGAGTGATGCTGCCAGAATGCGAAATCGCGGTCCAGCCACCATTCACGTAAATTTCCATCTGATTATGCATGGTACTCTCAAACATCCGTCATCATTCTATTGTCCGTGGACCGCTGAGACGTAATAGGCGTTCATATCCGGAAGCCCTATCACTAGGAACGCCAGGGTGGAAGTCCGGTGCGCAAGGACTTCCATGCCGTGCGGACCGGGCTTCGGATCCTTGGCAGGAGGTGATCTCGATCGCCGATGAAAACAAGGACCAGGGCCACATTCTCACCAAGATTGCCCTGGTCCTCGAAGCAATCCGGCTATTGGCCGAGTTGCTAAGATGAAAACCCATTACCGCTCCCCAGGGAGCGGGTCCGAATTCTGATAACAGGATTGCCGAGGATGTAGATAAACGCATTGCGGTGCCGAACACCCCTTCCGAAACGGATGCATCCGCAATTGGATTACACGTCCAACATCCTTTATATAGCGATAACGGGGTGTTTCTCAACGGGCCTCGGCCCGGGAGATATCACCATGGAAACGATAGACAGGTTCTGGGGGGACTACTTCTTCCTCCACAAATGGTACCCCATCGGGGTGAAGATCGACGGGATGACCTTCCTCAGCAGCGAGGCCGCCTACCAGTCGCGCAGGTGCGCCGACCCCGAGGACGGCAGGCGCTTCGCCGGCCTGGACCCGGCGAGGGTCAGGGTGTATGCGGATTAGATGATAGCCAAGCCCGGCTGGGAGGAGATCAGGATCGGCCAGATGGAGGAGATCCAGATGGCCAAGTTCACCCAGTATCCGGAGCTCGGAGCCAAGCTCATAGCCACCGGCGATGCGGAGCTGATATACAGTAACGAATGCGGCGACGAGTACTGGGGCGTCTTCCAAGGCAGAGGAGAGAACAACCTCGGGAAGGTCCTGATGAGGGTCAGGGAGAGACTCGCAGCGGGAGCATGATGCTCTCGGGGCGATGATTCCCCTCATCAGCACTTTCTCGATACCGCCCCCTCCGATTCCGTGCCTCTGCAGGTTCGGATGAGGAGGAGGCGGAGCGCTTCCCATTAGAAAAACTCATCTTAAAAAAGTAAAAATTCTCTGAAAACTCGTCTTAAAAAAGTTAGATTTTTATGAAAAGTCGTCGGAAAAAAGTTTAACAGATAGCGCATATACACCATCATGTTCAGAAGGAAGATCGTCGATGCGCTCTCCGAATGGAAGAATTCTGGCACATGCAAGAAGAAGGCAGCGGTGATCAAAGGCTTGAGGCAAGTCGGTAAGACGTTCGCCGTACGGGAATTCGCGCGCACGAATTACGACCATGTCGTCTACATAGACTTCAAGAAAAAAGCCTCTGCCAAAACTGCGTTCGACGGCGACATGGATGTGGATTCCATAACCCTCAAGCTCACAGCGGTGCTATCTGATGCCCAGTTCGTTCCTAGCAGGACTGTAATCATCCTTGACGAGGTGCAGGAATGCGCCAGGGCGCGCTTCAGCATCAAGGCGTTCATCGAGGATGGACGTTACGACGTCATAGCCACCGGCTCGCTATTGGGGATAAAGGGGTACAACCGCAAAGACCGCGACATTCCCGTGGGCTTCGAGCACACCCTGCACATGTACCCCATGGACTTCGAGGAGTTCCTCTGGGCCAAGGGCGTGCCTGATCAGATTATCGGACACGTGTGCGAATGCTTCCGCGACAGTAAACCAGTGGAAGAGCCAATCCACTCCGCAATGATGGGGCATTTTTATGAGTACATATGCGTCGGCGGGTTACCGGCCGTCGTCGACAGATTCCTCGCGACGAACGACATGAATGCTGTCAGAAGGGAGCAGCGCGATCTCCTGGAACAGTACCGCGACGATTTCGGGAAATACCTCGATACTGATGGCAAAGAGACGACAGACCTGATGATGCTGGGTCGCATCAACCAGGTGTTCGACTCTATACCGTCGCAGCTGAGCAAGGAGAACAAGAAGTTCCAGTACTCGAACATATCCAAGAACGCCAAGGGGAACACGCACGCAGCTGCCATCCAATGGCTGGTAGACTACGGCCTTGTGAACAAATCCCATAACCTGTCGTCCCTCGAGCTGCCCCTGAGCGGCTTCAAGGACGAGTCCGTGTTCAAACTCTTTATGGCTGACACGGGCCTGCTGGTATCAATGCTGGACCGCGGGATCTACGCCCAGATATTATCAGGCGAGCTTTACGGCTACAAGGGCGCGGTGTTCGAGAACGTCATCTCCGATGTCCTCAGCAAGAACGGCGTGAAGCTGTACTACTACCGCAAGCGCAGCGGCCTGGAGATAGATTTCGTCTCCTCTTATGGGGGCAAAGCCTGCCTCGTCGAGGTGAAGTCCACCACCGGGAACACGAAGTCGGCGAAGACGGTCCTGGGCGACAAGGAGCATTACGATGTCGATGTATGCTTCAAATTCGGCTCATACAACGTCGGGTTCATGTACTGGATACTGACCCTCCCGGCCTACATGTCGCCGCTGGTGGCGGCGGAGCTGTCGGACGAGCGAACGCTCCGCGATCCCCCATGCCGCAGGGCCATCGGATGCCGCGTGACCCCTAGAGTACTCGTAGAGCATCCTGTGCCCGTCCTTCCCGGCGATCCTCACCAGACCCATCTCCATCAGCTTCACAGGATCCCTGAGCCTGAGGTCATCCCATGGAGATTCTGCCGCTGAACTCCCTCGCTGGCTCCAGCGCATGGGCTGACGCCTGCAGCGTGCCGGAACCGATTAAGGAGGCTATGTCGTGACTCCTCCCATTGACCCTCATGCGGAATAGAACAGACTTGAGATACCCAACTCTTCACTTGAAGAGAAATGAAGAGTTTTGAAGAGTTACCCATATGGCGTCGGAGATCGAATGATCTTCGCCCCCTAGGGGGTCCCCCTCGGGCCGCATACTCCATGAAGACCCGAGAGAGTTGTTGGATCCCCCTTTGGGGGACGGGGTCCCCGAGGTCGCTACTCCAAAGCCCCCAGGGATGGTGGTCGGACGGTGGATAGTCGCCCGTAATGGGTTTCCTCGACGAAACGCACGGGTCGACCTGGAAAGGCTTGAAGCCTCCCGGGTTCATCCCCGGCCTTGGGATGAGGCCGGGGATGTGCCCGTCCGCGGGGGGAAAGGCCGCGGCCGGGCCATTTGGAGGTGCCGCATCACCCAACAGGAGGGAGAAGAAGACGTGGCGGCATTCCTGCGGCATCGTTGCTCACCCGACCCGACGATACCTGACGGGCCCCCGTGCAATGGGTGAACCGGCACGGTTATGGGCACGCGCCCGTATCACAGGGACGGCGTTCTCTCCGTCCCGGTGACCGTCATTCCTTCCCCGGACCGCCCTCCTCCCCAATCTGGTCGGGGGATCCGGCCCGGCAGGTGCTCTCTGATTCCGGGGATGTCCCGGCGTCCGCGGCATCCGTCTTCCGGCGGTACCATGACCATATCTCGGTCACGGCCACCGCGGCCGCGGCGAGTATCGCTACTGACACGATGTTGGCCTTCCCGACGGATACTGCCTTCCCTAGGATGTGGTCCTTGCCGACGACGACTCCCAGCACGTCATCGTAGCTTACCGTCTCCGACACTGGGGAATTGTCTCCCTTGGTGACTATCCGCTTATTCCCTGGGTCGTTGGATACCAGTCTATGATGGTTCAGGATCCCCTTCTGCCGGAACTGGATCACATCCCCTTCCTTCAATGACGGTTTCTCGTCATCATCGATTAGGCGCACCATGACGACAGAATCCTTCTCGATGGTAGGTATGTCGTAATCGGTATGCTCGCCGTCCATTGAATCGGTCACTATCAACCTGATGTCCCTGTCGGTGAAATCCACGGACCAGCCATTGAGGTGTAGGGCGCAGAGCATCAGCATCATTATGACCACGACGGCCGCAAGAATCTTGAGCGAGGGGCGCTTCCTGCCCTTGCGGCCGTCGTTAAGAGAGACGGACGGCGAACATCCGTCTGTTTGAATGGTTTCATCGTTCAAGCGATCACATCGTCGTGGTAACGGTCGCAGTGTAGTCGTTGGTCGTGTACCCTGACAGCTCGGTCGGCGAATAGCTCTCACCGTCGATGAATCCTGAGACCCAATTGCCAGATTCGTCCATCCAGATGACGCCCGGTACGGAGATCACCCTGCCTGATTGCTCGAACTGATGGTCCTCCGTATCCATGAAGATGAAGGTGCCTGCTGCGCATTGAACATACAGCTTGACCAGATCTACGCCGGATAAGGCGTCAGAACCGAAGCTGAAGGCGGATAGGTCATACCCCATGGTGGGTGCGAAGGCTGATGCAGGTAAGGTGAGCTTGGTCAATCTGGTGCAACCGCTGAATGCATCATCTCCAACCGTGCTTACATCATCCAATGTCAGCGTGGTGAGATAGTTCTTGACACTGTTACGGGTGAACAGATCCGTGGAAACGGTGATGTCTCCAGTTATCGTGATCGATGATGCTTCCATCCCATCCCATGCCGTCTTATCCGACTCACTTAAATCGGAATAGCTGTACATCGCCCCTGAGCCCATTATCACCACTATACCGTCTATGTTGAATGCCCTCGCATTCGAACCTACGGTGATGTAGCCCGCGCTGTCCTTGACCCAGAATCCACTCTCAACACTGCCGCTGAGCGCCTGCGCAGAACCAGAGCCGTCAAGTTTGAATTCCAGATCGACGCCGGAAGAATCTGTGAACGCATTGGCATCAATGGTTACCGTTCCCGCGCCTCTGATCATCACCATGCCTATTTCGGCGTGCTTGGCGAATGCGTTCGCCCCGATGCTGCTTACGGAGCTGCCTATTATCACGGATGACAGGGACGTGGAGTCGTAACCTGTTTCCCTGTTGAAGGCAGAGGTACCGATGGAGGTCACGCCATCTGGGAATGTTATAGAGCCAGAGAGATGGTTGTTCCCGAATGCATTCGCCCCAACAGTAATCAGACGATCCGGCAGAACCAGAGTGGATAATCCCGTTGCCTCGTAGAATGCATTCTGACCTATCGCCGTTACGGAATCAGGGATAATGATGGAGGTCAATCCGTTGAATCCGTTGAATGCATTATCTCCGATATTTCTCAAAGTTTTGCAATAGATTGAGAGACTGCTGGGAGTTGATTTGAGGGTGTCATAGCCTCTCGCGCCGGAATTCACAAAATTGATCATCGAATACGAATCCCTCTCTTTCATCGTGACCACGATCGCGAGATCGTCCAAGATCACAAGATACAAGGACTCATCCTGTGCTGAAGAGATGTCCCAGGATGTCAACGGAAGGATATTGGATGTCGAATAGTAATGGCCTGGCTCTACCATATCGTAATCGATCACTCCCTCATCCGATATCGGAATGACGAAATCCTTGTACCAATCCGACTCGGGCAACGAATCATCTTGCCAGGAGACCGATGTGACGGTATCCGCGATGCGCAACGTCATCAGTCCAGTATTATCAAATACATCACTACCTACGGTCAACGATCCTGTAGCATTGAATGAAACAGAGCGCAACCCACTTGCATCCTTGAAAGCATTATCGTTCAGTACAGTCACGGAATTAAGATCCGCAAAAGTTACAGATGAACGGTAGAAAGCATTCTGGTTAATCGTCGTAACGTCGTTGAAAGCTATCTGATTGATCGATGAATATGCGAATGCGTAGGTGTCCACCGTGCGGACAGAGGATAGAATGGAATGGCTTTCAGTCACTCCAGCAGGCACGAGCTTGAGTACGGATTTATCAGAATTGTACATCGCACTCGTGTCCGAAACGGTAATCTTTCCGACCTCTGAGATGCTCTGATTCTTGAAAGCTGCATTGTTGTTGGATACATAGACATGCTTGAGATTTGTGCATCCAAGGAATGCTGTCTGAGGGATGGTTGTGAGTCTAGATGGGATGTAGATGCGATCCATCCCATTCGCATTGATGCCGCATCCTGAGAATGCATACTCCCCGATGGACGTCACGGTCTCGGGTAGGGAAAATATCTTCAGATTGGCAAGACCGGAGAACATCCTGTCACCTATGGAGGTCACACCGTCCTGGACCATAACGCGTGAGATCGTATCAGCATACTCGCTCCACGGTGCCTCGCCTGATGGCAGACCGATCGACCCGCTCCCTATAATGATTAGCGTTGTAGAGTTGATTACTGTCCAATAGTAAGTGTTATCCTCATAAGTCGCAGAATGTATCTCCAAATTAGTCACATTGGACAGCAGAGAACCTGAAATGCCCCCTATGTGCATGTATGAATCGGCTGTGCCTTTATTGTGTACTTTTTGGTATGTCCAATTCCCTGAACCATCGACCTGATACCCATAGAGTGCAAAGCAAGCAGAGGTATCAGTGAATGTCAAACTGGCGGCCGAGCCGCCACCTTGGGATGACAAGAGAACAACATTAACCCCGTTGGTACTGCTGTTTGTTCCCAATGGAAGGGTTGTATCCACCCCATATGAGAAACCATATGCTCCCCCATATACCGCGATGTATGCGGCGGCATTCTATAAGCAAATGTTCGTGTTATTGAACCAAGCAAAATTTAGCCTGTCATTGTGATTTTGCGAGATCTTATATTCGTCAGTCGAATCCGAAAATATCACCTCGCTATAGTAACTCCTCGCACCGTTGAAAGCGCCGTTACACACGCTTTCAGCTGAACAGTCAATGATTTTTGTTCTATTATCTGTCAACTCCGAATCCTGCATATAGACGATTTCATCAACTTCCTGGATAATCTGTCCATTGACTACCTGGATGTTTGTGTTCGAATCTGATATCTCGAGATGCTTCAATAACGAAGCGTAAAAGGTTCCACAACCATTGCTATTTCCGAGTACCAGGTTAACATTCGAATGGAAATAAATGGTCAACGGCGTGGTATGGTACGCGAAGGCGGATTTTCTAATATCGACCATCGATTCGGGAATCTGAACAGTACGTAGGCCGCTTCCGCCCACACCGTTATTACGAAGCATGTTCCCGCCTTTCTTCTCATCCGAATCTACATTTCCAGATAGTCCTTGCTGCAGGATCACATAATCCGGAGATGTATTCACCAGTACAGGATAATTTACCGTAGAGGTCTCGGTACCGCACCAAAATGCTCCGATACCTGTGATCAACCCTACAACCTTTCCGTCGATCTTCCATATATGCGAAAAGATGACTTTTGTTTCTTCCGTATTGCTGCTGTAACCTGTCGGGTAAGCGCCGTACTTGGCATTTTGACCCCTCAATGTCCCGGTAGTAAGACTCATAGTTTTGGTGCTGTAAACACATCCCTCCTGCATCGTCCCCAGCCCTGATGCGGCATATGCCGTACCAGTGTATGTTCCTGCATCGTGTGTCGCCCCGCCATTCTCATAGTCAGAGAAGATGTAGAAGCTCACATCTGGAAACGCATCGCTGGCGATGCTGATCGTAGATCTCTCTCTGGGCAATGCGTCGAGGTTCTGATCGATGACCACCACCGTGAGGTTGGTACATCCGTCGAAGGTCTTGGATGGCACCGAATATGATGACCCGCCGAATGATGCCAGGGCGAGGTCCAGCTCCACTATGAGAAGCGATGTGCAATTCCCGAAGGTGTATGACCTGTTGCCGTCGGTGGAGAGAGATTCCAAGGTGTCCACTGACGTGTTCAGATGAACCGCCTGGAGAGCTGTGCAACCGTAGAACGCCTTGTACCCTATGAACTCGATGCACTCGCTGAATATCAGCTGAGTGATGAAGCTGTTGCCCTCGAACGCGTTCCTTCCGATGATCTCAGTCCCATAAGGGATGATGTATACACAGTTCGGATCGTCCACCGTTCCTCCCGAGCCCACACCGTTCAGCGGATACTTCACCAAGGTCTCCTTGCCGCTGTGAGTTGTTCCTGTTGTATCCTTGTAACTGTTGGCAAAGAGCACCCCATCCTTGGAATGAAATGTTGTGTTGTTCGGACTGACGTTTATGTAGACTAAACCGGCCATCCCGTCGAAGGTCGAATAATCCATGGTATCCACGGTGGACGGGATGCCAATATCTGTTATCTCTGAGCATCCGTCGAATATGCCTGAGCCGAGCTCGGAGATGCCCTCCATTAGGGAGACCTCCGTCAAGGCGGTGAATCCCTTGAAGGCGTCATCGCTCACGGAACTAAGTATCTGTCCCCGGATTACCAGCTTCTCCGCGCTCGTCTTGTATGAATCCCACGGGCGAAGGGAAAGGTCTGCTGAGTAGTCCTGCATCGGCCCTGCCGATCTGACGTTCAGAATCAGCTCCTTCTCTCCCGCGTTCCAGCTCACATCTATCTGGGCCGGTTCCGGATCCGCGGCGAGACCGTCGCCCCCCATGATCGCGATGCCCATGACGGCCGCCAATATGAGCGCCAGGCTTAACGTGAGGATCTTGCGGGCATCCATCATCCCAGACCTTTTCGGGATGGTGTCAGCCGAGGATAATCTCGGATCCCTTGCATTTGATTCGTTGCTACTTCTTCCGTTTCTCAATTCAATCCCTCCTGAGACGATATAAAACGGCCAGGATGACGATCAGCAAGACGGCGGCTGCGATCACGATCCACCATTGGGATATGCCGTCGCCGCCGGGCTGTATCTGCTCCGATGCCGCGAAATAGACCGAGAAGTGCGTCACTGTGAACCTCACCTCTCCGGTCTCACGATCGTAGGACGATTCCATCTCCTCGTAGGAACCGTCCTCCTGAATGTAATAGACGAAGACATCGCCCTCCAGTCCGGGCTCCAGCTTTATGGATGCCGTCCCGCCGATGTCGTGCACCTGCTCCGTTCCCCTTACCATCGTGACCACGACGGCGAAACCGCCGCCTATGACCTTCTGCTGGTCCGGGGTGAGGTTATGGGATGTCCCCCTCTCGATTTTGATGAGAACATCCTGCTCGTAGGATGCCGCGCTGGAGATCACGCCATCGTCGAGGTACATGCTGCCGGTCTCCGCCTCGACGTAAAGCCCATAGCCCTCCCCGGCCAGCAGGGACAGTGCCTCCGATTCCACCGTGACGCCGTAGGAGACCTGCGCAGTCACGGTGCTGTCCGATGAGATTCCGTACCCGGATAGGAAATCGCTTCCCAACACTATCTGCGAGATCATCGCATCCGCGATGTCCTCGGTGATCACGTCTGACCAGACGCTGGAGTCCAGGGAGCCCGTGCCGGGATAGTACCTCGTGGAGACCGTGGTGTCTCCTATGTTGTCCTTGATCTCGAATGAGATGTCGGTGACCCTGCCGGAGGCGTCCGTCTCCACGCTGCGGCCCTCCTCCGTGAGCACCTTCCCCTCTGGGTCCCTCATCGTCCTCCCGTATGTGCGCTCGGCCGAAGAGTCCGGATGGGTGATCGTGGTGTCCTCGATGTGCTCCGTCCTGTCGTCGGGATAGGTCCTGTCGATGATGTCCGTCTCCACGACGCTGCCGTCGGGCAGCACCTCCTCGTCATGCTCCTCGTGCTCGTCGCCGGAGAATACCCATTGGGCGAACACCATCGCGTCGGATCCCCCCATCAGGGTATCGGGGGAGACCATGGAGCCTCCGGACTGCGAGGTGAACCATCCGAGGAACACGAAGTCCTGGCGCTCCGCCCCGGGAAGCTCGCCGTACGGCTCGCCCTCCCTCACCTGCTTGGAGCCAATGTCAGCCCTGCCGCCGTTGCCGTTGAAATACAGCGTATGCTCGGCCAGCTCCTCCCATGCGGCGGTGAAAGCCATGTCGGACTTGCCCATGGCCATCATCGTCCCGGGGGAGTAGATGGTCCCACCATAGGACCATCCCATGAATTTGTATCCGGGCTTCGTCCCGGAGTAGGATGCCACGGTGAACGTGGAATCCTCGGCCACCGACTGGCTCGGAACGGACCCTGAACCGCCGTTGACGTCGTACGATACCGTGTGCGACGGCTTATCCGTCCATACTGCGTACAGCGTGGTCGTGCCCGTGACGGTTATGCTGTCGCCGCCCTGGTAGCTCGCGCTCCCCTTGGACGACGTGGACCATCCCAGGAACGTATGGCCCTCCCATTTCGGGACTGTGCTGGATACCGTGAATGCGTGCGACGACTCCGTTCCGCTGTACGTCTGCGCCGGCGGCGCTCCGCTACCGCCGTTCGCATCGTATCTCAGAGTGAATGTCTTGGGTGCTGGCGGAGTGGGGCCGGGCTGGGCCTCCCACCTGGCGGTGAGGTGAATGTCCGCGCCGCCCATCGGGGTATCCTTCGTCACGTACGACGTCCCGTCGTGCCAGCCCAGGAAGGAATACCCGGACTTGGTCACTGAAGGGAGATTGCCGATTGGGTCCCCTTCGGTGACCGATCTCGGGGGTATGGTCGACGGCGTACCGCCGTCGCTGTCGAACGTCACCTGGTGCACGTTCGCGAGCCAGCGGGCCTGAAGCTCCACGTCCTCGTCCCCCATGAGGGTCTCCGCCGTCGCTGGGACATCGCCGTCGTACCATCCCAGGAGGGAGCATCCCTCTTTGGTCACCTCCGGGAGCTCGCCGTAGGCGCCCCCCTCCACGAGGTACCTGCTGTCAATCTCCGCGGGACTCCCGCCGTTGCTGTCGAAGGACAGCCTGTGTATGTCGCTCTCCGCGTCGAACACGAAGGTGACGGACGGGTCCGAGGGGATGTCGGCCATCATGCACTCCTCCGAGGTGCGGAGGACGATGTAGTAGTCGGTCTCCTTCTGGAAGCTGACCTTCTCGTCATCCAGCATGAAGAACACGCAATCGTCGGTCATGTTGGCCACCGCCACCCCCATGAGGGATGTCCTGGCCTGGTCCGAGTACAGCTCCGCCTTCACCTTGGTGTCCAGCAGGAACTGCTCCGCGCCCTTCGCGGCGAAGCCTATGTAGCAGGTGACGTCCGGCGGATAGTACACCCTGATGTGGGACGGGTCCGTCGGTATCAGCGCACCGGCTGGGACTATGAACATCCCGTCGATGCTGTTGACCTCCACCGCCCCGTTCACCAGGGTGTCCCCGTCGGTGTACTCGGAGCCGCCGTCGTGGAAGATCTTCACGCCCATGGCGGCGTCCGCATCGGATCCGGGGGCCAGCATCGCAAACGACGATGCCAGCATCAATACGGCGATAACGACCGCCACGACCGCCTTTCTCATCGGACCACCTCCGCGGTGGTCTCAAGCATCGTCAGGGTGATGCTGGCGGGATCCCCTCCCGAGAGGGAGTGCGGGCTGGTGCTGGAGGAGTCCTTCCCCTCCGAGTATATCTGCAGGGAGCCGTAGAACGCCCCTCCCGAGAGCTTCACGGGAAGTGCGACGGTCCAGCCGTACCCCGAATCTATGTAGCACGTCTGCGACACGCTGGTGCCCCTGACGGAATCCTTGAGGACGGCCGTCACCGCCCCCCTGTCGTTGGCATCCGCGTACCATGTGGAGTCGTACGTCGCCGTTATCCTCAATACCGCCAGGTCCGAGCCAGTGGCGGGCGAGTTGGCGTATGTGATGCCGGATGTCGTCGTGTACTGCCCGGACGATCCCGTGGTGCTCATGGCGGACACCTTGAGCTGGCCAGTCGCCGTCAGCTCCGTATGGTACGCGGTCATCTCCAGCGATGCCGACGACGAATCTATGGATCCGGCGGAGTACGGCGCGATGACCAGCGATACCCTGCCGATGAACTGGCTCCTCTCGTCGCCATCGTGATCGACGGTGGAGAAGGAGTTGCCGACTATGGTGCACGACCCCTCGGATATCACCGATGTGGTGGTGGAGCCGCCTATCTTCAATGTGACTGTGGATCCGTTGAGATCTGATAATCCTGATATGAACACCTGCAGGGCGATGATGCTCCTGTCCCCGTGGACCGTGCCCGGCTCTGGGGGGGCCGGCGTGCCGGTCAGCTCGTTGGTGTCCCTGTATACCAGGTAGTAATGGGTGTCGCCGTCCGACGCGGCGTCGAACGTGTACCCCTGCGAGATCTGCTCCGCGGTGACGGAGCTTGGAATGTTGGAGAGGAGAACTCCGGGATCGCAATGCGAGTCCCCTGTGGAATCTGAGATGTACATTAAGGAGTACTGGGTATCAACGGCGTTGTCCTCCACCGATGTGGTGCCTGCGTAATAGGCTAGACCTACTCCTGAAGATCCAATCAAGCAGACCATTATCAAAGCCACGACGGCCAGAGTCCTTGTGTTCATTCCCAGATTCCCCCTTATCCTGTAAGTGTCCCGCCCCCGAGGGGGCGGTAAAAATGTTTATCAGGCTGCGTACGTGGCTGTGTAGATCCTATAGAAGACCTGCTCACCAGCGTCCATACCGCCATTTGAGTTCAGATCGTCATAGAACGCGACGACCAGATAGTGGTCACCAGTGACAGCAGATCCCGTGAAGGCGATCGATGCGTTGACTTCCGCGGTTGCCTGGGTAACGGTGAATTCTCCGGTCTTGAGATTTTCATCGGATGCGGCCACGGCGATCTTCAGACCGTTCATGTCAGCGGATGTGAGGTAGGTCACGCTGCTTGCTGCACCCTTCAATATGGAGGGTGTCTCTGTAATCTTGAAAGCATCCTCGGCCTCGTTCTTCTCGACAATAGCCTTTATGATGATATCGCCATTGTTGATGCTGAACGCTGCGGTGTTGACGTCCGCTACCTGAACGCCCTCATCATTACTTGAATCGGCCTCTCCGAGGAAGATGAATCCGAAGTAATCCTCTGTCGCAGGAACAGCGAAGTTCGTGTATGCCGCACCGTCTGCGGTGGAGATAGCGGGTCCAGCGATCTGCGCAACGTATGTGCTTTCAGCCTCGGTGGGGTAGAACTGATAGAGTGTGAATGCGTTGGCAACTGTCGGAGCCTGTGTGGCCGCAGTTGCGAAGTAGAGTGTCGCGTTGCTGCCGATGGTTATGTCGCTGATGATGACCTGGAAGTCATATGCTCCAGCAGTCATGGTGTAGGGGGACTTCAGCTCGATGGCGTCCCCGTATGCGTAACCGACGGCTACGTTGCCAGACTCCTTGTCGAATGTCACAGGCGTGACGTTTTTCTCACTGATAGTCACGAAAGAGGCAGACTGAGGAGTGATGGTGAACGGTCCACCTGCAGTATAGTTGGTGTTGAATGTGATGTCTATATCCAGAGCTTCCATCTCAGACTGCGTTGCGATATACTCTACGGTCACCGCATTGTCTTCGACGGTCGTCTGTCCCCAGTACGCCGCGTAACCGACTCCTGCGAAGGCGAGGGCAGCGACCGCGATTATAGCCACGATGGCTGTTGTTTTCGTTTCCATTTCTTTCACCTATTATCGGTATTCGAAATCGTTTGCCTTTTCGGACATGGGACCGTCGACTCCCCGGCGACCTCCTAGGTAATGGGACCATCCGGTGCCGGGAAGCGTGTGATTTAATCCGATGATAGACACCCGGCCGCCAAGAGGATAGCCAGTATGAACAGAAAGGTGGGTCAGAACAACTACGGAATTGTAGTAAATGAAGGCAGGATGGTTTGGGAGAATCATTTAAGTAAGTTGAAACGGTATGACTACCCAGGACAGTACATGGGATCGCGACCCGGAGAGGGTTCCTGCGTGATGATAATCGGATTTAATCACTTCTGGCCCGTTCATCGCGGCCGTCGCCGTCTGATTCCGGCATCCCGCTACTGCCATACCATCCCAATGCTGTTTCCGGAGCGCGTCCGACAGCTCCTCGGAGCACCTGTCGGACCATTCCTCCATCCTAAGCCCGGAGGGACGGATGTAACATTCTATCGTAGTGTTGATGTCCGAATGCCTCATCAGCTCCTTGAGCGTCTCCAGGGGGCACCCGCTCTCCGCCAATGTTGTGCAGTACAGCCTCCTGAGGGAATGGCATGTGACCTCTATCCCCAAGCGATCCCCCAGCCGGGAGATCCTGTTGGACATCGCAGTGAGATGCCCCCTCATCGGCACGACCCCCTTCGCGGACTCCATCACCATCAGCAGGCCGCCGAAGCTGCCCTTGCCGGACCTCCATTCCAGATACTTTTGGAGCTCCCGCCTCACAATCTCCGACATGGGCTGGCGTACCACCATCCCCCTGCGTCCGTGGCCCTTCCCCATGACGGTTATCCCGTCCTCCCCTATGTCACCGAGGGTGATCGCGGCCATCTCCTTCCGGCGCAGACCCATGAATGCACCCAGCACGATGACCATCCTCTCTGAGGGCCCGGCGGCCTCCAGCATCATCGCCAGCTCCCCCTTCCCGATGAACTTCCTCCTAGCATGGTCCCTGTTCCACAGGAGGCCCAGCTCCTTCACTGGGTTGCTCCCTGTAAAGAACTCCACATACCTCCCCATTATGTTCAGATAGTTCCTCATGGTGCTCTCCCCTACATCCAGACCCTCCATCAGGGCCGACACCGCAGCCGCGTCGATGCATCCCGGGCCTCCGCCTATACCGCGGGCCTCCAGTATATCCTCGCACCTACCGATGACGAACTTGTAATGACGTATCGTGGCGGGCGACCTGTTCCTCAGTCCCAGGTATTCAAGATATCCGTCTATATCGCCTTTCATAGATGATCGCCCGCTCCAACGGGATATCAGCCCATTGAACTTGCGCAAGGGGGTCGCAGGCAATTTGGAACCTCACATGAAGGGTCCGAATGCTCCAGCATACGTCGAAAGTTATGAGTCCAAATCCTAATGGATTCGGTCCACGCAATGGATCATGGACATGGACCATATAGAGATCTGTCCAAATGTATAGCAAGACAACCGAGATAACGCAATTTCGTATGTCAATCGACACAAAATAAAGTGGGCCTGCCCGGGCTCACAACCGTTCAGGCCAGGCATCCCGCCGCGGAGGGAATGCCGACGGCCCCCTATGTCCATTGACTTACGGTGCGCTCATCCGGGCGCTAACACCGTGCTTTTGAACCCGACCTGGAGAGGACGCCGCAGTCCGCCGATATCCTCGGCGGGATGATGCCCGGGGAGGGCGGCGTCGTTCCGAGGTTGAAACGATGTCTAAAGAACAGATCATGGACAGGGCGGTGGAGCTCCTGGGTACGGCGCAGCCGGTATCGAAGCCCACTTTGAAGGAGGACGTCATGTCCTTCAGGAACGGCCACGTGTACGTCGCGCTCAAGATGGTCACGCCGTTCGATAGGGAGAAGAACGAGTACGCTGAGGCATTCCCGAGGATCACCTTCCTCGTCGATGGGAAGTACATCAGGATGCCCATAGACAGCAACCTGCTGACCTCACTCGGCAATTTCCTCGTGAAGATGGGGGATGTCCTGGAGGGTGTCAGGATCCCCGAGAAGGAGATCAACGTCGAGGATGTTAGGAACAGGATCCTCGAGCTCACCGGGGGCCTCCGATGACTATTGATTCCTCTATCGGGGACGGACCCGGAGCACAGGCCCGCACGCCCGCGGAGCGTACCGCCTCGGCAGAGCCCGCGGCGGGCGGGACGGAGCGTAGGGCCGTCCCCTCCCAAGAGGACCTCGACGAGCTCGCATACAGGATAACCGCGGTCAGCGAGCACCCAGTAACCCAATACGTCAGGGAGCTGCCGTTCGAGAGCGCTTTGTATCCTGCCAATATGTACCGTGGATTAACGGAGGACGAAGAGGAGCCCTACAGGGCGGGACTGATAACCTGGTGCCCTCCGGCGCACGATTACGAGCGCCCGAAGAGGAACGGCTGCGGGTTCATCAGGGAGAAGGGATCCAAGGGCGACAACGGCATCAGGTACACCGCATGCTCCGAGGACGACAGGCACTACGCCAAAGGGAGAAGATCCCACTGCTGGTCCCTCCACTGCCCCGTGTGCATGAACGATACCGCCCTCAGGATGGGGTCGCGTGTCGAGGAGCAGCTCAACTCCTACCTCCGCCTGATGGAGAAACAGGGGCGCGATCCGGGCGCCCTGGGGCATTGGGTTATCCCGCCTCCTCAGGAATCCGCCAAATAGTGGATCCAGACCATCGACTGCTGCAACGGCCTCAGGAAGTACATCGAGAGGTGCCTCATGGATGTGGGGGCGCGGGCGGGATGCCTGGCCTTCCATCCCTGGAGGCAGGCGGAGGATTATTGGGAGTTCTCCCCCCACTTCCATTCCCTGCTCTTCGGGTTCCTGGACACGGACAGGTTCAGGCAGATGAATCCCGGATGGATCATCAAGAAGGTCCATGCCGATCAGGCCGTGGAATCCATAGGCCAGACCGCCGCCTATCTGATGACGCACATGGGGCTCGGCATGGTCGAGAGGGACCCTCTGGAAGTTGATTACGACCTCAGGTTCCTCGCCCACATGCTCCCGGGCCTCTCGGACGACTGCAACAGGAACGGCAAGGCCGATGAAAGAGAATTCAGGTTCTCCGAGCAGGACGACATCGACAGGGCATCCGGCAAGGGCAGGATGGTCGGCGACATCTCGAGGATCGATTGGCTGGAGTTCGCCAAGAAGTCGCCGAGCTACACCACGCGCATGACCTACTTCGGAGCGGCGTCCAACAGGAACATCCAGACGGTCGCCGTGGAGAGAGAGTACCGCAACAGGGTGTGCAGGGCCTGCGGCAATCCTCTGAGCGTCTATGCGGGCATCTGCGACGGCTGCGGGGAGCCGGCGAGGTACCTCTACGACAACACGATCAAGGTGTTCAGGAGCGACCGCGACTTCGTGAAGAGGGCCCTGGACGAGCTGAGGAACGCTGACCCGGAGAACATGCCGAAACTCTCCGAGATCTCCCCGAAGGTGTCCCTGATGGTATCCAAAGATGAGACGGCGTTCGACCGTCTGGTTCCCAGGAAAGCGGACCTCCCATGCAATGAACGACCTCCTGCCCGGGTGCGGATCCGTCGGACCGGCGATGAAGAACCTCCGTTCTGAGCGGAAAGAGGCTGGCCGGACATGGGCATCGGACGATGGGCACGGATCGAGAGATCGGAATATCGCAAATCACTTAAACGGAATACCGCAAATCACTTAAACAGAATACCGCAAATCACTTAATTAAAATATCACAAAACACTTAATCATGTCAGATGGCACCCGTGAAGTACAGACCCCGCGTAGTGGACAGCCAGCTGAGCCTCCGCATTCTCGGGGGATGTCGATGACCATGCCCCGATAGGATGTTCCGACGGCATCGTCTCATCTGTTCCCCAGAATCTCAATGACCCCGTCCGCCAGGTAGAGCTTCTTCCTCTTCCTTCCCGATACCTCCCTCACCACGCCGTCCCCTTCCAGGTCCGAGAGGACCTTGGCGGCCGTTGTGGCCGACACCTCGCACCTCTCCGCCACATCGGCTATGGTCACGTACGGGTTCTCGAACAGCAACCCGACCGCCCTCACTGTTATCAGGGATCTGTGATACTTCGCTTCCAGCATCCTGCGGTAATCCTGGAGATTGCGGATCATCGCCATGGACCCGTCCGCCTGGTCCTTCAGCGCCCTGATGAAGAACGTCAGCCACTTCTCGAACATATCCTTGGAGCTCACATCGAAAAGCCCGTCGATGTAGAGGTCCCTGTTCCTGTCGAAGTACTCGCTGGGGTATATGGCCGGATATATCAGAAGGCCTTCCTTCGCCAGCATCAGCATTATCAGCAGCCTCCCGATGCGCCCGTTGCCGTCCCTGTACGGATGTATGGCCTCGAACTGGCAGTGGGCGAGGGCGATCTTCACCAGCGGATCCTCATCCGAGTTGATGTATTCCAGGAGGTTGTCGAGCAGGTGTTCCACCGCCTCCGGCGGAGAAGGCACCATCTTGGCGGTCTCCAATGTGTCTCCGGGCATCCCGATCGCGTTCTGCTCCGTCTTGAACGCCCCGGGGGATTTGTTCTCCCCCCTGGTCCCCGTGAGGAGCATGATGTGGAGGCGATGGAGCATCTCCACGGTGATCTCCTCCCCTTCGGAGATCGCTTTGACCCCTTCCCTCAGAGCGTCCATGTAGTTGCTTACCTCTCTGACGTCCCTCTGCGCCATGGCATCCGGGACCTCCTTCTCCGAGCGGAACATATCGCTCAGAGTGGAGCGGGTGCCCTCTATGGATGAGCTGCAGACGGATTCCTTCAGGGTGAACGTCCTCAGGAAGATGTCGCGTTCCTCCGGCGACATGGCCGACACGCGTCCGTTCAGATTGCTCAGGGAGATGACCGCGTCGAGCGACCTCCTGTAGACCGACCTCGGTATCTCCAGATCGAACGGGAGATCGTGTGGCTGGAAGTACGAGTAGTCTCCGTCCACATTGTATCTCACCTCGCCCGATATCTTCGAGGTGAAAATCCTTTCATCCATATTCTTACATTATGAATTATATATTTAAATCAATTGATTAATCTTGTTTTTATAAAAGTTATTTAAATATTAATTTTTACTAATACTCATTTTTCAAAGTTGAATGGATCAAGTCGGCCTTTTCAAACTTGCTTATATACCCACTTTGATTGCCGCCAGGGTGCGAACGCTAATAATCGAATCTGGTATGATATTATGAACAAGGACATTCACCATACCCTGCAATTATGATGAATATAACCTCGAAATCGAACATACCGGCTCTTACCATGGAACAGAAGCATGGGAAGAACATATCGCACTACGATCGCCTTGCATCCCATCATTGCGAACTGCAAAATCCGCAAGGGTGTCCTCGAGCACCGCCGGTCCATCGCCCGGACGCGAACCCGATGATCCCTGCACTGCATTCACCCGTTGCTCGAGGGGCAGGGATAAATGGCTAAAGCGGCCCGCCCGACTACAAACCCTGTGAGGATTCCACCAATGTCATCACTTTCAAGATGATCGACGAAGAAGGATCCCGCATCATCCACTCTTTCGACATAGCGCTGACATGTTCGGATGATTCGAACCGGCTGTTCATCAAGAACGATAAGAAGAGCAGAGCATACATCTGGAACCTTCGCAGAAGCGAGATGGATCTGGACGCGAAGATAGCAGAGTTGAAAAACGAGATCGGAGGGGAATACCACTCCGCGATTGCCGATGAGTATCTCAAACTGAAGAACCGCAATACCAACGGCGACAAGAGGTCCTTCGTCCTGTATGCGGAAGCCGTATGCAACCTCCACAACCAGGTCTTTCAATCGTCGGACGATGAATATGACGACGATGACGACTACCGATGTCCAGCAGATGGGAATGCTAACATCGCTAACATGAACTGTGTTCGGTAATTCGATCAGACCCCCTGGCTGAGATTCTGCACTCCTTGTAGATGTTCAGGATTCTGACCATCTGTACCGCCTCCGCGGCGTCGGTCATGCGGGCCCTGGCCCGCATGACAT
>SUTA01000010.1 GCA_015063135.1 Thermoplasmata archaeon
TCGTCTCCACCACCACCGGAACCTCCGTCTTCGTCGACGGGGTCAAGTACGCCAGCGGAACCACCATCAACGACGTCGCCGTCGGAGTCCACACCGTCAAGGTCACCATCGACCCCGGATACAAGGGAACCACCGAGGTCACCTTCAACGGCAAGGTCCTCAGCGGCCTGATGGTCTTCGAGATCACCCCTGAGATGGTCGGACCCACCGCCAAGTACGTCCTCTCCGTCACCGGAGACATCGTCATCGACGAGCCCGTCGTCCCTGAGCAGGAGAAGGAGGACAACACCATCATCATGGTGCTGCTCGCCATCCTGGTCGTCATGGTCGTCATCCTGGCGATCGTCGTCATCCTCAGGATGATGAGGAGCTGATCTCCCTACCGAGGTCCGGCTTGCCGGACCTCGCAAACCCCTTACCGCCCCTCGGGGCGGGTTTCTCACAACTTTGCCATCCATCTATTTAATCATCCGTTGCACATCCTGTGCCACGTGACCGCACGGTGCTCCCTTTATATTCAGAGACCCCGAACCCGCGCACATGCGCAGATACGACGTCGATCCCGAGGTTCAGAGATGGCTCGACGACCTGTCCCGCCGCGGCAGGAGGGACACCACCATCGAGAGCTACGGCGAGGTCGTGATGCGCCACCTCCGCTTCCTGAGGGCCAACGGATACCTCGCCGACGCCGCATCCATAGGCATCGAGGAGATAGGCTTCCTGTACGCCAACCTCCCCGGGAAGGAGAGCACCCGCAGGTCCGAGCTGCGCCAGCTGGCCAATTTCATACTCTTTACCACCGGCAGGGACCGGTGAAGCAGGCCGGCCTGCTGTACAACAGGGAGAGCATCGACCGCGTCTGGATCGACCTGGACGATTTCAAGAGGATGATGGCCGCGGCCGACCCCACGCAGAGAATGATCCTCATCCTAGGCGGCATGATGGGCCTCCGCAGGTCGGAGATAGCCGGCCTCAGGGACGGGGACATCGACGGGAATAGGATGACCGTCCGCGGCAAGGGGCACGGCAGGGACGGGCTCGTATCGGTGATGGAGATGCCTCCACCGGTAACGAAGGAGCTGGACCGCTATTTCCGGTGGCGCGAGCCCTACCGCAGGGCCGACAATCATGTGGTGCAGCACCTGTTCGTCACCTACGGGGAGCTGCGCGGCATTTCCCCCAAATACGTCAGCGACTCCGTCAGGAAGCTCGGGCTCAAGGCGGGGGTCAGGGCCACATCCCACTCCCTCAGGAGGATGTACGGCACCGCCCTCTACTACGAGTGCGGTTGCGACCCGGCGACGCTGAAGGACCTGCTCCGCCACGCCAGCATAAACACCACCTTCAAATGCTACATCGGGAGCTCCGAGAAGAGGAAGAAGGAGGCGATGGACGCGCTGTCGGAGCTGATGGGCGATGGAGACGTGCCAGATCGATGATTCTTAGTTTCCTATGTGGTTCTTTTTTATGAAAGTTTCCGAATGAAATGGATGAAAGTTTCCGAATGAAACGGATGAAAGTTTCCGAATCATTTGGATATTTTCATTAAATATGTTGACCGCATACATAACCGCGGAGGGACCCTATGAACATCAAAGACTACATCCCTAGGATAGTGGACAAAGAGATCAACGACCTCATCGCTACCTATGGGGCGGTCTCGATCAAGGGTCCTAAGTACTGCGGCAAGACCTGGACGTCGATGCGCCATGCTTCCAGCATCTTCGCGTTGGACGATCCCGACGGGAACTACAGGAACCTCAGGGTGGCCTCCATGGACCCGAACGCGGCGCTGGAGGGCGGCAAGCCGCACCTCATCGACGAATGGCAGCTGGTACCCGCGACATGGGATGCCGTCAGGCGTAGGGTGGATCTCAATCCCGGCCCCGGGCAGTACATCCTCAGCGGCTCGTCCGTCCCCGCGGAGAGCGGGAGCGAGGATCCGATCGAACGGATCCGCGGGGGGAACCTCCACAGCGGGTTTGGGCGCATCACCACAGTCCGCATGCGCACCATGACCCTTATGGAGAGCGGACTGTCGGACGGCAGGGTGAGGCTTGGGGACCTGTTCGACCTGAACGTGCCGACATCCATCTGCGAGACCAATAGCATCGATGGGATAATCGATATGGTAATGTGCGGAGGATGGCCGGGCAACCTGCGGCTGGATCCGGACCATCGCATACTGGCCGTCTCCCGCTATCCCGACGAGATCTGCGAGAAGGACCTCCCGCGCATCGACAGCACCAAATCCCCGTACAAGATGAAGATGCTCCTGCGCTCCCTGTCCCGCAACGAGAGCACCCTGGCCAAGTACACGACCATAGCCGCGGGCATGAAGGAATACGATGACGAATCGATGACGGACGAGACCGTGAAGAACTACATCTCCGTCCTGGAGAGGATGCACCTCATCGAGAACCAGCCCGCCTTCAACCCCAACCTGAGGTCCTCCGTCCGCGTCGGCAAGAGCCCCAAGAGGCATCTCACCGACCCGGCCCTGGCCATTGCTTCCATGGGGCTGAGCAAGAAGATGCTCCTGGACGACCTGGAGCTCTTCGGCTTCATGTTCGAGGCCATGTGCGAGCGCGACCTGCAGGTATACGCGAACTCTATGGGCGGCAGGCTGTACCACTACCGCGACGGGAGCGGGCGCGAGATAGATGCGATAGTAGAGCTGCCGGACGGGAGGTGGGGTGCCTTCGAGATAAAGCTGGGAGCCAACCAAATCGATGACGCTGCAGACGATCTCCTCGATGTGGGCAGGATGATCGCCAATGACGAAAACGGACGCCCGCCGGAGTTCATGTGCGTCATCAGCGGGACCGGGGGCGCGACCTACAGGCGCGAGGACGGGGTGCTCGTCGTGCCGATCACATCGCTCGGATGCCGATCTGGTCGTACTCCGCTTGGTGGATCGATCGATGGTTTCTGCCTGTCATCTCGGATGATGCTGCACCTGCTATGATCCTATTCTTTCTCTATATAGAGGAGTCGTCAACTCCCTCGACGACCGGACTCGGCACGCCGAATCGCATCGCCCTATGGCACCATTGCCGCTTGCGGCATCTTATCCAATCGGTAGCCGTCCTCCGATTACCGACATCAAGAAGATCGCGGTCATTCCACAAAGTTATGGTGCTCTTCCCGATCGTCCTCCCTCCTGACGACCTTGTTCTTCACCATGAACGTCATGATCAGGCAGGCCACGATGATCACCATCCCGACCGCGGAGACGTTCCAGAACGCCCGGACCACGTTGTCGGGGCTCTCGACGCCTCCGGAGGCGAGTCCGTATATCATGGCGAACAGAGCGCATCCCGCCGCGACGGCGAAGTAGTACACCACCAGCATCAAGCCGGTGGATTCGTCCTCGTAGCCGGGCGTGGCATGGTGGATCATGCAGGTGGGCTGGGCCGTCCCCGAGAACGCGTGGCCGATCCCCAATATGACGAGCGTGACCACCAGGACGATGATCCCCACGGAGGGGTCCAGGAAGAACCCGAGCCCGCATAAGGCCAGCCTGGCGATCATGGCCACCGCGACTGGGTTCCTGCAGCCCGACCTGTCGCACCATCTCCCGACGAAGAACACGCAGGCGACCATCGCCACGGACGAGATGACGAGATACAATCCGCTCTCCGCGGACGACATCCCCCATCCGATCTGCATCAGGAACGGGATCATGTAGTTCATCCCTCCGGCAACCATGGTGCTCAGCAGCAGGGTGACGGCGACCAGCATGAAATCGCGGTTCACGACCATCCTGGTGGCCAACACCGCCCTCTGCAAATCCCTCCTGGCGCAGTAGACCAGGGCCAGGGCCGAGATCACCGCCGTGTTGCCCGTGATGAACTTCGCGGTGAAGTTGAGGTCCGGATCCCCGAAATCCTCGACCAATGCCAGGAGGCATCCGAAGAACAGGAGGGACGATACCGCGCCGATGACGCTTGGGTCCTTGGACCTGTCCGCCCCCTGGTCCTTGGGCAGGTAGCGGCAGCAGAGGTAGAGGAGGACGGCGCACAGGGGGATGTTGATGTAGAACAGCCAGGCCCAGTCGAGGTACTGGGCGATGATCCCTCCCAGGGAGGGGCCGATGACCAGCGCGGAACCGGTCGCGGCGCCCGTGACCGCGATCCCCAGGCCCTTCATGTCATCGGGGATCATGCGCACTATCAGGGTCGGGACGGAGGCCGCGATCATAGCTGAGGCCACCCCCTGCGCTATCCTGAATACTATCAGCTCGATGAACCGGGGGCCAATCCGCAGAGCACCGAGGTGATGGCGAAGAGGACGGTCCCCCAGACGCAGAACCTCTTGGTGCGGCCGTTCTTGCTGAACTTGTTGAACGGGAGGATGAGGGCGGAGAGCCCCAGGGCGTAGCCGAATATCAGCCAGGAGCCATCGCTGCCTCCGAATCCCTTGAATGATTCCATTATTGTGGGGAGGGCGACGTTGACGATGGAGGCTTCCAGGCTATTGAGGAAGTCGCCCAGGAAGATTATCCCGAATATGGGAATGGGTGCTTTCGCCACACCCTTCATCAAGACGGTATGGCGAGCCTTGATTTAATTTAGCGCATAGTTCGACAAGGAGCAGATAAACTGCAGTATCGTCGGATTCCTAAATCAAAGCACCGCTCGTCTCCGAAGATAGGAATCGCCCTTTATAAACGTCGATTATACCAAATCGCGGGAAACTCGAGATATTGCCTTTTTGAAATCGCGGGAAACTCGGAATTTCACCATTTTAAAATCGCGGGAAACTTTATCTAATACTCTCGCAATACATTTTCTGATGAGCACCCAGATATTCAAGCGCAAGATATACGGCATGATGCTGGAGTGGAAAGGCCGCAGCAAGGGATCCTCCGCCCTGCTCATAGAAGGGGCGAGGAGGGTCGGCAAATCCACGATAGTGGCCGAGTTCGGCAAGAACGAGTACTTATCCTGTATGATCATAGACTTCATGAACCCGCTGCCAGGCACCATCGACGTGTTCGAGAGCTACGGCCACGACGTGGGACTGCTGACATCCAACCTGGCCATACTTTACGGAAAGAAGCTGGTCCCCCGTGAATCGCTCATCGTGTTCGACGAGGTGCAGAGGTACCCCCGTGCCAGGGAACTGATCAAATACCTGGTGCAGGACGGGAGATACGATTACATCGAGACAGGTTCCCTCATATCCATCAAGGAGAACGTCAAGGGCATACAGATCCCATCCGAGGAGGAGCCCATATCCATGCACCCGATGGACTTCGAGGAATGGCTGTGGGCCAACGGCGACAATGCGACGATGGACGTCCTGCGCGAGAGGTTCGGGAGCATGGAGCCGCTCGGCGCGATGCACAAGGTGATGCTGGAGAAGTTCAGGCTGTACCTGATAGTCGGCGGGATGCCCGGGCCGGTTTCCGCCTTCCTCAGGAACCACGACCTGACCGAGTCCGAGGCTGTGAAGCGCCAGATACTGAACCTCTACCGCAACGACATCCGCAAGTACAGCAAGGAGCCAGACCTGGCACTCATGCTGTTCAACAGCACCCCCGAGATACTGTCGTCACACAGCAAGATCTTCAGACCGTCCGCGATAGAGGACGGGACGCTCACGGAAAGGTACCTTGGGGCCTTCGAATGGCTGTTCGAATCGAGGATGCTGGTCAGATGCATATGCAACAGGGACCCTAGCCTCTCGATGAATATGGGGAACGATCCCTCGCGCTTCAAGGCATATCTCCTGGACACCGGCCTGCTGGTGACCATGGCCTTCGACACCGGCATCGTGGACGAATCCGTGTTCGCCGGCTTCGCCAAATACAAATTCGGCCTGAACGAGGGGATGTTCTTCGAAAACGTCGTCGCCCAGCAGCTGACGTCCTCCGGTCACAGCCTGTTCTTCTGCGAGTTCTACAAGAAAGGGGACGACAAGCACCTGTGCGAAGTGGACTTCCTCCTGGTCAAGGGGATAAAGATCGTTCCCGTGGAGGTGAAATCGTCGTATTCGGCCGCCCACGCATCCCTGGACACCCTTATCGAGAAGCACAGGAAGAGGATCGGCCGCGCGGTAGTCGTGCACCCCAAAGACGCCGGATCCAAGGACGGGGTGGATTACCTGCCCGTGTACATGGCGGGCCTGCTGCGACCGGTCGCTCCCCGCCGTACTTCTCTATGTGCGCCCTGCGGCGCTTGTAGTCCTCGACGCACTGCTCCACGGTGCCCTCCTCGTCGGGGGACACCCTGATGCCGGCATCCTTGAGGATCTTGATGCCGTGGCCGCCGATGCCGCCCGTGAGGACGGCGTCGACGCTGCCCAGGGAGACTATCGCATTGGCGACGGCCATGCCGGCGCCCTCGGGGGAGTCCATGAACTCGTTCACTATGACATGGTAGTCCAGGGTGTCCTGGTCCACCAGCAGGAAGAACGGAGCGTGCCCGAAGTCGTCGGACACGAAGGAATCCAGGGTCTCCCCCTCGGACGTCACCAGGAGCATCATTCCACCGTCTTGACGATCCTGTCGATGATGGACATGAAGGCCTTGGCAGACTCGCATCCGGGGTCCCTCACAACAATGGGCATCCCCGAATCCCCGGACATCACGATGCCCGGCTCTATGGGCACCCTGCCGAGGAACTGGATGTTCATGTCCTTGGCGGTGGCCTCGCCGCCGCCGGACTTGAAAATCTCGGTGACCTGCCCGCAGTGGGGGCATACGAAGCCACTCATGTTCTCGATGATTCCGATGATCGGCATCCCGGTCTCCGCCGCGAACACGACGGACTTCCTGCTGTCGAGCAGGGCGACGTCCTGCGGCGTGGTGACGATGACCACTCCGTCAGCCTTTGGGATCAGCTGCACGATCGAGAGGGCTTCATCCCCGGTGCCCGGGGGCATGTCGACCACGAGGTAGTCCAGGGAGCCCCAGTTGACGTCCTCGAGGAACTGCTTGATGGCGCCCATCTTCACGGGGCCCCTCCACATGACGGGGGAGTCCCTGTCAGGGAGCAGGAAGGCCATGGACATGAGCTTCATGGACGGCGGGACGGTCACCGGGATCAGCCTGTGGTTCTCCGCGGTGAGCTGCTCGCTCTCGACACCGAACATCTTGGGGATGTTGGGCCCGGTGATGTCCAGGTCCATGATTCCGGTCTGGTACCCTCTCATGGAGAGCGCCGCGGCCAGGTTGGAGGAAACGGTGCTCTTACCGACCCCTCCCTTGCCGCTCATGACGATGATAACGTGCTTGATGCCCGCCAGCGTCTCCGCCAGCCTGGACTCCTCTTCGATCTGGTCCCCGGTCAATACTCCTCCGGCCATCTTATATCACTGGGCGCTCGTATGCGCCCTTAGGTTTAAAGAGTTGGCTTTTCCGCCGGCCACCCCTGCGGTTCGAGAGCCAAAGGTGAATGGCAAGATTGGCTGGTTCGGTAATTCAGGCGTTCATGGTGGAATGATGCTCGGTAATGAAAGGCTTTTATAATCACGATTCAGTGGTTGAAACGAAGACGAATGGAACCCATCGGGCAGACCAGCGGTAGATTAATTAGTTTTGAGGTAAGTGAACGAACTGGCCTGTTCGTTGTGTTTGTGTGGTTACTTTCTCAATGGACAGACCACTTTTTCAACTTAGAGGCCAGTTTTACTTCGGCAGTTCGGCCAACAGCCTGAACCACTGAAGGACCAGGGCGAGCATTTGCAGGCGCAGGCCCTGGTCCTGTTTCTTCTCTGGCAGGTTTTCACCTCCTTTGAAATTCTCAGGGCCGAGTCCGGCTGCAGGCTATGGAAGTCCTACATGCCGGACTTCCATCCTGGCAATTTACCAATATATTTCAGATATATGAACACAAAGATGTTAGCAATGTTAAATGAGAATTTGTATAGAGCATAGCCAGAATCATAATATTCTTTTACATCTGGAATCAATTAGAAATCTGTAATGTCTCAATAATAAATATATTTAGATATATGTAAGATATACTCGTTACTATGACCTATGCCCCGCCGTTCACGCTCACACAGCCCATGGTGGATCTGACCTTCCGCATCGGAGAGCTGGTCAGCAGGATGGAGGGATACGAGGCGCTGGACCCCAGCCCGAGACTAAGGAAACGGAACCGCATCAGGTCCATCCACTCCTCCTGCGCTATAGAAGCCAACTCGCTCACCCTCGAACAGGTATCGGACATAATCAACGGGCACCGCGTCATCGGTCCGGAGGACGAGATAAAGGAGGTGAAGAACGCCGTCGCTGCGTACTCGCTACTGGGGAGCTTCGACCCCTACGACATAGGCGAGCTCCTGAGGCTCCACGGGGTGATGATGGAAGGGCTGGCCGACGACGCCGGGAAGTTCCGCACCGGCGGCGAGGGCGTGTTCCGCGGGAGGGACCTGATATTCATGGCCCCTCCGCCGGAGCTCGTCCCGGAGCACATGCGCAACCTCTTCGGCTGGCTCAGCAGAGAGTCCGCCTCGCTCAACCCGTTGATAGCCTCCTGCGTGTTCCACTACGAGATGGTATTCGTGCACCCGTTCTCCAACGGCAACGGGAGGATGGCTAGGCTATGGCAGACCGCGATCCTCGGCAGATGGAAAGGGGTGTTCCACTGGATCCCCCTGGAGAACAGGATCGAGAAGGCCCAGCAGGAGTACTACGATGCCATCGACGCCTGCAACAGGGCCGGCGATTCCGCCAGGTTCGTGGAGTTCATGCTCCGGATGATCCTGAGCGCCCTCGAGGACGCCGACTACGAAATCAGGAACGAGCCCAGGGGCGGGGACAAGCTGGACAGGCTGCTGGACAAGATGGAATCGGGGGTGTACTACTCCCGCCCCGAGCTCATGGAGATGATGTCCGCGAAATCGCAGCCGTCGTTCCACAGGGACTACCTCGGCCCCGGACTGGAGCGCGGCGTGATCTACATGGAGTACCCGCAGACACCCCGCAGCAGGAGGCAGAGGTACAGGAGATCGGACTTCCGACCGATCCCCGATTCTCGTGGGACCCCGCGGACCATGGCGGTTGCTATCTGAATGGTAATGCGTAATTACGCACTACAATTCAATTAAGTTTATAAACTTTAAATATATATCATACATCGATATGGAATCAAAGAGAGTCGATTATCTCGAAAAGCTTCTATCGCACAGATGGAACGGCCTGGTGAAGGTCATCACAGGTGTGAGGAGATGCGGCAAGTCGTACCTCCTCTTCAACCTGTTCAAGGCCCGCCTGCTGTCGGAAGGAGTGGTTCCCGACGATATCATCGAGATAAAACTCGAGGAGATCGGATCGATTTCCCTCAGAAACCCCATAACCCTGCACGATTACTTGAGATCCCGCACTTCTGACGGGAGGAGGCGGTACGTGTTCATCGACGAGATACAGATGATACCCAAGGTCAAGAACCCGTATATGGAGGGAGGGGACGACATAACGTTCTACGAGACGTTGAACGGCCTCCTCAACACCGGGTACCTCGACCTGTACGTCACCGGGAGCAACTCCCGCATGCTGAGCTCGGACGTGCTGACCCAGTTCCGCGACCGCGGGGACGAGATACGCATCCATCCGCTGTCCTTCTCGGAATACTGGTCGACGGTCGGGGGGGACCGGGCACAGGCGTATTCGGATTATCTCACCTTCGGGGGGATGCCCCGCCTGCTATCCATCGATTCCGACAGGGAGAAGGCCGAATACCTCAAAGGACTGTTCACCGAGACCTATCTCAGAGACATAATGGAGAGGCATAGGATAGACTACCCCGAGGTCCTCGAGGGGATCGTGGATTTCATCAGCTCCAACATCGGCTCCCTGACCAATCCCAAGCAGATCGCATCGCAATTCAAGGAAGTCAGCGAGGGGACCGTGAGGACCTATATCGACTATCTGAAGGACGCGTTCCTGTTCTCCGAGGCCCATCGTTTCGATGTCAAGGGCAAGAGATACTTCTCATATCCGAACAAATACTACTGCGAAGACCTGGGATTGCGCAATGCCCGCCTGAATTTCAGACAGCAGGAGAGGACCCACCTGATGGAGAACGCCATCTACAACGAATTGCGCATACGCGGATATTCGGTGGACGTGGGCGTGGTGACGATCAACGCGAAGGATCCGGAAGGGAGGTCGGTGCGCATCCCAAAGGAGATCGACTTCGTCGCCAACAGGTACGAGGAGAAGGTGTACATCCAATCCGCATTCTCGATACCGAGCGACGAGAAGATGCACTCCGAGACAGACCAGTTCAGATACACCGGGGATTCCTTCAGGAAGATCGTCGTCCGCGAGGATGTTGGCAAGAGGTGGTTCGACGAGAAAGGCGTCCTCCACATCAACATCGTGGATTTCATGCTCGACAAGGAACTAATCTGAATTGTCTTGCGTAATTACGCACTACAATTCAATTCGTACGATATGGAGAATACGGGCAAATCTGGCAACCATTATACCGTCGGAGCCCGATTCGGCGCTCATGCCAGAAGCAACCGTAGGCGACTACATGATCCGCGACGTCCAGGTCGTTGGGCCCAACATGACCGTGGAGGAGGTCAGGCAGAAGATCATCAGCTCCAACTTCCACGGCTTCCCCATAGCCGAGAACGGCTACCTCCTGGGATTCATCACCGCCAAGGAGCTCCTCAGGCACATCGACCACCCCGACGCCAAGATCCGCTCCGTCATGCGCAGGGGGACCCTCTGCGCCGTGCCCAGCATGAGCGTCAACGACGCCATGCGCGTCCTGTTCCGCTACGGGCTCAGGAATCTGCCGGTGGTGGACGAGGACAAGAAGCTGGTCGGCATCATCTCCAACATCGACATCGTCAGGTCCCAGATCGAGAAGTCCCGCCCCGGGAAGGTCATGAGCGTCAAATCGTTCATGGAGCAGCAGAACGGCCTGAAGATGAAGGTCGTCAACAAGGAGATCCCCATGAGCAGGATCATCCCCTCCCAGAAGGAGGTCTACATGGACGAGCTCATCGGCCGCCAATACGAGATCAAGAGGGGCCTCAACGAGCCCATCATCGTCATCGAGAGGCGCAACGGCTTCCTGGTCGTGGACGGCCACCACAGGATCATGGCCGCGAAGAAGCTCGGGATGGACAGCTTCAAGGCGATCGTCCTGGTCCCGAACGACTACGACGTGAAGCTCGGCCTGGAGAAGACCGCCGAGCGCTGGGGCCTCAAGTCCCTGGACGACGTCACGATCATCGAGGGCGCCAAGCACCCGTTCATGGAGGTCACCACGATGCTCCTGCCCAACGAGGAGGCTTCCACCATCAACGAGACTCTGATGTCGATGCAGGGCGAGGATTGACCCCGTACAGTGCCAGGCTGCGAAGCGCCTTACAGTTTTCATCAGGACAGCCGTAGCTCTGGATCTGAGAGAATCGGTAGAATGAAGCAATGGAGGAGGAATGAGTGCGGAAGCCGGGAATCGAACCCGAGTTCTAACCTTGGCAAGGTTAAGTGATAACCCCTACACCACTTCCGCACATGACGCATCTCGAACCGCCCAGACAACCTGGACGCGGGTTATAGTTCGGATGAGACCCCATTATAGAGGTTCTTATTAAGGGTATCGGTTGCCTTCCCTCTCGGCGCGGATGGCATCGACCTCGGCAGATACGGCGGACCTGAGGTCAAGGGGCACATACGCATCCTCCATGGCCACCGCCTTGGTGAATCCCTCGTCCATCATCTCGATGACGATGTTGGCGAAGTGCGTCACGATCTTGGCATGGGCCGCGGCCTTCTCATCCGCCATGGCCTCCTTCCTCTTCTCGAACAGCCCGTGGTGCTCCTCGTCCTTCCTGATGCTCATCTGCTCTCCTCCGCCTCTGGGGGCAAGCGACCCACGGCTCGCGGGCAGCGCCATGCCGTGAATTAGCCCCGTGATGGCGTTTTTCCTTTTTGAAACAATGCCCCATCGTTGTAGCGCGGTGCGATGCGACCGCCTGGTTTTATAGCAGTGCCGGGGTAGCGGTCATCATGGGAGGCTTCGAGGAGCTCACAGGCAACAAGAAGGTCCTGTCCGCGATATCGGACATGGGATGGTGCGAGCCCACGCCCATCCAGGCGGCCAGCGTGCCGGCCGGCCTGTCCGGCAGGGACGTCCTCGGGAGGGCCCAGACCGGGTCCGGGAAGACCGGGGCCTACGGGATCGTCATCATAGCCCGCACGAAGCCCGGGTCGAAGCTCCCGACGTCCCTCGTCGTGGTCCCCACCCGCGAGCTCGCGGAGCAGGTCTCCGGCGAGCTGCAGAAGCTCTCCAAGAACACCAATCACGTCATCGCCTCGGTGTTCGGCGGCGCCAGCGCCGAGGGCCAGATCAGGAAGCTGGCACACGGCTGCGACATCGTCGTCGGGACCCCCGGCAGGATCCTCGACCTGTACCGCAGGGATGCTCTCGACCTGTCGAACGTGAGGGAGCTCGTCCTCGACGAGGCGGACAGGATGCTGGACATGGGGTTCTCCGAGGACGTGATGTCCATCGTGTCCCTGGTCCCCGGGGACCGCCAGACCCTGATGTACTCCGCCACGCTCTCCGATGCCGTGGCGGAGGTGGCATTCGGCACCATGAGGGATCCCGAGAGGATATCCATCGCAGAGCGCACCGTGCCCCCTAAGGTGAAGCAGCTCTACGTCGTTACCGAGAGGAAGGACAAGATCCACCGCCTCAACGAGGTCATCTCCACCAACAGGAAGATCATCGTCTTCTGCTCCACCCGCAAGATGGTGGAGGAGCTGTACAGGAGGCTCTCGGAGCAGGGCTCCAGGGTCGGGGCCATCCACGGCGAGATGCCGCAGAGGCGCAGGGACGCCACCATAGCCGGGTTCAGGAGGAACTCCATGCCCATACTCGTAGCCACGGACGTGGCCGCCAGGGGCATGGACATCGAGGACGTGGAGGTGGTGGTGAACTACGACTCCCCCTACGACGCCGAGGACTACGTGCACCGCATCGGCCGCGCCGGTAGGGCGGGCAGGACCGGTTGGGCCGTCACGTTCATCACCCCGTCGGAGGACCGCAGGCTCCCCGCCTACGAGGAATACACCAAGACGAGGATCAAGAGGGTCCGCAAGGACGGCATCGCATACGAGATCGGCGTGAGGGAGGTCAGGGAGAAGGAACCGAAGAAGGAGGAAGCTGGCACATCTCTCCCCAAGGACCTCGTTTCCATCACCGTGGACCTCGGGAGGGACTCCGGGATCGACCGCAACGCCCTCGCCAGGATAGTCATGGACTCCGCCAGGGTCCCCAGGGACCGCATCGGGAAGATCGGCATCTCCAAGGACCGCTCGTTCATAGAGGTCAACAGGGGCGACGCGGACAGGATAATCGCATCCCTCAACCGCTTCAGGTTCAACGGGAAGCCGCTGAAGTCCCGCTACGCCCCATCGAAGAAGCGACCCCATCCTTTATAAATAATTTATATATGCCCCTAAACGGAAGCAACAGGATGCCCGTGTCTACAGTCGCGGGCCGTTAGTTCCGGATCAGTGATTTGAATGATCTCGAAATTCACAGACATAGGCGTGCCCGAAGCGGTCGCCAAAGCCATGGACGACATGGGATGGGAGGAGCCCACCCCGATCCAAGTGAACTCCGTCCCCCTCGGCCTCCAGAAGCGCGACATGTTCGGCCAGGCCCAGACGGGAACCGGCAAGACCGGCGCGTACGGTTCCATCATCCTCGGCACCATCGATGCGGGGAACAAGGTCCCCAGGGCCATCGTGCTCGCCCCCACCAGGGAGCTGGCCACCCAGGTCTCCGAGGAGATGAACAAGCTCTCGAAGTACTCCGGCCACGTGGCCGTCCCCATCTACGGCGGCGCCAGCATCGAGGGCCAGATCAAGAAGCTGCAGGAGGGCTGCGACATCATCGCGGGCACCCCCGGGCGCGTCAGGGACATGATCACCCGCGGCGCCCTGAACCTCAGCGAGATCACCACCGTGGTCCTCGACGAGGCCGACAGGATGCTGGACATGGGATTCATCGAGGACATCGAGTTCATCCTGAAGGCCATGCCCGCAGAGCGCCACACCATGCTCTTCTCCGCCACCATGCAGGAGAACGTCAAGCAGCTGGCTTTCGACTACATGAGGAACCCCAAGGAGGTCTCCGTGTCCCAGGACGAGGTCGTCCTGGACCTCACCAAGCAGTACTACATCTCCGTCGGCAGGAGGAACAAGTCCTGGGCCCTCTGCAGGATCCTGGACATCGACGAGCCCAAGGCCATCATCTTCTGCCAGACCAAGAAGATGGTCGAGATCCTGGAGGAGAGACTCAAGGAGCTGAAGTACAAGGTCGAGGCCATCCACGGCGACATGCCCCAGGTCAAGAGGGAGAAGGTCATCAGGGACTTCAAGGAGGACCGCGTGGACATCCTCATCGCCACCGACGTCGCCGCCAGGGGACTGGACATCGACGACATCAGCTACGTCATCAACTACGACATGCCCGACGACATCGACACCTACATCCACCGCATCGGGAGGACCGGCAGGGCCGGCAAGGAGGGCACCGCGGTGTCCTTCGTCACCTCCGCGGAGGAGTACCTCGTCAGGGAGTTCCAGATGCGCACCGGCATGGACATCGAGAAGCGCGAGGTCCCCGATGCGGAGCCCGGCACCAAGGACACCATCAGGAGGGTCGTGGACTACGACCAGATCTGCGACGTGTACGGCATGTGCAGGTTCGAGATCAACCTCGGGAAGAAGGACGGCATCAAGAAGGTCTCCCTTGCCGACCTCATCATCAAGAACGCCAGGGTCAGGGACGTCTCCATCGGGAAGATCGAGATCGGGGACGAGTCCTCCATCGTCGAGGTCCACAAGGACTTCGGCAACAGGATGACCATGGACCTCACCAAGGCCAGGTACAACGGCAAGAGGATCCAGGTGCGCGTCATCCAGGAGAGACCTCCCATCTGATCGGTGCGGAATGCTGTATTCCCTGATGAACAAGGATGTCGAGGTCTCGCGCCTTGACATCGGTGACGACGGCGTCATTACGGGCCTTTCGTCGGTATCATCTCCAGAGCATATGCCGGTCGGCACCATGCCCCAAGGGAAGGCCGACGTAATCCAACTGAGGAATTGGTGGCACAATCGCTGCATACCCGTCACTCGCGACGGTGCGAGAGAGTTCCTTGAGAGGGCTGGCCTATCGAATACGTCCTCCCTGCTCACACGCTCATATGGCCTGAGCCTATCGGACCAGTATTGGATCCGCCCCGTAGACTCCTCGCTCGGCTGGGGATCGGTGAACTTCTTCGAGAATCCATTCACCGAGGACGTGGGCAACCTGCTCTTCGGGAGGCCCATCAGTGGCGAGATCGACCTCGCATCCCCTGACAACACTCTGACGGTATCCTCAGGAAGAGATGGGCCATTGTCGACGGGAGACGCTGCCTGATAAAGTCTGGTACCGAACCGTTCCACCAGGAGCCTGTGAACGAGGCGGTGGCGACGATGATCATGGAAGCCCAGGGAATACCGTGCGCCCACTACGACCAGATATGGGTCGATGATGTGCCCTGTTCCATCTGCGACTGTTTTGTTACGCCACAGACTGAGCTCGTCTCTGCCATGAGGATCGTGGATGCTTACGGCCTTCCGAGTGACTCCAAACGTGATGCATACGAGAGCGCCTGCGCTGAGATTGGTGCGGACATCGGATTGGCGATGGCCCAGCAGGACTTCATCGACTACATGATGATGAACGGCGACAGGCACCCCGGGAACTACGGCCTCACCAGGGATGCCGACACCCTCGAATGGAACGGTCCTGCGCCTGTCTTCGATACCGGCACATCCCTCATGTGCAGGAGGGCCACAACGGCCATCCCGAAGGCCGTCCCCTCCGGCACATCGGACGTATGGGCGGAGCGCCTGTTCCATTCCGACCTCGATTGGCTCGACGTGGATGCTCTGCACCGCTCCATCGATGATGCATCCAAGATAATCCGCTCCACAGCCGCGAGGCTCGGAGGCGAGGGGTTCGACGACGCGAGGGCTGACGCCCTCATCGAAGTGCTAAGGTCCAGGGCGGAGGGCCTCGAGGACCTGTTCGCATAATGAAGGAAATAGCCCGGCGGTCGCCCGCCGGGGATGATTGTTTTTCAGAGCTCGACCAGGGCCAGAACGTTGCCGATCTGGATGGTCTCCACGGCCTTCCCGTCGAGCATCAGGCGCTTGTCCAGCTCGAAGTACTCCGCGGGGACGGTGACCTTCTCGCCGTTGGCGTCGACCTCTATGGCGCCCTTCGACAGCGCGACGGCGGCGTCCTTGGGGTCCATGGCCGCGACCGCGGCCACGATGGCCTTGGCCTGCGCCTTGAATGCGGGCCCGAGCTTAGAGTGCACCGGCTTGACGCCGACGACCTCCTCGGTCAGCTGCGCGTCCGGGGCTATCCTCACATCGACGGCCTTGGTGGTCTCCATGATGTCGGCCTTGGAGGACTCCAGGATCGCGGCGTCGGCTCCGACCAGCTCGAGCATCTTGAGCTCGGCGTTCAGCGGGATCTTCCTCTCGCCCTTCCATGCGCGGATCTCGGCGAGGACGGCCCTCAGGACCTCTCCCGCGGCCTCCGCATCCTCGTCGATCAGGATGGGCTCCGGCCAGGAGGTCAGGTGGATGCTCCTGCATCCCTCGGTGGCCTTGAAGCAGGTCTGGTAGACCTCCTCGGTCACGTGGGGCATGAACGGGGCCAGCAGCTTGATCGCTCCCAGGAACACGTTGTACACGGTGTACCTGACGGCGTCGTCGCTCCTGGACTTGACCATCTCCACGTAGTCGTCGGCGAAGTCGTGCCATATGAACTGCTCGACCTCCCTCATGGCCTTGTCGAAGCCGTACTCCTCCAGCTCGGCGGTGACGGACTCGACGGTCTTGGAGAACCTGGTGATGATCCACCTGTCGGAGACCCTCAGCTGGGGCATCTCCTTGGGGGCGTTCTCCAGGAACCTGCCGGCGAACTGCCCAAGGTTGAACACCTTGTTGCAGAGCTTCCTGCCGCGGACGACGTCCTTCTCCCTGAAGGCGTGGTCGATGCCCAGGGAGCAGGTGGCAGCATAGTACCTCAGCGCGTCCGCGCCGTAGTTCTCGAGGATGGGTATGGGGTCGATGACGTTCCCGATGGACGAGTGCATCGGGGTCCCGTCGGGGGCCATGATGAACCCATGGATCATGATGTTCTCCCAGGGGATGGACTGCTCGATCTGCTCCGCCCTCAGGATGGAGTAGAACGCCCAGGTCCTGATGATGTCGTGGGACTGGGGCCTCATGGACATGGGGAAGAGCTTCTTGTGCATCTCCTCGTCCCTGCCCCAGAAGGTGTTGTACAGGGAGGACCCGGAGGAGTCCATCCATGTGTCGAACACGTCGGTGCATCCGATGAGGTCTCCGCCGCACTCGGGGCACTTGGGCACCGGCGGGGCATCCAGGGTGGGGTCCACGTAGCACTGCTCCTCGGTGGCGCAGACGGCGTGCCCGCACTTGGCGCACTCCCACACCGGGATCGGCGTGGCGAAGACCCTCTGCCTGCTCAGGACCCAGTCCCACTCCAGGGAGTTGGTCCAGTCCTGCAGCCTGATCTTCATGAACTCGGGGAACCAGTTGATCTCGTCCGCCCTCTTGAGGATGGCATCCTTGAACGTGGTGGTCTTCAGGAACCACTGGGGCACCTGGAGGAACTCGATGGGGGTGTGGCACCTCCAGCAGATGGAGACCTGCTGGGGGTTGTCCTCCTGCTTGACCATGATGCCGGCGGCCTTCAGGTCCTCGATGGAGGCCTCCCTGGCCTCAAGGACGGTCATGCCCGCGTACTTGCCGGCGAGCTCGGTCATCTTGCCGGCCTCGTCGATGCCCTTCTCCATCTCGAAGTGGTACTTCATGACCCATGCGAGGTCGTCCTTGTCCCCGATGGTGCAGATCATGACGTTGCCGGTGCCGTAGTCGAGCTTGACGTTCGGGTCGGAGATGACCTTGACCCTCCTGCCGAACAGGGGGGTGATGAGCTCCTTGCCCACGTACCTGGCCTTCTCCTTGTCGTCCGGGTGGACGGCGACCGCCTTGCAGGTGCAGAGCAGCTCGGGCCTGGTGGTGGCGATGAGCATGTAGTCGTCCGGCGTGGAGTCGGCGACCTGGAACTTGATGTAGTTCAGCTTGTTGACGTTGTCCCTGTACTCGACCTCCGCATCGGCCAGCGCGGTCATGCACCCGGGGCACCAGTTCACGGGGAAGTTCGCCTTGTAGACGAGCCCGCGCTTGAACAGGTTGACGAACGACAGCTGGGTGATCCTCCTGTAGTAGGGGGCGTCCGTCTGGTAGTATATGCTGGGGTCCATGGACTCCCCCAGCATCTCGAAATCGTGGGTCATCTGCTCGATGAACCCGTTGGCGTACTCCTCGCACAGCCTCCTGTACTCCTGCCTGGGGGTGTCCAGCTTGGTGATGTGGTGCTTCTTCTCCACCTTGACCTCGATGGGCGTCCCGTTGACGTCGAAGCAAAGGGGGAAGAACACGTTGTATCCCCTCATCCTCCTGAAACGGGCCGCGAAGTCGATCAGGGAGTACCCGGTCGCGTGTCCCAAATGCAGGGGCCCGGACGTGTATCTGGGGGGGTTGTCGATGCTGAACACCGGCTTGTCGGATTTGGGGTCGAAGCGGTAGACCGCGTCCTCCCTCCACATCTCCTGCCAGCGCTTCTCAATGGTGGCCGATTCGTACTGCGCCATGGTATACGGACATGGGTAGATGCGGACCCTATATAAACGCGCGCGTACCCGCTCGACGGTCCATCGACCGTGGATGACGGTGGCGTGACGGCCCTACATAAATGCTCACATGCAGTATCCCTCCGCCCTCCGGGGCAGGAGAACACAGATGGGTGAAATGGAAGAAGATCGGACGAGGGACTACTCCTACGATGCCGCGGCAAAAGCCTTCGTGAGCCTGAAAGGCGTGATGGCGGTTGCCGGCGAGACCTACATACCGGAATTCAGTGGGATGAGCCGCAAGGAGATCGAGAGGATGCTCGGTGACGAGCCGCGCTTGAAGAGCCAGAATGTAAAATTCAGGAACATGATCGGCGGCAGCGTGGAGCTGGACAACCTCTTCCTCCTCAACACTCCCGAGGGTCCGGCGTCTCTGTTCGTCAATGTCGAGACGGAGCGCAGGCAATGGAGGCTGGAGCCCCTAATCAACCGTGCGCTGGTGTACATCTCGGCCGTGATGTTCAACCAGATGGAGTCTGGGGGCGACAGCCAAAAGTATGAAAAAGTCAAGAATGTCTATGCATTCTGGATATTGAAGAACCCGCCGGCAGCATACAGGAACCGCGACCTGGTGTACGAATTCAGGGGAAGGGACATTGGCGGATGCCGCGACCTGCCGGTTTGCGGTACCGTCAGGCTGATCGTCATCTGCCTCGGAGACCCTATGGAGAACAGGGATGGCATATCCCTGCCCCTCAGGATGTTCGATGCCGCGATGGCAGGGAACTACACCAAAGAGGAACGCCTCGAGATGCTGGAGGAACAAGGCATGGACATCAACGAACTGCTGGAGAAGGACATCGACAGCCTCTCGAAGCGCGAGCTCGAAATGGTCGAGGCCGTTCTCGATGCTAAAGCGGAGGAGAGGGAGAAATACATCGAGCATACTGCCTCGATGGTTATGGCTGAAATGGAATGTTGGGACGTCTCGGCTGAGAAGGCTGTGGACAATCTCCGCATAGATCCGGAAATCCGCGGTAAAGTCCTCGATGTAGTAAGGTCGCGCAAAGAACGATGAATTCATCGCTGATCGCAGAACGAATACGCTGGCAGAGAATCCTCGGAGATATCCGGAGGAATAGGGCATGAACTACAAAGAACTGCTGGAGAAGGACATCGACAGCCTCTCAAAAAGTGAGCGCGAAATGGTGGAAGCCGTTCTCGAAGGAAAGGCGGAAGTAAGGGAGGAATTCATCCAGATGATAGCCTCGATGATCATGGCCGCAATGAAATACCGGAACGTCTCGGCGGAAGAGGCCGTGGATTATCTCCGCATAGATCCGGAGATCCGCGGCGAAGTCTTAAACATAATTAGAGAACGCACGGGCGCATGAGAATGTAAACGGTTTCCGGGGCCGGGGAATCCCGGCCCCTGGACATTCACTTCTTCCTCTTGCGGAAGGTGACCTTGGAATCCTTCATGTTGATGACCTGGTCCTCCATGTTGGCGATGAGGTCCCCTGCGGTCTTGATGAGATCCCAGCCCACCTCCTTCGCCATTATCGCCGTGCCGTTGATGAACAGCCTGGCGCTGATGCTGTACTTGTAGTTCCCACCGGTGTCGTTGTACCTGGTGACGTGCATCGTGAAGGATTCGGGCTTGTAGATCTTGGAGACCTTCTGCACCATGGACTCGATGTCCTTGTAGATGGCGTCCACGTAATCCTTCTCGTCGTCTTCGAGACCGGAGATCTGGACGAACAGCATGTCCCTCTCGCGGCATGCGGAGATGAGCTCCAGCACGTCGTACTCGGTGATGATTCCGACCAGGCTCTTGCCCTCGATGACGGGCAGCGTGGAGAACTTGTTCTCCACCATCAGGTCTATGACCTCCCCGAGGTCGGAGTCCCACTCGATGGTGCTCACCGACGTCTTGGCGATGGACTCCACGGTGATCTGCGCCTTGGAGCTCTTCTCCAGGTCGCCGATGGTCTTGGCGTCCTTCTTCCAGTTGTTGTCGATGATCTCCCTCATGCCGACGATCCCGACGACGGAGTTCTCGTTGTTGACGACCGGTATGGTCCTGTAGTCCTCGCGGATCATGAGTGCCAGAACCTCGTCCATGAGGTCCGTGGACTTCACGGATTCGGCCGGGTTGCTCATGATCTCCCAGACCTTGATCTCCTTGAATGCCTTGATATCTCTGGCCACCTCGATGAGGTTGTTCCTCTTCACGATCCCCAGCACCTTCTTGCCGCTGACTATGGGCAGCTGGCGGCAGTTGCTCGAGACCATCATCTCCGCGACCTTGGTTATCTCCGTGTCCGGAGCTATGGTCGGGAGGTTGCGGACGAGGTTCTTCACCTTCGCATCCAGAGTCACGCTCTTCTTCCTCAGGATGGATACGTAGCTGATCATGCCCACGTACTCTCCCCCGTCCACGACGGGGACATCCTGGTAGTTGCTCTCCTTCATTACCGCGAGGGCGTCAGCGATGCGGTCTTCGGGCGAAACGGTCGGGAAATCCTTGGACGTGACCGACTCGACGGAGATCCCGTCGATTTGCGATCTAAGCATAGAAAGCTTCTTCAGATCTTCAAGGTCCTTAACTCCCATAATACACCTCGGTAAGAAAATCGGCGGATGCGGTTATAAAAGGTGTGCCCCAGGGACTTCCAGATCGCCCGAATTGGATGGGTCTGGCATAATGACAGGTCAGCAAACGGCGGATGCGTCCGTTTTGCGCGATGGAAATAAATACAAGTGCACGGGCGGGGCGGGGCGCGGGGCCCCGCATCCCGCCTGAAATGGTTTCAGAGGTCCGCGAAGGGCTTCCCGGCGAGGAGCTCGTCGACGATCCTGGGGGCGTCGTCGGCCCTGATCCTCTTCTGCTCCGTGGAGTCCCTGTCCCTGATGGTGACGGTGCCGTCCTTCAGGGAATCGTAATCCACGGTGATGCACCAGGGGGTGCCGACCTCGTCCATGCGGGCGTACCTCTTGCCGATGGTGCCGGAGCCGTCGTAGTATGCCTCCACCCTGTGGGTGTGGACCTTCTCGTACAGCGCCTTGGCCATGTCGTCCAGGCCGTCCTTCTCCATCAGCGGGAAGACCCCGACCTTGATGGGGGCGACGATGGGCGCCAGGTGCATGACGGTGTAATCCTTCTCGGCGTCGCGCTCGTAGGCGTGCTCGAGGACGGAGTAGAAGATCCTGTCCAGGCCGTGGGATGGCTCGATGACATGGGGGACGACCCTCTCGCCGGTGACCTTCTCCCTGACGGTGACCACTTCGAACGCCTCGCCGTCGAGCTCGATGTCCTGCCCGTCGACGGTGACGGTCAGCTTCCCGTCCTTCACGTCCTCGGGGGACTTGGCCTCGATGGCCTCGGCGACCGCCCTGGCCTGGCCCTTGAACCTGGGGCCGAGGGTCTTGTGCTTGGCCCTGACCTTGGTGACGTCGGCCTCGCGGGGCTCGTCGAACTTCTTGAAGTGCTTCAGCTCGGTGCCGGAGAACTGGGCGTGCCTGGTGAGGTCCCAGCTGCCCCTGTCGGCGATGCCGGTGATCTCGGTCCAGCCGTAGCTCAGCAGGACCTCGGCGTCCCAGCAGTCGGCCGCATAGTGGGCCATCTCGTCCTGCAGGTGCTGCCTGAAGCGGAGCTTCTCCTTCTTGATGCCGAGGGACAGCAGGAACTGCTTGGTGGTGTTGACGAAGTACGCCAGCACGCGGTTGGCGATGATCCCCTTGTCCACCGCCTCCTTGATTGTCATCTCGACGGGCTCGCAGGTGGTGTTGGGTACCAGGGTGATGGTCTCGTTCTCGATGTCCGGGAACCTCTCCCAGTCCTTGTCCTCGGGGTCGACGAACAGCTCGACCTCCATCTGGTTGAACTCCCTCAGGCGGATCATCCCCTGCCTGGGAGCGATCTCGTTCCTGTAGCTCCTGCCCGTCTGGATCACCCCGAGGGGCAGCTTCTCCCTGTTGTACCTGTAGAGGTTGGGGAAGTTCACGAAGATCCCCTGGGCCGTCTCCGGCCTCAGGTATCCGATCCTGGCGGAGCCGGGGCCGATGTTGGTCCTGAACATGAGGTTGAACTCGTCCACCGGGCCGAGGTCGCCGCCGCACTCGGGGCATTTCACGCCGTGCTTCACGAAGGCCTCCTCCAGCTGCTTGGGGGACAGGACGTCGGGGTTGTCGTAGAACTCCTTCACCAGATGGTCGGCCCTGAAGGGCGCGTTGCACTTGGTGCAGTAGGTGATGGTGTCGGCGAACTCGTCCACGTGCCCGGAGGCCTTGAACACCTCGCGGGGGTTCACGGTGTCGGAATCGATCTCGACGAAGCCCTCGCGACCCTTGTAGATCGACCTCCAGACCTCGACGATGTTGTTCCTCAGGGAGAACCCGAGGGGGCCGTAGTCGTACATCCCGGCGACTCCGCCGTAGATCTCGAATGAGGGCCAGATGTAGCCCCTGCGTTTGCAGAGGGCCATCAGGTCCTGGTTGTCGTCACTCATCGGGATTACCCGCCAGCACGCGGATGACATCCACGTCGTAGATCATGCCGATGAGCTCGTCCTTGGTACCGTGGACGGGCATCTGGCCGAAGTCGTTGTTGACCATCAGCTTGGCGACCTCCGCGAGGTTGGTCTTGCTGAAGACGGTCATCGGGTCCTTGACCATGAAGTCCTTGACGAGCCTGTCGTCGGACTGGTACTTCTCCGTGGCAGAGTAGAACAGGGGCAGGACGTTCCTGTAGCCGGCCAGGTTGCCGACGTCCTCGATGCCCAGCTCCTTGATGGCCTCGGAGTCCTTCATCTGGTCGCTGAAGAGGTCCCTGTCCGTCAGGATCCCGACGAGGTTGCCGTGGGCGTCCAGGACGGGCACGGCGGACACGTCGCTGACCCTCATGGCCGGGATGGTGTAGGTCAGGGGCTCGCCCTCGTAGGCGGTGACGCAGGTCGTGGAGATCACGTCCTCGGCGGTCATGGTGGTCTTCATGTCCTTGACCAGCTTGAGGACGTCGGTGGGGGTGACGATGCCCACGAGCCTGCCGCCCTCGACGACGGGGAGCCTGTGGATCCTCTTCCCGCTGAAGATGCGGGCCGCCTCCTGCACGGTGGCATCGGGGGTGATCGTGATGCAGCCCTTCTTCATGATGAGCGAGAGCTGGTCCTCGCCGATGTTGCGGAAGATGTCCCTCCTGGAGACGACTCCCATGAGCATCCCGTCGGAGGACCTCACGACGGGGAGTCCGGTCAGCTTGTTCCTGACCATTGCGTTGATCGCATCGCTGCGCGTGCCGGGGACCTCCACCACGATGGGGGCCGGCGTCATAATGTCTGCTACTGTCTTGCTGTTCATTTAGTTCCCTGCCTCGGGGGCCCTGACGACCAGGACGGGGCACGAGGATCCTCTGACGACCCTCTCGGCCACGCTGCCCATCAGGAGCTTGGACATGCCGGTGCGTCCCAGCGTGCCCATGACAATCAAATCGAATTCTTCGGACATTTCGAGGATGACCTTGACGGGGGTCCCTTCCTTGATGCATATCTCGGTCTCGACGCCCATCTCGTCGCCAATCCCCTTGACGAAGTCGACGGCTTCCTTCCCCTCCTTCTCGAGGCTGTTGTAGATGTTCATAACCGCGGTGTCCATCGGCATGTTGGTGAGCACCGTCTGGTCCAGCACGTAAAGGGCGGTCACCTTGCCGCCGGACAGCTTCGCCAGCTCGAAGGCCTTCCTCACGGAGGCCTTGGTGTTCTCGCTCCCGTCTGTGGGGACCAGTATCTTGTCGAAGACCATCTCTCTCACTCCTTGGTTGTTCCTCTCAGGCCGACCGCGCCGCCCCTGTACCCGCGGATGGAGCCCTCGGGGCTCCCTTCCAGGGGCACGGCGGCGCAGCATACGGCCGTTCCGCCCACCCCATGGTTTTCCTGACGATATAATATCTTCCCACATGAGGCGCTGAGCACGTCCCAGACGGCGCTTGCCGGGGCCCCCTGGGACTCCATGAGGCGCATCAGCAGCGAGGCCTCGGCGACCATGTCCGGAGCCCTGAGCATGCCGTTGTCTGTGCCGAGGACGACCGAAGCCCCGCACGCGAGCATTTCCGCAACCGGGGCCTCGACGCCGAAGTAGGCGTTGGACCCGGGGCAGACCGCGATGGGGACCTCCGCCTCGGCGCACTTCGAGATGTCGGAGCGCGTGGCCGAGCACATGTGGACGACCATAGCAGGGTCCAGGGAGAGCACCGCGTCGATGTCCTCGCGGATCCTCTCGCTGGCATGGATGGCCAGCGGGCGGCCGCGGGAGCGGGCGATGTCCGCCAGGCCCTCGCAGTATGATGCTGGCATATCTGTGATGCTGGGGAGCCCGAAGCCGTCGGCGACGCCCAGGATGGCCTCGGCCTCCGCGGGATCGAGCTCCGGGGACACGGGGCGCCCCAGGATGGTGGCGCCCGGGCAGGCGGCCCTGAGCATCTCGCAGCCCTCCAATCCCCCCTCCCTGAAGTCGATGAAGCCCGAGACCCCGAATGAGCCAGCCTTCTCGGAGAACGCCCTCATGGAGGCCTCCAGCTCCGCCCTCGGCGCCTCGCGCAGATACCTGTGCTTCAGGCCGTCGGGCGGGGCGACGAGCTCCTGCAGGGACATCCCGGCGGGGACCCTCAGCCCGAAATCGGCACAATGGGTGTGGCAGTCGACGAGGCCACGGATGATGATGGCGTCGGCGACCGGGCGGTCCGGCCTCCCCTCGCGGAAACCCGCGACGAGGCCCCCCTCCAGCACCGCGTACCCCTCCCGGAGCCCGCGGCGGTCCAGCAGGTAGCCGCCTATCTCGCCGTCAGACATGCCGTCCATGGACGCACATCCCGCACGTGTCTTTTAAAATATGCCTTCCGACAGGCGGACGTGGGCACGGGGCCGATGCCACAAAATCGGGCCCAGTAGGGCTTCTTGCTGAACTTGTACGCCATCAGGACGGCCGTGGTGGCCTCCCCCATCGCGGTGGTGATCTGCTTGAACTTCCCGGGGTAGCTGACCGCATCGCCGCAGGCGAAGATGCCGGGGCGGTTGGTGGACATGTCGAAATCCACCTTGACGAGCCCCTCCTCGGTGATCTCAAGGCCCCACTTCTTGAGATCATCCAGATCCGCGGATATGCCGATGTTGATGACGACGAGGTCCGTGGGGATGAGCATCTCCTTCCCGTCCTGGCTCACGGTCACCGACTCCACATGGTCGGTCCCGTTGATCGAGACGAGGTTGGCGCTCATGACGGTGTGGACGTTGCTCTTGGCGAGCTCCTTCAGCTGGATCTCGTCGGCGCGGAACTCCGCCCTGCGGTGCACGAGGGTGGTGTCGGTGACGCTGTCGGCGACCAGTGCCATGTCGATCGCGGAGTTGCCGCCGCCGAACATGGTGATCCTCTTGCCGACGATGTCCTCCTTGGCGGGCAGGATGTATGAGACTCCCTTGCCCTCGAGCTCGTCCTCGCCGGGCACGCCCATCTTCTTGGGCTTGAAGCTGCCCATGCCGATGGCCACTATGACGGACTTGGCCTCGTACTCACCCTTGGTGGTCTTGATGAGCAGCACATCGTCGCCGTTGAGGATCTCCTCGACCTTCTCGTTCTCGTGGATCTCGCAACCTATGGACTCCGCCTGGGCGTAGAGCTTGTCCGAGAGCTTCCTGGCCTGGATGGTCTCGAATCCCGGGTAGTTGTGCACTCCCTTCTCGGGGTAGAGGCTGGTGAGCTGCCCCCCGACGCGTCCCGAATCGAAGATGATAGTCTCCATCATCTTGGTCCTAGCGTAGATTCCGGCAGTAAGGCCGCCGGGGCCCGCACCTACAATGACGACGTCGTAGCACATCGGACGGGGGAGAGTTTCACCATATAAAAAGATGCCACACAAACGGACCGTTTTCCAGCATATATCCCGTCGTAAAACATCGAAAACCGCATTTTTTCTGCGGATTCCATCAATTCGGATACGACTATCGTAGATTGGATGCGGACCTGCCAGCCAGATGCCCTCGATAGGTATTTTACCGCTCACGCCAATCCGAACTCAGAGGCTTGGAAATGGACCGCTCGGAAATCTACACGGAAAAGCTCATGAACATGATCATGGACGCCGTCGACGACATGATCATCATCCACGATTCGGAGCACACCATCATCTGGATGAACCGCTCCGCCGAGAGGGCCTTCGCCGTCCATGTGGAGGAGATGATTGGGAGGAAGTGCTACTCCCTCTTTGGCCACAGCAACCCCTGCATCGACTGCACCGTCAACAACTTCTCGCCCGGCGGCCCGAAGAGCGTCCTCCGCAGGACCATCCCGAAGACTGGGATCGAATGCGACTGCACCACCATCCCCTACTACGAGGAGGGAAAGCTCAGGCTCGTGGTCCAGAAGCTGACGCCCGTCAAGCCCATCACGCCAGAATAAGTTTATTAGCGGGGAACTGCTGCGCGGTACCATGGACATAGGATTCATCGAGGATTTCCTCGGACTCGTCGTCAGCGGTGCCATCGTCTTCATCGCGATGGCCATCGCCAACAAGAAAGCCCCCAAGGACCAGTGAGGCCCCATGGTCGACATGCCGGAGCCCGTCATCAGGATGATCAAGCATCCGGACACCTGCAAGGTGATGGTCACCATAGGCGAGGACGGATTCCCGCACGCGATCGTCTGCGGCAGCCTCAGGGTCGTCGACAACGACACCATCGTGGTCGGCGACGCGCTGATGCGCAGGACCAGGGAGAACATCGACCGTTGCCCCAACGTCGAGTTCCTGGTCTGGCACCGCAAGGACGCCTACTCCATCAAAGCCAAGTTCAGGGTCCGCCTTGACACCGGCCCGCTCTACGACAGCATGGTGAAGGACCTGGAGAAGATCAACCTCTGGCCCAGCTCCGTGTGCATCTTCGACACCACCGAGGTCTGGGACGAGAGCGCCAGCCATACGGCGGGCGACAGAGTGGTCCGATGGACATCGAAGGGTGGCGCTCGCTCTCCAAGGTCGCGCTGCTGATCGGCGGGGTCATGGCCGTCCTCGGCCTGGTAGTTTTCATGAAGGCATCCGCCGTGGGCGGTGTCGTTCTCATCATAGCCGGGGTGGTCGTCGCCGTCATGGGCGGCGCCGTCTCCGGGTTCCTCTCCACGTACGACTTCCACGAGATGGTCGTGGACGCATCCAAGAGGAAGAAGGACTGAGAAATCAAGTGGTTTGGGAGGTAAGGGGTTTCCCTGATCCCTCGAAGGGCTCAGAACCTGCTCCTGTCCCTCTCCTCGGGCTTGTGCTTCCTGAAGCAGTCCCTGCAGTAGACCGGCCTTCCCTGGGTGGGCTTGAAGGGGACCTCGCACTCCGCCCCGCAGTCGGAGCATGTAGCTTTGAAGAATTCCCTAGGCCTGTCCCTGTCCCTGTTGTCCCTGTATCCGCCGTACATCGTCTGCACTTTTCCTTTCGCCCCGATTAAGGGTTAGAGGGGGCATAGTATTCCGACTATATAACGATGGATAGGCGTCGGCACCCCTCGGGGCACACCCATCCGGACTTGGTCATGACCATCATCCCGCCGCATCTGGCACATACCATGGAGGTGGCCTCCGCGTTGCGGATCACCCTCTTGCCGGCGAGGTCCGCTGCGGCCCATGATAGGATGCCTGAGAGCTCCAGATGGCGGTCCTCCATGTCGGGGCCGTAGAACTGCAGGTTGTCCGCCTCGTTGTAGAGCCTCACCCGGATCTTGTTGATGGCCGTTGCGACGTTGTTGTAGGTCGTCAGGCCGACCGCCTCCAGGGGATGGACCTTCTCCCTGTAGCGGACGTCCAGGTACTCCTTGGAGCGGTCCAGGAACCTGTCGAAGGCCGCCTCGTCGGGATAGACGGGGAGGGACATCACCAGGCTCCTCTGGCGCCTCAGCGGGGGGTTCCTCTCCAGGATCCCCTCGAGGATGGCGCGGGCGTCCTCGCGCATCGGGCCGTCCACTTGGCCGCAGACCTCCCTGACGGCATCCACATCCTCCGCCCTGGCTATCCTGGCCAGCGAGACGGCCGCGGAATGGTACTCCTCGCCCCTGGAGTGCTGGAGCGAATCCAGGAGCCCCGGGATCCTCTCATCGTCCTCCTCGAGGGCCTTCATGTAGCCCAGGCAGTGGTCGCGGACCCTTTGGGTATCCGTCCTCTGCATCCCGCGGATCTCGTCCTTGACGGACCTCTCGCGCACCTCGGCGAAGAGGTACACGACCTCGCAGCGCACGCGCTCGTCGTCATCGTGCAGGAATGCGGCCATCACGGGAGCGTAGTCCGCCCTGTACGAGTTGCGGAGCCTCCTGTCCTCGGAGATCGCGCCGGCGCGTCCCGAGGACACTGCATCGGCGGCGTCGTAGAAGCGGTCCAGGTACTCCGTGCGCGGATCCATGTGAATCGTAGAAAAGGAAGCGGTTTGAGGCCCCGGGCGGGCCCGGGGGATGGAATCTCAGATGTCCCTGGTGTTGAGGGCCTTCTTGAGGATGGCGACCTCCTCATCGGAGAGGGTGACGCCCTTGCCCATCTTGCTGCCGTCGGGGGACCACTCGCGGATGTCGTACTTGGGCTCCCTGTCGTTCCAGCTGATGAGGTTGAGCTCCTTCGTCCAGCCCTTGGAGGACTCGGAGAGGACCGCAATCTTCTCAACTATCTCGTATTTGATCTCTACCATATTGGCACCTAAAGGTGGCATGGTCCGTTTAATATATAATTATAAGTAATAATAAGAACGCGCGACTTAATAGGGGTTAACGTTTATATTTCCGTGCCACGTTGCACTGGCAACGGTTGGATTCACTTGAACGGGAAAATCGCCAGGAGCTGCTGAACCGATCCATGCTAGCTCCAATCTACATAGCCGCCATCGCGCTTCTGATAGTGTGCTCGAGCTTCTTCTCAATGACCGAGACCGCGTTCACCAGCGCGAACCAGATCCGCCTCAAGAAGATGGCCAACGAGGGCGATGCCAAGGCCGCGAAGACCCTGCGCATCCTCGAGGACTACGACAAGTTCCTCACGACCACCCTCATAGGCAACAACCTGGTCAACATCGCCGGCACATCCATAGCGACCCTCCTGTTCGCCATCCTCCTGGGCGCCGAGACCGGCGCCGTGGCCTCCACCGTGGTCATGACCATACTGGTCCTGATCTTCGGCGAGATCATCCCCAAGTCCTACGCCAAGCGCTACCCCGAGAAGGTCTGCATGAAGACCTGCGGCATCGTCCATGGGATAGAGGTGGCCCTGAGCCCGTTCTCCTGGCTCTTCACCCGCATCACGCGCCGCCTGAACAAGGGGGACATAGAGGACACCCTCACCGAGGACGAGCTCGAGGTCATGATCGACGAGGTCCAGAGCGAGGGGGTCATCGAGCAGGAGGAGGGCGAGCTCGTGAAATCCGCCCTCAGGTTCGACGACATCCAGGCGTCCGAGATATACGTCCCCCGCATGGACATCGTGGGCGTTGACTCCGAGATGCCCGTGGAGGAGCTGGGCAAGCTGATCTCGAGCACGCAGTTCTCAAGGTACCCCGTTTACGAGAAGAGCATCGACAACATCATCGGCGTGATCTACGCCAAGGAGTTCTACTCGGACTCCCTGATGGGCGTGAAGTTCACCATCCGCGACATCATGAAGCCGGTGAAGTACGTGCCGGAGACCATGAGCATCGCCAAGATCATGAAGGACTTCCAGAAGTCCAAGATCCACATGGCGGTGGTCCTGGACTCCTACGGCGGGACCATGGGCATAATCACCATGGAAGACATCCTGGAGGAGCTCGTGGGCGACATATGGGACGAGAGCGACGAGGTGCAGCACGAGATCGTGAAGATCGACGACGGCACCTACCTCGCCAAGGGGGTTGCCAACATCTTCGACCTCACGGACATGATGTGCATCCGCTTCGACCCGGGCGATTACGAGGACTACTCCGTCAACGGCTACATATTCTACAGGCTGGGCCGCGGGCCCGTCAGGGGCGACGTCGTCGACATGGAGGACGCCACCATCACCGTCAGGACCGTCAAGGGCCGCAGGGTGACGGAGGCCGTATTCAAGAAGAAGCCGGCTGAAGCCCAGCCAGAAACTCAGCGAGGACCTTCCTGGCCACATCGGGCTTGGCGGGATGCGCCTGTATCTTGCCTGTTATGGCGATCACGTCGCCGTGGTGCGCCACCTCGTAGATCCCCTGGACGGCCTTCTGCTTGTCCAGCCTCAGGTACAGGATGCAGTCCTCGTCCACCCTGTTGTCGATATCCTCGAGGATGTAATCTATGATCGCCTGCGGGAGCTTCGAGAACAGGTCGGCGAACTCCCTCTGCTTGGTGTAGCGCGCCTCTATGATGATCGTCTCGTTGCCGTGCTCCCCCTCGCAGATGTCCTCTGACATGGCCTCCGGGTCCACCAGGTTGCACATGGTCTCCTCGATGAGCTCCCTGTCCTCGGTGGCGTAGACGAACGTCTGCACCCTCACCCAATGGAACGCGACCTGCATCGCTGGGCCTCCCTGGGGAGGTGCTTCGCCATGGCCTCGGGGTCCTGCACGGACACGACGACGACCCTCTTGCCGGTGAGCTTCATGGCCACGCCGAGGTCGTCCCCGACGGCCATGTACGCACGGTGCTTCACGCCCTTGAGGTCCCAGTCGCTGTAGCTCCTGATGATGCCCAGCTCGCCGAACCTGCTGTCGAAGATCTCGGCCATGGGGATGGAGATCCTCCTGTAGCCCTGCACGATGGTCACCGCCTCCTCGGTCACCGATACGGCGTGCCTGAGCGTGAGCGACAGGACCATGACGATGACCAGCACTACGGCCAGGACGGGCAGGGCCCATGGGGTGAACTCGATGTCCGTGGCGAACTGCATCACCGCGGCGAACGCGAGCGTGGCCGCGAACACCCCGATGGCGATGTATGCGAGGTTGCGGGGCAGCAGCGGCCTGGCCTCGTAGAAGAGCGCTTCCATGTCTCTGGGATGCATCTTATTTCTAATAAACCGTGCGCACGCATCCAGGGGAACGGCGGCCAATACAAACCTTTATATCCGATTCATCTATCCTCGGTTCAACGGTCCCATAGCTTAGCCTGGATGGAGCGTCCGGCTGATAACCGGAAGGTCGTGTGTTCGAATCACATTGGGACCACTCACTTCTCTTCATCTTCATTCCGATGTTTCTCTGCGCGTCCGTTCCCACGCGGTGATACCCTACCCCCCACCCGTATTGATTATAAACCATAAGGCAATCTTCCTAGCATGAGGCAATGCATGGACTCGGAGAATCTCCACGTCCGCATGAGGAAGATACAGGGCCAGCTCGCGGCCATCGACAGGATGATCGACGAGGACGTGCCCTGCGAGGATATCATCATCCAAGTCAACGCCGTGAAGAGCGCCCTGCAGAAGGTCGGGCACATCATCATGGAGGGTCACATCCAGCACTGCGTGCGCGAAGGCATCGAGCACGGGGACGCCGACAAGACCATCCAGGAATTCACAAAGGCGTTGGAGCAGTTCTCCAGAATCTGAATGGTTGAGTCTAGCCTATATACCTGTACCCCGTAGGGGTATATGGTGATCAGATAACCAAGGTAGCCGAAGCTCTTCGCAAGGAACTGCTGCCGATAGCGACCGTTGCCATAAGCACGGCGTTCGCGGTACTGGCAGCGGCCGTCCGCTTCGACGCGTTCTATTCGGTGGCCATCGTCCTATGCGGCCTGCCGATCATCCTAGGAGCGGCGCTGGCACTTGTACGCGACCATGACGTGACAGCCGATCTCCTCGTATCCGTCGGCATAGCCGCCGCCATCTGCATCGGCGAGTACGCGGCCGCGGCCGAGGTCTCGATAATCATGCGCATAGGCGGCATCCTGGAGGAGGCCACCTGCGGCCACGCGGAATCCGGGATCGAAGAGCTCCTCCGCAGGAGACCCAGGACCGCGAGAATAGTCGAGGGTGCTTCGGTCAGAGAGGTTGACTTATCAGAAGTCCGGAAGGGGACTGTGGTGAGGATCCTCCCGGGGGAGCAGGTGCCAGTGGATGGCACGGTCATATCCGGGTCGTCCTCGGTGGATGCCTCGGCCATGACCGGGGAGTCCATCCCGGTCGACGTTTCCGTCGGCGACGCCGTCCGCGGAGGCACCGTGAACCTCTTCGGCTCCATAGACGTGGAGGCCTCCGGAACCTGGGAGGAGAGCGATTACGCTGAGATGGTCAGGCTCGTGCAGGACTCAGGCTCTGATACCAAGCTATCCCGCACAGTGGACCGCTGGGCGAGGTACATCGTCCTGATGGCCGCGATCGCCGCCGCATCCACCCTGCTGGTGACGGGCGACCCGGACAGGATGGTGACCGTCCTCGTCGTGTTCTGCCCGTGCGCCCTGGTACTGGCCACGCCCACGGCCGTCACCGCCGCCATAGGCAACATGGCGCGCAGGGGGATCCTCGTGAGGGACGGGTACGCCATCGAGGGGATGGCGGCTGTGGATACGGTGCTGATCGACAAGACTGGCACATTGACCGAGGGGAGGATGGTCTGCACCGGTTACCGCGGCCTCGGCCCGAATCCGGAGAGGGCACGCGTCTACGCCGCGGCCGTGGAATCCATGTCGGAGCACCCGTTCGGGAGGGCAGTGGCGGCCTCCGTGGAAGGGGAGCTCCCCAAGGTGGAGGGCTTCGAGTACCGCCCCGGGAGAGGGGTCCTGGGCACCGTGGAGGGCCATTCTGTGGCCGTCGGGGGCCCTGGGCTCATGAGGGACCTGGGGATCGACTGCAGCGGCCTGGAATCGGGGGCCATGGTGGCCGTGGACGGCCGCCTGTGCGGGACATTCGATCTCAGCGACGTGGTCAAGGGGGAGTCCAAGGCCACCGTCGACAGCCTCCGCTCCGACGGAGTGAGGACCATCATGCTCACCGGGGACAGGGAGGGGCCCGCCAAGGCCATAGCCTCGGAGACGGGCGTGGACGATGCCGTATGGGAGTGCCTGCCGGCCGACAAGCACCGCATAGCTAGCAAGATGAGCTCGGATGGCGCGGTGTGCATGGTCGGGGACGGGGTAAACGACTCCGCCGCGCTGAGGGCCGCCACAGTGGGGATCTCCATGGGCGGCGGCGACGGGCTCGTGGAAGGGTCCTCGGACATAGCGGTGGTCAGCGGATCCATATCGGACGTCGCCGGCATCAGGAAGCTGTCCAGGAGGACCCTGCTCACGATCAAGGCCGGGATCGGCATATCCATAGCCCTGAACGTGGCCGCGACTGCGCTCGGCATGCTTGGCATGATGTCCCCGTCCACGGGCGCGCTGGTCCACAACGGGGGGTCCATCGCCGTGATTGCGATGGCGGCCATGCTGGTGAGGTACGATGCCTGGAGCCTCGGTACTGGCCGCGGTACATCCTGGCATACCCGCCGCCAAGCGCCATCAGCTCCTCGTGGGTGCCGGTCTCGGCGATCCTGCCTTCCTCCAGGTAGATGATGCGGTCCGCGTTGGATATGAGGTAGAGCTTGTGGGTGATGATCAGCAGGGTCCTGCCCTTGTAGAGCTCCCTGACCTTCTCCATCATCTGATAGGACGACCTGACGTCGATCCCCGCGGTGGCCTCGTCCATGATCAGGACCTCCTGGCCGGCGACGATGGCGCGGGCCAGGGATATCAGCTTCTTCTCCCCCAGGGAGATCTGAAAGCGCTCCTCCCCGATCTGGGTCTCGTAGCCGTCGGGCATCAGCGCCACGTACTCGTCGAGGCCAGCGGTCTCGGAGGCGGCCCTGATCTCCTCCATGGAGCAGACCTCCTTGGGGAATCCGACGTTCTCCGCGACCGTGCCGTCGAATATCCACGGGACCTGGCTTATCATGCCCAGGTGCCTGTGCAGGGAGACCCTCCTTACCTCCGAGAGGTCGTGCCCGTCGAACAGCACGCTCCCCGATGTGGGGCGGTAGAACCCCATGAGAAGGTTCGCTATGGTGGTCTTCCCGGATCCGGATGGCCCCACCAGCGCGGTTATCTTCCCCTCGGGGGCCTTGAAGGAGACCCCGTTCAGCACCTGGCGGTCGCCGTAGGAGAACGACACGTCCCTGAACTCCAGCTCTCCGCGCACATCATCTGGCAGCTCGGAGGCGTCCTCGGGCTCCGCGGGCTCCTCCTCCTCGTCGAGGAGGGCGCATATCCTCTCCAGGGCATGGAGCTCGTCCGCGATCTGGTTCATGTGGTAGCCGGTCTTGGTCACCGGGGACTGGATCATCCTCACGAAGAACAGGCACGTGGTGAAGATCCCCATGGTGAGGTCCCCCTGTATGATCAGATAGGCGCCGAGGATGGCCGTGATGATGTACCCGACGTTCATTATCGCGGTGCCCGCGGGCTCGACCAGCCCGGAGTACGTCCTGGACCTGCGGTAGGATGAGGCGTAAGCGGAGTTCCTCCTCCTGAAGCCCTCGGACATCCTGCCCTCGGTGGCGTAGGACTTGATCAGCGCGTGGTTCCTGACGGAATCGTCCAGGAACCCGTTCATGTCGCCCATGGCGGCGTAAGTCCCGACGTAATCCTTGTCCGAGGACCTGTCGATGAGATGCGTGACCAGCAGGGACGATGGCACCAGGACCAGGTACGCCAGGCCTATCGGGGGGCACTGGATCAGCATGATGGCCAGCACCATGATGACCAGGACCTGCTGGGAGATGAATCCCAGGAGGTCGTTGGACATCAGCCTGCCGACGGCGTCGAAGTCGTTTGTGATGCGGGTGGATAGCTCCCCGGCGGGATGCTCGTCGAGGTACTCCACGGGCAGACGGTGGATCTTCTTCGCGAGGGACTCGCGCATCTCCGCTGTGGTGGTGCGGCTGACGAACAGCATCCTCTTCCCGGCTATTGCGGTGAGGGCGTACCACAGCACGATCAGCAGCGCCATGTAGCCGGTCATCTGCTCGATGTACTCCGGCGTGATGACCGCGCCGGTGGACCAGTGCTCCACGAGGGCGTTGAAGAACAGTCCCCCGACCACCGGGGCGCTGACCGCGCAGACGGCACCGACCAGAAGCATCACTGCCGACAGTGCCGCATACCTGCAGCGGCCGCGGCCCATGATGGCCATCAGCCTCTTCAGCATCTGCCTGTAGAATCCCGTGTCCATCGGGCCCCCTCCTGGAGGCGGCGCATGGCCGCGTACTCGGGGCAGGTGCGGAGCAGCTCCTCATGGGTGCCGTCGCCGGCCAGCCTGCCGCCGTCGAAGAACAGGACCCTGTCGGCCAGGGATGCCTGGAGTATGTCGCCCGTGATGAACAATACCGTGTCGCCCTTGCAGCGGGCCATTATGTTGCCGACCAGCTTGGACTCCACCAGCGGGTCTATCGAATGGAAGCACTCGTCGAACACCCTTATGCCGGCAGGCTTGGCCAGGGACCTGGCGATGACCAGCCTCTGCCTCTGTCCGTCCGAGAACTCCAGGCCGCACGACGCGAAATCGGTGTCGAGGCCCTCGGGCAGCCCTGCGATCACATCGTCCATGCACGCATCGGAGCACACCGCGGCGATCTCCTCGTCGGATATGTCGCGGCCCATCGAGATGTTCTCCCTCATGGAGTCCCTGAGGATCATCACCCTGTCGGACACTATGCTGATGGACCCGCGGGCGTCCTCCGGGCCGTCGACTTCCAGGCCGTCCACCAGGACCCTGCCGGACGACGGTGGCCTGGTCCCGGCTATCGCGGCCACCATGGCCCTCCTCATGGGGCCCTTCAGCCCGACCATGACGGTGACCTCCCCCCGGCGGATCGCCAGGTCTACATCCCCGGCGACCGGCTTCCCGCCGATCCCAAGCGTTGCGGACTCGAACCTTATGGCATCGCTCGATTCGGCGCGTACCGGTTCGGAAGCCTCCTCCGCGGGCGCATCGAGTATCTCGAGGATCCTGCGCTTGCCCACGGCGTACTTGGGGGCCACGCCGGTGATGAACGGCACCACCGCCAGGCACCCTATCAGGCATCCCCAGAGCTGAACGATCAGGGACAGCTCCGCCACGCTCATGTCAAAGTCCCCGACGGTGATCCCGCCGCGGTTGTACACCATCACCAGAACGAAGTTGATGATCGCGATGGCGAGGATCGGGTAGAAGTATGTGTTGTTGTTGTACTTGGTGCCCTTCTTGACGAACACCGAGTGGTAATCGGAGAACCTCTTCATCTCCTGCTCCCCGCGGCCGTAGGCCCTGATGGCCCTGGCCCCCGAGGCGGAGTCCCTGAACATGCCCGTGACGCCGTCCATCAGAACCTGGACGTCGTCCACCATGCGGCGGATCCTCAGGCCCGAGTATATCATGAAGAGCACCACGGCGACGAACGACACCAGCATGGCCGCGCAGGCCCATGTGCTGATCTCGAACACCATCCACAGCATGAGGAACATCATGGGCGGCACGAACAGGACCGCCGTGACCAGCAGCCTCGTGTACTCCTGGACCGCGTTCACGTCGGTCGTCATCCTCACCATCGTGTCCGAGGTGTCGCGGGTGCACTTGTCGGGGGCCGGCATGGACATGACCCGGTCGTACAGGTCCTGGCGGATCTCCGCGCCGACGCGGGAAGCCAGCCTCGCGGATATGACGGACACCGCGAACGACATCACCATTATGCCGCCGGCGAGCAGGATCATGACGAACGCGAACCCCAGCACCAGTTCGAAGTCCTTCGCGGCCACGCCCTGGTCGATGATGGGCTTGGTCAAGTAGAGCAAGTAGATCTGCAGGAACGCAACGAATATCTGCAGGACGACCGCGCCAACGATCAGATACGGGCGGCGCTTCAGGTACCTCCATACCAATGACGCCATCGGGCCGCGGTCTCCTCGTACATATACTTCCTCGCCGCGGGGATTATGATGCCGCCGACGGCGTTGCCCAGGATCACCACGATGATGAACGCCAGAGCCTCCAGCGTGAACTGGCCGCCGGCGCAGAAGTAGAACATGTCGGCGATGGAGTGCTCGAAGCCGGCGAGTATGAACACCGGCACGCAGATGAACGTGGCCAGGTACTTCTTCCTGGTCTTGTAGTAGTCGGCGGCGATGAACATCAGCACGCCGCAGAACACTCCCTTGAAGAACACCCTGATGTAATCGGGGTCGTCCAGCTTCGCCTGGGCGAGCGCCTCGGCGGCGTCGGAGGGCAGCGCCAGGCCGAGAGCCAGGCACCCCACGAAGTTTCCGATAATCACCAGGATGAGGTACGGGATGTATGAGCGGTCGTTCTCAACGGAGTAGCCCACCTTGCCGGTGTAAAGGTCCAGGCCGAAGGTGAACACCGTGAACAGGCCGATCGAGAACAGCACGGCCCCTACCCACCTCACTTCGCATCCCAGGTAGACGAATCCACCAATCCCGATGGCCATACCCGCCAGGATCGCTCTGATGAAAGCCTTCTTGTAGTCCACGGCCGCGCCTCTGTCAAGGTTAAACCCGCTCTTATATATCTAATGAGCGCACGCGCACGGGCAATGATTTATCAGACCCAGGGGATACGGGGTGCATGGGACTGTTCTCCAAGAAGCCGACCGGCCCGGTCATCAGGAAGAGCGTCTTCGAGATCCACTGGGACACCGAGGACCCGTTCACCTTCGCCTCGCACCACGAGGACGACTACCCCCACGGAAACCGCCAGCTCGCCCCTCCCTGGGAGGAGATCGGCGGCAGGGACCTGGGCAGGGACTACGACAAGAGGCTCGGGTTCAGGATGTACAACGGCAAGGTCGTGCCCGGGTTCCCCATGCACGCGCACTGGGGCTACGAGACCCTCACCTACCCTAGGATCGGCTACGTGGACCACTTCGACCACAAGGGGGCCCACGGCAGGTTCGGGTTCGGGGACGCCCAGTGGGTCATGGCCTCCTCCAGGTACAGCCACTGCGAGATGTACCCCCTGGTGGACCAGGAGGGAAGGAACCCCAACGACATAACCCAGATCATGATCAACATCCCGCTGGAGAGGAAGAACGGGGAGAACGCCGTCACCACGGTGTGGAGCGAGGACATCCCCATCGTCCGCGGAGAGGGCTGGGAGGCCACCGTCCTGTGCGGGTCCTTCGGCGGGGAATCTGCGGAGTCCCCATCGCCCGGCACATGGGCCCTGAGGGAGAACGGCGTGAGGATCGTCAGGTTCCAGCTGGAGCCCGGCGCCGTCATCAGAGTGGACCCGGCCGTGGAGGGCGCCAACCGCAACGTGTACATGACTTCCGGGAACGGGGCCGACCTCATGGGCACCCCGATCATGCACAACGACCGCGCGAAGGTCGAGGGCGGGGTCGAGATGACTATAACGAACGGGGAGACCCCTGCGGTCATCTGGCTGCTGGAGGGGAGGCCGATCGGCCAGAAGATGGCATCGTTCGGACCTGTCATCCTGGGCAGCACCAAGGAGGTCAGGACCGCCCTGGACGAGATCCGCAAGAACGAGTACGCCGAATGGCCGTTCGACGTGGTGGACAAGGTCCATCTGGAGGAGGGCACCGGCAGGTTCATCTCATATCCCGACGGTCGCGAGGAGCGCCCGCACAATCGAAATATACCAATCCGCGGATTCGGGGACCATGGCAATCCTTTCCGACAGGGACATCGTGGAGAGCATGATGACCGGCTACATCGGCATCAGCGACTACCACGAGAGGGGCCTCACCCCCAACGGCTACGACCTGCGCATCGCTGAGATACAGGTGCGCGGGGACCCGGAGGTCAAGAGGGAGGGCACCGTCACCATCCCGCCCAGGACCATGTTCTACGTGTCCACCATCGAGAGGGTCAGGTTCCCCAGCGACATCTGCGCCCAGCTCTGGCTCAGGACCACCTGGATAAGGAAGGGCATCATCGGAGCGTTCGGGAAGATCGACGCCGGCTTCGAGGGGACGCTCACCCTCGGCGCCTACAACGCCACCGACGACCCCGTGGAGATACCCATCGGCGAGAGGTTCTGCCAGATGGTGTTCGAGTCCCTGAACTCCAAGTCCATGCAGGACTACGCGAAGCGGAGCGGGAACTACCAGGGACAGACCGGGATCACGCTGACTCCGAAGAAGCAGCGAAAATGCCTAAGCATAATGCTCCCAGTGGTCCACTGAGGCGTAACGGCCGGTTATAACCCTTGGAGGAATACCTGTCCTGCCGGTTCCGGGCCTGTGGTCCGGAGTCAACGGACACAGGTCCTGTCAGGGCGACAGCCCCGGGAACCTGGCAGGCAGGTGATAAGATGTTTGGATACTCTCTCAGCCGCCGTCCGGAGGGCAGATTCCGGCTGACAATCACAATCGGTCTTTTGACCATCGTGCTCGAATGGTCGTAAGACCACCGAACGGCGATCAATCGCCGTATTGGTTGAAAAACGTTGGCTCGGCCTGATCGGGCCGGGGGGATGGAGATGCTGCCACCCTTGCGGGGTCCCTACCCTCACCGCCCATCATCACGACACGCGCTGGATATCGAGGGAATAGACGGACATCGTCGGTGAGTACGTCTTGAGCTCGGAGCTGGATATGCGGATGCCGAAGCCCCTCGATGCCATATCCTCCACGAGCCCCCGCTCGAACCCCTCGAACTCGGACCTCTCCAGGATCTTGTACATGTGGACGGTGCCGCCGACCTTCAGCCTGTCCATGGCGTAGCAGAGGAACCGATCCGCTATCTGCGGTAGGTTCATGATTATCCTGTCGGCCTCCGGGAGCGTGTATACGACCTTCGAGGAATCGCCCGTCAGAGGGTGCAGGACCTTGACCCTGTTCTTCCTGGCATTCCTGCATGCAAACTCCTCCGCCGCTGGATTGAGGTCGATAGAGTATATCGCGGACGGATGTGCCAGCTTGCCTATGACGGTGCCGAACGGGGCAACTCCCCCGAACATGTCGATGATGACCTCGCCATCCTCTACGAGCCCCGCTATCCTGCTCCTCTCGGATGAGAGCCTCGGATTGAAATAGACCTTGGACGGGTCGGTGAACAGCCTCACGCCGAACTCCTTGTGGACGGTCTCGGAGCCTCCTTCCCCTGCGATCTTCTCCAGGTCCCTGATCCTGAACTCGCCCTTGACGCCCGAGTCGCTGAAAGCCGCGCGGATGTTCCTATTGACCTCTATGAGGGCCTCCCCGATCTGCCTGGAATATGGCAGCAGCTCGTCGGGGATCCTGATCATGGCTATGTCGCCGACGACGTCGAACGACACTGGGAGAAGCTCCCTGAGCCCGTCCGGGACGTCCTTCACGACCTCCCTGTACTCCTTGGGCCTCACGCCCTGCTCCGCGGCATCGGCTTCCTCCACGGGATAATCGCCGAATGAATCGCACAGGACCGGGATGAGCAGGTCCCCTCCGTCGGAGGAGATCCTGTGGGAGAGATCCAGGAGCCCCTGCGCCATGAGCTCGGAGCGCACGCTCTCCCCATCGCACTTCGGCACGCGCAGGCAGTTGACCATGCGACGATGATGCCGTCGTCAGATATCGTATTTGCGGATGGGATCGCCGGACTCCGATTCCCAGCTAGATACAAATACGAAGCCCGTCCATTTCGAGCATATGAGCAGGACCATCGTCATATTGTTCGCCGCCGCAGCCGTGGTCATCGCAGGGGCCTGCCTGTACATCCTGATGTCCGACGGCAACGGGTCAGGCCACCACGACGATGACGACCCTGTCGACCCGGATGTGAGGGACATGGATCTCATGATGGCGGTGGACGGGAAGGCTGTCGAAGTCCAATGGGAGGACAACCCATCCGTAGCGGCCATCAAGAAGCTCGCCCGCGACGGCCTAACCGTTGCAATGGAGAGGTACGGCGGATTCGAGCAGACGGGCAGCATACCCTCATCCGTCGTCAAGGACGATTCCTGGATCGAGGTAGGCATCGGGGACATCGTGCTGTACAGAGGCGTGCAGATATGCTTGTACTTCGACGACAACGCCTATGACTTCACTCGCCTAGGGAAGATATCTGGCATGTCGGATTCCGAGATAAGGGCCATGCTGGATAAGCCCTCCGTCACTGCCGTTTTCACCCTGCAGCGTTGACTTCTCTTTCCATTAAAATGCTTGATCAGAACGTCCGGCGCGGATGCACGATGCACCCAGATCGAACGGGCGGCGGGAGATGGACTCGAGCATTCCGGCGATGATACCGGATTGGAAAATCGGCAAGGGCTATCCTGACTCCATTCCAAGCAAAGAATCTGACGACATGCCTCACGCCCAAAAGCGAGAAGAGATGGTGGTCTTCCCAAAGCATTTCACGGTGGCGTATGAGGTAGTTATCAATCCAGCGCGTATTGCACCTAGTTGCCGGTTCCGGACCTGTGGTCCGGAAGCAACGGACACAGGTCCTGTCAGGGCGACGGCCCCGGGAACCAGGCAGGAGGTGGTAAAGTGTTTGCTTCATCCCTCAGCCATCGTCCGCAAGGCGGATTCCGGCTGACAATCACGATCGGTCGTCTGACCATCGTGCTCGAGTGGCCGTAAGACCACCGAACGATGCATAATCCGCATCGGAATTGAAAAAGGTTGACCCGCCCTCAGCGGGTCGGGCCGGCAGGGAGCCGTCTTCGGAAACGAACCCTGCCGTCCCTCCGCCTCACTGCTGCTCGATCTTCACCCTCTTGGGCAGGACGTACAGGTCGCCCTCGTTGTCGATGCCCACGGATGCCTCCACGCCGTAGACCTCCTTGATGAGCTCCGGCGTGATGATCTTCTTGGGCTCCCCGATGGCGACGAGCTCCCCCTTCTTCATGATGACGCAAAGGTCGCAGTACCTCGCCATCAGCGAGATGTCGTGCTCCGCGACCAGGATGGTCATGTCCTTCTTGACCATGGCCTTGAGGTACTCCATGACCTCCAGCTTGAACTTCATGTCCAGGTGGGAGGTGGGCTCGTCGACGAGCATGAGCCTGGGCTCCTGCACGTAGGCCTTGGCGATCAGGACCCTCTGCTGCTCACCGGATGAGAGCATATTGAGGGCGCGGTCCTGCAGGTGGTGCACGCCGAACTTCTTCAGCGTCTCCTCCACGAGGGTCTCGTCCTCGTCGGTCTCCCACCACATGTTCTGCAGGTAGGGGTACCTCCCGAGCATGACGGTCTCGAACACCGTCAGCCCGAAGGACGCGGTCATCTCCGCCGGCACGTTGGACACCAGTTTGGCGACCTCGGTGGGCGTCTTGGGCAGCACGGACTCCCCGTCGATCAGGATGTCACCGCTGGTGAGCATGTGCATCTTGTTGATGCACCTCATCATGGTGGTCTTCCCGCAGCCGTTGGGCCCGATGAGCCCGACCAGCTTCCCCGAGGGGACCGAGAAGCTCACGTCCTTGTCGGCGTGAAAGCCGTTGTCATATATCTTGTCCAGATGGCGGATTTCCAATAGCGGTACTTCATCCATTGTACATCTTCCCCCTAATGAAGAGGAGGTAGGCGAACACGGGGACGCCTATCAAAGTGGTTATGGCACCGACGGGCAGCTCGGTGCCGGGCTCTATCATCCTGGCGGCCAGGTCGGCCGCCATCATCAGCACCGCTCCCAGAGCGATGGAGGCGGGGAGCACCAGGCGGTGGTCCCCTCCGAACAGCATGCGGCACAGGTGGGGGACCACGAGTCCCACGAACCCTATGATCCCGCAGAACGCGACGCAGAACGCGGTCAGTATGGAGGCGAGGGTGAGCATCATGGCGTTGAAGCGCCTGACGTTCAATCCCATCTGACGGGCCTGGCTCTCCCCCAGGAGGACCAGGTTCATCTCCTTGGCGTACCTCATTATGAATACAGAGATCACGACCACCGGGATCAGTATGAACAAGGCCTTCTCCATGGTTACGTTGGCGAAGGACCCGAACAGCCACAGCAGGACGTCGGAGACCTTGTTCCCTGAGAACACTATCATTATGGTCTGCATCGCGCCGAACACCAATCCGATCACCACTCCCGACAGGACGTAGGAGTTGGTCGTCCCGCCTGCGCGCTGGGCCAACGCCATGGTCAGGAAGAAGGCGATGAGGCCTCCGAGGATCGCGGCTATCGCCACGAGGTAGATCGAGTTGTGGTCCAGCAGCCCGAAGAACGTGAAGTCGAACGCGATGACCGCGATGGCCAGCGTCCCGGCTCCGGACGACACTCCCATGATGTACGGGTCGACCAGGGGGTTGCGTATGACCGCCTGGTATGCGGATCCGGCCACCGATAGGCCTATTCCGACCGCCAGGGCGGCCAGGGCCCTCGGGAACCTGGAGCTGTACACCATGACCTGGTCCGGCGTCATCTCGCTCCCGTCCTTGCCGATGGCGGTGAACAGGTTGGACAGCGCAGAGATCGGGTCGAGGATCTTCGTCGGCCCGATGCAGAGCATGGCGATGAACACGATCGCGGCCAGCACCGTGCCGAAGGCAAGGATGAACTTCATCCTGTGCCTCTTGCGCTCCATGTGCGTGGCGCCGTTCCCGTCTATGAAGCGCCTGAGGGTCGCTCTTATCCCGCCTTCCTCGGACATCGTAAGACCTCCCTCTGGTGATGAGCAGGTAGGCGAACACCGGCACTCCTATGGCCGTGGTGATCGCCCCCACTGGTAGTTCGTATCCTGATAGCAATGTGCGCGCTAGCAGATCGGCGGCAACCATCAGGAATCCTCCGAACGCCATGGTGGCCGGGAGCATCAGGCGGTGGTCGCCTCCCAGGATCATCCTGCTCAGGTGCGGGATGACCAGTCCGACGAATCCTATGACTCCGCAGAACGCGACGCAGATGGATGTCAGCACGGATGCGATGATCAGCATCACGGCGTCGAAGCGCTTGGCGTTCAGGCCCATCTGCTTGGCCTGGTCCTCGCCCAGCAGGACCAGGTTGAACTCCTTGGCCCAGATGAGCGGTATCATGCATATGAAGAACGCCGGTATCAGCACCAGCCACAGCTTGTCCCACGTCATGCTGGCGAAGGAACCGTACAACCACGACAGGGCGCTTGCGACCTTGGTCCCCGCGCTCATCATCATCAGCGATTGCACCGCGGAGAACACCAGGCCTATGACGATACCGGCCAGGACGTAGTTGATTGACTTGCCGCCCGTCTTCAATGCGAGCAGCATGGTGAGGCCGAAGGCCAGGAGACCACCGAAGATGGCGCAGAAGGCGATGAGGTAGGGGGAGTTCAGAGCGAACAGCCCGAAGAACGTGAACCCGGACGTCAGGACCAGGACCGCGAAGGTTCCCGCTCCAGAGGACACTCCCATGATGTAGGGCTCGACCAGCGGGTTCTTGATGACGGCCTGGTACATGGCACCGGCCACGGACAGGCCCATTCCCACAGCCATGGCGGCGAGCACGCGGGGCAGGCGCTGGTTGTAGATCAGCATCTCCTCGTAGGTCAGCCCGTTGCCACCCTTCTGTATGGCGGATATGGCGTTGGACAGCGCCTCGAGGGGGCCCATGGTGGTCTCCGATCCCAGGCACAGGGATGCTAGGGCCACAATCAGGGTGATGGAGACTCCGAATATCACGACCGCGCGCACCTTGCGCTTGCTCCTCTTGTTGTGGGTGAACTCGGTTCCGAAGAAGAAGTGGCGCACCTTGCGCTTCATCTCCCCGAAGGGGTTCTCCCACTTGAGGCCGAACCTCAGCACGACCCACAGGATGGCGAAGAACGCCGCGATCGCGATGAGCACGTAGGCGATGATCTGCCAGAGCGGAGTGGATGACTCGGGGGCCGGCGGGTTGGGGTTGTACTCCTCGAGCGTGCTGCCGAAGCAGATCATTCCGCTGTCGTCGCAGGGCAGGGCGAAGCCGTCGACGACCACAGGAGACACCATCGCGTACGTTCCGATATTGCGGAACATCCCGGTGATCGTCCCGTCCAACGTGACGCTGACGATGTTGTGGGTCGAGTAGGTGGTGTAGTAGAACATGGAGCCGTTGACGAACACCGGCGCGTTGTGCGCGGCCTCGTAGCCCTGCTCCTTGGTGAATATCTGAGTGTAGTTCCCCTGGAAATCGATCTTGAAGAATCCTATGTCCGAGGCCAGGATGATGCCCTTGAAGCTGCCGTCGTCATAACGCGTCAGGTACGCGCCCACCGACCCGAAGCCCTGCTTGTAGTCCTTGACGACCGTTATCTCGGAGCCGTCGAAGTGGTAGATCCCGAAGCCGCTGTACTTGGAATCCATGCCAAGCCCGTCGGAGCTGGTGATGAATATGGTGTAGCCGGTATCGTCCTTGAACACCTGGGGGACGTTAGCCGCTCCGGACTTGCCCTTGAATCCCTTCTCCTGCTGATAGATGATGGTCTTGGCTTCCAGCGCTCCAGTCTTCTGGTCGAGGATGTACAGGCATCCGTCGTAGAATCCCGCGAAGACGTGCCCGTCGAACACCGTCGAGGAGGAGTAGTACGCGTGGCCCTCGGACTGGAACGACCACAGGAGGTTGAGGTCCTGGTCGAAGCAGTACTGCATCCCGTTGTACGACTTCACGTAGATGGAACCAGAGTCCGCGACGATGGACGCGAACCTGTTGTTGAAGGATACGTACCAATCGATGTCGATGGTCTCGGCGGGGACGACCGTCGGGTCGTCCCAGGGCAGGCCCCCGAAGGTGGTGACCTTGCTGTTGTCGACGCCGGGACCCTCCCTCCAGTCGATCCTGTAGATGTGCCCGTTAGTGCTCTGGATGTACACGTACTGCCCCATGACCGCCATAGACGAGGTGTCCATCTGCATGGGCTTAAAGTTAAATGACCATTCCTCCGCGCCGGTATTCAGATTGTAGCAGGTGACGGCGGCGAGGCCGGTGGCCTTCGATGCGTTGCCGTATTTGACGAGGACATGGTCGCGGACGACCAGGCAGCCCCCGTACAAGCCATTGGGATCGTCTCCCCCGTACTCGGGGACATGCTCCCACTTCTTCCCGATGTCGCTCTGAACGTCGGCGAGCTGATTGGCGGAGTTCCAGGAGTCGCCGTTTATGGCCGTCCACGAGGACTGGTGCTCGGGAGTCTCCACGGGGACTAGGCCCTCGGGATAGAATGCGACCGCCAGCTTCTGGAAGGTGTACGCATCCGATGGCGATACCTCCTCCCACTCGCTGGCTCCCCAGGCGAAGAAGCGCCATTGGGACGTTGTCGTGATGCCGGTGGTCCCGGGCTCGGTGAAGGAGCCGGATCCCGTTTTGGAACCGATGGTCACCGTGGCCTGGGAATCGATCTCGGTGAGGTCGTCATTGTGTGCCTTCCCGGCGGCATCCAAGGTCGCTTTCGCGGCATCCAGCACCGTGGACCCGGACGATATCGGGTACCACTCCGCCCATCCGTTCCCGTAATCCAGTAGAAAGTCGCCCTTCCCTGCGGATTCGTCCGCGTACGCCGCATCGGTCGCCAGGGGCACGGCGCACATGGCCGCCACAGCGACGGCCGCGATTATCAGTATCCTGCGATCCATCTCAATCCCCCAGGTTCTTCGTGATATCGAGATAATCGAGGTAGTCGTTGCCGACGGATTTCGGCAGGGGCTTTTCGGTATGGCTGTCAGGATCCACAATCATGGAGATGATCTCCATGAGCTGGATGGTCCTGGGGCCGGCGCGGCTCCCCAGATCGCCCAGCCCGTCGCACAGCAGGTATATCTTCCCGTTCTTATACGCGTCCGTGGACTTCCACTCATGGGACAGGATGGAGATCATCTTGTCGTACTCGTTCTGATGGTACCTCGAGCTGTCGATGATTATGATGCACTCGGGATTGGTGTCGAGGACCTTCTCGGCAGTGGTGTTGAACCATCCGGGGGTGCTGGCGAACACGTTGACGGCCTGCAGCTGATCGAGGATGTCGTTGGCGTAGGTATGGCCTCCTGACACCCAGGGGGACGGGTCGTTGCTCAACGCGATCATGGTCCTCATCCCGGTCCTTGAGACGAGCCCCTCGAGCTCGCTGAGCGCGTAAACGTACTTCATGATGTACGCCTGGGCACCCAGGCCGTAGCTCACAGCGTTCCCCACTATGAATATGTTCTTTATGACGGTGTCCAGGTCCTCGCCGTTGTAGAGGACGACGGAGTTGACGTTGGATGACCTGAGGATCCCGGCGATCTGGACGTCGTTGTAGGTGGACGCATCGCACAGGACGAGGTCCGGGGACGTGTTCATCACCGCCTCGTAGCTCGGGTCGGTGTACGTGCCCACGATGGCCACCTTGCCATCCTTGTGGCCTTTGTCGATGTACTCAGGGTAGTTGCTGTATGAATCCGTACCGACTACCTTCTGGATGCCCCCGACCGAGTTCAGCGTCTCGGTGCAGACCGGGGACAAGGATACGATCCTCTTCGGCTCGGCGTAGCCGTAGATGGACGTCGCGGTGGCGTCGACCGCGGGCATGGGGGTCCCGTCCGCGGTCGTGTAGGCCCAGATCACCACCGTGTAATCGGATACGCTGATGTCGTACGATTCGGCCCTTTGGGCATCGAATTCCCCATCGGCGATGTACCAGAGGTCCCATGAATGGGTATCCGAATTCGCATAGGTTTTCCCGGAATACGTCACGGACGCGAGCTTTCCTCCGTCCATCTCGTACTCGAACCCGTCTGCCGCCTTCTGCTCCACTGTCTCCAGGAGCTCCACCGGATCGTCCTCCACAGACAGGTCTGCATCGGTCCACAGCGTCAGATATTCCCCGAAGTCCACCAGGATACCCTCTGAGCGGTACTGGGTCGCGTTGGACCCCACCCCGTTCATCGCTATCGTGACAAGGGCGCCCGCGACTAGCAGGGCGACTGTTATCAGGACCTTCCTTCTTATGGCCTTCGACTGATGGGAACCGTCGGCTGCCGAGTCCGACTTTATCCATGAATTATCGACCATTTTCCTTTCACCAGCCAATTGGCTATATGGTCCATCAATGTGGAGCGACATACTTAATCATTGGGCGCACAGGCACCGCCTTTGAATCCTATAACTCAATAAAATGTACCTAGCTGCACAGTAGTCAAGGGTCGCGTTACGGCGAGTCTTTGGCCGCTATTGGAAGTTTGTGTCCGATATTATCCCCCATCCTCGAATGCTGGCTATATTTTGGCTCAATTATCCATCCAATGTCCAAAAAATTACAATTACTATATAGGGCAAGATTATATTGTCGGTAGCATCCAGAGGTGATATCTTGGATATGAGCAAAAAAATAATCGTCGCGGCGGTTGTAGCACTTTTCTGCGCTACTGCCTTCGCCAGCCTCGCTGGTGGAGCCGACGCTGCGAAAAACAACTACGTAATCTATGGAGAGGTCATCGACGACGATCTCGAAGTCTCTGACTACTTCTACGTTTACTTCAGCAGCGAAGCTGACAACGAGAAATACATTGAGGCAGCCAATGCCGCGTTCAAGGCAGCTGGCGTCCCCGCTACATTCGAGATGGGCAAGTACGGCCCCAGCTGCAAATACGATGGAGATGGCAACACCTCTTGCTTCGTCTCCGATGGAAAGACTGTCGTCCCCGTCGCCAAGAGCTCCGAGGATTACATCAACAACCCCAAGGCAGCATTCTCCTTCGTCAACGGATGGATCTCCACCGAGGAGTATGAGGCACTCGACCCCGTCGAGCAGCTGAACTGGATGGTGGACGCCTACGGAATGGGAGCCCAGAAGATCCCCGAGTGCGGAGCCTCTGCCACCGTCAAGGACTACATCGCCTACCTGACCCTCATCAAAGACGATCTCGTCAGCTGGGAGGCCACCGCCATTACCTTCTCCGCCGCCCAGGAGCCCGTCGCATGGTGCTACGCATTCAACCAGGCCACCAAGGCCCTGGGCAACGACATCTTCGCCGACTGCAAGGTCTATTACGAAGCTTCTACCAACTACATCGGAGTCGACTTCGATGGAATGACCGCCACCTGGGTGAAGGATGGAAAGGACTGGAAGAAGACCACCGTCACCGGCACCGAGTACATCAACGCCAAGGAGGTCGACTTCGAGCTGAAGAACGGCTGGATCAGCGAGGCCCAGTACAAGACCCTCTCCGAGAAGGAGCAGAAGAACTGGACCACCGATGCCATGCTGGGTGGCTACTACATGAGGAACGCCACCGGAGAGGTCGTCGAGGAAGCCATCAGCATGATGCTGATCATCGGCGTCATCGGAGCCCTCATCCTGGCCGTCATCATCGCCATCGTGCTCATCACGGTTGTCCGCAAGAAGAGCGGCAACAAGGCGGCTTGATGCTTGAAACGGGACGGAGGTAACCCCGCCCCACCTTTTCCTTTTCAATCCTTACTAAAATAATGAAGATATTTGACGGGGACGATCTCATTCGTCCTCGATGATCTCCTCGGGAGCTCCGGCAAACCTTACCAGCGCGAACTGCTCCATGAAGTGGAGCTTCCCGGGGAGGACCAGGGTCTGCAGGGGCTCTCCGAGATCCATCTTCATGAGGTCCTGAGGGTACCCGGCGAACACCTTCTCATCGGGAGACCCGGCGCGGGACACGACGCACAGGAGGGTCCTGTCGTCTATCAGGCCCTCGCCCCACTTCTCCTCGCCCTTCATCAGCCACTCGATGGCCTGGTGGGCGTTCATATAGCGCATCTCGTCGGCGCGGATGTCCAGGAGGATCATCGTATGCAGGCCCATCCTCTTGTTCTCCATGATGTGGTCGTAGGGGGACTTGGGGTGCCAATCGTCCTCCAGGAACGGGAGGGTGACCGCCCTGCCGAACTTGTAGTGCTGCAGTCCGAGCGACGTGGGGCAGGCGGAGAATATGGAGATGCCGTGGAACATCCTCACGGGGATGCCGGCCTCGGCGGCCTGGATCCTGAGGTCCACGTGCGTGGTCGCCGACATGGTGTCTCCGGCGGTGACGAACCCGACGCGCATCTCCAGCGCGTCCTTGATGATGTCGTCGGTCTCCTCGACCTGGGACCTGTACAGGACCTTGATCTTCTTGCCGATCACCTTCTCCAGGTCCTCGGGCTTGGTGCCGATGAGCATGGAGGTGTAGAACTCGGCGTAGATCTTGTCGCACTGCTTCAGGGCCTCCAGCGCCTTGACGGTCATGCCGTCGGTACCGCTGAGCCCCAATCCCACGAAGATGAGCTCTGATGTCATCGGCGGGTGGACGCGGTAGCCGTATTTATCCTATGCTGGGAACGGCGCAGAATGGGGCGTATAAAAAATATAAGAATTTTTTCACATGCATGGCCGAACGTGTAAAAAAATTCTGATTTCTTTTATTCAGCTCTTGAGAACTCCTCGATCAACGGATTGTTGACGTAAACCAATCCCTTTCCAGTCCTGACGGAGCGGAGCATGTCTACGGATTCCAGAGCTTTGAGGTATTTCGATGCGCTGGGGCGGCTGCAGCCCAGACTGTCCATCATGTTACCTATCGTGCAGTACGGATTGGAGAAGACGGCATCGATACATGCCTCCGGTACACCGAGGGACTTTGCACCGGTCTTGCAGTCTTTGATGAGGGATGTGATCCTCCCGATCCTGGAGACGGTTCTGCGCGATACGATATCGACCGCTTCCAACATGAACAGGATCCAGGACTCCCAGTCGCCCTCCTTCGTGACGTTTCCCAGGAGCTCGTAGTATCTCGCCTTGTTCTCGATGATGTAATCGCTGATGAACAGCAGCGGATCCGTGATTAGCTTGCTATATTGGAGATAGATGATGTTCAGAATCCTCCCCGTTCTTCCGTTGCCATCGAAGAACGGATGGATGGCCTCGAACTGGTAGTGGATCACTGCCATCTTGATGAGTGGGTCTACGTCATCGTCTGTGAATATGTACTCCATTAAGTTCTTCATGAGGCCATTGACGGATGCCCCTGATGGCGGGGTGTAAACAGCGACCCTGGAACCGGCGCTGAAGAGTCCCACCTGCTCATCCCCAGGATTGCGGTAATCCATCGCTTCGCCCTTGATGGACGAGCAGATGTTTCTGATGGTTTCCAAATCGGGAATCCTGCCTGAAGATGTGAGCAAGGCCTTGTTATACCCCAATATCTCGCGCGTGGAACGGTCGGCCTTCTCCGGATCGCCGGATACCGCCATGAAGAGCCTCTTCTTCGATGACACTATGTTCTCAATGGCCGAACTGGATTCCGATTCCTGCAATGGCAGCAGTTCTAGAAGGATTCTCTTATCCGGGATGGTTGAAACAAGCCCTTGCAACTCGGCGAGCGATCTGGATGCCTTGATGCATGCCCTCATGATGTCGACCGACTCGATATCCGCCCGCGGAGGGAGCCTCGGCAGGTCGTCATACGGTGAATTACGGTCGAAATCGGGCATAGAATCTGGATGCAACCCAGCAATAAATACCCATTCATCGACGAAAACCGCTATCGAATTTGGATATGGTCCCCGCCCCTCACGGGGCGGGAATGGGTTTTAAAATGGATCGTTTCGCTGCTTGACCAGGGTGACCAGGGCATCGACGGCGTAGGCGCCCTTGCCCTCGACCTGGACGATGACAGGGTTGATCTCGAGCTCGTGGATCTCGGGGTTCTCGACGGCGATGAGGGCGATCCTCTTGATGGCCTCCTTCATCGCGGGGATGTCGGACTTGGCGAGTCCCCTGGCGCCGGACATGAGCTTGTACGCCTTGGTGGAGGTGATCATCTCGTCGAGCTGCTCCTCGGTCATGGGCACGTGGGCCTGGGAGATCTCCCTGAGGATCTCCACGTAGATGCCGCCGAGTCCGAAGGACACGACGGGCCCGAACTGGACGTCGCGGATCATGGACAGGATGACCTCCTGGCCGGAGACCATCTGCTGGATGGAGACCCCGTCGATCTTGGCTCCGGGCACGTTCTTGGTACAGGAGTCCATGATCTTGTTGTAGGCCGCCTTGGCCGCCTCGGCGTCCTTGACGCCGACGACGACTCCGCCCACATCGGTCTTGTGCTTGATGTCGGGGGAGACGATCTTCATGACGACGGGGTAGCCGATCCTGTTGCACTCCTTGACGGCCTCGTCTGCGGAGTTGACGGTTGCCTCGCCGGGGGTGGGCACGCCGTACGCCTTGAGGATCTCCTTACCCTCGGCCTCGGAGAGGGAGTCCCTTCCCTCGGCCTTCGCGGCGTCGATGACCTTCTTCGCGGCGGCCCTTCCGCCTCCGGTGGCCTTGGGGTAGGCCATGTGGGTGTGCTTCTTCTCCTTGTTGATGGTGTATGTCCTGAGGACATCCAGGGCGTGGATGGCCCTGTCGGGGGTGGGGTAGGTCGGGATGCCGGCCTCCTTGAGGTAGGCGTTGGCCTTGTCGCACTTGTGGCCTCCGGCGAAGCAGACGACGAAGGGCACGGGGATCTGGTCCTTGATCTCGACGATGGACTGCGCGACCGCTTCCAGGTCGGCGGTGTCGAGGGGGGATCCCATGATGACGAGCGCCCCGACCTCGGGGTCATGGGACAGGATGTCGATGACCTCCTTGAAGTACTCGGGCTTGGCGTCCCCGCGGATGTCGATGGGGTTGGTGACTCCGGCGACTGTGGGGACCCTCCTCCTGATCTCGGAGATGGTCTCGTCGGAGAACTTGACGGCGTGGACGTTCTTGGCGTCGAAGGCGGCATCGGCGGACATGACCCCGAGGCCTCCGGCGTTGGTGATGATCCCCAGGCCGCCCTTCTTCATCTCGTCGCAGCCGCTGAACACGTTCAGGACGTCGAACATGTCGTCCAGGCTGCTGGCCCTGTAGACGTTGAGCTTCTTGAAGATGACGTTGTTGACCGCATCGGCCCCGGCGAGGGACCCGGTGTGGGAGGACGCGGCGGCTGCGCCGGCCTGGGTCCTTCCGGACTTGTATACGACAATCGGCTTCTCGATGGGCATGTTCTCGATGGCGGACACGAACCTGTGCCCGTTGGAGATGCCCTCGCAGTACATTCCGATGACCTTGGTATTGGGGTCCTCAGAGATCTCGGGGATGATGTCTGCCTCGTCGAGGTCGGCCTTGTTGCCGAAGGTGACGAAGTTGGCGATCCCGATCTTGTTGAAGTAGGCCCAGTCGATGATCGAGGAACCGACCGCTCCTGACTGGGAGAAGATGGAGATGTGTCCCTGGCGGGGCAGGAGGTGGGCGAACGTGGCGTTCACTCCGGCCCAGGGGTTCATGTTGCCGAAGCAGTTGGGTCCGAAGAACCTGACGTTGTTCCTGGCGGCGGCCTCCTTGAGCTTCTTCTCGAGCTCGGCACCGGCGGGGCTGTCCTCCTTGAATCCGGCGGTGAGGATGGTCGCGTGCCTGACGCCGGCCTTCCCGAGGTCGTCCATGAGGGCGGGGACGAGCTCGGCCTTGATGGCGACGACCGCGAGGTCGACGGGCTCGCCGATCTCCGTGATGCTCGTGTATGCCTTGAGGCCCTGGACCTCTCCGCCCTTGGGGTTGATGGGGTAGAGCTTGCCGGGGTACTTGGCGTTGATCATGTTGACGAGAAGCATCCCTCCGAGCTTGGTCAGGTCGTTGGAAGCGCCGACGATAGCTACGGATTTAGGAGTCAGGTAGTCTGTCATGAGACGTCGTATCTACTGTCTATTAAAAAGGTTATTGCTCACTTTTAACGACGAGTTATTGTTTTCGTGGAAATAGCTACGAAATCCGTAGAAATTTCACGAAAAACTGATTAAAACCGTAAAAAATCGGCAATTAACGTGAGAAAAACACGGATTTAGTTGTTCGACGTGGATAATATTCGTCGATTGACGTATTCAAACCCCTTTGCGGTCGCCCCAGATGATCTTGTGGAGCTGCGGCAGGACCCTCGCCTCGATGCCGTCCTCCAGCACCCTGGCCACGAGCCACTCGAGCCTCTCGGTGCCGCCGACCGGCGTGAATATGACGCTGGCCTCCGGGGAGTGCGACCTGAGGTGGGCGACGGCGAACTCGTAGTCGGCATCGTCGGCGATGACGTACTTCAGCTGGTCCTTCGCCCTGATGATGCGCATGTTGGATTCCAGCATGCGGTCGGTCATGCCCGACGAGGGGCACTTGACGTCCATGCTGATCATCACCATCGGGCTGTCTGGCACAAATGAGATGTCGGTGGCGCCGTTGGTCTCGACGACGACCCTCTTCCCCGCGTCCAGGAGCCTCCCGATGAGCTCGGGCATGTCGGGCTGGAGCAGCGGCTCCCCGCCCGTGACGCACACGGTGCGGGCGTCCCCCACGACTTCCATTATCTCGTCGAGGGACATCTCCTCGCCCCCCTCCATGGAGTACTGGGTGTCGCACCAGCTGCACCTGAGGTTGCACCCGACCGTCCTGACGAAGGTGGTCGGCAGGCCCATGGTGAGGCCCTCCCCCTGGATGGAGCGGAAGATCTCGCATATCCTCATAGTCGATCTCGTCCTCGTAGCCGGCCTCCTTGAAGCCGGCGAGCCTGAGCCTGCAGGAATCGCAGTGCCCGCATGCCTTCTCCCCGCCGTTGTAGCAAGACCAGGTCAGCTGCAGCGGGGCCCCCAGCCTCTTGCCCCTGCGGACGATGTCCGCCTTGGAGTCGCGGAGAATCGGGGTCATTATCCTGATGGGGTTCCCCTCGACGCCGGCCTTGGTCCCCCTCCTGAGGGTCTCCTCGAAGGCCTCGAAGAACTCGGGCCTGCAGTCGGGGTACCCGGAGTAGTCGACGACGTTGGCGCCGATGTATATCCTGTCTGCGTCGACGGACTCGCAGAGCCCGGCGGCGATGCTCAGGAAGATGATGTTCCTAGCGGGGACGTAGGTTATCGGGATGTCCCCGCCGATCTCCTCCCTGTCCTCCGGCACGTCTATGTCGGAACGGGTGAGCGCGGACCTGAACGAGCTGAGGTTCAGGTCGATGATGGCATGGTCTATGCCGTAGAACTTGCAGACCGCGGCCGCCGAATCCAGCTCCCTGGTGTGCCTCTGGCCGTAGCGGAAGCTTATCGCGGTAACGTCGCAGCCGTCGTCGATGGCCTGGGCCAGCGTGGTCGTGGAATCCAGTCCGCCCGAGAGCAGGACGACCGCCCTGGGCTTCAAAGGACCACCGTGTACCATGCCGTCTGTCCCCTCTCCTCGTCCAATCCTATCGAGAGCGAGGAGACGTTGTCCGGGATGTCGATCTCGGCGACCATCCTCTCTGCCATCATCTTGGACATCTCCTCGGCGGTGGTGGTGGGGATGTCCAGCAGCGTGACGTCCATCCTGGGGAAGACGTACCTCTTGCCGCAGCTGACGGCCTCGACGGAATCGCCATCCATGGTCAGCTTAACGTCGTCTGACCTGGTGGGCAGCAGGGTCTTGTGGTCGAGCTCGTCGATGATCTCCCTGAGCTTCTTCTTCAGTACGACGAAGTCCATGATCATGCCCTCCGCGCCGATCTCTCCCTCTAGCCTCAGCCTGACGATGTAGGAGTGGCCGTGGAGCCTGGAGCACTTCTCGTGCCTGGGTATGAAGTGGCATGCGGAGAACCTTATGCCGGAGTAGCCGCCGTCGATTTCCAGTATCATTTCCTCAACTCCGTTAGAAGCATGGCAAGGGCCAGCGAGTCCCTGTAATCCGTTTTGACGCGGGACGTGTCTACGAACACCTTGTCGGCGTTCACGACCGGCGCGCCCAGCGCCGCGGCGCCGCCGATGAAGTGCAGCGTCCTGAATATGATGTTGCCCGTGATGCCCTCGGGCGCGATGAGGATGTCCGCCTCGTTGACGGCGTCCTCGATGAGGATCTGCGAGTGGTACGCGTCGTAGCCGTCCTCGGTGAGCTTCTTGACGATGTACCTCGCGGCCTCGATGGAGTGGTCCACGGCCTTGCAGCGGCCGTAGTCCTCGCAGCGCCCGCCGGACATGACCGCGATGCGGGTGCCCAAGCCGACGGCCTTTGCCAGGTCCACAGACTTCTTGGCGAGCTCGTACCTCTGGTCCTCGGTCCACCCCTCGTCGATTCCCACCGGGGCCATCAGGAACATCTTGCCGCTGATGGGCTCCAAGAACACGACCCTCTCGAGCTTCTTCAGGCCGAGGGATCCCTTCAGGATCGGGAGCAGCTTGGACGAGGACATGTCCCCGCGGGCGGCCGCGTCGAGCGTGCCGTTGGCGAGATCGTCCGCCAGAGCCTGCGGGTCGTCGTATATGCGGATGTCATGGCCCTTCATTGCGGCCACGCTCCTCTCGACGTTCCCGGCGTCAGAACCGCGCCCTATGCCGACGACTACGTCCGGGAGCTCGCGGGAGAGGAGCCCCTCCGTGTTGAACATGAGCCGCGCTATATTTTAGGGATATAAATAAGGGTCGAACGGCTCGGTCCCTCTCCCAGACCTGCTTTATGCCCGACTCCTTATCCGAGGCCAGCTCCTTCTCCATCCTCTTCTTGGAGAACAGCACCGAATCCATGAACGCCACCCATATGACCTCGACGACGATGCTCGCGGCTATTGCGACCATCGCATCGCCTATGGCGGGCCCCACCAGGACGGAGGTGCACAGCGCGATGGCGATGCCCTTGTTCTTATAGGATATCATCAGGATGTCCGTCACGCGGGAGGACCACGGGATGCCGAGCTTCTTCTCGGTGACCTCCGCGGTCAGCCCGAGGCCTATGTCCCTCAGGGCGGCGATGACCATGAACACCGCCAGGACCACGAAGCCCGCGGTCTTGAAGTTAGTGGAGCTCACGGAGAGCCAGACGAGGAAAGCGATGGTGCAGTTGAGGACCACGGCCATGAGAGTCTTGTCGAGCTTGACCTTGGTCAGCGCCCTGGAGAGGACCAGCGGCACGCCGATGAGCTCTATGACGGTGATGACCACCTTGGTCATGTCCACGACCTCCCCCAGCGTGATCCATACGACGAACGGGATCCACAGGAGGGAAACCGCGTACACGACGATGGTGGACCTGAGCGCATGCTCCAGGTCGCCCCTCAGGATGAGGGACAGGGGGCCGACCGACCCGGCGAACGGCGTCGCCGCCAGGAAGACGAGCCCGACTGCATACTGGCTGTAGCCGTCCACGTCCTTCAGCAGGAAGTAGGCGATCAGCGGGACGGTGGATGCGACGACGAGCCCCAGGAATATGGCCCTGGAGACCGACTTGTAGTTCTTGACCGGGTCCAGGTCCCTGTAGGGGATGCGGGACATGGTCAGCGTCAGCATCGCCGCGAGGAGGATGATCGTCACGTTGCTGCGGATGTCCGGAGTGAGGACGTCGCCTGGGAAGAGGTCAAGGAAGTTGGTCGCGGACGACACTACCAGCGCGAGCATCATCATGAACGCCGTGCTGCAGACGAGATCGATTGCCTTCATGCTAACGAGTTATCATATAACGATTAGTATTTATCGTTTATCGATAACATCATCATCCTCGACGTACTCCAGGATGTCCCCGGGCTGGCAATCCAGCGCCCTGCATATCCCGTTGAGGGTGGAGAACCTTATGGCGCTGATCTTCCCGGTCTTGATGTTGGAGAGGTTCACGTTGGTGATCCCGACCCTCTCCGCCAGCTCGTTCAAGGTCATCTTCCTGTCGGCCATCACCCTGTCCAGCCTGAGCACGATCATGGTATCACAGGGTGTGATCGGACTCGTCCTGGAGGACGGAGCCGTAGCGGACGGTCAGGGCGTAGCAGTAGAGGGTGACGCTCGCCAGTATGCAGCCGAAGAACATGAACAGGGTCTCCGCGACGGATCCGGAGGCGACGGCGGCCAGGACCCCCAGGGCCAAGGCGCAGACGAAGTATATCTTCGACAGACGGATGATGGCCCGGGTGTTCTCCTCGGTGAAGGGGCTGTGCTCGTCGCGGATGGAGACCATGAGCCTGTAGACGGTCCATACCGTCACCAGTGCCAGCGCGAGGATCAGGACTATCTCCGCGACCCTTGCCGCCGATGCGACGTCATCCGGCACTCCGACCCCGAATACGGCGTCTAGCGCGTCCGCGAGGATGTCCGATGCGAAGGATCCGAAAGCCATGATCACGGCCGCCAGCAGGACTATGCCTATGACCGCCTCTCCGATCAGCATGGCCTTCGAGCCGTACTCGCAGACTCTCTTCAGGGTGTGCAGGTCCCCTTTCATGCACCCTCCATGCACTGATTCGGATTAATGATTAACGATAACCCTACGGTTCCGTAACCGCATCCTTTTATCCAAGTTGGACTATACATCCAATTGATAGCCATGGTAGACAAGCAGACTGTCATCGGTGCGTTGCAGATAATCGTCACTAACCTGTCCCAGCAGGCGGACGGGCACGACATCCAGGCCAAGGTCTTCGAATCCAAGGGATACTCAAAGCTCGCCAAGGTGTACGCCGACCACGCTGCCGAGGAGAGGGGATTCACCATGAAGATGGTCGAGAGGGTACTCGACATCGGCGGATTCCTCACCAACGGCGCGAAGATCGAGACCCCCATCCTCGACGACCCCGTCGAGTGCCTCAAGTACGACCTCGCGACCTCCGTCCAGGGGCTCGCCGAGCTCGATAGGGTTCTCCCCCTCGTCCACGACGACGTCACCACCTACGAGATCCTCAAGGACTACTACATGGACGAGGAGCAGGACATGTACTGGACCGAGACCCAGCTCGCCCTCATCAACGAAATCGGGCTCCAGAACTGGCTCGTCGCCCAGCTCCGATCGTCAAACTCCACAGGCGCCCTCCGGGGCGCCTCCCCTTATACTAATAATATCAAGATAGGCGGACGGGGGCCGGGCGTATCTGGTCGAACTCGTAATCCGCCCATTCCCTCAGGCCCAGGGCGATCTCCAGCTCGGTGACCGTCAGCATCGGCTTCCCGTAGCGCGCGGAGTCGTCCATGGCTATGCGGGGGCACGCAGTGTTCACGTAGGCGTCGACCCGGTAGGCGGCCAGCGCATCCGGGTTGATCTCGTCGAGCAGCACCCTGCAGGCGCTGCGACCGGATTCCCTGATGGCGGCGCATATCCTGTCGGCCTCCTCCCTGCGGTTCTGCCCGATCTTCCTGCTCTCGACCACCAGGAAGCTATTGGCCAACCTGGCGGACTCGATGGCTGCGAACCTGCGCCTGAGCATGCGGTCGCGCGTCTGCGACATATCCCTGAGCTCAGTAGTTATGGGGTTGAGGACATACACTGGCTTCCCCACGCCCAGGGCCACGGCGAGCGGGTGGAAGTCGCCCTCCCCGATGTACAGGAAGGCATCCACGTCCCCGAGGACGGCCTCGGCCGCGGAGCAGTTGCATCCCAGGACCTGCCCGGGATGGCATATGCGGTCGTCCCCCTCCCCCACCAGGGCGGTGCGGCCGGTGGATTCCAGGATGACGACCATGTCAGGGATCAGCCCGAGGTACTGGACGGTTGCGAGCACCCCGATCCTCTGCGGGATGCCCGAGATAGCGTCCTCGACGTCCCCGCCCAACCCGACATCGGACCTGGACTCGATGTAGAGGACCGTAGGGTCGTCCCCCTGGGACGGTATGGGCGAATGGCCGAAGTGCACGAGGGCGTCGAAGCGGCCTTTATGATCGTAGAGGTCACAGGCCCCGTAACAGGGGAGGCCTATGACCGCAACGGAAGCACCGGTGCGCTCAGAAATCTCGTCGGATAGCTCCGCAGCCCGGACCTTCAGGCCCTCGGGCAATTGGAGGGCGACGGAGGCATAGCCTCCGTCGCGAATCCACGCAACGATGCGGTCCTGTTCGAAATCGAACATTTATGGTTTCACTGGATGAGCTCGGCTCCCTTCTCTATGTCGATATAGCAGGGGGAGGGGAACTTCATGGATGCCCTCCAGAGGGCGTCCTTGGCGATGACCGCCTTCTCGGCGGGGACGCGGACGGTCAGGATGGCCTGGTTCCTCTCGAGCCTGGCTGCGGTCCCGACGGTCTTGCCGAATCCCTGGCGCATTCCGCTGGACACACGGTCCGCTCCTGCGCCGGTAGCGAGCTTGTTCTCCCTGAGGACGACGTGGGGGTACGCCCTGACGGTCATGTGGTAGTTGGCGACTCCGGCCTGACCGTTGAGGACCTTGTTGGCGGCGATACGGCCTGCCTCGATGGAGGTGTGCCTGATCTGCACGCGGTTCTTGACCCTGAGGGTGAGCACGACGGGGAACTCCTCCTTGAGGTTACCCATCTCATACTGGCTGACCCTGCTCGCGGGGACTCCTCCCATGTATTCGCGGCGGGTGTACGCCTGTCCTTTGATCTGTCTGTACATCGATGCGGGCTTTCTTACCATTTGCACCACCTGATTGGTTGGAACGTGATAGGGACCCACGCCACACGGCGTACGGTCGCCTGGTTCTACGATAAGCGACCCAATGACAACTCGCATATAAACATTGCGAACAGGAACGCACCCGCGTTTATAATATAGGGTCTGAACGGGCGAATAATAATTAAGCCGTTCGGCCATACTGGCGTCATGCGCCAGTACGGATTCAAGGTCGTCCCCGCGGAGGACGACGCAGCAGTACCCGTCGCCGTGGCCGGCCAGGCCATGGTGGACATCCAGAAGCTCCTCACAGACATAGGCACCATGCTGGTGAAGGTCGAGCTCAGGGTGCAGGGGGACCTTGATCCCAGGCTGAAGGCCAAGTTCGACCTCAAGATCGGCGGATCATCCGGCTCCGGGATCGGCTCCGACCCGGACAAGGGCAGCGAGGACCTGATGGAGGAATCCATGAAGATGCTCTGCTCGACCCTCGACTTCCTCGGGAAGGGCGTCGTGGGCGACTGGTTCGACGACTACTTCCCGGACCCGTACGGCAGGAGGGAGGTCGCCAGGGATGTGCTGGCATTGTGCGACCACCTCGACGGCTTCGTCCTCGAGTACGGCCCCGCGGACGCCCAGAGGAGGTTCGGCAGGATCGACCGCGAGAAGGTCGCCGCCGTCGCCGACAGGGACGTCTCCAGGATACCCGCAGTGGTCATCGGAGTCATCTACAGGGACCCCGTGAAGGTCAACCACTGGCACATTTCCAACGGGAGCGACGATCTGGAGATCACCTTCGCCGACAACATAGCGAAGAACGACATCCCCGAGTTCGCGAAGGCGGGCCCGGTCATAGTCTCCGGCAGCGTCCGCCTGGACGAGGATGGCAGGCGCACCGCGGTCACCGACGTCAGCGGCTGCTACACATTCCCCATGGTGAAGTTCCAGAGGATCATCACCCCGCAGAGGGACATACCCCTCCTGAACCCTGCCATCGGCACGCCCGGCTACGACGCGGATAAGGGGCTCTGGCACCTTTCCTGCGAGCTCCTCGGCATAGACGAATCGAAGCCCTCCTGGGACGAGTGCGTCCTGGCCTTCCACGACTACTTCGAGTTCCTGTGGGAGACCTACTGCGACACAGAGGAGACCTTCGAGGGCGAGGAGGCCGAGGTCCAGGAGTACCTGCGCTCCCTGATGCCCGTCGCGCGATTGCGAGCTTCCGCGCACGTTTCTTATAGGACTTCCGCAGTCGAGTCGCCGAGCACAATGTCGAGGAGGCGCATATCCCACTCGGAGGTGGCCCGCATAGGCGAGCAACGCATCTCCAGGCTGCTCGACCTCTCGGTCGAGGCCCTCAGGGCCGGAAGGGCCGACAGGGCGCGCAGGTACGTGGATATAGCAAGGAGAATCGGCATGAAGACCCGCGTCGGCATGCCCAAGGACAGGCGCTACTGCAAGAGGTGCCTGGCGCCGCTCGTGCCCGGGCTCAGCTGCACGATCAGGCTGAACAACGGGACCAGGAGTGTCACATGCGGGCTGTGCGGGAAGGTATGGCGCATGCCGTACGACGGAAGGGAGCGAACATGACAGAGAGGGAAGCCAAGAAGGAGCTCATGAGGAGGGCCAACGAGATCAGCCCCACGGTCCATGTGGGCAAGGACGGCCTTGACGAGGGGCTCTACGCCGAGATCACTGCGCAGCTGAAGAAGAACCGCCTGATCAAGGTGAAGGTGCTGTCCAACTCCGACAGCGGGGCCAGAGACGCCGCGGACGCCATCGAGGCCGAGACCGGTGCGGTCGTGGTGGACGTGCGCGGAGGGGTCATAGTGCTGACCGACAAGCGCACCTGGACGTCGCTCTCCCAGAAGAAATTCCGAGTTGATTCACGATGCTGGACGTTAACGTTATCAGGGAGGATCCCGAGAGGATCAGGACGATGCTGAGGAACAGGAACAAGGACGAGGCCATCCTCGACAGGTTCCTCGAGGCCGATGCGGAGTGGAGGTCCCTCACCAACGAGAACAACCGCCTCAGGAAGGTCAGGAACACCGTCTCCCAGGAGATCTCCAAGATGCCCAAGGGCGAGGAGAAGGATGCCAAGATCGCCGAGATGCGCGAGGTGGCGGACAAGGTCAAGGCCAACGACGAGAGGATGGCCGAGCTCGATGACATCAGGAACGACTGCATCCTCAACATCCCCAACATCCCCCACGAGTCCGTGCCCATCGGCAAGGACGAGAACGACAACGTCGTCGTGTACGAGAAGGGCGAGAAGCGCAAGTTCGACTTCAAGCCCAAGGAGCACTGGGAGATAGCCGAGGACCTGGACATCATCGACTTCCAGAGGGGTACCAAGGTCGCCGGCAGCGGGTTCTACTGCCTCAAGGGCGACGGCGCCAGGCTCGAGAGGGCCATCATCAACTACTTCCTGGACATGCACCAGGACCAGGGCTACACCGAGCTGTTCCCCCCGGTGGTCGTCAACAAGGCCGCCGTCATAGGCACCGGGCAGTACCCCAACCTGAAGGACGACATGTACTACCTCGAGAGGGACGACATGTTCCTCAACCCCACCGCGGAGGTCCCCATCACAAACCTCCTGCAGGACGAGATCCTGGAGAAGGAGCAGCTCCCGATCTACTACACCGCGTACCTGCCCTCGTTCAGGAGGGAGGTCGGTAAGCACGCCGACACCAGGGGCATCATCAGGGTCCACGAGTTCAACAAGGTGGAGATGGTCAACTTCGTCCTGCCCGAGAACTCCTACGCCAGGCTCGAGGAGCTGCGCCAGAACGCGGAGGACCTCATCACCGGCCTCGGCCTGCCCTACAGGGTCCTCCTGCTGTGCACCGGCGACATGAGCTTCTCCTGCTCCAAGTGCTACGACCTCGAGCTGTACGCCCCCGGAGCGGACAGGTGGCTCGAGGCTTCCTCGTGCTCCAACTTCACCGACTTCCAGGCCAGGAGGGCCAGGATAAAGTACAGGCCCGAGCCGCACCTCAAGAGCGAGTTTGTGCACACCCTCAACGGCTCCGGACTGGCCCTGCCCAGGACGATGGTCGCCATCCTCGAGAACTACCAGAACAAGGACGGCACCGTCACCATCCCCGAGGTCCTAAGGCCCTACATGAGGGGACAGGAGATCATCGGCAGGCGCCGATGGCGAAACAGGGGCCACGGCCCCTTTCCCTTCTCATATCATCGATTAAAAAAATCGGATGCGCATCTTGTCGAGGCGGTCCACCAGCGCCATGGCGTCGATGCCCTTGCCCTTCTCGACGAGCTTGTCCCTTATGCCCTGGCAGCCCTCCCTGAGGGCGCTGGAGCTGACCCCGTACCTGACGGAGATGAACGCCTCCATGTAGGCGGCGAACAGGTCGCAGGCCTTCACGTCGGAGCCCCTCCTGATGCCGTACTCCGGGTGCTCCTCGTCCGAGAACGGATCGTACACCAGGAACCTGAACCTGTCCTTCCAGACATCGTCGATCAGCGGCATGATGGTCGACTCGATCAGGTCGTGCTCGAAGTCCTCGAGCAATGCGGCGAGGCCGTCCACGTTCACCTTGATCGGGGTGATCACATCCTTGGTCAGGACCTCCGGCAGGTCGTGGAACAATCCCGTGTAGTAATCGTTGTAGATGCTCCTGTCGTCGGCCGAGATGTCGCAGTCGTGGAGGTACATCATGTTGGCCACCATCAGCGAGTGCCCGAGGACGGACGTCTTCGGGATCCTGGGCGTCCTTGCCCAGCGCTGCTGGAACCTGAGCTGGCCGAACAGGTCGATCAGCGAGAAAGTGCCGGAGCCGGGGGACATGGCGTCCTTCATGCCGACCAGGTCCAGATGCTGGTTGATCTGCTCGTCGATCTCCTCCCTCGTGCGGTCGATGCCGTAGATGGAGCGGTTGGAATCGTAGATGAGGTTGAACTCCCACCTGGTGGCGAGGTAGTGCGCCGCCCTGAGGACCGCGTCCTCCTTGGTGCGGGGCTCGTCGTAGAGGTACTCCCTGAAGCGGGAGCGGAGCGCGGGATCGGCGTCCGGCACCAGCCTGTCGAATTCGGATATGACGTAATCGGCCACCTGCCCGCGCCTCTCGGCGACGATCCTGTGGAACACCTGGGGCTTCAGGTCGGTGAGGACCGCCCTCTGGATGAAGGAGAACATCCCATGCTCGATGAGCCTGGTCCAGTCGACATGGTTGCCGGCGGCCTCCTCGTAGCTGGCGAGGACCCAGGAGATCATCGCCTTGTGGGCCTGCTTGTCTATCTCGGTCAGGTCCACCGGGCGGAGGTGGTCGTTCCACCTGTGCATGTTGGCCGAGTCGAAGAACAGGTAGAGGATGTCCGCGTTGAGGCAGGGCACCTTCGCTCCTCCCTGAGATCGGTGATGGTGGCGGGGTTGTCGTACGGGACGTAGGTGCTGTCGAGGCTGACAATCAGCCCGCTCTGCTCCTCCTCCTCGGCCGCCTCCTTGTACCTCGCGATTGTGCCGCGGTGGCCCATGAATGCCATAGCGTAGCCGACGGCGAGGATCGCCATGCCGGCGACGAAGGAGTATGTCAGGATGTTCGACGGCGAGAGGACGTACGCTATGAACGATGCTGCTGCGATCAGGATACCCACTACGGATAGAGCCAAAGGCACGCGGCCGCCGATGTTCATGCCCCTCTGTATCATCGTATGAACCTTAAACCCATCGAGGTCTTCAGACGGATGCCTGGATGAGCCTGTTGATGACGAACTTCTTGTCCATGCTGGCCAGGAACGGCCCGAGGCGCGGACCGGCGTTCTTGCCGATGAGGATCTTGTACAGCGCCTTGTAGGCTCCCTTGGGTCCGATGGGCTGCTCCTTGGCGACGCCGGAGACGATGTCATTGATGGTCTCCGCATCCCAGTTGCAGTCGTTCATCCTGGTGACCAGGGCCTGGAAGTACGCCTTCTCGGTCATGGACAGCTCTATGCCCATGGGGACGGACGGCTGGATCGAGAACTTGACCATGTCGGGAGCGAAGCCGTTGAGCCAATATCTGACGCAGTCGCACCTCCTCCTGAGCCTCTCGAGGTCCTCCTCGGTGGCCCCGTCCATGTCCTCGGTCCTCCCGAGGATCTCCATGACGCCGTCGAAGTCGGGCGCCATCTGGACCACGTTGACCAGGTGCCTGTAGGGGATCTGCAGGGGGAGCTTGGAGGGGATGTGGTTGTGCTGCGCGAGCTTGTACGCCTGGACGGAGTTCTCCTCGGACTCGGACCACTCGCCGCCGAAGTAGAGCCTCTCCATCCTGTCGTACTCGTCGGCCATGTCCAGGGTGCCGATGCCGTAGTCGTAGTCGATGGCCCTGGAGGGATTGACCCTGAGAAACAGGTAGTTGAGGACCTCCGGAGGGGTCATGCCGATGGCGTCCAGGCCGGTGACGGAGCATCCCAGGGACTTGTGCATCTGGGTGGTGACGCCCCCGGACTTGAGCTGGACGAACTCGTAGGGGATGGGGTAGGGGGCCTTGCCTCCGTAGATCTCGGAGACGATCCTTTTCCCGGAATCGTAGGAGCCGCCGGCGGCCGCATGGTCCTTGCCGAAGGGCTCGGCGGAGGTGCCGAAGATCATCCACTTGGCGGGCCACTCGAGCCTCCATGTGAGCTTTCCCTCGCCGGAGCGGATGTCGGTCTTCCCGCAGTGCCCGCAGTGGTCGCAGCTGTACCACATGTAGGGGAACTCGTAGTTGTCGAACTGGGGCTTGGCGAACCTCCCGCAGTTCTCGCACACGGGGTTGTAAGGCGCGTAGTCGGGGTTGGCCTCCTTACCAGTGACCTCCGAGAGGATCTGGATGACCTGCTCCCTCTTCTTCATGGCCATGTCGACGCACTCAGCGAACTTGCCCTGGGCGTAGAGCTCGTGGGTCCAGATGACCTCGCAGTGGACCCCGAGGGAATCCACGGCGTCGAGGAACGGCTGGACGAAGTGGTGGGCGTAGTTCTTGTGCTGGCCGCAGGGGCAGGGTATCCTGGATATGGGCATCCCGACGTACTTCTCGTACTCCGGGGGGAGGAAGTCGTAGCATTTCCTGAGGGGGTCGAAGGAATCGATCAGGTAGATCAGCTTGACCTCTTTGCCGAGGGCCTCCACCGCGCTCCTCACGGACTCGCCGGTGATGGCCTCCCTCAGACTTCCAACGTGGATGATACCGGTAGGGCTGATCCCCGTCGCGATTAGCGGATGGTCGCAGGTGTCGGCGACCTCCTTGGCTACAACTTCTGCCCAGTGCATGTTAACCGAGGGCTGGTATCGGCCATCGTTTAAAAAAGGTTCGCACGGTTTCTTTTATAATGTTATGCTCGCGCGAGGTGCCGGCCCCCGAGATTGCCCCGAACCGCGCGCCCGCCGTGGAAAGTATATAAGCGCCCTGGCGGATGGAGGTCCGCCGGGGTGGCGAAGGGGCGCGATCCGTGAACGCCATGTGCACGCAACGGCATACAGCGGCCCGATCCCCTTATCAAGGGGCTCCTGCGGGAGCGTGCGTCGTGTCGACGCAGCGATGACCGGAGGCCAACGCCGGGCCCGATACACACCCCGGGCGTAAGTCAGTACCCAGAGAGCGGCGTCATCGCCGTACCATGAAGAGGCGTGTTAGCGCCCCGGGGACACCTTCGGTACTCCAGGTTCATGGTGCTCATCCGCTTCTCGAGTTCCCTCCTGCCCGGGTACTTCCTCAGCAGGTCGTCGTACTCAGCGCCCCTGTACCCGTTGTCCGGATTGAAGCCCATCGACATATGAGCCAGATGCCTGTAAACCACATAGTCCAGGATATCCTCGGGGAAGGCCTCGTCGTCCATGTAGCCTGGGATCGTGACCACCTTCATCAGGGCGCTGCATGAGCCGGTCTTCCTGGTGCGGTACCTGGGCTCCCACCCTATCAGGAGCGCCGAATCATGCTCGACCAGCCCCTCCTCCTCCAGCTTCCTCACCGTGTCTGCCAGGTCCCTGGCGGAGCCGGCGGTCCCCTTGCTGAGGCCCCTGCACCTGGCGGCGTACCTCGGCTGGTTCTCCCTCCTGAAGTCGTCGGAGCACAGCCACTCGCTCACCTTGTCCGAGTATGCTGAGCCCTCGTTCCCCTTGATCTTCTGGAACAGCGTATCCATTATCGAGATCAAGATGTCGCTCGGGGCGGTGTTGAGGTAGTCCGAGACCTCCATGCTGATCCACGTGTACGTCCTGGACCACCTGATCCTGAACTCCTTGAACGCCTGGAACTCCGCCTGGACGTCGTTGTAGCCGTAGACGCCAGCCACCTTCTTAACCGCAGCCGTAAGCTCTTCGTCTGTCATGCACATATTTGTCATCCTGCGCCTTCGCGGCGCCGGATGCAATCACTCCGCGTCATGGGTATAAAGACGGGACCGTGCGGTTCCCTTCAAAACCATTATAAAAAGGGTCCCCCGTGTTTCGCTCATGGAAGAAGACCCCCAGCTGCGCCAGCAGACAGACAAGATACTCGAAGCCATCCGCAACATGTACGGGTTCGTGCCCGTCGTGAACCAGGTCCTCAGCGAGAGGCCAGACCTGTTCGTCCCTAGCGCCGCGTACTCCCGCGCCGTGCTCGAGGCCGAAGGCGATCTCGACAGGAAGACCAGGTACCTATGCGCGATTTCCGCTGCTACCGCCGCGGGCGGCGAGTACTGCGTCGCCGTGCAGATGAAGCACGCCAGGGAGGTGGGCGCCACCAAGGACGAGATCCTCGAGAGCATCGTCATCGGATCGATGATGGCCATGACCCGCGCCCAGTCCTATGCGTTCAGGAAATTCGCCGAGGAGTTCGACGTCAAATTGGACCAATGATAGTCCTTTATATAGAAGAACAATATAACCAAAAGTGATAGCATGGTTACCATCACACCCGATGCGGAGAAGTTCATCAACGACCTGCTCGAGAAGAACAACAAGGTCGGCCACGGCATCAAGATCTACCTCAGCGGAGAGGCCTGCTCCGGACCCCAGTTCGGAATGTCCTTCAAGGAGGCCCCCGGCGAGGACGAGATCGTGGACAAGTCCGCCAACGGATTCGACATGTACTACGACGAGGAGACCAAGGAGAAGCTGGACCCCTGCGTCATCGAGTTCATCGACGACCCCAACCTCGGTACCGGCCTCATGATTCGCGACCCCAACTGGAAGGGCTGCAGCTCCTGCGGCGGCGGTTGCCACTAAACGTTCAATGCGGGCCCCTCCGGGGGCCCGATCACCCCTTCCCATTCTCAGAAATAAGAATCGCCCTCGTCGGCGATGTACTGGAGCCAGTTCTTCCCCGAGAGCTTGCCCTCGAACTCGGAGCACCTTCCGACCTCTATGCGGAACCTGGCCTTCACACGGTCGGTGAACTCCTTCTCCGGCTGGCCGCGGGCGTACTGCATCATCAGCCTCTCGAAGCCGCTGAACGTGGAGTAGTCCATCGCGGCGGAGTACGTCCTGCACCTGACCTTCTCGCCCCTCGGAGCGGCGGATACCGCATCGTGCGCCGTACCCGAATAGGCGCGCACCAGGCCGCCGGTCCCGAGCAGCGTCCCGCCGAAGTAGCGGATGACCACGCACATGGAGTCCGTGAGCCCCTCGCCGAGCAGGACGTCGAGGATCGGCTTCCCGGCGGTGCCCGAGGGCTCCCCCGCATCGCTGGACCTCGTCTCGGACGCGGGCCCGCATACCGCCGCGTAGCAGTAATGGGTCGCATCGGGATATTCCGACATCAGGGCGGTGACCGCGGGCTTGACGTCGTCCATGGACGCGCATGGCATCGCGACGGCTATGAACCTGGAACCCTTGATCCTCTCCTCCGCCTCGGTCCGGGCGGTGATGAAGCGGTACGAATCGGGGAGCTGCATGAGAAATTGGAAATGGCCCCCGGGTCCCCCCGGGGGTCGGTTTCACTCGGCGCCGGCCGGCTCCATCGGGAGCTGTGCCTGGTCAAACTCCTTCTGGATCTCCTCGGACGGGGGCTCCGTGAGCAGCGAGACGACGATGCCCGCGATGAGCGAGAGGATGAACCCGGGCAGCAGCTCGTAGATGCCGGTAGGCCCTGCGAGGTAGGTGTTCCACAGGATGACGGTGGCGAATCCCACGAGCATCGCGGCGATGGCGCCGTAGAGGTTGGCCCTCTTCCAGTACAGGGACAGGATCATCAGCGGTCCGAACGCCGCTCCGAACCCGGCCCACGCATAGGACACGAGGCTCATGATGTTGCTGCCTCCGAACAGCGCGAGGATGAGCGCGAACACTGCGACGGCGACGACGATTCCGCGGGAGATCCACATCAGGGCCTTGGGGTCCCAGCGGCGTCCCTTCGTCTTGCTGAGGAGGTCGTTGGTTATCGCCGATGAGGCGACCAGCAGCTGCGAGTCCGCGGTGGACATCGTCGCTGCCATGACCGCCGCGAACAGCAGTCCGGCGATGATCGGGACGAACAGGTCCCCGGCGAGGAAGATGAAGATGTGCTCCGGGTCGAATCCCTCCGGGATCCCTCCCTGCGCCTCCATGTAGGCCCTTCCGACGATACCGATCATGATCGCCGCTGCGAGGGCGATGACGATCCATACGAGGGAGACCCTCCTGGCGACCTTGACCTGCTCGGGATCCTTGATGGACATGTACCTCACGACGATGTGGGGCATGCCGAAGTATCCGAAGGCCCAGGCCATGAGGGACATGATGGCGATGAAGGACAGAGGCTTGCCGTTGTCCCAGAAGATGTCCATGAAGTTCTCGACGCCGACGTTGTCGAGGGCGGCCATGGCCTCGCTCCATCCGCCGAGGTGCCCCACCGCGGCCAGAGGCACGACCACGACGGCCAGGAGCATCAGGAACCCCTGGACGAAGTCGGTCCAGCAGACCGCCTTGAACCCTCCGAGGAAGGTGTAGATGATGATGATCGCCGCACCGATGCCCATGGCGATGTTCATGCCGAGCTCGGGGAAGATGGTGGTGAGGACCACCCCGCACCCCTTGAATCCGGATGCGACGTAGATGACGAAGAAGAACAGGATGATGACACTCGCGATGATCCTGAGGTAGCCCTTCTCGTCCTTGAAGCGGTTGGAGAAGAACTCGGGTACGGTGAGCGAGTTCCCGGCGACGACCGAGTGCTTCCTCAGCCTCTTGGCGACGAAGCGCCAGGAGAGATAGGATCCGATTGCGAGACCGATGCCGATCCAGGCCTCCCCGAGACCCATCAGCATCACCGCTCCCGGCAGGCCCATGAGCAGCCAGCTGCTCATATCCGAGGCCTGCGCCGAGAGCGCGGCGACGTAGGGATTCATGCTGCGCCCGCCGAGGATGTAGTCACCCAAGCTGTTGGACCTGCCGTAGAAGTAGAACCCTATCAGCAGGACGATGGCGAAGTACAGGATGAATGCGATCAATACCATTGCGTCCAATATAGCACCAGGCAATGGAACTTTCGGGATAGTTAAAAGAGTTATCCCTGCCCCTTATATAAGTAAGGGGGCGGGGAGGGGTCTCCCCCTCCCGGTCATTCGGCCTTCCTGGCGACCTTGGAGCCCGGGCCCTTCCAGTTCCAGTCCCCTAGCAGGTGCATGATCGCCGGGACGATGTACGTCCTGACGACTAGCGCATCGATCAGGATGGCGAAGCACAGGGCGAACCCGAACTGCTGCATCATGACCATTCCGGACAGCATGAGGGTGCCGAAGGCGCCTCCCATGATCAGCCCGCAGACGGTGATGACCGAGCCCGTATGGGTGACGGCGTGGTAGATGGCGTCGTCGTTGCTCATGCCGTGGGCCTTGACGTTCTCCTTGATGCGTGTGGTCAGCAGGATGTCGTAATCCATTCCCAATCCGAGGCATATGACCAGCAGGATCAGCGGGATGAGCCACATGACCTCGCCGCCCAGCACATTGACGAACAGGAAGTGCGTTGCGGTCAGCGTCCATGCGATGGACATCAGGATGGTGAAGATCGACCTGAACGGGATGGTGTACGACCTCATCACCACGAACAGCAGGATGATGATCAGGATGACCACGAGGATCTCTATGTGAGTGAACTCGCCTCCGATAACCTCGGAGATCTCGTACATGACGACTGCGGTCCCCGTGACCCACTTCGCGACGACGTCCGGATGGTCCTCGGCGTATTCGGACACGATGGCCTCGACGCCTGAGATCGAGTCCATGGACACGGGGGCCATGGATGGCTCGACCGTGGCGATGGAGATGCGGACGAAGACCACGCTGTTGCCGCCCTGGGTGAAGTCGCCGCCGACATGGTTGCCGACGACGTTCGCGTAGTAGTCGATGAAGCCCCCCATGTCGTTGAGAATCGTCCCGTAGACGGCTCTCTCGACCTGCTCCCTCGTGTACTCCGGGTGCTCCCTCGGGATGTAGATGCCGAGCAGCGCGGATGCCTGCCTAACGGCTCCGCTGATGTACTGCATATCGCCGCCGGGCGAGTTGTAGATGAGGTACTCCACCGCCTCCCTCGGCTTCTCGGGATCGATGGCACCCGAGTCTATCGCGGCCTGCCTCTCCTGTTCCCACATGTAGGGCACGTCCACGGTATCGATGTTCGGGTCCTCGACGATCTCCGCCGTCAGGGAGCGCAATCCTTCCAGCTTGCTATCCCACCCTTCGCTCCATATTATCGCGGGCATGCCTATCGGCACCGGGCTGTACTTGACGGAGGCCGTCATGGCGATGGGCTCGCCGTACTGCAGGACAACGTAGTCGGGCATCAGCATGCCCGCGCTCGCATACTCGCCGATGTAGTCCAGGCCTTCGGCGGACTCACCCGTCTCCATGGAGCTGATCATGTCGTAGGAGGTCTCGCTGGTGAGCGCCACGTATGCCGCGGGCACCGACACCAGGACGGTGACGATAGCGATAGCCTTCGCGTGCTTGAGCGAGAACCTTGCGGAGTGGTCGAAGTACTTCTGACCGAACCTGCCGCATGCGGCATACCATCCGCGGGTGGACTTCCCGCCCTCCTGGAAGCTGTCCATCTTTGAGGGCCAGAAGACCCTGTCGCCGACGACCGCCAGGATGGCAGGGATTAGGGTGAGGGCGGCCAGAAGGGCCACTAGGATGCCCAGCGCCAGGCATATGCCCATGGTGGACACCAGGCTGAAGGAGCAGACGGACATGGCACCGAATCCGATGATGACCGACGCGCCCGATGTGGCGATGGACTCACCGGCCCATGTCACCGCGCAATGGAGCGCATCCCTGTGCTCCTTGCCCGCGCGCAGCTCCTCCCTGTAGCGTGCGATGATGAAGATGCAGTAATCGCAGCCGGCCCCCATCATCGAGACCAGCAGCATCATCTCCGTGATGAAGAAGATGTTCATGACCTGCCCGAGCAGGAATATCAGGCCCAGGACCACGACGAACGCGAACCCGATCGTCAACGGCGGGGTGGCCGAGGTGACGAAGGACCTGAAGAAGAGGCCCACCAGAAGAAGGATGAGGAGGACGGTGAAGGGATCGATGCGGGAGATGTCCTCCATGGAGCCCTTCTCCATGTCGTAGGAGATGGCCGGGGTGCCGGTGACGTACGTCTTCACGACCACATCATGGGTCTCGGCGTACTGGGCCACGGCATCCGCGACGAAGCCCCTCAGGTTGGGCGTGTCATCGCGGACATAGGACGACGAATAGTTCGTCTTGTAATAGGGGACGACCATGAGGATCCCGGCGCCGTCGTCGCCCGTCATGGGATCGAAGGCGATGACCATCAAGAGCTTCTCCTTCCCGCTCTCATCCCTGAAATCGCCCTTGGATTCTTCCAGGAGCTTGTAGATCTCCCGGGATTGCTGCATCCCAGCCGCATCGTCGAAATGGATTACTATTATCGGCGATGAGCTCGAGTCGCCGATGGAGTGGTCGAAGTACACGTCGAGGACAGCCAGCCCCTTGACCGATTCGGAGTCGGGGTCCGCCATGTCGTTGGTGTCGTAACTCATGACCTCCCCGGCCTTGAGGGCCAGCGGAGTGCACGCTATCAGGATCACCACCCATATGGCGATTATCAATTTGGCATGGCCGATGATGGCGTCCGCCAACCTGTCGAATATCATTGCGGGCGCGTACGGTAATTACGTAAAAAAGGGTTATCGCCCAGGAGGAGAATCGCCTCCTGGGCCGTAGTTGGTGTTCACTCCCCGGCGCTGCGGACGACCAGGACCGGGCAGGCGGAGGCCCTGACGATCTTCTCGGCGACCGATCCGATCATGGCGCGCTGAAGGCCCGTGCGGCCGTGGGTGCCGCAGATGACGAGCTCGTGGTTGGCGGTCTCGGTGATGAGGGACTCGGCGGGCTTGCCGATCGCGACCTTGGTGACGAGCTCGACCCCGGCCGCCTTGGCCTCGGCCATGACGTACTGGAGCGCCTCGTCGGCGAGCTCCATCATGTGGTCCTTCTCCTCGGCGAGCTCGTACGTGAGAGCCGCGTAGCTCCCGATGTCGAACACGCACATGGCGCAGAGCACGGCGCCCTGGTCCTTGGCGAGCTTGACGGCCGTGTCCACAGCGGGCTTGTTCTCTTCGCTGCCATCCACTGCAACGAGAATCTTGGAATACATGTGGATGAAAACTGAATACAGCCTTAAACGGTTTTCCATATCCAACAGCGCTGGCTGTACATACCGTCCAGTAAAGCCACGGCTGGAACGGGACGCGGATGCCCAGATACAAGGGTGTTCAGGGGGCCGTCGCCGGCGCCCCTGCGGAGGATTGAAATGAGTTTCCGTATGGATGGATCGCTCTTCCTTGGCCTCTTCCTTCCCGCCCTCGTCCCTCTTCTCGTCCAGGTACTCGACAGGCGTGGCCTTCAACCCGACCACCCCGGCGATGACGATGACCATGAAGAGAGCGGAGAGCCAGGTGAGGCTGTCCAGCCCGAGTATGGCGGATACAATCACCGTGAGACTCACTCCGACTCCGATCCAGACGGCGTAAGCCGTCGTGAACGCGATGCCGTGCCTCATGGGCCATTCCATGCAGACCATGCTGAGCGCGAGGAAGAAGATGGTTATCAGGTCCCAGTACCAGACGGTGAACTTCTCGGTGTAGTCGACTCCGATCGACCACCCGATCTGGAACACGCCCCCCAGTATCAGGACTATCCATGCCAGCGTGAGCTCGCTCTTGACCTCGAACTTCATGTCAGAGGCCTCCCGCGAGCCTTACGCCGATGATGCCCACGACGATCATGGCGACGAACGCCATCCTCCTGGGCGTCAGCTTCTCCCTGTACAGAACACGGCCGATGAGCACGATTCCCGTGGCGCCTATTCCGGCTAGCACGGCGTAGGCCACACCGGGTCCGATATACTCCACGCCGTTCTCGTCCCTCATCCCGACGCAGTACGCCAGGAGGTAGAGGCAGAGGAGGACCAGGACGACCGCTGCGATCCCCCAGCCCTTCTTCTTGAAATTCTCGGATTTGTCAAGGCATGTTACCCAGATCGGCTCGATGCAACTGGCAACGATGAGCACGACCCATGCCATTATCGCTCCATCCATGTAGAACGGATGCCCCAGGACGGTATATTTAAGATGTTCCAGAAACGCCGGATAGAATGTTGTTTCGTCCTCATAGTAGTTAAAACTTACGCAAATAATGATGCATCAATATAAACTGTGGATAATTCTCGATAGAAATAAATACCGCGACTGCTGCGGAACCGGTGCCCCCGACATCCTTTATTAATAGGTGGCCGATTGCGAGCCGATAACAATGATCGACGAGAAGGCAATCAAAGAGGCGCAGGAGAAGTACGGCGCCCTTCTCAGGAAGCAGCTGGAGAGGGTCGAGAGGCTCAAGAACGAACCCGACTGGACCGACTACTCCAAGCTCGACAAGCTCATAATCGGCGTCTGCGGGGGAGACGGCATCGGGCCGTACATCTGCGCATCCGCCCAGAAGGTCATGGAGTTCCTCCTGGCCGACAAGATCAAGGCCGGCAAGGTCGAGATCAGGCAGATCAACGGCCTCACCATCGAGCGCCGCGCCGAGGTCATGAAGGCCATCCCCGACGACACCCTCGCAGAGCTCAAGCAGTGCCACGTCATCCTCAAGGGGCCGACCACCACCCCCGCCAAGGGAGACCCCTGGCCGAACATCGAGAGCGCCAACGTCGCGATGAGGAAGGAGCTCGACCTGTTCGCCAACGTCCGCCCCGTCTCCGTCCCGGAGCTCGGCATCGACTGGGTCTTCTACAGGGAGAACACCGAGGGGTCCTACGCCCTGGGCTCCGACGGCTTCTTCGTCACCGAGGACCTCGCCATGGACTACTGCGTCGCTACCAGGCAGGGAACCGAGAGGATCATCCGCGCCGGGTTCGAGCACGCGAAGAGGACCGGCAAGAACTACGTGTCCATCATCGTCAAGGCGAACATCATCAAGACCACCGACGGCCTGTTCGTCGACCTGGCCGACCAGATCGGCAAGGAGTACCCCGAGGTCAAACACGACGTATGGTTCATCGACATAACCACCGCCAAGCTCATCGACCCCGCCCGCAGGTCCGACTTCAAGGTCTTCGTCCTGCCCAACCTCTACGGCGACATCATCACCGACGAGGCCGCCCAGATCCAGGGTGGCGTCGGGACCGCCGGCTCCGCCAACATCGGCAAGAAGTACGCCATGTTCGAGGCCATCCACGGCTCCGCGCCCAGGATGGTGGCCGAGGGCAGGGCCCAGTACGCAGACCCGTGCAGCATGATCAAGGCCGTCGCCATGATGATGAACCACATCGGCGAGGCCGAGAAGGGGAGGAAGCTCGAGATGGCCCTGGACGTCTGCACCCAGTTCGAGAAGAAGCTGGTCATGACCGGAAGGGACACCGGCGCCACCGGCGACGAGTTCGCCCAGTACGTCCTCGACACCATGCAGAGGGCCGACCTGGAGAAGGTCTGGCAGGGCTACGTGGACAAGGCCATCGCCGCCGCCAAGAACTGAAACCCACTTCCCCCTCCGCGAGGAGGGGGCAATTCTTCCAACAAGGTTAATTTGAACGTAGGCCATCGGGAGCGCCGATGGCGTACGTAACGCACCCCCGCATCAAGCCCGACTCCGTAGAGGAGCGCCGCTACCAGACCAGCGTGGTCGAGGGGTGCGTCGCCAGGAACTCGCTGGTGATCCTGCCCACGGGGCTCGGGAAGACCATCGTCGCCCTCAGGACCGTGGCCGAGTTCATCGACAGCGGGAAGGTCCTAATCCTCGCCCCGACGAAGCCGCTGGTGGACCAGCACAGGTCCACGTTCGAGGAGCTCATGCCCTCCGCCAGGGTCGGCATGCTCAACGGGATGATGAAGCCCGAGAAGAGGGCGGTCGTCGTCTCCGACTCCGATATCGTCATCTCCACCCCGCAGTGCGTCGCCAACGACCTGGAGTCCAGGCTCTACGACCTCCGCGACTTCTCGCTGTGCATATTCGACGAGGCCCACCGCGCCACCGGCAACTACGCGTACGTCGCCGTGGCCCCGTACTGCCCCGTCAGGTGCAGGATGATCGGGATGACCGCGTCCCCGGGAAGCGACCTGAAGAGGATCGAGGAGGTCTGCGACAACCTGGACCTCAGGAGGATCGACGTCAGGTCGGACGACGACCCCGACGTGGCCCCGTACGTGTTCGACACCTATGTCAACAGGATAGAGGTCAACCTGCCGAAGGACCTGCAGGACGCGGTCCAGCTCCTGAGGGAGATGCTCGACAGGTACGTCGCCGAGCTTTCCAGCCTCGGCCTCCTGCCCAGGGGGCAGATGGTGTCCAAGGGCTCCATCAACAGGCTGCAGGAGAACCTCCAGGTCAGGCTGGCCCGTGGCGAGAAGACCGCCATCGTCTTCAGGGGCATGACCCTGGCGGCGATATGCATGAAGCTGCTCCATGCCATAGAGTACGCGGAGTGCCAGGGGATGACCACCCTGAGGCAGTACCTGTCCAGGCTGGAGGCCGAGTCCCTGCAGGAGAAGGGCGGCAAGGGCGCCAGGGAGATAATGGCCCGCCCGGAGTACCCGAAGCTCAGGTTCATCCTGGACACCACTCGCGTGGAGCACCCCAAGGTCTCCAGGGTCATGAGCATCGTCAGCCAGGTGCTGGAATCCAAACCCGGCACCAAGGTTCTCGTCTTCGCCCAGTTCAGGGACACCTGCGACATGCTCGTGGACAAGATATCCGGGATCCCCCATGCCGATCCGGGGCTCCTGATTGGCCATTCCAACGGCGGGATGAACCAGAAGGACCAGATAGGCCTGCTGGACAGGTTCCGCTCCGGGGAGCTGAACGTCCTCGTGTCCACATCGGTCGGCGAGGAGGGGCTGGATGTCGCCAGCACGGACGCCGTGATATTCTACGAGCCCATCCCCTCGGACATCAGGACCATCCAGAGGAGGGGCAGGACCGGCAGGAAGAACGACGGGGAGGTCTACGTCCTCGTCGGCAAAGGCACCCTCGACGAGGTGTACGAGAAGGCCGCCAAGGACAAGGAGAGGGCCATGAGGGAGCGCCTGCAGAGGCTCAGCGACCAGCTCGGGAGCGGCCAGTCCAAGATCGTCAGGAAGACCCAGACGAACCTCGACGGATACCGAATAGCCAGACGTCCGTTTTCCTACCTTCTCCGGGGGGTGATCCGCACCCCAACTGATATTATCAACGTAGCCGATGACCCCGGCATGCTCTACTCCGAACTGGCCGAGACGTTCGACCGCCTGGAATCCACCACCAGCCGCCTGGAGATGGCCACCATCATGGCCGGGTTCTTCCGCACCGTGGATCCCAAGGAGCTCAGGGGCATCGTCTATCTGTCGCAGGGCAAGCTGCACCCGGACTTCTTCCCGCAGGTCCTGGGGATGTCGGACAAGCTCGTCCTCAAGGCGATCGCCATCGCGAGCGGCCACTCCGAGAAGGAGATAGAGGGGATGTGGATCAAGACCGGGGACCCCGGCGAGGTCGCCGAGAAGATGATGGCCACGAAGAAGCAGATGGCCCTCTTCTCCGAGGAGCTGACCGTCTCCAGGCTCATCGCCGGCCTGACATCCATCGAGAACGCGTCCGGGAAGGACTCCCAGGACAAGAAGATGAAGACCCTCGCCAACCTCCTGCACGACTCCGGGCCCCTCGAGGCCAGGTACCTCTGCAGGATCGTCACGGGCAGGATGAGGGTCGGCGCCGGGGACATGACCATACTGGATGCCCTGGCCGAGGCGTTCGCGACCAAGGAGGGCCGCCCCGCCATAGAGAGGGCGTTCAACGTCACCTGCGACATCGGGCTCGTGGCCGAAACCGTGGCCGTCGGCGGGATGGAGGCCATCTCGAAGGTGGGCGTGACCGTCGGCAGCCCGGTCAAGGTCATGCTCGCGGAGAGGCTCCAGTCGATCTCCGAAGTGGTGGAGAAGATGGGCGGCCGCTGCGCCATGGAGTACAAGTACGACGGGATCAGGGTGCAGGCCCACATCGGGAAGGACGGCGTGAAGCTGTACTCCCGCAGGCTCGAGGACCTGACCTCCAACTTCCCCGACATCGCCGACGAGCTGCGCGCCAAATGCAAGTGCCAGGAGTGCATAGTCGAGGGCGAGTGCGTCGCCATCGACCCCGAGACCGGGTACATGCTCCCGTTCCAGAACGTCACCCACCGCAGGAGGAAGAACGACATGGACTCCGCCGTGAAGGAGGTCCCAGTGAGGATTTTCCTCTTCGACATCCTGTACGACGGCGAGGACCGCACCGGGATGGCCTATCCCGACAGGAGGTCCCTGCTCGAGTCCACCTTCGCTATGGGCGGCATGATACAGACCACGACCATGAGGGTCGTGGAATCGCCCGAGGAAGGGGAGGACTTCTTCGCCGGCGCCATCGCCAACAGGTGCGAGGGTATAATGGCGAAGTCGCTGTCCCCCGAATCCGTCTACCGCGCCGGGTCCAGGGGATTCCTCTGGATAAAGTACAAGAAGGACTACCAGCAGGCCCTAACCGACTCATTCGACCTGGCCGTCGTGGGGGCGTTCTACGGCATGGGCAAACGCGCCGGCAAGTACGGGGCGCTCCTGATGGCCGCCTACGACCCCGACTCCGGCAGGTTCCAGACAGTCTGCAAGCTCGGCACCGGGTTCGACGACGCGTTCCTGGACGGCATGCCCGAGCTGCTGAACGGCACGCTCTCCGAGGGGAGGCCCAGGCTCGTGGACGCCGAGATGATCCCGGACGTGTGGTTCGACCCGGCCGTCGTGCTGGAGGTCGTCGCCGCTGAGATCACCCTCAGCCCCATACACACCGCCGCGTGGGACGTCATCAAGGAGGGGGCGGGGCTCGGGATAAGGTTCCCCAGGTTCACCGGCCGCGTGAGGGACGACAAGGACCCCGAGCAGTGCACCACCGTGGGGGAGATCGTGGAGATGTACGGCATGCAGGCCCACGACTCGGACGGCCTGTCCGAGCGAGGTTATTTGTACAGCCTGCCCGAAACACGGTAGCATGCAGAGCGACCGCATCCTGACCAGGGACTTCGTGCTGGTCACGTTCACGTCGCTCTTCTGCATCCTGAACTACTTCTTCCTGCTGATCATAATCGTGGATTTCGCCGAGACCCTCGGCGGATCCCCGTTCATGGGCGGTCTGGCCGCTGGGGTCTACGTCATCAGCGGCTTGGCATCCAGGCTCTTCTTCGGGAAATACATCGAAATGGTCGGGAGGAAGAGGATGCTCCTCATCGGCCTGGCCTCGGCGGTCGCCGTCAGCTTCCTGTACCCCTTCGCATCGTCCATGGCGCTCCTTATCGCCGTCAGACTGGTCCACGGGGTCACCTACGGGATATCCAGCACCTGCTCCAACGACATAGTGGCCAAGCTGGTCCCCCCGAAGAGGAGGGGCGAGGCGATGGGGTACTACTTCCTCAACGCCACCGCGGCCATGGCCATCGGCCCGCTGATCGGCATGGTCCTGGCGGATTCCGACAGCTTCACGCTGGTATTCAACCTGGGGACCCTGATGTACATCTCGGCCCTCCTCTGCGCCCTGTTCATCCGCGTGCCCGAGGAAGACCTCACACACGAGCAGAGGAGCGAGGCCAAGGGCTTCGGCATCAGGAGCGTCCTGCAGCTCTCCGCCGTGCCTCTGGCACTCACCTCGATGGTGTTCTACCTATCCTACTCCGGGGTGCTGTCGTTCATCAGCTCCTACACGGAAGGGACCCCCATGGAGGGCCCGGCGACGTTCTTCTTCCTGTCCGTGGCCGCTGGCACGCTGATCTCCAGATTCTATACCGGGCGCCTGTACGACAGCAGGGGGCCGAACGTCGTGCTGATCCCGGCCATGACCCTTTTCATCATCGGGCTGGCGGTCTACGCGGTCACGTCCAATCCCTACGCGTTCCTTTGCAGCGGGTTCCTGATCGGGTACGGGATCTCCAACGTATTCGCGATATGCCAGACCATCGTGATCGCTACCGCTCCGCCGCACCGCTACGGGGTAACCACTGCGACGTTCAACTCCATCAACGACCTGGGCTCCGGCCTCGGTCCGTCGATCATGGGGATACTCGTCATCGCCCTGGGATACAGCGAGATGTACCTCGTCTGCGTGCTGATAGCCATCGGCAGCCTGGCCCTCTACTGGTTCGCCCACGGGCGCGCCGTACATGCGGGCGCGGCGCGAAACCTTTATTATAAAGAAGGCATAGCCGACGGCCATGGAGACCTACCTCGTCGAGAAGACCTCAGACACCACGACCATCGGTTTCAAGGACGCGAACCTCACGCTCATCACCCCCCTGATGAAGGCGCTCGAGGACGATGAGAACGTCGTGCTCGTCAGGTACCTGGACGAGCACCCCGAACTCGTCGACAGGAAGCTCATGATCCAGGTGAAGGACGGCGACCCCATGAAGGCTTTCGAGAAGGCCGCCGATTCCCTGGTCAAGTACTTCAAGAGCTGATTTCTTGTACAGGACATGCACGACCGCGGAAGCGGGCGTGGGCATGCGCAAGTACCTCTGCGACACCGACGGCACCGGAGGCCATCTTAAGACCGAGCCCGAGGATTTCAGGGTCACGGAGATATCCGACCTCCCGAGGGCCAAGGTCGACGGGGATTACACCGTCGCAACCGTCACCTGCCGCAACTGGGAGACCAACAGGCTCGTCAGGATGATGTCCAGGGACCTTGGCGTCTCCAGGGAGGCCATCGGCTTCGCCGGCACCAAGGACAAGAGGGCCGTCACGAAGCAGCTATTCTCGTTCAAGTGCACCGAGGAGGACCTGAAGAAGATCTACCTTGCGGACGTCACCATCGAGGATCCCTACAGGGCCGCCAGAGCCCTGCAGATCGGCGACCTCATCGGCAACGAGTTCGAGATCAGGGTGAGGAAATGCACCGTCCCAGAATCGGAGCTCCCCGGGATCATATCCGAGGACGTCTCGATCATCAAGAAGACCGGCGGGTTCCCCAACTATTTCGGGGTCCAGAGGTTCGGCGCCGTCAGGCCGGTCACCCACCTCGTGGGCGAGAGGATCGTCCGCGGCGACATAGAGGGCGCCGCAAGGCTGTACATCACATACACCACCCCCGAGGAGGACTCCGAGACCGCGGAGGTCAGGAGGTCCCTCGAGGGATGCACGGACTGGAAGGCCGCCATCAAGAGGATGCCGCCGTCCATGTCCTTTGAGAAGGTCGTCGCCGGGGAGCTGATCTCCCATCCCGACGACTACGCCGGCGCGATCGGCGCCCTGCCGAAGAACCTGCAAATGATGTTCGTCCACGCATACCAGAGCATGCTCTTCAACGAGATGCTCAGCAGGAGGATGGACGCCGGGATGCCGCTGAACATGCCCGTCGAGGGGGACATCGTCATCCCCACGGACGCCAACGGGATCCCCGACCACGAGCAGCTCGTGAGGGTCACGTCCAAGAACATAGACCTCGTGGCGAGGCAGGTCCGCGCCAAGAGGGCGTTCGTCACCATAGCGCTGTTCGGCTCCGACGGCATTTTGGCCGAGGGCGAGATGGGCGAGATCGAGAGGGCTGTCGTCGAGGAGAACAGGCTGTCCCCCGAGGACTTCATCGTCCCCGAGCTCAACAAGTGCAACTCGAAGGGCGGCAGGAGGGAGATCCTCTGCCCGCTGAAGGACCTCGGCGCCGAGACGCACGAGGACGGCTACACGCTTAGATTCTCGCTCCCCAAGGGCAACTACGCAACGTGCCTCCTGAGGGAGTTTATGAAGTCCGAGATGAGGGATTACCGATCGGACGATCAGGGTGAGGACGGCCCTTGCCTCGTAGACCCCGAGCCCGCAGTCGCGGATGACGTCGTAAACGGTCATGCCCTTGGGGAGCCCCATGGAGATGGATGACAGCCGGGAATCCGTGGACCTGCCGACGTCCACGCGCATCGCCTTGAAGATGTAGGCCACCGCTTCCTTCGCATCGTCAGCGTCCTTGAACCCGCACTTGGCGAAGACCTTCTCCAGTGGCAGGCGGGAATCGGATTCCAGGTCCCTCCACTCGAGCTTGACCACCACATCATGAGAGACCTTCTCCATCCTGGCGAACTCGTCGGTCCCCGGGGTGATCCTGCCGTAGTCGGGCTTCTCCGATATGTAGTCGATCACCTTCGACGTCATCGAATCGTCCAGGCCCAGGAACGCCATGATGTCCGGGTCGGTGGGGTCCGATTTCATGGTGTACGCGCGCCTGAGGGCCTTCTCGGCGTTCCTCTTGACGTTAACATCCACGGACTCCGATTTGGGACCGCGGCCCATCATGCCCATGGCGTCGTCGTTCATGCCGACCGCCTCCATTATCTTGACCATCTGGACCGTGCTCTCCGCCCCGGGGGACGGGAGCATCTTGAACATGTTGGAGGCCTCCCTCACGCCCTCGCGGTTCCCGAAGGAGGCGCACATCTCGGCATACCTGACCACGACCCTGGCGTCGGGGTGCTCGGCGGCGATCCTCTCCATGCTCTGCATGGATGCGGGGTCCCCAGCATCGAACTGCATCTCCGCCAGCTTGTTGAGGATGTCCATGTCCTCCGGCGCGGCCCTGTGCGCGCCCTCCATGTCGGCGAGCGCGGAGTCCGTCTCGCCCATGGCCTCGTACGACTCGGAGCGCTTGACCAGCAGGCGGACCGGCTGGCCGCCGCATCCCAGGGCGGTGGAGTACTCCATTACCGCCGACTTGTGGTTCTTGGTGGCCGCCATGCAATCCCCGACCACCTCGTGGAGGCCGGGGTGGTCCGGATCGGATGCCAGCAGCGGCTGGGCCATCTCCAGAGCCCCCTGGACGTCGCCCAATGCGAGGACCAGACGGGCCTTGACGAACACGAGGTCAGAATCATGGGGATCGATCTCCAGGGCGCGGTCTATGGTGCGCATCGCGCCCTTGCGGTCGCCGGCCGATTCCAGCGAGAGCGCCATCTTGGCCAGGGCCATCAGGTCCTCCGTTTCCTCTTCCGGCTCCTCCGGCGCGGGCTCCTCCCTGGCCGCCACAGCCACGCATGCAGTCTTCCTGACTATGTCCGGCTCATCCGGATGGAGGTTCCTCATCGCCCTGACGATGCTCTCGGCCTCCTCGTCCATTCCCAAATTCGCCAGGGCCGCAGCCTTCATCCTCAGCAGTTCCATGTTGGCGGGATCGGCTTCGAGGGCCGGATCGATCACCGATATCGATTCCTCTGGATGCCCGGCATCGAGGCAGCACCTCGCCATCTCAAGGGCGATCTCTGGATCATCCCTGCCCGGGAGGTTCCTGATTATGGACATGGCCTCGTCGTAGCGCCCTGCGCGGAGCATTATGAGCACCCTGCCGCTCGCTATCCTCGGGTCATCCGAAGACGCCATGGCGATGCCCATCAGCGATATTGCCTCGTCGTAGCGGTCCAGGTGCGCCAGCAGCATGGCCTTCCTCACGAGGGCGTACGGCGAGGACGAGTCCACCTCTATGGCGCGGTTGAGCGAGTTGACGGCCCCCTCGAAGTCGCCGGAGACCTCCTGCATCCTGGCTCTGGAGACCCAGTACTCGGCCTCCTTCGGATCGAGGGACACGGCCCTGTCGTAGGCTTCCGAGGCGGAGTCCCAATCGCCCCTCCTCTCATCGGCCATCCCCTTGGAATGCCAGATGATCGGATTCGAGGGATCGGCCTGGGCCGCCGAGACGTATGCGACGGAGGCCTGCATGTAATCCCCCATGGAATAGTGGGCGTTGCCCTTGACCAGGCGGACCATGTAATCGCCGGGGTACGCCCTCTCCAGGTCGGCGCACAGCCTTATGGCGTCCCTGGGGAGCCCCAGCTCCACGTACAGCCCTGCGACGTCCACGGCGTTATCCCTGCCCTTGTCCAGGCGGTAGGCGCTGTCAAGGAGGTTCTGGGCCTCCATCATGTCGCCCTCCTGGACCTGCAGGCGGGCCATGGCCTTCATGGCCCCGATGTCGTCGGTGTTGGTCTCCAGCAGGCGGCCGTAGGCGTCTATGGCCGCTGCGCGGTCGCCCCTGAGGTCGGCCAGCTCGGCCTTGATGTGCAGAGCCCCGGCATGCCCGGGATCGGCGGCCAGTATCCTGTCGCATATCTTCTCGGCAACGGCGTCCCTTCCGGAGAGCCTGTTGTTCCTGGCCCTCTGCGCCAGCGCGTCCGCGTTCCCGCGGTCCGCAGCCAGGGCCCTGGCCACATCGGCCATCGATCCCTGGATGTCCCCGCGGTGCGCCTTCAGCACGGAGGACCTCGTGAGCACTCCGGCATCGCGGGGGTACGTCAGCAGGACGCTCCCCAGGAGCTCCTCCGCCTCCGCCTCCATCGATGCGGATATGAGTATGTCGATCAGGCCGAGGTAGTCCTCCTTCCCGGAGAACTCGCTGTCCAGGTACATCCTGATGGACTCGGCGAGCCCCTCCTTGCGGCCTATGGTGTCGTAGATGACGACCCTGTCCCTGGCCGCCCTGCGGCTTATCGGGACTATCGGGTACAGAAGCTCCAGCGCGGCCTCTGTCTCCCCGGCGCCCATCAGCGCCTCCGCGGCCTCCTGGCGCACGAATACGGGGGAGCCGCCCAGGAGCTCGCGGTACATCTTCACCGCGGAGATCCAGTCCTTCTCGGACGCCGACATCCTTGCGGACGCCAGCTTGAAGTCCCTGTCCCCATCCTTGTAGTAAGGGGACTCAATCAGCATGTGCGTGGCCCTGTCCCTGCTGCCGAAGAACCACTCGGTGTAAATCGAATAAAGGTCGGCCATCCTGCCCGAGGGGTGGATCTCGGCCGGCCTCGCCCCGTTGAGGATGACCGCTATGGCCTGGCGGACCCTCCAGCCCCCGGAGGGGTCGGTCTCATCGAGGATCCTGTGGGCCGCATCGCTGGTCGGGTCCACGCCGTAAGCCCTCAAGGCGGCCTCCTTCGCCCCATCGTGGTCCCCCATCGCGAGCCTTATCCTGGCCTCGGTGACCGAGCGCAAAAGGACCTCCCCGCTCTTATCGGACATCGAGAGCATCTCGAGGGCTCCTTCTGGGTCCTCCCTGGAGAGCATGATCTCCGCCGCCCTGACCGACGGGGTGCAATCGGAGACCCTGGACTTGGAAACGAGCTCGGCGAGCTTCTCGCGGGGGTACTCGTGCGCCTCCATGACGGCTATCAGCGCATCGGGATGGATGGTCCCCTCATGATGCCTGGAGGTGTTGTGCAGGTACTCGTCCGGCCTGACGATGAAATCCTGCATGAAGTACACCTTCGACCCGCGCGCGTGCTTCCAGAGCTTCAGCTCCCATTGCGTGCGGAAAACGGGCGAACTTACCATGTCCAGGGGTAATGACGCGCGCATATCTTAGATTTGCGGGCTGGCGACATACGTCATCGTTAAATAGGGCAATCGAATAAGGCGGTTCAAGCAGTCGTGATCTAGGGGCTAGGATTCAAGCCTTCCAAGCTTGTTGCCCGGGTTCGATTCCCGGCGGCTGCACTCATTTTTTACTCTCTGACATTGGATTGCCGTCTCTGCGCATTCGAAGCGCGCCCCGGTCGACATGGATTCTGACCTTCTGCAGCGGCTTTGGGACTGCCACATATCCCTGGTCCGCCTTATCAGACCTATTATATTGAGAATGGCGGCCCCGCCCCTCCTGCCGGTGCCGGCCGGGGCGGGGTCCGCTCCGATGAAATCGTTTGCGCAGAGGCCGATGGGGCGGGATGACCCGGACCTCACACCACGTAGTACTTGGACAGGAAGTACGTCCTCTCCCAGTCGACTATCCCCACCTCGGATTCCTTCGCGGGATGGATGTCGAACTCGTCGAAGACCATCACGTACTTGTTCTCGGTATCGTACAGCGGCCACATCTTCGCCTTCCCGTCGGGGGAGATGTCCGAGGTCAGGGAGGGGTCCCCGGTCTTCGCGAACTGGGCCCACATCTTGCGCATGGTCTTCGAGAACGTCTCGTCGAACGCCCTGGTCATGTAGGAGGCGGTGTGCTGGTGGTCGAACAGCGGGGCCAGCTCCACGGAGTGCCCGCATCTCATCAGGGGTATGTCGGATTCCGGCGTGAAGTAGTAGGTGAAGCACCTGCCCCCTGCCTTCGCCTGGTCCTCCGACTGTCTGATGAGGGGGATGTTGAACCAGATCTGGTCGAGGATGCGGCTGCTCTTCTCGAAGTCCTCGCCCTTCACGTCAGCGATGAAGCTCTCGACCAGCGCCCTCTCCTCGTCGGTCTCCAGCTCGGCCATCTTCTCCTCCAGGCGCTGCGAGCCCCACGCCATGTATGCATCCACGCCGAGGCCGGAGACGAAGTAGTGCATCTCATCCTTGTTGCATCCCTGGAGGACGTCGATGTCCCTGGCGGCTCCGTCGGCGTATGCGGCGATGGTGTCTAGCGGCAGGAGCTTTCCATCCCTCTCCGGGGTCGTGCGCATGGCGACCACGCCGGTCGCTCCCACCAGCTCCTCCGGGGTGAGCTTCTGCAGGTCGGCGACTGTCTTGCAGCCCAGGGCATCCATGATCCAGCCCGTGCATTCGATGGCCTGCTCCGTGGACCTCGAGAAGGGCGATGCGCCGCTCTGTGCGATGAACCTCTTGAAGTACTCCTGTGCGCCGTCCACCAGGGGCAGGAGCGATACGCTCCCGGCTCCGGCGGATTCGCCGTAGATGGTCACATTGCCCGGGTCGCCGCCGAACGCGGCGATGTTCTCGTGGACCCACTTCAATCCCATCAGCTGGTCCAGGAGCCCGAGGTTCTGCGCATCGGGGTAGTCCTTCCCGTCGGGCAGATGGGACAGGTGGAGGAACCCGAATATGCCTATCCTGTACTCGACGGACACGCAGATGATGTCCGGGTTCTCCCTGACGAAGTTGCTGCATTCGTACAGGGGGTCCACGGTGCCGCCCATCTCGTAGGCCCCTCCGTGGAACCAGACCATGACCGCCTTCTTCTTGGCCGATCCGTCATCCGCCCTCCATACATCCAGGTAGAGGCAGTCCTCGCTCTGCTTGTAAAGCGATGCGCTCTCGGAGACGGCCACGCCCTGGCGCGGGCTGCATCCGTTGTAGTATGCTTCGTACACCCCGTCGTCCGGGACGTACTCCACCGGCGCCTTCCAGCGGAGCTCCCCGACCGGGGGCTTGCCCGTGAACGGGATGCCCTTGTACGCGATGATACCGTCATTCCTCTTGCCGACGAACGTGCCGTTGACGCACTTGACGGCCAGCGACCTGTCGTAGTCCCCGTCCGTGATCTCCTTGTTCTATCCGTAGAGGGCCTTGATCTTGCTCTTTATCTCGTCGATGAGTTTCATCCTTTCTTCGGATTCCTGCATGTTCCCACATCCTCTATCGATGGCGGCTGATGACCGCCTGTACCCATAGTAGACAGTAGTGTCATAAAAAGGAGCCGAGACGCGGAAGCCGTGTTCCTGAGGGGGCCGAGAGGACCATCGGAAGAGGGCCGCTGGCCAGCATCAGCGGGAAGGAGCTGCGCGACTACATGGTGGGCGAAATGGATACGTCCCTGTGGGGAGAGATACTGGAGTTCTCCGATAACGTCCGCGTGTACACGGACTGGTCCGGCGTGGAGGTCAGTAGCATCACGGTGGACGGCGGCGAGTTGGAGGATTCGAGGATGTACGAGATGATCACCAGCACATTCGCAGCCACCAAATTGCTGAAGCTCCCCCAGGAAAGGATTGTCAGGGTCATAGGAGATATGATGCAGCTCCTGGTCGGCACGTTCGTTTCTAACGACCCCATCGAAGAGGACATGCTCGGAGGGGACAGGTACGTGAGGGAATGACGGTCCCCGATCCTCTTCGTGTATAGCGGTGCTTGCGTCTCTATACCCAAACTGGAGGGTCGCGACCCCCATCGTGGCGACGGTATCGTGTCCTGAAAATGGAGACCGGCCAGTCCATTTGGGCAAATCGTTATATACCAGCCCGATATGGAGAGGTCTGGTAAGACGGCCATAGCGGCGGGGTCACACCCGGTCCCATCCCGAACCCGGAAGTAAAGTCCGCCCGCGTACCTGTCTGTACTGTATTGCGCAAGCG
>SUTA01000031.1 GCA_015063135.1 Thermoplasmata archaeon
CCCTTTCAGAATGTCCGTGCATCTTCCGATCACGAACCTGTAATGCCCAATCGTGGTCGGTGCCCTGTTCCTCCTCTCGAGATGTGCAAGATAATCCTCGATCCAATCCATGTCCTCAATCTCCTTTTAGATAATCTATCCGGGCACCGTCCCGCAGCCTTATTCAATAAGACTGAACACGGGACGGTCCCGAAATGTTATCAGAGGGCTCCGTTCATCATCGCTTCGGCCTTCCAAACCGCATACTCTTCGTATTCGGAAGTGCCCATCAGAACGTCCAGCACCTCTCTCCTGTCTGCGAACATCCCCTTGGAGGGCATGTCTGGGAGCATGATCACAGGTTTCCTCTTCGAATGCCTTACTGTCGCAACGATCTCCGGGACGGACATCCTGTGGTCAGTATCGGTCCTCCTGATCACCAGCCTGTATCCGGTGCTCTGGTCCTGGTCCACTCTGATGTTACTGCTGTTCAGGACAGCGATCTGCCAGTCCCTCATGCTTCCGCCTCCTCTTCGAAGGAGTCGAGCACGTAGCCCATGACAGGTTTGCTGTAGTCTATATGATAATCATCGGTGCTTTCGCACTGCATATCGATCCTGCTTTCGCTGATCTGAGTCATGTGTATCACCTTTGAGAAGATGCGGGCGGACCCGCTTTATATTCAGTTCGCCTCGCCCTCCGCGAGGTCCCTGTAGTCTTCGACTGCCCTCAGCAGCCTCTTTCCGTCCGGATAGGAGGTGAGCCTCTCCTTCTCGAGGATACTCCTCTCCATCGGGTCTATCCCAAAATCCGTATCGATGTTGGTCAGGAGGCGGAAGAGGTTGAACTCGAAGACATCCTCCGGAAGCCCGTCACCGTCGAGTTTCGTGGGCATCACAACCGTTCTCATGAGCATGCTCGACATTCCAAGCGGGTCGATCCCATCTCCTTCGGTCCACCTGAGGTCCAGCCCGGGGATCTATCCGACCAGTCTCTTGGCCACCAGGTCCTCGTAGGTCCTCCGGAGATCACGGTCGCCCCTATAGTTATCAGGCAGCGCTCCGCATCTCTCGAGATAAGTGTCGCGGTTGAGTCTCACGAACTCATCCCCGGTCACCCACTCCGAGAAGTCGTCGGAGTATTCCCTGTCGGAATCGCCGTATATCTTGGCCATCAGCGTGTCCGCCAGGTCCTTGACAATCCCCTCCGGGGCCTCTTTCATGTAGTCGGTAACCGCGAACTCGATGGTGCGTCCGACCCTCACCCAACGACACTTCATGTCCCTGAAGGGGCTGAACTCGGCGTTCCTGACATTGACTCCGTACCTCTCTGCCGCATCGGCGAAGATCTCTTTGAGCGTCCCGCTGTGCATCAGAACATCCCCTCCGGATAGTTTCCGTCGTCATCGAGGATGTAGCCGGGGCTCCATACTCTCACGGTCCGGATGAGATCATAGTCTCCGATCCCGTAGCCAAGATGTTTCGTAATGGTGTTTGATACCGCATTGTTTCCAGTGCGGTGATTTCCTATGTATGCTTTGTCTGCGTACATGTTTTCACCGGGCCGAAACCCAAGCGGTTGTCCGAAGCCAGGCCATACGTGACTTGCGCCGAACAAAGAACCATCAATCATTCAACAGAAAAAAAGAAGTGAGGCGCAAGGCCGATAGGCCCTGGCAAGTTTAGCGAAGGGTGAAGGTCCAAGGTGAAAAACATAGCAGGTATGTTCACCTATTCTCTATTGTGATATCCGAATGATGCCTGATGCGGATCAATTCGTAAGGCTCCATCTGGCCTTGTAGAGTTCCACGCGATCGTCCAGCATTCTCACGGTCGCCATCCTGCAGTAGTCCTGCATATTCCTGACAGGGCCGTTCACACGGATGAAGTAATTGATCTTCTCGAGCTGTTTCTCGGTGACTATCAGTGTTACCGGGGTATATTCATCAGAGTCATATTGGATCGTGGCGGCCTTCAACTCTCCGAGTTTCGGTCTGATCAGCTCATAGATGAAATCATCCATCCTCAGTTTGTCCTCGCATTCGGATGAATGCAGCTCATATTCGACGCACCATTGGTTGATCAGAAAATCGGTAAGGGATCTGACCGCGGCCACAACGAACTCCGGCCTCGATGTGTAATCATTCAGCGATTCGTTATCGATGCGATCGATGATCTCATCGGATAGATTGATGACCTTCCTCACCGTCGGAGGTTTGGGCATAGTCTTCTTCATGGACATATAATCATCAAATCTTGTTAATATATGCTTTGTTACAATCTATATTTAAATTATCCAAATTTATGTAAATACGCATAATTATATACTACAAGCACAATAGAAGGATTGACGCCACCGAACTCCGGCGCCATCGAAACACTTTCCCCGGAAGGGTCACGGCCCTTCCCGGAGGAAAGGAGGGTACCATGTATCCTGAGAATAACAACAGACAGGGAGCATCGCGCTCCAGGGAGGACCTCGAAGATACCGCCCGTGCATACGGGCTCGAGGCGATCGCTTACAGAGCAGGTATCAGGTAAACGAACGAAACAGCGGTCATCGAAGCGATGACGGAGATCGAGAGGGCGGTACCATGACGAAGAACCAATTCAGGACCGACACCGAAAGATATCTCGATTTCATCAAGGACAACTTCGAGGGCACGACTTATGACGAGAAATGCCGCAAGATGAGGCAGTATGCCGACATCTTCTACGAGCTCTACACTCAGGGCAAGATTTCCACATGCAATCCCAAGAATCTGAAGAAGGAGGACATATACGCCTATCAGCTGTTCAGGAGGAGGACCGTCATGGACACAACGATCCTCAAGGACTTCTCCATGATCAGCGACCTTCTCGCTTTCGTCGGGAACACCGCCATGATGGAGTACAAGGCCGTCTACGGGAAGAAGAAGCCCAAGAGCTACTCCGGCAGGAAGGATCCCCTTCCCGACGATGTCATCGATAAGGTTTACGACCTTGCCAGGATGACCGACAATTGGACCATCCTCGAGGGTTGCGTTGCGATCATCCTCGGATGTGCCGCAGGCCTCAGGCCTCAGGAGATCAAGCAGCTCTATGCTCACGATGTCCATCATCTCGAGGCGGAACCGTATGTCTACATAGAGCACGTGAAAGGAGAGGGTTCGTGGGGCCGCAAGAGGAAGGCTCCGTTGAATGACGGAGTGAGCGACATCATAGAGAAGTACCTTCAGATGCGTGAGAGGAAGCTCGAGGATGCAGGCATGATGAGCGAAGCGATGTTCCCGTCCTTCAGGACCAACAGGGAATTCGTAACGCAGCAGTCCATGAGCAGGTTCAAGGGAAAGGTCCAGAAAGCGTTGAACGTCAAACCGTTCGAGCTCAAGGACGCCCGCCGCTCATACGGTCAGAGGATGTTGGATCGCGGTGTACCGATTGCTAATGTCTCCTACTGCATGGGGCACGACTCGATTGAGACCACTCAGAAGTTCTACGCGAACTATCGCGAGAAGCAGATGCTCAAGGGAGTATACAGCACCCCCGGGATACAGGAGAACATGAGGGGCATCTGATACCATTGAACGGGTGTGGGTCCGACGCACACCCTTGGGACCAAACCGTTTACGGTATCCTATAGGTCATGTCCAGTGAGAAAGACAAGCTCATTGGAAATGCGTGGGTCGAACATGAGCCCACGCAGAAGGTGTGACTTCAACAGGATGCTGGCCGTCGGATTTGAACCCAATCAATGGGTTCAAAGCGGGTTCGGGTCGACCTTTTGGTAAGGTTGGACCCACGCCCGCTAAAAACCCTTAGATCATACGAAAAATCACAGCCAGACTTCAAAGTCAGGCTCTCAGATTATGTAGATATGCATAAGGATGAGTGGGCCTACCCGGGTTTAAACCTTCGCGAGCCAGCATAGTGGTTCTAAAGGTAATGAACAACGGTTTTTGGAGTCATTGAAAGTGCGTAGGTCTAATTCGACCCATGAACCTAGGTGTGGTTTTTCTTCTTGATCGGAGCAGCTAACACGAACGGAAATCCGTCAACAATGGCAGTAATGATGGCGAAGGAGTTCGACGTCATACTCTACAAGGAGGATGAATAGTATGTGTGAAGAAATCACTGGAGATGGAGCAATCGCGCTCCCGGCAGCAACTTCTGCTGTCGTCAAGAAGACGAAGAAGGAGAAGATACTGTCTTTCAAGAGAGGTCATGTCTACATGGCCTTGAAGATGGTAACTCCCTTCAACAGAGAGAAGAACGAATATGGGGAGGCGTTCCCCAGAATCACATTCCTGGTTGACGGCAGGTATGTGAGGCTGCCTCTGGAATGCGATACCCTGAAGGAGCTCGGACAGTTCATGACCAAGGTCGGGACTGCTCTGGAAGGTGTCAAGATCCCTGATGACAGTATGGACATGGATGCTGTCAGGGACAGGATCAGAGCTTGCGGAGGTATTATTGCAGATTCTGAAGAGGTCAGAGGATGATTTCAAGAATTGATGGCGCAGTGGTTGCACCGCGCCATAAAATATGTTAATACACATAAATTAAGCAAAATTATATTAATAAGTTCGATCAATAGAGTTTCAGCTTCGTATAATGCAAGTCTAGTACAGGAAAGAGAAGGCAACGCTGACCAGCACACCATAATACGAATCAAACATCATAAAAGGCAGCAACCAGAAGCATTAGAACAGAAGATAGATTATAGGAAGCCCGACCCAACAAAAGACGCAACAACAGGATAGTTCGATGTGCCTCGGAGATTCGAAATATCTCCTTGGATAACGAGCATCGGCATCATTTCAATTCTAAAAAGGGGCAACGGGGACGAAGCTATCTGGAGTCTGGCGAGATCAAAAGGAGTTCGCTCGTTGATCCGACGTCTATAGGATCCGGTCCGAAAGGATCAGAGACTCCAGAATAGACATCACCTGCAGAGTGCAGGGGGTGATAATCTGGAAGAATCAACTATAATCGATAATGCGAAGGAGCTTCTTGGCGTGGCCCAGCCCGTCTCGATGCCTCCTCATTCAGAGGTCGTGTACAGCTTCAATCAGGACCAGATCTACATGGCCCTGAGGATGGTACAGGACTACGACAAGGATAAGCAGCAGTACAAGCAGGCAGAACCCAGGATCGTTCTGTCGATCAACGGGGATTACCAGTGGGTACCGGTGGACCCCTATCTTTTCAGGAAATGGGGTGAGTTCCTCATAAACCTCAGTACGCTGGTGGAAGATATCGAGATCCCCCAGGAGGAAGTGGATATCGAAGAAATCAGAAGAAGGCTACTGGCCTGTTCCAACAGGGGCGATAAGGATGTGTGAATGCAACAAGTGCAAACACTGGAAGGACAACGGATGTGTGGTCCTGAAAGGGTGCAGTAGGTTCGAACCTGGCGATCATCCTTCGAAAGAATATTCTGACCTCACATACTGGGAGGAGTTGGTTTCCGATGGTGAAAAGACCGTCGGCTATGGCAAGGGGTAGTGTGTCGATGAAAGATGGGTTAGGAAGGTCTGCAACCATCCGGACATTGTTGACAACAAGGAGCCGGTAGTTTTCACAACGTTCCTTCTGGATGGCAGCCCTCATGAGATTTTGATCGGGCCCAAGGATGAATTCAAGACCATGACCTGGGAAGAGTTCCAAAAGATGCTCAGAGAGAGCGGATTGTTCGAAATTCAGTCGAAATCTATGGGAGGATACCAGTGCAAGAGCAAGTCTGGCAGCAAGGAGGACAGCAAAACCAAGAGGTCTAAAAGGAGCAGAAGGAAATGACCTTGGATCCGGAGCAGACCCTCCTGGTCTACGATGACGATATGGATCCGGGGGAGCTGGCCTACAGGATTAGCGAAAGGGCGGAGCATCCAGTCATAAGATGCGTGCTGGAGTATCCGTTCGAGGACACGTTCTACAACCCTGACAACAGGCCGTACTCCTCGTTTAAGAACCCGATTACATGGGTCCCTCCCGGACATGACTACGAGCGTCCGATCAGGAACAACTGCGGTCCTATCAGGATGAAGGGCATCGGCGGCGACAACGGCCTGTACTACACGGGATGCTCCAACGACAGGGAGCATTACGTCAAAGGCAAGTTTAACCACTGCTGGTCGCGCCAGTGCTCAAGATGTCTGAATGACGCCTGCCTGAGGATAGGTACGCGCATCGAGGAGCACTTCACAGTATATCGCCTCCTGAAGGAGAAGCAGGGCCTGGACCCGGGGCCTCTGGGGCATTGGGTTATCTCCCCCGATCAGAAGCATGCGAAGAGGCAGATGCAGACCCATAAGGGATTCACCAGTATGCGCAAAGGGATCCAAGACGACCTGATGAGCACAGGATGTCTTGGAGGGATTCTGATGTTCCATCCCTGGAGGCAGGGGGACGAGTATTGGGATTACGAGCCGCACTTCCACGGATTGCTTTATGGGTTCATAGATACGGATAGTTTCAGGGAGATGAATCCTGGTTGGATCATCAAGAAGATCCATTCAGGACAGTCACTGGAATCCATACGCAATACCGCAGCCTACATCAGCACCCATGAGGGCATTGGCATCGTCACCAAGGATGTTGAGGATGTGAACTATTACGAGAGGCTGCTAGCCAAGATCTATCCCGGAATACAGGACGGGAACTACAGGAAGGACAATGGCGAGACCGGACCTTATGGTGCTGCAACTGGCAGGGCGTTCAGATACACCGACGAGGATTACGCAAACGAGGTCCTCGGCAAGGGAAGGATGGTCGGTGACATCTCATGGATCGACTGGCTGAAGTTCACGATGAACCCGTTGCACTCTATAATTGGCAACAACTACTTCGGTCAGCTGTCTAACAGGAGCATCAAGACCGTAGCTACCGAGAGCTACAGGGTCACGAGGACATGCGCCTGCTGCGGAGGACCTCTAAACGTGTACACGGGGATGTGCGACCAGTGCGGAGAGCCAGCTACGCACATCTTTAACAATACGATCCACATGTTCAGCGCGGACTATCCGAGGGTGAAGCCGGCGATAGCCGAAATAAGGAGGCAGATCAGAGGCACGGATCTGAAGCTGGGTGATATCACCCCGAAGGTTGCTCTGGTCGTGTCCATGCAGGAGGTCATGGAAAACATCGCCGCATCCAAACCCAAGGTCAGCAGCCATACGTTCCAGGACTCGGCGGAACCGCGTCTGGTGGCTTGAGATCACGGACGGCAAAGGTAGTACCTATCCCCATAGAGTCGCCCGTCGGACGCGTGAGCGGACGACGCGCACACGAGCGAGCAGTCAGCGAAGCGAAGTGTGCGGGCGACCCCAGAGCCGTGCGGCGAGGCACGTCGGGCCTCGGCCCAGTGCCCGCCGCCGGCTTGAATGTATTGTTAATTGTCTGCTATTTAGTAATTAATCTCTCGATTTGATCCAATCTAGTATCGAATTAAATAGTTTCAATGGTCCAATGAAGGATATTATCGAACCGATAATTGAAGATATGATTGTTAATTCAGGATTCTTCAACGTGTCCTTCAATAGACATAGAAATAGGACACATACGATCACAGCGAAAATATAGCTCCCAACGGATTTGAATACATCTTGGTATTCACTTTTCAACACCATCTTCAATACTGAAGTGATACCGAAGCTTAGTGCCGTCGTTATTATTGCAAGTTGGGCATCATTATAGTCAGTGCTCTTCATGAATGATTCTACTATGATTGGAGTTATAGCTATCGATAGAGCGAGTGATGCTCCATACGTTATAGACCTGTCCTCATCCACGATTGTTCGATACTTCGAATATATTTCAGTCCTTTGTATCCTGCCATATATGTACCGTGCAAAATCGGTACATAAGAAAATGATAGAAATTATATGGAAATCGTATGTACCGTGCATTTTTTTCCCAAAGAATGATGTTTTGAGCCCACACCGACAATCGTTATATCGTTCATAAGCATCAGTCATTCGATGGGAATGGACTTAGAGAATATCGATACGGAGTGGAAGGAATCCTGGTCATCTAAGTACCTTAAGACCATAGCAGCATTCTACAACACCAAAGGGGGCTGCATGATCATAGGCCGCAGGGATGACGGCACATACATCGGACTCCCTGACATAAAGAAGGAAACTAAGGTAGTTGCCGATAGCATCCGTGATAAGCTCCACATCATGTCCAATACCTATGCTGAATCGATTGACGGAAAGGATTGCATTGTGATCAAGGTCCCCAAAGGGGATAAGATGGTCGATTACGACGGCAGATTCTACATGCGTATCGGCAATACCACCCAGCAGATCGAGAGTGATGAGCTCAAGAAGCTCCTTCTAAGCGAGAACGGTCTCCAATGGCTTGACCAGCCATGCGATTTGTCTGTCGATGACATATCAAGGAAGGCAATCAGCTATTTCATCAAGAAAGCGAAATCGGTCAAAAGGATCCCATCCTCTGTAAAATCATCGGATATCGATGGCGTTCTCAAAAGATTCAACCTGCTGTATGACGGTAAACCCACACTAGGAGCGGCTATGTTGTTCTCCGACGATCCGATGAGATTCAATTCCGGAGCATATGTGAAGATAGGTGTTTTCGATTCCAAGGACCTTCTGGTCAGGGACGAATGCTTCTACGGACCGATGATCTCCATGCCAGATAGGGTCATCGAGGCACTTTATGACAAATACATCCCGCCAAGATACGGATTCGGCAACGGTTCTGCTTCCAGATATTACATATATGACTATCCTGAGGATGCCGTCAGGGAACTTCTCGTAAACGCAATCGCTCACATGGATTTTTCCAAACAGGAGCCCATCACCATCAGGGTATACCCGGATAAGCTGAGGATATTCAGTTTCGGAGGGCTTCCAGAAGGGTGGGATGTATACAAGCTGACCCATTCTCGCGATTCAGTCCGCAGGAACAAGCATCTCTCAGAGGTCTTCTACGCCATAGGTCTTGTGGAGAACTGGGGCCAGGGGATCACCAAAGTCCTGGAGGTCTGCAAGTCCAATGGCAATCCGGTGCCGGAATTCAACTCCACATCCGAAGGGCTGGAGGCATTTGTCTACCCCATCTCATCAGAAAGTCCCAAAATCAGAGCAAGCACAAGTTCTAAGATTGTGTTAGATGGTAAAGCCAGAGCGATAATAGGGTGCATCATCGAGAATCAATCGGTTACAATCAAACAGATTTCGATTACAACTGGTATCCCCGTCAGCACTGTTGAAAAGAGATTATCAAAACTGTCATCCGAAGGTGTATTGTCCAGAGAAGGTAGCGATAAGGCTGGCAGATGGATAATCAATGAAGAATTGCTGTGAGCTGTCCAATTTACACCTCCATTTACACCTCCATTTACACCTCCATGAATAAGGAACGAAACCAGTCACAAGTATCAAGAGATTGCATATGATCTCAAAACAGAATGAAGATTGTCCGGACGAGGATTTCGTTAACATAAGGTCTAATAAGATCGACTAAGTAGAATAAGAGCTCCATATAACCAAAGCGAATAAAATTCAGTCAACGGTATCATTCATTCTATCGATTGACGTAAAGCTGCTGACAGTTATCAAATATAACAGTTGCATACATCAGAACAATGACTTGGAGAATTTTGACAGTTCGATTCTGGTATTGATTACCGGAGCCATAATTATCTTGGCATCGGTTTTAGTCCAGGTCATGGTGATAAGTTCATCCACTTCGATACTGCTGCTTTCAGCACCGGTTGCATCCTTTCGATGTACAGGATCAGAGCGAGCATATGCCTCTGCGACAGTATACCCGAAGTGGATCTCTCCTTGTTGTCGGTCTTCTTGGACATGAGCATCGCCTGCACTTCCTCGGGCAGGTCCGTGAAGGGCCTTGGCTCCAGGTCGACGTTCTTTCTTGAATCAAGGGGGCCCCCTATGGGAATCCTGATTGTAGGGGTGAATACCTCCTTCTCTCTTTTTTCCTTCATCGTAGTCATTCTCCTTCCGAGGGATGACGGGAGATCCCGCATCCATCTCTCCTGTCTGTCATCCCTCTCTATCGGCCCTCAGATATCTGGACCAGATCTCCGATATGACCAGAATCGCAACGATGGCGATGATCAGTACCATCCAATTAGTCTTCACGAATGCAACGATCATACCGAGAAGATGGTCCTTACCCACGACTATGCCGCGTATGTCTTTGTAACTCACCTTCTCGGAGAACTGAGCATTATCGCCTTTGGTGGTGGCATACGCATTCTCGATGTCGTTGGATATCACCCTGTGGTGGTTGAGAATACCATGGGAACGGAATTGGATGATATCGCCTTCTTTCAATGTCAGTTTCTCGTCATCGTCGATGAGTCTGACCATGACCATGGAATCCTTCTCTATCGTGGGGATATCGTAATCGGTGGGCTCCCCGTCCATAGAGTCGGTCACGATAAGGCGCATGTCCCTGTCTGTGAAATCCACGGACCATCCGTTGAGATGCACCATGCATATCAGCAGGAGCGAAGCAAGGGCGACGGCCGCCAGGATGATGGAAGGGGGATTTTTTCCCACCCTGCGGCCGTCCTTAAGACGGATGGGTGCCGAGCACCCATCGGTTTGAGTTGGTTGTTGGTCCAAGAGATCACATCGTTGTCGTCAGCGATGCCGTGTATCCGTTGGATACGTATCCTGACAGCTCTGTAGGCCTATAGGAGCCTCCGTCCTGGAAGGATGTGGTCCAATTGCCCTTGCTGTCTTGCCATACCGCGTTCTTTACGATGATGAGATTGCCTGCCTGCTCGAACCTGTAGTCTCCTGCAAGCTCGAAGGTCCATACACCTTCATTCGATACGGTGTCGATGCTGTCCAATGCTGCGAGATAGAACGCATCGGCTCCCATCGAGAAGATAACCGGGGAGTATCCTACGGTCGGAGCGAATGCGGCGACGGGTATCGCGATATGAACGAGTCCTGAACAGGACGAGAATGCACCGGCAGGTATCTTGACCGCGTCGTACAGCGACAGAGATGTGAGGTTGGATGTGACGTTGGATTGTTGGAACAGATCGGCCGCTCCGGTGGAGGTACCGATGTTCGTCACTCCCGATATGACGATCTCCTTGACTTCCAAGTCCAGCCACGCATCCTTGTCCGTGAAAGATACGTCGTCCAGCGAATAGAAATCGCCAGAACCGGATATGAATACGAATCCGTCAGCCACATATGCATTGATGTTGGAACCGAGCTTCAATGCGCTGCTGCCATCGATAATCCAGAACGTGCCTTTCTCAACGGAAGAGGTCAGGGCCTGTGCTTCGCCCTCTCCGTCAAGCTTGAACTGGAGGTCTGAGTACACAGCAGGCTCCGAAGAGTCGTATGTGCTGAATACGTGATCCCCTAACAATACGCTTCCGGAGGATCCTCTGATAAGCACCGTCGCTATGGCTCCGTGGCCTGCGAAGGCATAGTCTCCGATCTCAGAAACGGAAGAACCGATAACGACTGCGGATATCGTATTTGTTGCAGAGTTGGTTGTGCGGTAGAATGCATAGTCTCCTACAGATATGACTGAATTTGGAATTGTGACAAATCCTTTCAGCGTTGAAGTAACAAACGCATGGTCCCCGATAGTCACAAGAGATGAAGGGAGATCTACCGAGGTCAATACGGTATCAGCCAAGGCATAACTACCAATACTTTCGAGGGAGCGACTTAGGGATATGGTCTCTAGTGCGGTCATTCCGAAGAAGGCATGATCCCCGATTTTCCTGATTGCATCTGGCAGGGACAGCGTAGTTACTTGGGTGATGCCTCTCAGCATATTGTCTCCTACGTTAGTTAGATGTTCTGCAGTGAAAATTACCTCATCAATTGAGGATAAATAACCTGCCCAGCCTCTGTTATCCGTTACAGACTCAGGATCACTGTCATCGTAGGTGAAATCCATCATGGTAAAGCTATCTCTGTCTTCCATTTCTAATATTGTCATAGACCTAATGTTCTCGTCATACGAGGCAAATAAGGAACCATCCTGATCCTTCGAGATGTCATAGGATGTATCTGGTAAGTCCTTGTTAGTGGAATAGACGTGCCCCCTTACCAGTTTAGTTTGATCCAAGACACCATCCTTGACAATTTGTAGATAGTAATCTCTGTACCAATCCTCACTTAGTGAGAATACCTCAGTACCCCAATTTATCAATACATTGGACTTCTCCAACTTGAATGACACCAGAGATAGCGGGAATGCATGATCACCAATCTCGGAAACTCCGGTACCGATAGATATCGATATCAATTTGGCCGTATCCGATCCGTAGAACGCATGATCCCCAATTGTTGTTACGGAATCCGGCACTCTTACCTGCTCGATCTCGGTGCTATAGAATGCATAATCGCTAATTGAAAGGACGGTGTTAGGTATGTCCACACTCGACAGATCCGAACAATAGAAGGCAGTCTTACCTATGGATTTGCAACCCTCCAAGATCGAATAAACACCCTTCAATCCCTCGGGACAGTAGACTAATTTTGACATATCTTTGGTGTACACAACTCCCTTGCTGTCAGAGGCAAAATATGCATTGTTCGCAGAAACGGTGATCTCGCTTAGATAACTGCACCCGCGGAAAGCAGATGGGTCTATAGTCTTTACATTCTGAGGGATGTACACTTTATCGAAATGAACAGATGTGGTGCCCGAACCGCAATTGAGGAACGCATTCGCATCAATATGTGTTGTAGAGTATGCCAATTTCACAGCTGTTAATTTTGTGAATCCCTCAAAGGCGCCGATGCCGATGCCGGTTATACCTTCTTGCATACATATGTGCGTAATGCTAGACGCCGAGGACGCCCATGGGTATGAGGTTGAACCCTCTGCCAGGGTAATATCCGCTCCATTCCCAAGAATCACTAACTTATTTGAATGAATGAACCAATAATAATCAATGCCGTCCGAATTTGTGGCGGTATTGATTGACAGATTACTATATTGCGATAGGATTGTCCCGGAAACGCCTTCTTCAGCTGTATGCGAGGACAAACCACGGGATCCTTCTGAGATGGTAGAACATGACCAAACTCCATCGGACAGGGTATATTTGTATATGGTTTTATTGACTCCTCCCCCATCCCCTGTTCCACAGAAATAACTGAAGTTAAAATCTCCCTGATCAGCCGGGAGGATTATGACTCCTGGCATTATACCATGTGAAAAGCCATACCATCCACCCTGCGCAGGGCCTGAACCAGGAGTGGCAACGGTTCCTATATCGAGAACATCATTAACCCCCATCCACAATCCAGATTCCCATCTTGCTTGACTTGTATATAATTCTACATTTCCTAAGGAGACCAATTGCGCAAATGGGGCGCCACCGTTCCACTTCCCGGTGTGTCCAGCGGTTACATTTTCAGGCATGATTATGGAAGTCGGTTTTGGATTAGTAGGCCAAGACATTGCCCAATCTGTCACGCTTGTAGGTATGATTATATTATTATCTCCCACAATTCCATATACGACCGATTCATCTTTGGATAGCAAGAAGCCATCCTTGCTGACCATTTGAGGGTTCTCAGGAGACACTTCCATCCAGCGCAGGCCCTCCAGTCTATACAACGCATTAGCATGCAGATGCGCTGCATTAGCATTGATGTAGAAATACCGCAAGTTGGATCCCACCCCAAATGGATTATCGCCGAATGTAGTGATAGTCTCTGGTAGGTATAGGTATTTATATGGAACACTCCTGAAGCAAGCGGATTGAGCTGTAACTACACCGTTCTGGAAGACACCGATCTCCACTCCGGTAGTATTTAGACTGATTTCATGGACCAACCCGGTCTCATCAGTTGCTGTATATAATCCGATATCGACATCATTTCCTTGTATAGTATTTTCCCATCTATGCGTTATACATGTTCCTCCATAAGCCCCACTACTGCTGCAAACACCCCAAAAGTCAGTATTCACCCCAGTTTCAGAGCTGTAGTGCATGAGCTGTTTTTTGCTGTATACTGCACCGCAGTCAATCTCATCTAGATCCTCAGATTGCAAGACGTACCCATAATCTGTTCCTTCGATTGAACCAGTGGCGCCCATAAACTTGTAATAATTATTGGCTCTGAATGTGGGAAGGGCATCTTCACAATCGATTGAACCTGTTCCTACACTAACTACCAGTGCAGTCAGATCGGTACATCCTTTGAACGTCCCTGAAGGCAGGGAGGTGAGGTTTGCATCGACAGAAGCGATGACAAGTCCGGTGCAGTAAGCGAAAGTAAGCGATTCCCCGTTCTTCATCTCGAGTGTGGTAATTGCTTCATTTAGTTGTACTTGTTTTAGTGACGATCCATAGAATGCCTTGTATCCTATTGTTGTCACCTTTTCGGTGAAAGTGCAATATTGGAGGTTGCTCCCTCTGAATGCATAATCGCCGATCTTTACAGTTCCGTAAGGGATGCGATAAAATGCGCCAGCACTATCTCCAAGTCCTTGATTTCCTAGAGGGTACAGGATCAATGTATGATTAGACGAAAAGAGCACACCGTCCTCAGAATAATAGGATGGGTTTGCACTGTCCACATCGATAGTAGAAAGAGAGCTACATCCAAAGTATGAAGATGCTGTGACATCCTCCACGCTAGCAGGTATTGTCATAGTACTGAGGCCTGTGCATTGCCCGAATGCGACTGGTGCAATAGTACGAGTCGAGACTGGCAAGGTAATGTAAGTCAAAGAAGAACAACCATAAAATGCACCCGCCTTCAAGTTGCTCGTTCCGGACAACACAGCATAGCTGGTTCCGGATTTTGCCGCCGGGAAACAATAAAGATTGATCTTGTCATTGGAGTATAATACTCCTGAATCGCTGCGGAAATGAACATTGCTACCGCTGTTGGTGAATTCGCTAAGGTTAGAAGCACCGATGAAAGCGCCTCCCTGAACGGACTGCAGTGTGTTCCTCTCAAACGGAGCGGTTGTCGGTATGTCGAAGACTGTTCCGGATTTGGCGCAGGGGTATGCTATGAGTTCGGAGTAATCCGCCTTATACAGGATACCGTCGGAGACATTGAAGTACGTGGTATCCGCGACGCTGAACGAAGCGAGAGACGAGCAGTCTCCGAACGCACCTACTCCCACAGAAGTTATCTGAGCAGGTATCGTGTAGGATGTGAACGCCGAGTTGTTCAGTCCGTAGAATGCGAAATCCCCTATGGTGGTGATCTCGGATGCTATTGTTATGGATTCGATGCTCGCGCGGACGCCGTACCAGGGGGCCTCGCCCGGATCGTAATTGGGCATCGTCCCCCCGGAGGTGCATGTAATGGCCATAGCGCCGTCAGTTATCGTGTATGCGATGCCCTCCGCTTCGCCATCGGCCGCGTTCGATTGTTCGGATACCTCTATGGCTCCGAACACTGCCGCGATGAGCATCAGTGCGGCGACCATTATCGCCTCGGCCCTGATTTCACCGCGGTTGTATACGGAACCGCTGTCCGCTGTTCCTCTTCTGTTTGGGACGGATGCCGTAACGGCCTCGGTCCCGCCTCTTCTTGACATTTCAGCTCCTCCTGTGATAGATTACTGCAAGCAACATAGCGAGCACGATGATCGCGATGATCAATGGTATCCACCATGGGAACCCATTGTCCTTGCTATCGATGTCCTCCGCTGTCGCCAAATATACGGAGAAGTGGTCCATTACGAACCTCACTTCTCCTGTTTTGATATCATAGGACGATTCCACGATCTCGTGGGAGCCGTCCTCCTGAATGTAATAGACGAAAACGTTTTCCCTCAACCCCGGTTCGAGGGATATCGTCGCGGTACCGCCGATGTCATGCACCTCTATCGATCCGCGATACATCTTCACCACTACTGCGAAGCCGTCGCCTATCACGCGCTGCTGGGCCTCGGTGAGATTGTCCTTGCTCCCTTTCTCTATCAGAATCACGACATCGGTTCCGGATGAGGCTGCCTTAGAGATAACGTTCTCATCCAGCATCATGCTGCCGACATCGGCGATGATATACAGGCCGTAGCTGTTCTCATCCAGCATCGCCAACGCTCCGGAATCCAGCGTTACCTTCGATCCGGTCGAGACGGCGACAGTTCCTTCAGTGGCGATGCCGTATCCGCTCAGATATGATTCACCGTCGTTTATCCTGCCGATGGCTGTTTCCATCATTTCTTCAGTAATATCCCCGATGCCGATTACGGCATCCAGCGTGCCTGACGGATCGTAGATGGTCCTGACCGTCCCTTCATCGAGATAGTCGGTGGCATCGTAGGCTATCCTTATGACATTCCCCGAAGCATCGAGGCTGACGCTGTGCTCTTCTTTGACGATGAACTTTCCTTCGGCGTCCGCCATTATCCTCATGTATTCGCGTTCTTCGGACGAATCAGGATGGGCGGTGACGGTCTCTTCGATATGCTCCGTCCTTCCGTCGAGATATGTCCTGTCGATGGTGTCCTTCTCCACGACAGAGCCGTCCGGAAGGATCCTCTCCTCGTGCTGCTCCTTCTCCTCTCCGGAGAACTTCCATTGCGCATAGACGGTTACATCGGCATCGCCCATCTTTGTGGCCGGGGATACTTTGGATCCTTCCGATGGGGATGTGAACCATCCTTGGAATGTGTAATCGTCGCGCTGTGCTTCCGGCAGGGCCCCGTACGGGTCCCCTTCCTTCAGATTCCTGGAGAGCTCATCGCACGTCCCTCCGTTGGCATCGAAGTACAGCGTGAATGTCTTATAGATCGGTCCGGGGCCGGGTATATATTCCCACTTGGCAGTGAGCTTCATGTCGGACGTGCCCATCTTGGTGTCCTTCGTCACATACGAGGAACCGTCATGCCATCCCAGGAAATTATAACCGGATCTGGTGACAGTCGGCAGATCCCCTATCGGATCGCCTTCGGCTACTGTCCTGCTCGGGATGATAGAGGGTGTACCGCCGTTGCTGTCGAAGGTCA
>SUTA01000020.1 GCA_015063135.1 Thermoplasmata archaeon
CTCTCGCCGCCGCTCAGCATATCCTGCGAGAATCAATCGATCCAGCACCGATTTTTGCACCGGATCTTGGAAAAACGAGCCGATCAAGGCTCGGAAATAATTGTTGCTCAAAGTGCAGAATTCACGTCCTGTACGTCCATGATTCCATTTTTTGATGTGCACCTCATTCGCGTTCCTGTGATAATAATCCGGCGTGGTTAGCGATGTTAACCGCGCGATGCTAACATCCCTAACATCCCACACTTGATATCCGTCCTCATCCATCACACGGCCATGTCGGGCTACGAAATCCATCCCGGGGATCCATGGGACATCATCCGCCGGGGCCCGCCGATGAAGGTCTACTTCGACATGGACGGCGTCCTCGCCGACTTCGCCGGCGGCTTCAGGGAGATGTGCGGGAAGGACGCCCCCGTCCAGGGCACCCCGGCCGATGATGGGGTGTACGAGGCGATCCGCAGCACCCCCCACTTCTACCGGCGCCTGAAGCCCTACGACGATATGCTCCAATTGTTCCAGAAGCTCAGGGACACGGGCAACGTGGACTGCATCATACTCACGGGCCTCCCCAAGCCATATCGCGGCATAGAGGAAGCCGGACCCGACAAGCGCGGATGGGTCGACGAGTACCTCGGCCCCGATACGGAGTTCATAGCCGTCGACAGGCGCCATAAGGCACATTATGCCAAGGGGAACGTCCTCATCGACGACTATCCTCCGAACATAGAGGACTGGGAGGCCGCCGGCGGGTGCGGCATCCTGTACGGGGGTCCGCAGGGGCCGGGCGAGGACGAGATCCTCGGCATACTGGCCGAGCACAAGCTTCGGAGCCGAGGGTGCCGGCTCTTCTAACATTGATTACCAGTCGACGTCCCTGAAGGCTCGTCCGCAGGCGAATCCCCGGACTCGGCTGCAGGGCCCCATGCTCTTGTGCAATATCAGGCGGACTGAACCGTACTTGGGGGCCTCGCGCAGTACCTCGTATCCCAACTTAAGCATGTTATCCAAGCTGTGGCTGTTCCTGGGCGACACGGTGGCGTAGGCTTCCGTATAACCGTCCGAAACTGCCCTCTGCTCTCCGATCCCCACGAGCTCGCGTTGGAGCCCGTTCCCGCGGTACTCGGGCAGCACTGCGACGGATTCCACATGGAAAACCACATCCAGATCGTTCCCGGACAGCCCCCCGTCCCTCCCGAGGTTGTCCTCCGCCCCGTGGGGATAGCGCACGATCAGGAACGCGACCACGCGGCCGTCCGCCATGGCCTTGAGCACGAACCCCTCGGACACTATGTGCCTGAGGATGAAATCGCGGTCGTCGGCGCAGAAGAGGTCGTTGTCGTGGATGTCCTCGGAGATGCTCTCCATGACATCCGATACGGCATCTATGTCCGAGGAGGAGCATACGGAGATGTCGAAGGAGGTCACTCGATCATCTTCCTGTAGTCGGGGACCGCCTTCTCCAGGTCGCTGACGGGGTCGTCGGTGTATCCCTTGGAGTGCCTGTACTTGTGCCAGAGGCTGTCGAGCCTGTAGACGTTCCTGTAGTATATGCGGTCGGTGACCAGCTCCATGTCGCGGACGTCCTGGTTGTTGACTGCAGTGAAGAAGCGGAAGGCGAACAGGTCGTTGATGATGTCTATCGCTACGACCTCCCTGCTGATGAGGATGTACACGGTCTCGAAGAACGTGAGGTACTCGACCACCCCCGCCCTGTCCTCCTCGGTCAGGGGCTCGCGGTCGATCAGCTTCCTGTACAGGGCCTTGATGTCGTCGTTCTTGGAGAAGCTGTTGTTCAGGTTCACGACGAACTCGCCCTGGGCCAGCTCCTTGGACCTCCTGAGCTCGAACCAAATCGCCAGGGCGCCCACCACGGCCGTGATGGAGACCAGGAAATCGCCGGCTATGTTCTCCTTCAGGATATAATACGTCAAGGCGACGACCGTCAGCGTGATGAACAGGACGAACAGTATCGGATGCTTCATCGTGGCTCCCGTATCGGAATCTTGATTTCCGTACTAATAGTGAACGATTGATGCCGCACCGGAGGAGCACGGCATCGCCGGATGCGGCATGATAGGCGCTGTCCGTACCATTCCCCCGTCCGGCTGATCGTGAGTCGCTCCCGATGGCCGTCCCGCTGTGCCTCGTATGCGAGGGCACATGGGGGTAGTCGGGTCACATGCCGATGATATCGCGCATGGTCCGCGGAACGGCGGCTAACATCGCTAACAGCCCATGGTTGATATCCCTCCAGAGCCATCCCTGTATCATGATGAGCGACGAGGAGTTCAAGAGGTTGTTCAAGAAGTGTTACAACCCGTCCATCACGGATTTCGAGAAGGAGAACGGAGAATCATGGAACGACATAGACCCGGACTTCGCCGAGAGGTGCAACTATGTCAGAGGAGACCAGGTGCGAAACGGACCGTCTGATGGCTTCCCCGGAGCGAGGCATGCCACTGGATGCAAATACCCTTGAAGAGATGGCTGTTCAGATGGGTGCCATCAAGGACCGGTTAGTGTCTCACCCACGATATGGATTCTGAGATATCCGATTGTGAACATATTGATGAAAGTTTGACTAGGTGGGTTGACCACGGACGAATATTATCCTTGGTCCCCATGGTCATGATCTAAGTAATTGATGGGGGCCTTCTGAATAATTCTACGCGAATAATCATAACACCGTATTACACATTATTTTATTAGTGCAATTAAATATGACATCTTACTACAATATATTTAAATACTAAAATATAAAAATCATCAATTATTGTAATAATTATTAAAATATTATAATTTTTAAATCATAACATCATCATAACAATTATAGCAAATTATATATCCTGGTATCCGCCCAGGTCACCAGCGTCGCGGAGAGGCTCAAGGGTAGCCCTGGGCTGCTGCGCCGAGCGGGCTGCAAAGGATTATCCCGTCGGCAGCCAATCCATGCGACCATGCCATCCTTTTCCTGTCCCAACTGCGGCGCCGAGATCGGGTCCCCCGACGGGGGGAGGCCCAATTTCTGCATGTGCTGCGGCTTCAGGCTGGCCGCCGGCGACGGCTCGTACGCAAAGCCTCAGAGCAGCGGGAACGCCCTCTACGACAGGGTCCGCGCCGCGGTGATCGGAGGGACCCTGGTGGATTACCGCTCGGAATCCTACGACAGGGAGGCCGCCATAGACGCCTTCAACAGGATGGCGAGGCCGGAGTCCCTCGGCACCAACGATCAGATATCCGCCCATTTCGCCAACGCCTGCGCCGTCGCTGCCATGGTGATAGCCCACGACCCGGACCCGTATCTCGTCCTGGGCATGACGGAGACCCTGGAGTACCTGTCGACGAAGCTGCTCACCGACAGGGGCATGCGGAGGTCCGAAGGGTCCGTGGATAAGAAGTGCCGGGACATCAGGTCCTACGGCCGCAACGTGTCCTCCCTGCATGGGATGCTCAAGGGCAGGAGCGTCGCCGAGAACCGTTCCATGGCCGATGCGGCCAGGATGCGCCTGGCCGGCGATCCCGCATGGCAATCCGCCGCATCGAGGGCCGCGGATGCGCTCATGGACACGAGCGAGCCCGACCAGAAGTCCTCCCTCCTGTTCGGGAAGCACGTGGTCTGCAAGGGCGCCAAGGCCTTCGAGGAGTACGTCAGGGTGCTGTGCGGACGACCCTTTCCTGGATAACCCGTTTATACCCAACAAGCCATCCGCAAGCATGACCGGCTTCGCCGACCGCCTGGATGCCTTCTTCCGCATCACGGAGCGGGGCTCCGACGTCCGGACGGAGCTCAAGGGAGGCCTCATCACCTTCCTGGCGATGTTCTACATCCTAGCCGCCAACCCTGGGATAATCTCCACCGCCATAGGCATGGAGTACTACGGGCAGCTGGTCGCCGCCACCGCCCTCTCCGCGTGCATCGCATGCATCCTCATGGGGATCTATGCGAGGTTCCCGGTCGCATTGGCCCCCGGGATGGGCATCAACGCGTTCATCTCCTTCACCATCGTCGGCGCCATGGGCTTCACCTACGAGCAGGCCCTGGCCGCCGTGTTCATCTCCGGAATCCTGTTCATGCTCCTGACGGTCACCGGGCTCAGGGGCAGGATCATAGAGTCCATCCCCCCGGTGCTCAAGTTCTCCATCTCCGCCGGCATAGGCTTCTTCATCATCGTGGTCGCGCTGTTCAATGCCGGGATCATCGTCCACGGGGACGGTTCCGCCCTCACCATGGGCGACCTGGCGTCCCCGGGCGTGCTGCTGGCCATCTTCAGCATAGTGGTGACCCTGATCCTGTGGCTCAAGGGCAAGTGGAGCGCCGTCCTGGTCGGCGCCCTGGCCGCCGTGGCCGTGGGCTACGCCGGGGGCCAGCTGCTGGGCTGGGACACCGCCGTGAACGGCGTGAGCCTCATCCCCGGGGTCGGCACCGCCGCCGTGGGGGACATGATGTCGCTGCCGGACTTCGGGCTCTTCGGGGACATGTTCACCGGCCTGTCCGGGTTCGGGTTCGGGATGCTCCCTGCCTTCGCCGCCTCCATAATCTCCCTGCTGGTGGTCGACGTGTTCGACACTACCGGCACGCTGGTGGCCGTGGGGAGCCAGGCGGGGATGATGAGGGAGGACGGGAGCATCGACGGAGGGGACCGCGCGATGCAGGCAGACGCCGCATCCTCCCTCGTGGGCGCCGTGGCCGGAACCACCACCGTCACTTCCTTCATAGAGTCCAACGTGGGCATCGCCGCGGGCGCCAGGACCGGCCTGATGGCCGTGACCGTCGGAGCCCTGTTCGGCCTGGCACTGTTCCTCACGCCGCTCCTTTCCGTGATAACCTCCGCGTGCATCGCGGGCGCCCTGGTGCTGGTGGGCCTCCTGATGGCGTCGGCGGTGAAGGGGATCGACTGGTCCCGCCTGGAGAACTCCATCGCCGCGGCCCTCACCGTGTTCATGACCGGCCTGTCCGGGTCCATCACGGACGGCATAGCCATGGGCTTCCTGGGATACATCTTGGTGATGTGGGTCTCCGGCAGGCGCTCCGAGCTGTCCATCACCGTGAGGGTCCTGGGATGGGTGTTCCTGGGGTACTTCCTGCTGAACTTCTGGATCATACCCAGGCTGCGAATCCGCGGTCGGATCGCGCAAGTTGGCGGTCATTTCTGCGGATTCGAAATCCGCTTATATCCATCATACGATTTCTTTCCATGGCTGCGTTCGAGCAGCGCTTGGATTCCTTCTTCCATATCACCGAGAGGGGCTCCACGGTCCGCACGGAGCCCCAGGGCGGGGACGGCCTCCCGGTCGTCTGGATCGCAGCCGGCATCGTGGCCGTTCTGGCCATCGCCGCCGCTGCGTTCCTCGCGGCAAGGTCCAAGAAGGCCTGAAACCCGTTTCAGAAACAGGGGGCGTTAGCCCCCGTCCCTTCCATTTTCATCCCGCTCCGATCGATGCCTTTGGCGTCTCATGCGGGGAATCCTGGCACTTCATTCGGTCCGCGGGCATCCGGATCCATCCTCGAACGATGTTACCCTACCAATACCCTACCAATACATTACCAAATTGGTAGGGTAATTTTAGACGGTCATCCGAACAATCGAAATGGACGTGGATGGCCAATTACGAGCCGCGATCTTAGCCTGGGATTTTCACATCTCGATTTTCCCGTGAAATAGCCAGCAGATCGAGAACGGCAATATCTCCCAGAGATTTGGATCGATAGAAAGGGATGAGTGCTCCCGTCGGGATTTGAACCCGAGTCGAAGCCTCGAGAGGGCTTCATGATTGGCCGCTACACCACAGGAGCAACAAGGCTCAACATATCGATGTTGTTTATAATGGTTTCCACGGCCCGACTGTAGCTACCAGTCATGGTGGGTGGGTGCAGTACCGTGACACGACATATTGAGGGCATCACGGGGTGGATTGCTGCTTTAATCTTGCATCTGCGAGAAGAGCGGGGAATTTCACTGCCATCTCGTAAGCTTCTTCAGCTAATGCCTCATCGGCTTCGAAAGGAGTATCCGCAGGATATCTGGATGTCACAGCATACCTGTTGAGTACCTGAGCATATTTCCTGGCCTGGGTTATTTCAGGGGTTTTCTCGAAATCCGACAACAAGACGACAATGTCATGCACGAATTCGAAATCCCCTCCAAGTTCCAGGATTTTAGCTTTTACTACCTTTTCAGCGTATTGCTGTGCATGGTAGCATACCACGTTGTAGGGGCTGTATCCATATGGAGCTAAGCGCTGCATGGCTACCATGTCGTCATCGGCCCGCTTCAGCCATTCGCGATAATCGGACCGAACCAAAGACAGGCCTCCCGCTATTTAGGATATGGCTGGTGAAGGATCTGGAATCCTCACGGAAAGTTTGGAATTCCTTGGGTGTCAGGACTATGAGATCTACGGACGTGTCCACATCAAGGGCATCGAGGATATCCATTCCACGGCTGATCGGCTTATCGTCGGTTTCCATTACCAAGAGGATGTCGATATCGCTGCCGTATTTCGCTGTTCCATTGGCTGCAGATCCAAAAAGGAAGATGAGATCCGGGGTGCATAAATTGAGGATGGTATCAACTACCCGATCTATCATCGAATAATCAAAACCGCGTTGCTCCATTTCCTGCACATGCTCGGTATGGGTCTCGTCTCTATAAACAATGTTTGTAGAGCGAGTATAAAGACTCGGCTGAACTCGGGCCTCTTGGCCGGGAGCCTCTTGTGCTCCATCAGCCTGACCTGCGCCCTTATCTTCGAGACCTTCGCCTTGTCGATGCCGGTCTCCGACGCGATCTCCTGGTCGGACATGCCGTCCTCCATGCCGTAGAGGATCCTGTCCAGGTCCTCGTACATGATGCCCATCTCGGACTCGTCGGTCTGCCCCTCCCACAGCCCCGCGGACGGGGGCTTGGCTATTATAGATTCGGGGATCCCGATCATCCTGGCTATCTGCCTGACCTCGGTCTTGTACATGTTCGCCAGCAGCGTGATGTCGCAGGCCCCGTCCCCGTGCTTGGTGAAGTAGCCCATCATGATCTCGCTCTGGTTGCTGGTGCCCACCACCAGGCGGTTCATCTTCTTGGCGAAGTTGTACAGCACGATCATCCTGCACCTGGCGGAGATGTTGCCCCTCTCCAGGGGGGTCTCCTTGCCGGTGAGCAGCATCGCGGCCAGGGAGTCCACCGCGGGCTGGATGTCCACGACCCTGTAGTCGGTCCCCCAGGAGTCGCTGAGCTCCTTGGTGACCTTGTAGTCCTCCGCGGGGGTCTCCCTGGAGGGCATGAATATGTTCAGGACCTTATCCGCCCCGAGCGCATCGGCGCAGATCTTGGTGACCACGGCGGAGTCGATCCCGCCGCTCAGGCCTATCACGACCCCGTCGGCGTTGGCGTCTGCTACGCTGCGCCTGATGAAGCCCCTGAGGCTTTCCACGTCGTCTGCGGTGATGTTGGGTATGGTCGTCCCGGACATGCTGACAGTATCGCCGAGGACACGGTTAAAGGTTTACTCCCAGTCAAGTCCGGTTGGCAATTCGGGAATACGGCCTTACGATTTCTTCCGGCATGTCCACTTTAAATATGGAGTCGGCCGATATCGAGCTATCATGCTGGTCTTCGTGCTGGGAGCTTTGGCCTTACTGCTAGGGTACGTCCTCTACAGCAGGTGATCCAAGGCACTCTCAGGCCCCTCAGGACCACCACTCCGGCCTATTCCCACACCGATGGCGTGGATTACGTTCCGATGTCCACGTGGAAGAACCACATGATCGAACTGCTGAACATCGCGGGCACGGGGCCGATCTTCGGAGCCCTGATGGGAGCCAAATGGGGTCCCGTCGCCCTCCTCTGGATAATTATCGGGTCGATCCTTGGCGGGGCGGTCCACGATTACATGTCGGGGATGATGGCCGTCCGTAATCAGGGGAAGTCCCTGCCCAAGAACGTCCAGACCTACCTAGGGGTCAGATTCAGGTATGTCATCATCATCCTGGTTCTGGTCGTATTGATCGTATCGTCGGCCATGCTGGCGAGGAGCGCATGCGACCTCCTGGAATTGATCACGGACATCCCCATGGGATTCTGGTTAATCCTCATAGCCATGTACTTCGTCGCGTCGGCGCTGCTGCCGATCGATAAGCTGATCGGGAAGATATACCCGGTATTCGGAATTTTGCTGGTGGCGATGGCCGTCATGATCATAATAGGGCTGGTAATCGGAGGATTCGATTTCCCGGAGATGACTTTAGAGAATCTGCACCCCCAGGGCGCCCACATGTTCCCGGACATGTGCATAACGATCGCCTGCGGTGCGATCTCGGGATTCCATGCAACTCAATCCACCATAGTGTCGAGATGCATCAAGGACGAGAGGGACGGGCGCAAGGTGTTCTACGGCGCCATGATGGTGGAGGCATTCATAGCTTTGATATGGGTCATAGCAGGGCTGTCTTTCTATCCCGATACCGCATCGTTGTCCGATGCATTGGCAGAATGGGGCGCGGCCGGGGTGGTGTACGACATCTCGACATCCCTCCTGGGAACGTTGGGGGGAGTCATCGCCGTGCTGGGGGTCGTCGTGTGCCCCATAACCAGCGGAGATACCGCAATCAAGGCAATCAGATTGCTGATACAGGACGACAGGGGATACGATTCCAAGGTCAAGCGCATCGCGATCGGCATAACGCTCGTAGCGGCTTTCATCATGATCGCGTTGTGCCTGCTGGACTTCCAATCATTGTGGTATTACATGTCATGGCTGAACCAGACCCTGGCGTGTTTCACGCTCTGGACCTGCACCGCTTTCCTGCTGTAGGCGACCAAGAGGAGGATCTACTCCCTGGTCACGGCCATCCCTGCGATGTTCATGACCCTCGTGGTATCGTCGTTCATCATGAATTGGAGCCGGGGATTCAATCTGGATTACGAGGTCTCCATGGCGATCGGGACTGTTGTGACGATAGTGCTGGCGTTCTTCTATCTCAGGGCATATCTGTCGGCGGAACCCGTCAAGGAGCATTATAGCGGTCAGCAATCTGAAGAGGAGAAGGGACCCGGATTACCGACCTCAGCTCTCCCCGTCCTTCACGGCTGCGGACAGCACGGCTATGACCAGCCCCATGCCTGCGCACACGAAGGCGCAGGGGACGAAACCCCCGATGAACAGATCCGGGGGCACGTCCTGTATGTCTATGCCGCCGGTCCCCGAGAATACCGTGAAGAGCATGGCGATCAGGGCGGTCCCGACGGTCCCGCCGATGTAGTACGCCTCGTTCATCAGCGCGGAGGCCATGTCCTTCTCCTCCCCGGAGTGCTCCACCAGCCTGGACCCCATGGGCCCCCCGCAGAAGGCCCATCCCAGGCCCATCACGAACATGAGGCAGCACATCAGCGGGATTGTGATGTCCCCTCCGATGACCCCGAACCCGACGAACGACGAGAAGACGATCACCCCGGTGGCCACGCAGAACATCCTCCTGCCGGTCCTGTCGGACCATCTGGCTATCGGCATCCCGAGCAACGCGGTGACGGCAGCGGATATCAGCATGACGGAGCCCACGACGGTGGCCGTCTCCCCCATGTACACCTGCCCCAGGAACGGCAGCAGGTACAGCATGCCCATGTAGGACATGTTGGTGAGCATCAGGCACAGGAATATGGACGAGAAGTCCAGCCGCTTGAACATCCTGATGTCCAGCAGGGGGTGCTCCCTGGTCCTCTCGAAGAGCACGAAGGATGCCATCCCGACCAGGAACACGATCGCGGATGCGATGGTGATCGCCCTCTTCTCCGGGTACGATGCCATCTCGAGGGCCAGCGTGCCCGCCGCTATGGAGATGAACAGCAGCCCCGCCCCCGCCCAGTCCACCTCCCTGAGGGGCCCGAGGGCCCTCTTCGGCGCGGCGTACAGCAGGATGGGGATGAAGACCAATCCTATGGGCACGTTGATCAGGAAAATCCAGTGCCAGCTCGCCAGATCGACTATGAACCCGCCCACCGCCGGCCCCAGCGCGAAGCCCGCGGATGCGCCGATCGTCAGTACCGCCATGCCGAATCCCAGCTTCTGCGGGGGCAGGTGCTCCGTGCAGCATATGGGCCCGGCGGCGCCCATCATGGCCGCCCCCAGCCCCTGGACCCCCCTGGCGACCAGAAGGACGTCCATGGACTGGGACAGGCCGCAGACCAGCGACGATGCGGTGAATATGGCGATCCCCCAGGTCAGGATCCTCCTGACGCCGCCCTTGGCTGCCAGCCTGGCGAAGGCCACCAGCGTCCCGGCCAGGACCATGAAGTAGATGATGGCGACCCACGCAACGGTGGCGGTGTCCACCCCGAAGTGCTCGCCGATGTCCGGCAGCGCCACGTTGACGATGCTGCCGTCCAGGCCGTCCATGAACGTCACCGCGAATACCACCGCCATGAGGGCGGCTGTGCGGCGGGGGTCCAGGAGGTCGGCCATGCATCCCGCATCGTCCAACGGATATATCTGATGCGCGGAGTTTTTAAGCGGCCCGCACCCTACCAAGAGCATGAACGCCAGGATAGGCCTCTGCCAGATGCCCGCGGCCCCCACCCCGGAGGCGAACCTCGGAACCGTCAGGAAGATACTCGCCAGGGACGAGGCGGATGTGCACATCTTCCCCGAGATGTTCCTCACGGGCTACGGGTACCCCCTCGAGGGGAAGGACATGAGGGTGGAGCTCGCCATGGGCGAGATATCGAAGATCTGCGAGAGGGAGGACAGGGCCGTTGCCATCGGCATGCCCAGGTTCTCGCCCGACGGGAGGGTCTACAACAGCCTCGCGTTCGTGTCCCCGGATGTCACCGTCTGCTACGACAAGGCACATCTGGCACAGTTCGGGCCGTACGCTGAGCCGGAGTTCACCGCGGGGAGCGGCCCTGCCATGGCGGAGTACCACGGCATCAGGTTCGGGCTGTCCGTCTGCTACGACGTCTTCTTCCCGGAGATCCTGCACGGGAACTCCCTGAGGGGGGCGGACGTCAACATCTGCGTGGCGGCGTCGGCAGCGGGTTCCAAGCCCTACTTCGACAGGGTGGCTGCCGCCAGGGCGCTGGAGAACGTCACCTACTTCGCGTTCGTCAACAACATCGGCCCCCTGTCGGGGCTGATGATGCACGGATGCTCCAGGGCCTACGGCCCGCTGGGCGACATCGTCGCCGACTGCGGCACCAAGCTCAGGGAGGCCGTGTTCGAGTTCGACCCCGCCGAGCTGGCCAGGGCCAGGAAGGTCAGGCACCACCTGGACGATTTCAGGAAGGACATCGCCTGGCTGCCCGAGCGATCGGCCCATCAGGCCCGATTCTCTGAGGCGGCGGTACAGTGTCGCCCTGCTGATGCCCAGGATGTCCGCCATCTCCCCCGCAGTATATCTCCCCGAGTCGATGTCCAGCTTGACCTTGCGGAGGGTCTCGATGCCGATTTCCTTCCGCTTCCTGCCCACGCAGGGCGGGTCCGGCTTCTTCGGATTCTTCGCCTTGTCTGACAGGAGCACCAGCCTCAGCATCCTCCCGACGGCCACGGCCTCTTCGTGATCTAGCTTCCTGCCGGAGACGGACACCTCGGCCCCGGACCCCAGGGCCCTCAGCATGTCCCTGCACAGGGCGACGGCGTCCCGCCTTATGCCGTCCTCGAAATCGCGGCTCCGGGGCTCCTCGTAGCGGATGACGTACAGCCTGTCCCCGGAGTATATCATGTTGGTGCGTATCAGCCACTCCAGGCGGTCGTAGTGGTCCAGCCCCACGCTCCTGAGCTCGTCCCAGAGGCCGATGCGGTTCCTCGGGGGGCTCCTCTCTGTCATGAACACGGGCTGCATGTTGCGCCTGACGTACCTCTCGCGGCGGAGGTCCAGGTCGAGGCCGGGAATCCCGCCGACCTGCACCATGGGGAGGATGTCCATCACCCGGTAGTCCGGGGTGAACACGTACTCGTACTCCCCGTCCTCCCATTCAGTGTAGTCCAGCCGGCATATGCGGTACTGGATTCCGAGCTCGTCATCCCAGCAGATGAGGGCGGAGTTGGTCACCGATCTCATGGTCGCAGCCTCTCGTAGGCAGGTTCCAGCATGAGGGCGAAGCGGGATTCTATCATATGCCTGTAGAACCGCTTATGGACCTCCGAGATGCATTCCACCCCGTCGATCACGGCGGAGATGCGGTCGATGTCGTACCTCGGCACCATCCTCTCCAGAGCCCTGTTGCATTCCTCGAACTCCATGCTTGATATGACCTCGTGATAGGAACTCTTCCTCCCGTTCAGCTTGATCTGTGAGGTGGGGAACTTGAACACGCGCTCCTCGGTAAGCTCCCTGGAACCCATTATTTGGGTCATCATATCCTCGTCAATCATCTGCGGGAACAGGCAGGAGCCGTTGTCGAACACGGGCGCGAGCTCGTAGCGGCCGCTCTCCTTGATGAATCCCCAGTTGGAACCGTGGCGGTCGAAGTTCCCAAGGAGGGCGTCCACTATGTACATGTTCCAGAATGCGTCGGTCGTCGATTGGACGTCGGTGAGCTTCGTGTTGAATCCGAGCATCTCCATGACGTCCTCATGGGTGTACTGGAACTGCTCCTTGTCATGCTCCAGGGTGCTCTCGCCCACGTCGTTGAACGGGACGAACATGCATCCGTCGCGGACGAAATCCCTGCAGGCTACCACCTGCTCGCCGTGGAATGTGCCAAGTTCGGTGTTCTGTGAGCGGATGCCGAACAGCTCGAACACCCTGGACCCTATATGCTCTGATACGTGGTTGAACCTGTATCCTATGGAATCCTTCGTCTGGAACTTGAGGATCCACGGCTCGCCCTTGTACACGATACCTGTCTTCCTCTCGGAACCGGAATAGTACCTCTTGCTGAGCGGGCATCCTGAGAAATCCATGGCATCAGTATTTTCTCAAAATATATAACAATTTTGAGAATAATTAAATGATATACTGGATACCACGGGAGCGCCCCACAGGAGGGTTGGCCCCGCCCCCCATAAGATGCGATCCCCGACATGGAACGATACCGAACTGTTTTTATATCGCGATAAGTTCCCCGACATTGAGCCGAGATAGTCCAGCCCGGTAAGGCGCGAGCCTGGAAAGCTCGTGGGAACTTTCCCTCGGGAGTTCAAATCTCCCTCTCGGCGCCATTATACTCTTCTGTCTACCCTTATGGCGCGGAGGTACGTCCACGTCGCAGAGATTCATTCGTCTACGAATTCCGACGTTATGATTGCCGTCATCCATAGTGTTTGTTAAGGGGTTTTGTTGAGGATCTACCGCAACCCGGGGATCATGAAGAAGGAGGCCGTCGACGAGGACGACGGTTCGATGAAGGTGAAATATCAGGCACTGAAGAAACTCATAGCCTACGGGCTCGTACGCGAGGACACGCAGGCGTACAAGCACAACATAAAGCCACTGTTCTGCACCGATCTCGGGAACACGGTGTGCGAGCACCTGGATGCGGTATACAAGGCGCTGCCTTACAAGGAATGCAGTCCGGACGAATATAAGTGAACACACAAACGAAACAGCTTGTTAGTCCGATTCTGACCCATCGGTTAGCCTCATCGATGGAGTATGGTCTGCTGGCGCAATTGTTCAAATCGATGAAAAGGCGCTGACATCGGACTTGAACAGATTAGATACCTCGCCGCTGCATGAGCGCCGGCCTTCTAGGTGACGCCACTATCTTCACGGCGAGGTCCGCCATATATGCCGGCTCCTCGACCATACCTCCGTCCGCCCACATGCCGAGGAACTCGATTATGCCTCCTACGTGATATGCGATTGCGAAACGTTTCTCCCCATCCGCCTCGTCATCGTATCCGAAACTCCTCATCATAGGTCCTTTGAAACGATGGAGAAATCCGTTCCTATGGATCGCAAGTATCTGATCCCTGTATCCGGAAAGATTTTCGAACACAGATTCCATGTAATTCTTGTAGGACGACCACGTGCCGTCATTCGATTTTTCTGCGTTATCCGATATGTCGTCCATGATGTCACGGAAGAATGCTTCGAGGACGGAATCCTTGGAATCGAAAGCGCGATAGAATGTAGCCCGCCCCACTCCTGCTTCCGAACAGATGTCGATCACTCTGATGTCATCATACGGCTTCGTCGACATGAGACTCATAGTGGCTTGGATGATTCTATCGTGATTAATATGAGACATTTTTCCAAATATGTATCAGTAGATTTCTATTTCATCATATTGTTTTATCAACTCCGATATCAAAGCACAGACTGTGACCGTAAATGCTCATAGATTTCAATTCGATGGACGACCTATGCATCGAAGGGATGAACGGAGGAAAAGGACTGATGTTCTCCAAGATGTACAACGATGATGACTGCAGGATCATCTGGAGCAGACTTGAGCCGGGTGCGTCCATAGGCAAGCATCTCCAGAAGGACAGCAACGACATCAACTTCATCGTTTCGGGGACGGGGGTCGCAGTATGCGACGGCGTCGAGGAGCACCTGGTGCCCGGAGTATGCCACGTCTGTCCATCCGGGAAGGAGCATAGCATCATGAACACCGGAGTCGAAGACCTGGTGCTCTTCACGGTCGTCCAGAAACTCAGGTGATCTCATTGATGGACGATGATTTCAGATTCGATAGGTCTCTCGAAGAAGGAATCGTGATCAAAAGGAGCAGTATCTACACCATGCTGGTTGATGTAGGCGGAAAGCAGGTGAGCTGCCATTGCCCCACCAAGGGCCGCATCGGCAATATAGATGTGGCGGGAAGGCCCTGCCTGCTATCCGCATCATCTAATCCGGAGAGGAAGACTCCCTATACGGTGGAGGCGATCAGCCTCGACAGACCGGAAACGAAGGATAAGAGCTGGATCGGGATCAATCAGAACGCGGCGAACCGTTATGTCGAGCACTATCTCAGGAATGGTGGATTATCGGATGTCATCGGGACGGGGGATGTTCAGAGGGAGAGATTTCTCGGTCAATCCAAACTGGATTTCCTTGTAGGCGACAACTATCTGGAAGTGAAGACCCCGCTTCAGCATCTGCAGGTAGATATCCCCGACTATATCAGGGTGAAGAAGACCGCTCCGTTCTCATCAACGGACAGGATGACGCGCCATATGCAGGAATTGGCCGGAAGTCTTCAATCCCATCAGAAGGCCGTCCTTCTGATCGTGTTCATCTATGACAATCCTGGATTCCGCGTGATTGAGCGCAGCACGAACTATGATGAGGTCAAGAGAATAGTCGATGAATGCGTGTCGAAAGGCGTGAAGATATGGCAGGCCAATTTTTCAATCGACAGAGAAAGGGTCAGGCTGGAGAGACATTTCAGATTGGAACTTTGATTTCTCAGCCAGGTCCTGAAAGACAGGAGACCGGATCTACTTGTGTGAATAGTTCAAAAGTACAGGCTTCGACGAGCCCAAAAGCCTCGCGAAGAAAGACACGAAAGGGTTGAATCAAAAACAAGAGAGGAGTTATGACAAGACTTGTTTGATCACAGCCTTCGATGATGGTATTTTCTATTCGACGTCCATAATCGATCGAGGTCCACGCTTGATGTTATAGGCATCGTTGGTACAATACCCGCTCATTGGTTCATCGAGGGATCATTTAGTTTATTCTCTGTGAACAGATGATTGCAACAACACGCTGATCACCATACCCCAAAGATAAAGAAGAATTGAGAAGAAGGTGCTTTCCTAACACCCTGCGCTATTTTTTCTCCACCCTTCAGCTATCTTGCCCTGCGTCATCGGGCTTTCCACTTCCAGTGTGTAAGCTACGTGCACGCAGGGCTTCGGTCAGTCGCCTTGGGTTTCGAAAAAAGCCCAGGGTTGAAAAGAAATGTTCGCTAAGAACGTACCTGAAAACAAGATAAACGACTTAAGAAACAGCTTTGAAACCGATTATAAGATTCTGACCGGAGAGGTGAATGTGGAGAAACTTCGCCTCGAGGACATCCTGGAGATCGTCGAGTACGGATGGGACAGACACGATCTTCAGATCGACTCTCATGACTACCAAGGCATCGGATACCTTGTGGCATGGATCCGCGAATGCGGGAACGGGGACCATGGATTCATGGTCGAGGACGACCCCCATGTGTATCCTCTGGATGAGGACGGGAACTACGTCGAAGGTGCATTCGGGAGGTGCTGCTGATGGCATTCTGGAAGTGCTGCGTATGCGGCAGGATCATCGGCGATGACGAATACACGTCGAGAGGAAGAACGGAGGATGAACACTTCTGCATGGACTGCTTCTGGAAATCGACGGACAGAACTTCCGAGGAGGTGGCCTGAATGCAGGATTGGCAGATCGCTGTCCTAAACAGCGAGAACATCATAGTGGAACAGGACCAGTACACCGGATACAGACTGGTCATCAGGAAGACCGACAAAGAGAACAGGATGTCCGTCCCGGAGATCGTTGCGACAGTAAGGCATTCGAAGAGGAAGTCGGTGATAATGTTCCCAGATGAACCCTTCAGGGGCATGTTCGCGGACAAGAAGAAAGTGCTGGACGTTCTGATGGGCACTTCCGAATACGAAGAGTATGCAGTTTGGAAGGCCGAAGCGATGATGAACGGAGTCCTCTGATATCAATTCGGGAACGTCCCGTGTTCAGTCTTATTGAATAAGGCTGCGGGACGGTGCCCGGATAGATTATCTGAAAGGAGATTGAGGACATGGATTGGATCGAGGATTATCTTGCACATCTCGAGAGGAGGAACAGGGCACCGACCACGATTGGGCATTACAGGTTCGTGATCGGAAGATGCACGGACATTCTGAAAGGG
>SUTA01000040.1 GCA_015063135.1 Thermoplasmata archaeon
TTGGACCACGTTGTAAGTCATCGTTATTAGTAATAACGATGTTTATATAAATACCCTTCGTTCTGAAATGGGCAGCCAGATAATTCTCAACAAACCTCGTTATCAAAATTCAGCATTAGTGAGGATTAACCTTTATCTCCTCCATCAGCTCGTACTTAAGGAGCTTTCTCTCCGGAAGATCAAATAACTTGCCGAGGAGCCACTCCCCGAGTGCACTATTGGGATTGGACATCAACGCTTTGTCCCCCTGCTGACATAATTTAGCATTGAGATATTTGCCTCCCGGAATCTCCAAATCGAATGACTGCGTGCTCGGAGGGAAGAACCCCGGGTGTTGCTCGTGGATGTACCGGGGGACGCTTATGTAGACCTCACGCGGATGTCTCGGACGCCCCGCAGCATTCCATTGGTTCATCCCCGAAGCCTCCGGGACGTAGCGGATCTGCTTACCATCCTTCCTCTTTACCGAGAACAATGGCAAGACCACGGCGTCCGACAGATAGGGGTTAGGGGGTAGAACCTCGGCAATCTCTAATTCCTCCATCTTGCCTTCATCATCCGGCGATGAGAACGAAACCGTTCCGAACTTCGATTCGTATAACTCCACCAGACTGTTGGATGCATCCTGCATTATCTTAACGGGGAGCTCTGCAATGGGATCCGACAAATCAAAATCCATATACAATGTATTCTTGGAAAGCGAGAACTTGTAGCTATTAATTCCATCTGTAAAAGAGATTGTTTCCCCCGTACGAGTTACATAAGATATGCCGTCAATTTTTATGGGATGCATGGGGCACTCAAAAATACGAATTAGCCCATCATACCTCACAGTGTAGTGGTAGATCATCTCAGTCAGCCCCAAGGAGCGGGCTGCCTTCTCCAGCCTAAAATTACGCCTCTTTGCAACCTCTTGTACTATCTTAAGATCATCGAATATGCGCGTAAAACCAGAGTCCTTGTCGAACTCAGCGATCTTCTGGGAAGCCGTTCCCTCGACAAATGTCTTGATGCCTATTCCCGTACCCCCAAGCACCGCATCTACGGCTATGTCCCTCCTGGAGACATTCTCGGCCCCAAAACACTCGCAGAATAGATTCTCAGCCACCCTGTAATCCAGATACGGCTTGGGACTGTTAGAATGTATCAGTGACAGCGAACAATGGGCTATCAGATTTCTGTAATAGTTATTCCTCTACTCAGGACTCGATTCCCTTAGCATCTCTATAACCATCCATTGCTTCGATCATCTTTTCCGCGATGCGCCTTATCACCGGCACCGAAACGGAATTCCCCGCTTGCTTGTACTTATGAGACGGCGCCATTTCCGGATAATGGTACCATTCCGGAAATCCCTGGAAGCGGAGACACTCTTCCGGAGTGAGTTTTCTTATGCCATAATTGTCGCGAATTATAGGCACATTGTGACCTCCAGTGCCCATGTTAGCTGTCAAAGTAGGGCATACATTGCTCTGATTCTCTCTCACATATACCCTGCGCCACTGATAAACAGTATCGCTGTCTGTCATGGCTTCATTCAGCCTATCATAATAAATATGATCAGGTGCGTAGTAAAACCTATCATCTTTCTTATCATCGACATCCACGATATCGTGTATCGTCGTAGTAAGAGGAATAGGTTCTGGAAACTCAAAATAATCCATAGCTGAGGACCCATCTTCATGTTGTTTGAAAGCAACCACGTATATCCTCTCACGGTTCTGCGGTATATTGCCGTAACTCTTCGTATTAAAAACGCGCTCATCGACAATGTATCCCTCAGCCTCCAGAGATTCCCTTATGACTCTATATGTGTTGCCATTATCATGACTCTTGAGATTCTTCACGTTCTCCAGAAAGACGGCCTCCGGCCTGGTTTCCTGTATGATTCTGAGAACCTGGGTATAAAGTACACCGCGTTCATCCTCGAATCCCTTACGATATCCGGCGATAGAGAATGCTTGGCAGGGAAAACCGGCAACTACAATATCTATGCGCATATCCTGTGGCACACTCTTCAAGTAAATGTCTCCCTCATCGAGGTACGGAGCTCCATTAAAATTCTCACGATAGGTCTGGCAGGCATATTTGTCAATTTCATTCGCCCAAGATATATCTGCTCCCGCTTCCTTGAATCCCAGACAGATCCCTCCAATACCGGCAAACAAACTTGCCACTCTGTATTCTCCTGCCATTGAGACATGATTACTGAATGCTGCTATAAACTTTCGTATAATGCGAACTCCGGCAATTATATCTAGTCATAATTTGTCCGTCATGTATGGCAGATGCTGTAAAAAACGATGAATTCAACCTTCAAGATGCATTGGAATTCATTGATCAAGGTCAATGGAATCTTCCTAACTTCCAAAGGAAATTTGTTTGGGGTGAATCAGATATAAAATTACTTTTAGATTCGATATTTCATAACTATCCGATGGGCGTCTTACTGATGATGCCGGATGGAAATAATCTCGCCAAACATCCGTTCGATGGATCATGTGGTAAAGAAAAATCAGAATATCTCATTCTTGATGGCCAACAACGCCTGACATCTTGCTACCAAGCATTTTACAATAAAGGTCGTATCTATAGTGATGGGACCACCAAATACTACTTCCTGGACACACATGCCCTTTACAACAAATGTATTGATGCCGGAATGGTGGGAAACAAATACGACATCTCTAGAATTAACCTTGTTGAAGATAAAATAATCATTGTAAAAAGAATGAAAACACCACCGGATAACATAATGGGCAACCTTGTGCCTTTCTGTCTTCTGAAAGATGAGGTGGAATTCAACAGCTTCTTCGAGAAATATCTGGAAAATGCTAATAAACCGGAAGATGAAAAATCATTCTTTAGAATATATTTGAAAAATTTAGTTGAACCATTTTCAAAGTATTCACTAAAAGCCTTAAAACTGTCCAAAGGCATGGATCTTACAGCCGTCTGCAGAATATTCGAAACACTGAACAACACCGGGATAAAACTAGATTCATTTGACATATGTGTTGCCAGATACCTTTCCGAAAATTCATCTCTAGATATCAAGAGCAAGTTAGATACTGCTATCAAGACATATCCTGAACTAGCCGGCCTATTTATAAAAAATGTAAAAGACAAGGAATATAGGAATCGTGAAATGGTTCTTCAAGCAATTGCGTTACATGCAGAGAAAGATCATAAAAAGAATGCACTAGCTAAATCTCTCAATGCATCAATAATATCTGAAAAGTGGGACTTAGCGATCAGTGCATTTAGGACTACAGCCACCATACTGGATTCTCACACGGGCCTAAAAACAACGATGGATTTAATTCCCTACTCGGTTGCAATACCAGTGATTGCAGCTTCTATTATAACAACCGGATACGACGACATGTCAATGCTAGACCGTGCTGCAACCAATAAAAAAATATTAAGCTACTTCTACTACACGGCGTTTAATGAGCGGTATGTGGATGGCGCACCAGGAAAAATGGGCAAAGACTACAAGGCTCTGAAAAGCTGGATTTCAGATGGCAAGCTTCCCAACCCTGAAGATTCCTTCGAATGTGCAATTCATTGGAACTATGATTACATAAAAAAATTAAAAAAATCCAGCAAGGGTGCTATACCAACTGCTATACGTTGCGTACTATTCAGCAAAAACCCCAAAGATTTCTATAACGCAACCCCTGTTCATCTTGATATAGCAAATCTACACCACCTATTTCCCCTAGATAGGTATAATGATGTTTTTGGAGACGTAGACTCTATTCTCAACTTATCATTTATCGAAAAGTCTACAAATGGTTCAATTAGCAACCACTCGATTGAAAAGTATACGAGTGACATAGGCGAAAAAATAGGCAAAGATAAATTTAAATCGATACTTGAGGGACATTTCATTACAGGTAAAACATACGATTACTTCATGAATGAAAATTATGAAGAATTTATCAAATCAAGATCTGATGAGTTATTTGATTATCTAAAAACTGAAGGATATTTAATACAAAAAGATGGAACTGAGCCACTACAAGAAGAAATAGACGAGGAAATGCGAACAAATGTAATAAAAAGCATATGGCTGGATGGAAATATTTTCTCAGCAATTATTATAATACCAACAGCCATATGCGTTCTTCATTATTTAGCAAATTGAAGATAATAACATAGAAAATAACACTAATAATCTTTCCAAAAATAGTAGTATTGTCTGCGATAAAAAATTCACCCCCAATTAGCAACCAATGGAATCCATTAGTGGTCGTATGTCTGATAATCATACCCCTGAACAGCGCAAAAAAAACATGCAAGCCATCAGATGTAAGGACACTTCAATAGAATTGTTACTAAGAAAAGAACTTTGGGGCAGGGGGCTTCGTTACAGAAAGAATGTTCGTACACTCCCGGGAAAACCAGATATAGTCTTTCTAAGAAAGAAAGTAGCAATCTTTTGTGATTCAGAATTCTGGCATGGATATGATTGGGAAACTAGAAAATCTCAGATTAAGACCAATCGCGAGTACTGGATTCCTAAGATTGAGCGTAACATTGAACGTGACAAAGAAGTAAATTTTGCCCTAGAAGAACTTGGGTGGAAAGTGCTACGTTTCTGGGGTAAAGATATACAGAATAATCTCTCAAAATGCGCAGACATGGTTGAAGAAACCATCAAAAGTGATCGATATCTCAGTTAAGATTTTCATCCCAAATGAATTCTAGATGGACGTCATCTGACCCTTCTACTTTGAATATTTTTATAGCATTAATCTCCAACTCTTCCAACCTTTCGGCAGTTAATGGCTGATACTTCTCTAACCTGAGTTCGCCACTTATGCCTGATTGCTGACCTAGCTTCCGCTGGGATTGCACGATATCCGCAGATGTCATTCTCGTTTCCACTTACGGAAAACCGGTATCAGAAGGCATCCAATGACGCCCGATTCCTTGCGATTCTTCCTAATTTGCCCCTGATTCTGCTCCTCAGGAGCCTGATCAGGGGCACGAAATTGCTGAATATGCGTCTCTTCTGCTCCCCTTCCCTAACCAAAACCGTAAGTGGGAACGAACCCAGCTCCTCGCATATGGA
>SUTA01000021.1 GCA_015063135.1 Thermoplasmata archaeon
TATGAATAGGCTGTGTTGTTAGCACATGCCGAATGGTCCGTCTAAACGGAACATTCGTAGCATCGAACGTCAGAATGCATGAGATCACGCCCAGCTTCCCTGGGTCGGGGATCATGATTCTCCATATCCGCGTGCCTCATCGGCTCGCGCATACCCCTGTAAATTCAAGGGGTATTTAATGGTTCCCCATTCGCGGATGACTGTCCAGCATATCCGGGGCCCCATTGCATGGAGCCTTCGCCCCTAGACGAGGCTTTATCTATCTGCTGTATAATAATATACCATAACCTGGAGCCCTCCCGCGAGGGAGGTAATAGGTTTAGCCGCTCGTAAGAGCAGCCTGCCCAGTTCCAAAAGGAACTGGGCTGTCTCCAGGACCAGGGTCCAAAGTTGCAGTTTCAGGCCCTGGTCCTCACTTTCGCGATTCATTTATGAATCCTCCAGTGAGGTTACCAGGGATCTGCTCGACCGTGGCGGGGAAGTCCTGCCGCGGCCGGACTTCACCCTGGTGGTTTTCCCAACCGGGGTCGTCTTTTCAAGGTTCGTTTACGGACATCAAATCACGATGCCGAGGGCGATGGAGCAAGTTTATGTACCGACCATGCGATCGATACCGTGAAGCCAGGAGCCTCCATTCTGGAAGGTGGTGGGTTTTGCAGCTCGCAAGAGCAGCCTGCCCAGTTCCAGAAGGAACCGGGCTGTCTCCAGGACCAGGGTCCAAAGTTGTAGCTGGTTGCCCTGGTCCTCACTTTTGCGATCCATCAATGATCGCGGAGGGCCTCGGGCTGTACGGGCCCCGATCAGAAATCACATGGGGTCGCAGGACCTTCTGCAGCCACTTCCTCTCCTTCCACGTGATCCTCCCCTTGAGGGAGCACACGCTCAGCAGGAGCATCCTGTACCCGCTCATGAGGATGGGGCGGTGGTCGAACAGCCTCTCCCTCTCGCCCACGACGTACTCCGCGGAGCCGGCGGGGTCGTAGTTGAGGTCCGCGTTCATGATCTTTCTCAGGAACTCGCGCTCATTCCTGCGGGGCCTCCCCCCGGCCATGGAGGCGTGCAGGACGAGGAGGGCCGCCTCGGCGCGCCCCTTCTGGGTGTCCCCGCGGATCTCCCCGAAGGCCTCCGCCATCTCCTGGAACGTCTCGTATGCGAAGTACAGCCTCAGCTCGGGATCGAACCTGCCGTACTCGTCGCATATCTCATCGAGCTCGCGGGAGACCATGTTTCTATGATAATCCACGCGAGTGTATAATGGATTAGTGTGGATATAGCAGCCAACCTGCTTGTTTTTGGAGAGGGATTCAACGAATGCAATATCATGCCGCGGCAGGAAAAACTCGGAATGTGTGGAACGAGCTAATGACCTCGTTGGCGGTCATCACGCGAAAACTCGGGTCGGATGGGTAGTCCTTGGTATTCTCGGTCACGACCGTGAGGCTAAGGCGCTCAGCCTGGGCCGCAATCATGGTATCATTCCAGTTGATATTGCCGCAGGCATTGCACCTGAGGATTTCATCGGGTCTGCTGGCCATGAGCTTTGCGGCCATATCCGCATCGTTCTTGTCAAAGGGGCGCACCTTGATTCCGGAGGAGCGGATTATCCTGTCGAACATCTCGCCCTTCCCCCTTGAGATCGCATCCGTCTTGTACTTCATATAGGAAACGGCGGAGATGAATTTGCCACCATTGTACTTTCCCAACCAGGCCATCAAGGTCTTGTTACCTAGGCAGCATGTGTCAATCATGAGATCGGGGCGGTTCAACCGCTCACCTGGTCATCATTGTAGAACTCGTCTAGCAGCGCCTCGTAGTCACGTATGTGGCGCTCCCTGGCGGCGATGGCCTCTTTCACCCAACGGTCTTCGGAGTCCGCGGCGAATGCATGGGCCAGGTCCTGCAGTATCTCCTCGAACTTGGCATCCCCTTCTTCCTTCGCGGCCTTCCAGATCCTCAGGGTCTCCTCGGTGGCGTTGTAGTTCTTTTTCAGCCTGAGGTGATAGCAGAACATGAACCAGAAGTCTTCAGACATATAGAACAGGTCGTCAAGGTCGGCGTTCTTTGACAGGGCCGCCTCGAAGAGTATGCGGAAGTGATCCTTTGATTCCTCGACATCCTTGAATCCGCGCGGGAACGAATCCATGGCTTTCTTGAAGAGCTCCGGCAGCATCCCCTCACGCGGGTCGACATGGGAATGACGCGCCTCGCGGAGGTTTTCGCGGACCATCCTGTAGTTCCTCTGGAAGTCGTAGGGGGCGCCATCGTACGTCTCGTCCACCGCTATCTCGGACCCCTCTTTGCCGGAACGCTCCCTTATGAAATCAGCGGTGAAGGAGGAGATCTCCTTGGAATACGGCATCCTGGGTTCCAGAGGGACGTCATCTCCGAGCCATTCCGCAGTGGTGAGGTACGTGCCCTCGCGGTTGAATGCCACATAGTCCCTGAAGGCGTATGCGATGACCTCGTCCCCCCACCTGTACCAGCAGTGGGGGAGCTTCATGTCCTTGCCAAGCCCCTCGAGGTGCCTGTTCAGGAGGACCATGTACTTGTTGAACATGAGGCCGGTGGGATGCTGGCCCACTATCCTCTCGTGCTCCCTGATGAAGTGGTACGCGGCGGCCAGAACGGTCTTCTCGAGCCTGTAGCCTTCCATGCTCGTGTTCCTCCTGTCGGTCGAATAGGGCGCCGATGGATATATAGAATGCTACGCCCCAGCATTTGACGGAGGCGATAATGGAGCCCGCGGCACATGCTCCGATGCTGGTGCTCGCAGCCTGCACTTGCAGCAGTCGAGCCTCTCGCAGGGCTTGTTGTCTATCTTCCACTTCAGGGCCCACATCTTGATGTCCAGGATGATGTCCGTCATCTCAAGCCCGGCCTGGGTGAGCCTGTACTCGCTCCTCACCGGCACCTCAGATGCATCGACGCGGTGCTCTATCAGCCCCTCTGCCTCCAGCTCCTTGAGCCTCTCGGTGAGGATCTTCGGCGTGATGCACCCGAGCTTGGCGTGGACCTCGGAGAACCTCATCCAGTCCCCTCCCCTCCTCATCTCGAAGAGGATCACCATGGCCCATTTCTTGGAGAGATAGTCAAGAGTGCTGTACACCGTGCAGGTCTCGTGCATGCTTTCCATCCAGAAACTTCCCCGTATTTATAGTCTAGTATCTATTTGATATCTAATATCATTAAGATATCAGGAGAGAACAAAGATGAAGTGCATGCAGTGCGAGGAGAGCATCGCCGGTACGGGGTGCGTGAGGAACGGGGTCTGCGGGAAGTCCGCGGCGTTGGCGGACGAGATGGACAGGCTGATCGCCACGCTGATCGAGCTGTCCGCGGCATCAAGGGGATGCGGCGACGCCGCGCTCCTGAGGGAGATGGACGAGCACATCGTCGGGTCCCTGTTCATGACCCTGACCAACACCAACTTCGACATGGGCAGGATAAAGGACGCTATAGCGACGAGCGATGCCCTCATGGGAAGGATGGGGAAGGAATATTCCCTGTCAGGGTCCGACTGCGGCGTCGATTCGTACGATCCCGACGAGGACCTCAGGTCCCTGAAGCAGCTGCTCCTCTTCGGGCTGAAGGGGATGGCGGCCTACTACCACCACGCATATGTCCTGGGGGCGGAGGACGCATCGGTCACGGCGTTCATCAGGAAGGGCCTGGCGGCGATCAGGGAGGACCTGGGCGCCGAGCAGCTCATAGCGCTCTGCATGGAGTGCGGGGAGGTCGGGGCCAGGACCATGGCACTCCTGGACAAGTACAACGTGGATTGCTACGGCGCGCCGGAGATAACTCAGGTTAAGACATCTGTAGGCTCCAGGCCCGGGATACTGATCACCGGGCATGATCTGAGGGATTTGGAGCAGCTCCTGGAGCAGACCAGGGGCACCGGCGTGGACGTCTACACCCACGGCGAGATGCTGCCCGCGCACGCCTACCCGAAGTTCAAGGAGTACGACAACCTGGTCGGCAACTACGGGAACGCCTGGCACATGCAGAGGGAGGAGTTCGAGAGCTTCAACGGGCCCATCGTCGCGACCACCAACTGCGTCCTCATCCCAAAGGATAGCTACCGTTCCAGGCTCTTCACCACCGGCACCGCCGGCATCGAGGGCGCCAAGCACATACAGGTTAAGGACGGGAGGAAGGACTTCTCCGAGGTCATCGAGATGGCGAAGAGGTGCTCCGCACCGACCCAGATAGACGACAAGGTCCTCACCATCGGGTTCGCCCACGCGCAGACGCTGGCGCTTGCGGATAGGATCATAGACGCGGTGAAGCAGGGCGCCATCAGGAGGTTCGTCGTCATGGCGGGATGCGACGGCAGGGAGAAGGGCAGGGACTACTACGCCCGCTTCGCACAGGAGCTCCCGAAGGACGCGGTCATCCTGACCGCCGGCTGCGCCAAGTACAGGTACAACAAGCTGGACCTTGGGGACATCGGGGGCATCCCGAGGGTGATCGACGCGGGGCAGTGCAACGACTGCTACTCCCTGGTCGTCATCGCGAACGCGCTGGCGGAGGCCTTCGGCACCGACGTGAACGGGCTGCCGCTGTCGTTCAACATCTCCTGGTACGAGCAGAAGGCGGTCCTCGTCCTGCTGGTGCTGCTGAAGCTCGGCGTCAAGGACATAATGCTGGGGCCCAGGCTCCCCGTGTTCCTGTCGCCCGGGGTGGCCGATGTGCTGGTGAAGACCTTCGGGATCAAGGCCAACAGCGAGCCCGCTTCGGACATGGTCATCCTGAACATCGAGTGATGTCAGGGTAAACGGGGCCGGACTGGGGTCCGGTCCCTATTTTTTCTTCGCCTGAAGGACACCTCTTCGTAGGGTATATTACTGCATTATCTCAACGATTTGATATGGCTAAAATCCTTTTTTAATACTGGAACCGATATCATGCACGACTGAGGATCGGGAGGCGATGGAATGAGTTACAGGGCGACCGATATAGCCAGTTTCATCATTCGCAAGTTTTCGGCAGAAGATAGGCCAATCGACAATCTGAAGCTTCAGAAGGTCCTGTACTTCGCTTGGGTTGATTTCTACAATCAGACCAGGAGGTCTCTCTTCAACGACCGCATAGAAGCGTGGATGTACGGCCCGGTGGTGCCTACTGTGTACTTCAAGTACAGGTCATACGTAGCATCCCCGATCAGGTCGGACAATGGGTACGAGATCGAGTCGAAGGAAGACAGGGACATCATAGAGGCCTCCGTAGAGAAGTACGGTAGCATGTTCATCGGCGACCTCATCAGGAAGACCCACGAGCCGGGAACTCCGTGGTCGAATGCGTATGCCAAAAGTCGCGGTTCCGAGATATCCTTCCAGTCGATAAGGGATTATTGTGGAAGGCAGCGAGCCCATATACGAGAGGATGGATGGGCTCCAGGACGCCTCAATGGTTGTCTCAAGGAGCTTGCCCACATAACGCCGTCCGAGAAGGGCAGCGATGAATGGGAAAAACTTGTCGGTGCGGCCGACAGGATGGCGCACATCTACGGATTAGATGTGGACAATGTCCGTTTCAGGCACCAGTACAGCAAATTCACGCAGCTGATTGGAGAGGTAGATGGCCAGGATTCTTTGGATGTCATGATGACCAATATCGACACGGTCTTGGAAATCTACCAGGGTGGCCCTTATAGCTATGATTTGGAAGCGAGTATTCTGAAGCTCCGCGACCATTTTAGCTTGGAGATAGCCCGTGCATCTGAGATAAAGAGGATGGAGGAACTAGCAGAGAAGGTCGAGCTCGCATCAGGCAGGTTGGAGGAAATGAGGATGGAGGCCGACAGGATAAAAACTGATGTGACCGAGTCCACCCGCCGCTACCCCATTCAGACCGTCACGGTGCTGAGCATATTCTCAGCGGTGGTCCTGGCATTCACTGGAGGTATGAACTTCCTGACGGGATCCATATCGGGGATAGAGGATGTAGAGATTCACAAATTGGTCCTCGTGACTCTGGTCATCGGTTTCATCCTGTTCAATCTCGTGGCAATCATCCTGATGGTTGCGGGAAAGGCCGCGGGGGTATCGGTCATCACCTACGACCGCGACATCCGTAACCCAGTATTGCATGTGAACGTCGTCGTGCTGGCATTCATCGGGGCTACGTTGGCATTCTGGGCTTTTCAGCGATGGACGGACTGCACCCGTTTGCATGCCGCCTCGGTCCGGGAACTCGCTCTTGAGAAGGACCTGCGGCGCGCCGTCGAACCGGACGACCTCGCAATTTATCCCGTAGACCTCCCTGATCGTGTCGGCGGAGATCATCTCCTCCGGCGTCCCGATGCCGCGGATCACCCCAGGAGGGGCCATGACGATGAGCTTGTCGGAGTACTTGGCCGCGATGTTGAGGTCGTGGCATATCATGATTATCAGCTTGCCTGTGGCCTCGGCCACGGCCTTCAGCATCTGGGTCACGTACACCTGGTGCCTCACATCCAGGTTGGAGGTGGGCTCGTCCAGGATCATGACGTCGGTCTCCCTGGCCAGCCCCCTGGCGATGGATACCCTCTGGTGCTGCCCCGCGGACAGCTGGTTGAAGCCCCTGGACGCGTACTCGGACAGGTCCAGGAGCTCCAGCGTCCTCGTGACGACCTCCAGGTCCTCGGGGGTGGTCCTCCAGCCTCCCAGGCCCTCCCTTCCCAGGAGCACCGCGTCCACGACGTTCATGTTGAAGAGGTCGGAGGTGGCAGGCGGGACGTAGCTAACTATCCTGGCCAGCTCCCTGCGGGACATCTCGGAGACGTCCCTCCCGTCTATGAGCACCCTGCCCTCCCTGGGCTCCAGGAGCCTGTTGATGCACTTGACCAGCGTGGACTTCCCCACGCCGTTGGGCCCTATTATGCACACGAGGCCGGGCCCGTCCAGGACCAGGTCTATGCCGTGCAGGACGGTGCCGCTCCCGTATCCGAATGTCACGCCCTCGAGCCTTATCTCCATGGTATCGCCACACCTGCGAGTCCTTCCTGACGATCAGCCACAGGAACAGGGGTCCGCCCATGAACGCGGTGACCACGCCGACCTGCAGTACGGACGGGGTGATGACCACCCTCCCTATGACGTCGGCGGCCACCAGTAGCAGGGCGCCGAACGCGGCGCTGGCAGGTATCAGGTACCTGTTGTCGGGCCCGATGAATATGCGGACTATGTGCGGGGCGACCAGCCCCACGAAGCCTATGAGGCCGGTGAAGCTGACCACGACCGCGGAGATCAGGGCCACCAGCATCATGGACACGATCCTCAATCTGCCGGCGTCCACGCCCATGGCCCTGGCGTTCTCGTCGCCGGTGGCCAGCAGGTTGAGCTTCCCGGAGATCAGCTGGGCGGCGATGATGCCGATCACGACGATCACGGCCACAAGGGGGATCTCGGTCCACGATGCGCGGGACAGCGACCCGACCTGCCACTGGTAGACCTCCTCCAGGCTGTTCGGGTCCGCCCACAGCATCATCAGCGTCGTGAACGCGTTGAAGATGTACATCACCGCGATTCCCGACATGATCATGACCGTGGGGGATGCTCTCCTCATCTGCGACACGGCGATTATGACCAATGTGGGGATGAGGGAGAAGAGGAAGGCGTTCATGACTATGGCGTATCTCCCGGCCGCCACGGTGGCGCCCAGGGTGATGGCGAGGGTGGCACCGAAGGACGCCCCCGAGGACACCCCGGTGGTGTAGGGGTCCGCCAGGGGGTTGAGCAGGATGCTCTGCATAACGGCGCCGGCGACGGCCAGGGCCGCGCCGGTGAAGATGCCGACCACGATCCTCGGGAGCCTTATGTTCCATACAATGTGGTCCAGGGTGATGTCCTGTATGTCCCCGATGATGTGGTTCCATATGGTCTCGTAGGTGTCGAGGATGCCTATGCCGTAGGCGCCGACTGTGGCTGCGTAGCCCACGACGACGATGGTGAGGGCGATGCAGCCGAGGATGAACATGTACCTGAGCCAGACCCTGTGCCTGTAATCCGCGAAGGCCTGGGATCCGTTCGCGGAGCCGATGGGCGCCGCCCATGCCTCCACGGCGCTCCTGACCTTGCTGCTCAGACGCACTTCCCTCGTTCGGATCCGCTCCTTTCACATTCTATAAGACGGTTGAGGCGGGGCCCCCGGAGGGGCCCCTGTTTCGCGCCTCGGCTCATCGAGTAGACGTGGTAGTACCCGCTGTTCTCGAAATCGTAGCCGGCCGGCACATGGGTGAACTTGGTGTAGAACTCCTCGAGCATCTCGTAGCCGTACTCCTCGTCGAACACGTCTCCCCAGATGGCGTTCGCCATCAGGGGGAGCTCGCTGATGCCGAGGTAGGTCCCTATGGGGACGAACCCGACGCCCACGATGTGCTTGTTCTGGTACGCCTTGGTTCCCTTGAGGAACTCGAGCTTCTGCTCGAAGACCTTGTATCCATCGGCGATGGTGGAGTCGTAGGACAGGGCGGAGGTGCCGAAGACCACGACCAGGTAGTCCGCGTCGGTGATGTTGGGGGACTCGATCTGCATGGTGACGTAGGCGGACTTGGAGTGGTCGGCGTCGTCGATCAGGGGGAGGTTGAACACCACCCAGGCATCGCCGAGCTGGCTGCCGTCCGCTCCGTACGTGTCCACTCCCACGGTGGAGTAGTCGTTGGGGTTGAACAGCAGGACGGCCTTGTTCCCCGCGGGGAGCTCGGAGGTCTTGCTGCCGATGTACTCCATGGTGTCGTCGTAGAACGCGGCGTACTCGCGGGCCTCGTCGAGGCATCCCATGAGGGCGCCGGTGGTGATGATCGCGTCGACGGGGTTCCCGGCGCCGCACCTGGCATACGGCAGGTTGATGAGGTCGATGGGCACGGTGGAGGCGTGGAAGGCCTCCTTCAGGTTCTTGTTGAAGTCGTAGAAGCCGAGGACGCAGCTGACGTCGGCGGCGAGGACGTTGTCGACGAAGACGGCGGCATCGCTGTCGGAGCCGATGTCATCCATCTCCTTGAGGCCGGGGTAGAACTCCTCGTCGTAGTTGTTGATGACGCTGGAGATGGCGGCGGTGATGCGGTCGTAGAACCCGAGGGTCTGGCCGACCTGCAGCCCGTAGACGTAGTTGACGCCTATGTTGCCGGTGACGGGGTAGTGGACGTAGTCCACGTCGCCGTAGAAGTCCGTGTAGTACATGAGGCAGGACTTGCCGTCGAGGATCTTCTGGAAGTGCTCGACGTCCTTGGAGTTGACGGCGCCGTCGGCGTTGGCGTCGGCGTAGGGGTTCTTCTTCTTGTCCCATTTGGTCTTCCCGTCGGCGATGGATTTTATGAGGTCCATGTCGTCGCCGTCGAGGTAGTCGTCGTTGTCGGCGTTGCCGTATACCTGCAGCCTTCCGACAGCGTCGGATTTTTTCTCGCCGCTGCCGCCGCCCGTCATGACAACGGCCGCGACAGCGCCGATGGCCACGATGGCGACGATGGCCACCACGAGTATGGTTGTGTTCTTGTCCATTTGCATCACATGGATTATATATCCAACCATGTTTTTCCATGACTATATATAAATTATCGGTAGGATGATATAATCATCCCGAAAATTTTCGGAATATCATCGGCGGTGGTCGTAGACGTCCGACATGATTCCCAGAAGGGATTCCACGGCGGATTCGTCCTTGATGCCGTAGACGACCTCCCTGCCGGACCTATGCGCGGTGACCAGCCCGGCCTCCCTGAGGATGCCCAGGTGGTAGGATGCCTTGTTCTCGGACAGCCCCAGGGCCTCGGCGACGGGCCTGACGCTGGACGGGCCCTTCCCCAGGTGCATCAGGATGCGGACCCTCTCGGGGCTGGACAGGGCTTCGAACTGCTCCCCCAGGGCCTCCGGCGATTGGATGGGGTTCGAGAAGAGGAAGGATTTGGAGTTCTTCCCGCCCGAGAGGAACCTCTCGGACTGGTAGGTCCTCTGGGCGGTGAGGGTGAACCGCAGGGGGAACCTGCAGGGGCCCTGCTCCGTGAGGGAGGCGTAGTCGTCGCGGTCGTCCGCCCTCATGCGGATGTTGTTCATGCCCAGGCCGAAGAGCGCCTCGGCCTCCGGGAAGGGGCGGCGGGAGGAGTTGGCGCCGAGGTCCCCGACCAGGGATTCCAGCTCCTCGAAGTCGGATTGGCGGATCTGCAGCATGCGGGCGTACTCCGAGGTCCCGTACTTCATCCTGAAGTAGGCGTCCCTGCGGGCGTAGGCGGGGTCGTGGCGGTGGAGGAAGTACCTGCCGTCGGACACCATCAGGAACCCGCCGGGCCTGACGAGGGATGCGAGGCGGCAGAGTGCGGGGAGATGGTCGGGGAGGTTGCAGAGCACGTCCCTGAGGACCACCAGGTCGTAGGAGCCCTCCTCGAGATGCGTGTCGCAGGCGTCGTCCTCCACGAAGTCGATGTCGACGTTGTTCTCCTCCGCGATGCCCCTGGCCTGTTCGAGCATCCCGCGGCTGATTTCGGTGGCGGTTACCTCGTGGCCCAGCTGGGCGTAGGACACGGCCAGGAATCCGCATCCGGTGCCGATGTCGGCGATGCGGAGGTTCCTCATCCCCGGCAGGATGACCTGGAGCCTCTCGTCGACCCAGCGGTTCCTGCCGAGGTACATGCGGGTGTAGTCGGCGTAGGACGGGGCCATGCGGTCCCAGAATGCGATGAGGCCCTGCCTGTCGAATGTTCTGCGCTCGGAGGGGGCCGGTTCCATGGGGCTGGGAGGGATGTGGGGGATGATAAGGGTTGTTGGGGGCTTGGAGATGCTTAGGTCATCCGTCTATGTACACGAACGACTGGGGGGCGCGGGACACCCCGTATTCGGACAGGTCCCTCGGTTCCGGGAGTTCGCGGACTTCGCCGATCGCATAGGCCACGGCCTCTCCGCAACCCTCGTAGTATCTGTCGAAGAACTCCTTGGAGATGCCCGATGCATCGTGCGTGATCCTCCACACATCCTCCGGGTCGCCCGTGATGATGTCGGTCACCTCAGCTTCGGCGACCACCTTGCATACGGGGAAGGTGCAGTATATCGTCATCCCGTCAATCTCTTTCGAGCAGCGCACGCGACGGTATTCGTACTTTTTAGTGCCGTCTAGGATGTTGCGTACGTGCGGGGGATTAATCGATAAAAGCACTCTGCACATCTATTCCGCCTTCCTCCAGGATCTTCTCGGCATCCTCGATGCTCAATTGGATATTATATGGGTGCGTATCGAACAGCCCATTTCTTCTAAGCCAATTGTAGTTCAAACTGCTATCCATTTTGAGCGTTCCCGAGTACAGCATTCCGATTATGTAGACGTTGTTGCGCGCATACAGAGCACGGAGTTCATCATTTGTGAATACGGTCTTGTTTCCTGTGAGATCGAGGAATTTCTGTTCGTTTATTTTCGGATCTCCGTTCACTTTCACTACCTTAACGGATTCGATCACGCAATAAGCTGTCAGACGTGAATTAACTCCGGGATGCTCTTTGGACATGCGGTAGATGAACGCGACATCATTGATGCGGTAATCTATCTTAGTGCGGGGACTGGCTATGTATATCTTGGTTATCCCGTTCCCCACGGGCATTCCCTCTTCGAATGTATTCACGTCGGACACTCCGCATATCGGGAACATCCTGTCGTGGAATTCGGCCTCGATAGGGATGATCTTGGTCCTTCCATCTCTGAGGAGGAATGGGAAATAGTATTTCGTTTCTGACAGGTCGAGATTGCGCTTGTCCTTGACTAGGACGATCTCTCCGTTCTTCGTACCATATTGTTTGAATCCGAAGCCCTCCATCATTCCAATCAGGGATTCATGCTTCGGATAAACGGTCAGATAAATCTGGTCGATGCCTGACATAGCCCATTTCCAAAGGGCTATTCCGACAGCGCCTTCGCCGTGCCTCATGTTGCCAGCCGATTCGTCTATCTTCAGCGTGCCGATCTTGATACGCGGCATAGCAGGAAGGTTGCCCACTGGCTCGCATTCGGGTTCATCCTTGATGTAGAGGAAAGCGGAGATGCGACCGTTAGGTCTCTTCACGTACGCTGTGCAGTTCGTATTAGCTTTTTTCTCGAACCATTCGGCGAATCCAGGGTAATCATCCTTCAATGAGTCGAAGAAATCGTCATCGACATCCAGTTCGGAGAATGGAACGAGTTCGAAATCCATGCCAGTATAATACCATACTGGGGTTTAAACGTTGATTTGTTAGCAATGTTAGCAACATTTTTGGATATTTGAGAGGTAGACTCGCATTATGAAGTATTAAATATCAATCAAAACATCTCTGGAAACGTTGGAACTGCGAGAGATTCGGTTGCATTCTTACGCAATCGTGCTGTCTCCGAGGCGGCTCTGACGCCGACAAGGAGATACAGTTCCTATGAAAGCTACAGAATGTAGTGTCCACGATATATGGGCCAATGATGAGAAGTTGACCGAAACAGTGATCGGACGCATAGAGGAGTGCGGTCATTATTCGAGGTTCAATCAGGAATGGCAGGCTCTGTCGACGATGATAGACTATGCCCTGAAGAAATTGAAGAAGAACGAAGGATGCCAGAAGAGGATAATCGAAGCACTGAAGGGGATCGACTACGTCCCTCTGTACCTTGTGGCGAGTAGGCCATCGATCAGGCTTAGAGCCCTCAAGACATCACCTGACGGCAAGATTGGCATCAACATCTGCTCGATGGTCAGTCCCCCATCCTCTACAACAGAGGTGACGTTCGATAACAGCATCGATGTGTTCTTGACGGGCTCATGCCAACCAGTGTTTACCATAGTTTTGGAGTCTTTGAAGGATGATTCTGCGGTATCGATTTCGCCAGATTCCAGCAAGGTGGCCGTGCTGACTGACAATGAGATATACGTCTGGAGCATCGCGGATTGCCGTATTGTACGTCGTTTCAAATTCGGTTCAAGGAAAACCATGAAGGAAATCCTGTGGTCCGGTGACAGCTCCAGGGTTATCAGAGTGTACGATGAAGGATTCCAGGCTTTCAATCTCGGCGATGGGTCGGATTTCAGTTTGCCTGTTAAGATCGAAGAGGATGTGCACAACATAATCGTCAACGACGATGCGACTGAAATCTATTACATGAAAGAGAATTACATCCACTTTGTCGATTCGAAGGGTCCATTCCACGTCTTTGATACAGAGGACATGGGATTCTCCAACTGTTATCTTGTCCGTGCGAAGAATGGCAGCTGGGCGCTTACAGATAATGGAATTTACCTGTTAAGCGGTGAAAACTATGAGCGCACAGGCGAGCTCGATGGCAGTGTGGATGTAGACGATTCACGTTTCGGTATGATCCTGGGGGACCACATGAGCCAGAAGCATAAAGAGACTGATTCTTTGGTGGCCAATTGCTCGATAAAGATAGAAGGTTCAACCGTCATATTCGATACATTCCTGGGAATAAGAGGAACACATACGGTGCTAATGTCATCTAAAAAACTATCTTGTGAGAAATCCATCAGCCATGGGCAATGGTGCACGAGGTTAGTGAAAGATGGCATCATCCATCATCTGAGCGATGATTACAGGTATGTCGTCAGGACGACGGGCAACGAGAGTCAGGCTAGATTCTTTCTCGTTAGGGGAAAGGAGGAGATTCCTCTCGGAACCTGTAGATATGATGCAGTTGCTGCGGTTCTCGATGGCAGGATATTCATCCATAAAGGGTCGACGATCGAAGTTTATGATGAAGAGAGTTTGGACCTCCTGCTATCCATCAATCCTTTAGACATTGACAGATGGATCGTATGCGGTTCTGACAGGGATGGCACCGTATCGTTGGTGAAGGTGGAGGATGTGGAATCCGAGATCGGAAGCGGTTCGCACGCCAGCATCAGGTTCGCACGCATGAAGGCACCCAAATTCAAGTTGGACATCTTTGAAGGATGCTCATTGGAGCTCGATAAGGTGTGGAACCTTAGGTTCGGATTGAGTGTCAGGAACGATACGGTATTCTGCTACAACAGGGACGGGAACAGAGTGAAACCGGTCACGCTCAACAGGTACGTGCTGCGTTCCTGTGAGATGAAGAGGAGCTTCACCATGTCCAGCGACGAGAGCAAGTTCTCTGCGAGGATCTGCGAGTTATCCAATCACAGGATTGCCGTGGCATCAATGGATGACCTCGATGATAACACCTCCAAGGATCCAAGGGTAACCATCCGTATATTAGACTGTGATTCAGGCGAGGGGATGGAGCTGTGCGACCTCACGAAGCCCGCCAGGGGCCACCTCGCTGCATCGTACATATCGGAGGTCTTCTCCGTGAAATACGATGATGCAGACCATGTCGTGGTCCAGTTCGGCTCTGAAGATGGGAGTCTGATATGCTCGCGCGATGCCAATTCCCGCCGGCATTATCCGGCTGAAGGCGACAGGTTCATCCATGGCAAGGTAGTAGGGCACGATTCACACACCATCGCGATAAGAGGTGAGGACGGGAAGTGCTCTTTGTACGATGCTAGGTTGAATCTCCTTAAGGAGAATGTCGATCCCATCGAACCTGGGATCAGACCATCCAGGGATGACAGCATTACCATACCATCCAACAGAGTCACCAGGCTCTCGTTCGGGGAGATAATCCAGAACGGCGGAGTATTCTTCTGCTTGAAGGAAGCCGAGCGAGGATGCATCTCAAACCTGAATCTGCGGATTGTATAGGTTACATCAGGCCAGCACAATCTTGCCGCTCTTCGGTTCTTCCAGCCCGAAGAGTCTGAAGATCTCCCTCACATTCTTCGATACCGCGGTGAGTCTCCAATCA